>CAYTGL010000023.1:0-41939 GCA_964437335.1 uncultured Chromatiales bacterium
ATGCCGATGGTGTCCGAGATCACGCCGCTGCTGATCATCACCAAGCTGGAACAGTTCGACTACGCGGGCGCGACCGCGATCGCCGTCGCGATGCTCGTGGTCTCTTTCCTGCTGCTGCTCGCGATCAACCTGCTCCAGTGGTGGAGCCGGCGCCGTTACGGCTGAGGAATGACGATGAGCGCGAATGGCAATACTCCCAATCTGTCCTCGGCGCTGAGCGAGCCCCGCTGGCTGCGCTGGACGCTGATCGCCGCGGCGCTGATCTTCCTGGCGCTGTTCCTGGTGCTGCCCCTAGTCGCGGTATTCACGGAGGCACTGCGCCGCGGCTTCGGCGCCTACCTGACCGCGCTCGTGGAGCCCGATGCGATGGCCGCGGTCCGTCTCACGCTGTTCGCGGCCGCGATCGCGGTGCCGCTGAACCTGGTGTTCGGCATATGCGCGGCCTGGTCGATCGCGAAGTTCGAGTTCAAGGGCAAGAGCGTTCTGATCAGCCTCATCGACCTGCCGTTCTCGGTCTCGCCGGTCATCGCGGGGCTGATCTACGTGCTGGTCTTCGGCCTGCAGGGTTGGCTGGGACCGTGGTTGTCCGAGCACGATATCAAAGTGGTGTTCGCGGTGCCGGGCATCGTGCTCGCGACGATCTTCGTCACCGTGCCGTTCATCGCGCGCGAGCTGATCCCGCTGATGCAGGAGCAGGGCACCCAGGAGGAAGAGGCGTCGCTGACGCTGGGCGCGAGCGGCCTGCAGACCTTCTGGCGGGTCACGCTGCCGAACGTCAAGTGGGGGCTGCTCTACGGCGTGATCCTCTGCAACGCGCGCGCGATGGGCGAGTTCGGCGCCGTGTCCGTCGTCAGCGGGCATATACGCGGAGAGACCAACACGCTGCCGCTGCACGTGGAGATTCTCTATAATGAGTACAGTTTCGTCGCCGCGTTCGCGTGCGCGTCGCTGCTGGCGCTGCTGGCGCTCGTGACGCTCGCGCTGAAGACCTATGTCGAATGGCGGACGGACGTCCGGCACCAGTTGCCGGACGATGACTCCGCCGATCTGTCGGCGGGCACGCCGGCGACGTCCCCCAGAGGAGCCTATGCATGAGTATCGTGATCGAGAACGTGAACAAGCGGTTCGGGAATTTCCAGGCCCTGCAGGACGTAAACCTGGAGATCCCGAACGGCGAGCTGGTCGCGCTGCTGGGACCCTCGGGTTGCGGCAAGACGACGCTGCTGCGTATCATGGCCGGGCTTGAGCAGCCGGACACCGGCCGCATCCATTTCCACGGCGAGGACGCGACCGAGCGCCACGTGCGCAAGCGCGGCGTCGGCTTCGTGTTCCAGCACTACGCGCTGTTCCGGCACATGACGGTATTCGATAACGTCGCGTTCGGGCTCACCGTGCGCCCGCGTGCGGAGCGTCTGAGCAAGGAGGAGATCCACGCACGGGTGCACGAGCTGCTCAAGCTGGTCCAGCTCGGCTTCGTCGCCGATCGCTATCCGAGCCAGCTCTCCGGCGGACAGCGCCAGCGCATCGCGCTCGCGCGCGCGCTCGCGGTCGAGCCGAAGGTGCTGCTGCTGGACGAACCCTTCGGCGCGCTGGACGCGAACGTGCGCAAGGACCTGCGGCGCTGGCTGCGCCGCTTGCACGAGGAGATCCACGTCACCAGCGTGTTCGTCACGCATGACCAGGAAGAGGCGATGGAGGTCTCGAGCCGCGTCGTCGTCATGAACAAGGGCCGGGTGGAGCAGGTCGGCACGCCCGACGAGGTCTACGAGTCGCCGGCGACCGAGTTCGTCTCGCGTTTCCTCGGCAGCGTCAACCTGTTCCAGGGGCGCATCCATGACGGCTGGGCGCACATCGGCGACGTGCGCGCGCCCCTGCCGGAGGCTGCCGACAGGCAGGCCGCGGCGGCGGTCGCGCACCTGCGGCCGCACGAGATCGCGATCGCCGAGGGTCCGGAGGGCGCGATCGCGTCGGGCACGGTGCGGGGCATCCTGTCGATCGGACCGATGGTGCGCATCGAGATCGACCGCGACGGGGAGGAAAACGGCCTGGTCGAGGTGGAACTGGTGCGCGAGCGCTATCTGCGCGCGCCGCTGGTGATCGGGCAGCAGGTCTTCATCAAGCCGAGGAATCTGCGCGTCTTCGCCAGCGGGGCGGGGTGAGTCGGGTAGGGTAATACCTAGGGAAAATTAACTACAGGAGTGCCATCATGAGCATACGACTGGGCGATATTGCCCCTGATTTTGAACAGGACTCCACCGAAGGCCTGATCCGGTTTCACGAATGGCTGGGTTCGAGTTGGGGCGTGCTGTTTTCCCACCCCGCCGACTTTACCCCGGTATGCACCACCGAGCTTGGGTTGACCGCCAAGCTCAAGGATGAATTCGCCAGACGCAACGTCAAGGCGATCGCGCTCTCGGTGGATCCGGTGGATTCCCACAAGCGCTGGATCGATGACATCAACGATACCCAGCGCACACGGGTGAATTTTCCGATCATCGCCGACGCCGACCGCAAGGTGTCGGAGCTGTACGACATGATTCATCCGAATGCGAACGCCACCCTGACCGTGCGATCGCTGTTCGTGATCGATCCGGGGAAGAAGGTACGCCTGATCATCACCTACCCGGCAAGTACCGGCCGCAACTTCGACGAGATCCTGCGCGTGATCGATTCACTGCAGCTCACCGACCATCACCTGGTCGCGACGCCCGGCAACTGGAAGCCGGGCGATGACGTGGTGATCGTACCCTCGCTCAAGGACGAGGACGAGATCAAGCGGCGATTCCCGGACGGTTATCGCGCTGTCAGGCCCTATCTCCGGCTGACGCCGCAACCGAAGCCCGGGAAGGGCTCGGCACACTGACGAAAGGTATCGCAGCGGAGCCGGGTGCGGAACTGGGCGCGATCGGCGCTGCTCGTGCCGGTTGCGCCCTGGCGGGATGCAGATGAATACGATTGACCGCGAGGTCGATGATCGGCGCCTGAAAATACAATATGGAGTATTTCGAGGTTTATTTATCTGACCCGGTCTATGGCGAGATCTTCCTGCGCCTCGCAATTGCGCTCGTGGTCGGCGCGTCGATAGGATTCGAGCGTAGCTATCATGGTCGTCCGGCCGGATTCCGCACGCATGCTCTCGTTTGCCTGTCGACCAGTTTGCTGATGCTGGTGACAGTTTACGAAACGCGCTGGTTCACCGAAGCGACCCACAGCCGCATCGCACTCGATCCGACGCGGATGGCGCAGGGGATCATGACCGGCATCGGCTTCCTCGGCGCCGGTACGATCATGAAAGAAGGCTTGTCCGTGCGCGGACTGACGACGGCCGCATCGATATGGATAACCGCGGCAATCGGGATACTGATCGGGATCGGTTTCTACTTTCCGGCCATCCTCGCGACCTTCATCACGCTGGGCATCCTGTCGATCTTCGGATGGGTGGAGCGGCGAATGCCATCCCAGTTCTACGCCCATCTCGTCGTCCGGTTTGCCCGCGATGCCGTGATGCCGGAGGTCGATCTGCGCGAACTTCTGGCCGGGCAGGGGTTCACGGTCGCCAACCTGAATTATCGTCTGAACATCGACGCTGATTTTTTCGAGTATCGCATGGTCATCCGTACCAACAGGTCCGAGCACGCGGGCAGGCTGAGTAATCTGCTCAGCTCGAATGCCTCGGTGAGGGCATTTCGTGTTTCTCCCGCCGGAGATTGAGAGCTGAATTTTGGCCGAACAACCCATGAATGCCGCGAGGTCCATCGCTCTCGGTGAGGCCTTTGCCGTCTGGTTGCGCATCGGGCTCCTGAGCTTCGGCGGTCCTGCCGGCCAGATTGCGCTGATGCAGCGGATACTGATCGACGAGAAACGCTGGATCGGCGAACAGCGCTTCCTGCACGCGCTGAACTATTGCATGTTGCTGCCGGGACCGGAGGCGATCCAGCTCGCGATCTATATCGGCTGGCTGATGCATCGCACGGTCGGCGGCCTGATGGCCGGATTGCTGTTCCTGTTGCCGGGCGTCGTCGCGTTGATGCTCCTGAGCCTGGTTTATGCGCTGGCCGGCAACGTTCCGGTCGTCGAGGCGCTGTTCTTCGGTCTCAAGGCGGCGGTGCTGGCAATCGTCATCAAGGCGGTCATCAGCCTCTCTCACCGCGCCCTCGGCAGCACGGTGCGTTATATGATCGCCGCCGCCGCATTCGTCGGCCTGTTCGTTTTCGGCGCACCGTTTCCGCTGATCGTGCTGGCGGCGGCGATCCTCGGATTCCTCGGCGGCTGGTATCGCTGGCAGGGCTTCGAGCCGCCGCGCCACGGCGAGGCCAGCGACGAAGCCGATGAGCGTCATCTGGAGGGCGCGCGTCCGTCGCGGTGGCACGCACTGCAGGTCGTTGCGGTCTGGCTGCCGCTGTGGCTGGCCCCGACCGTGCTGCTGGCCTGGGGCCTTGGTCTGCACCACGTGTTTACGCAGACCGGCCTGTTCTTCAGCAAACTCGCGCTGGTGACCTTCGGCGGCGCCTATGCGGTGCTGGCCTACATGGCGCAGCAGGCGGTCGAGCACCACGCCTGGCTGACGGCGGGGGAGATGCTGGACGGCTTGGGTCTCGCGGAGACCACGCCGGGTCCCCTGATCATGGTGGTGCAGTTCGTCGGCTTTCTCGCGGGTTTTCGCGAGAGTGGGCTGGATCCCGTGGTCGGCGGCATCCTGTGCGGACTGCTCGCGACCTGGGTGACCTTCGTGCCGAGCTTCATGTTCATTTTTCTCGGCGCGCCGTATGTCGAAACCCTGCGCGGCCGCCCGGCGCTCGGCGGCGCGCTGGCGGCGATCACCGCGGCCGTCGTCGGCGTGATCCTGAATCTGTCGCTCTGGTTCGGCATGCATGTGGTGTTCGGGCAGGTGGAACGGCTGCATTGGGGCGTGCTGAAACCGTTCGTGCCGGTGTTCGGCAGCCTCGATCTGCTGGCGCTGGGGCTGGTTGCGTTTGCGCTGGCCTGCCAGTTCCTGTTCCGCTTGGGATTGTTCACCACGCTGGCGCTGTGCTCGCTTGCCGGAGTCAGTCTGTGGGTAAGCGGGCTGTTGCGGTTGTCGGCATGAAGGATACGATATTGATCGTGCCGGGGTTCATGGGCAGTGGTCCCGCCCACTGGCAATCCTGGTTCGAGGGCGAGTTGCCGAATACGCGGCGGGTAGGCCGGATCGACTGGAGTGCTCCGGTGATCGCAAACTGGGCCTATGAGATCCGGCAGGAGATCGAATCTACCACCGGAGCCGTCTGGCTGGTGGCGCACAGTTTCGGTTGTCTGGCGGCGATTGCCGCCACCGCCGACCCGCCTTGTCGTGTTGCCGGGGCCTTATTCGTGGCGCCTGCCGACCCGGATCGATTTTCCTCCTCTGGATTGAGGACGACAGGCAACCCGAATCCGTCGATGCGAAGTCTGTCGTGTTCTTTGACCCGGCAGCCGCTGCCGTATCCAAGCCTCGTCGTGGCCAGCGCGAATGACCCGTGGATAAGCCTCCATACAGCGGCCTATTGGGCGGATCTGTGGGGGAGTCGCTTCATCAACATCGGCGCGGCCGGCCATATCAATATCGATTCCGGCTTCGGCCCCTGGCCGCAGGGGCTGGAACTTTTCAGATCCGTTCAGCAGTCGCGGGCGAGAGACAGTCGGAACGATATCGGAGCGCGCTGGGCGTGCCTGACGGCGGCAAAGAGACTGCCATGAATTTTCAGCAATTGCGCATCGTCCGGGAAACCCTGCGGCGCAACTTCAACCTGACCGAGGTGGGCAATGCCCTGTTTACCTCCCAGTCGGGCGTCTCCAGGCACATCAGGGATCTCGAGGATGAGCTCGGTGTCGAGCTCTTCATTCGCAAAGGCAAGCGCCTGCTGGGCCTTACCGAGCCCGGCAGGGAACTGGTCGCGATCATCGAGCGCATCCTGATGGATGCGAACAATATCAAAAACCTGTCGGATCAGTTCAGCAAGCGGGACCAAGGGGAGTTGCGGGTTGCCACGACGCACACGCAGGCGCGTTATACCCTGCCGGCAGTCGTCGCGGAATTCAAGCGGTCATTTCCCAGGGTTCATCTGGTGCTGCATCAGGCCGGTCCATCCGAGATTGTGTCCATGCTGCTGGAGGGACAGGCCGACATCGGGATTGCGACGGAAGAAGTCGGCGAAGTCGAGGAACTGATAGCTTTTCCCTACTACACCTGGCATCACTCGGTCATCGTTCCCGCGGGGCATCCGCTGGAATCGGTTCGCATGCTGACGCTGGAAGCGATAGCGGAATATCCGATAGTGACCTATCACGAGGGATTCACAGGCCGCGCGCGCATCGATGAGACGTTCAGGAATGCGGGAATCGTCCCCGATATTGTCATGTCTGCGCTGGATGCCGACGTCATCAAGACCTATGTCGAACTCGGTCTGGGCGTCGGGGTCATCGCTTCAATGGGGTTCAATCCGGCCAAGGACAAGGATCTGAGGCTGCTCGACAGCGGCCACGTGTTCAAAGAGAACACCACGCAGATCGCTATCCGTCGCGGTCATTTCCTGCGCGGATTCTCCTATCGTTTCATAGAGCTGTGTTCTCCATCCTTGTCTGAATCAGTGGTACGGGATTCGATCAGGGCGGAAAGGGAGCATGATATCTAGCCGGCTTTATGTACAGGCGCCGTTGTTGCTTGCGTCGGGCGGCGCTGCCGACTATCCCGTTGGTCGCGACGGCGGTTCGGTTTTGACGATGGGCGATCACTTTTTTAGATTGTAGTTTATTTGCTTTTTTAATATCTTTAACCTCAGATGAGCTGACCGGACAACCGGAAGCCAGTGCGCCCGACAGGGCCGCTGGCTTTTTTTTTGGAGAATTTTCATGGCGGATGATCAGAGTCGTCACGATTTGTCCGGCGCCCTTCCCCGGCATGAAGCAGGTGCAACAGGGCAGATGAGTACGAATTCCTGTCTGCGTTGGAATATAGATTCGATCGTTTCCGAACTGCATGCATTGCGTATCCAATCACTGGAGAACCGCCAGAGAAGAGGCCGGCCGCCCAAGCTGCCGGCTCGCAAGACATTGGTCGCCGTTCTGGACGGGTTGTATGCCGCCCTGTTCCCCAACCGCCTGGGTTTGCCGGAGCTCACCGAGGAAGGAATCGACTATTTCGTCGGGCATACGCTGGACGTGACCTTGAGGGATCTGTGCGATCAAGTGCGTCTGGAGCTTCAGTTCTCTTCCATGTCCGCCGTCGGCTCAAACGTATATCGTGAACAGGCGATCGCCATCACGAACGAGTTTGCCACCCGCCTGCCGGCGGTGCGCGCCCTGCTCGAGGCCGACATCAACGCGGCCTACGAGGGCGATCCCGCGGCACGCAGCGTCGATGAGGTGCTGGTCTGTTATCCCGGCATCATGGCGATCACGCACCACCGTCTTGCACACGAGCTTTACCTGCTGGGCACCCCGCTGATTGCGCGGATGATCGCGGAGATCGCCCACTCGACTACCGGCGTGGACATCCATCCGGGCGCACAGATCGGCCCGAGTTTTTTTATCGACCACGGGACCGGCGTCGTGGTCGGAGAGACGGCGATCATCGGGCGCCACGTCCGCCTGTATCACGGCGTTACCCTCGGCGCCAAGCGCTTTCCGGCCGACGAGGACGGCTCCCTGGTCAAGGGCGCCGTGCGCCATCCCATTGTCGAAGACGATGTAGTGATCTATGCCGGTGCGACGATACTGGGCCGCATTACGATCGGCCGGGGATCGACCATCGGGGGCAACGTCTGGCTGACGCGCAGCGTGCCCCCGGGCAGCAATATCACCCAGGCGCAGGTGCGCAGCGAAATATTCACCACCGGTGTCGAGGCCTGACCGGGCAGGAGCAGAGGCATCCGGTCGGCACGGCAAACTAATATCAACCGAGTCATTCCAGTCAGGAGAATACGATGGCGGAGACACCAGCAGTACAACAGATAGCCCTCGGCGATGCGGCGGCGCGCCAGCTTGCGAATGCCACCAAGACCGTTCCGCAGATGTCGAGCATCACCCCGCGGTGGCTGACCCATCTGCTGCCATGGGTCGGGGTGGAGGCGGGCATCTACCGCCTGAACCGGGTCAAGGATGCCTCCCGCGTACTGGTGGCCTGTTCCCAGCGCGACGAGCGTGAATTGCCGGAAACCTTCGTCGATTACGATGAGAATCCGCGCGAGTATTTTCTCAGCGCGGTGACCACGGTCGTCGATGTGCATACCCGGGTGTCCGATCTGTACAGCACCCCCCACGACCAGATCAAGGAGCAGTTGCGCCTCGCGATCGAGACGATCAAGGAGCGGCAGGAAGACGAGCTGATCAACAACGACGAGTACGGCCTGCTGAACAACATCGCGCCGGAGCAGAAGCTGAAGACGTTCGGCGGAACGCCGACGCCGGACGATCTCGATGAACTGATCACGCGGGTCTGGAAGGAGCCGGCGTTTTTCCTCGCGCATCCCCTTGCGATCGCGGCGTTCGGTCGCGAGTGCACGCGGCGCGGGGTTCCGCCGCCGACCGTCACCCTGTTCGGCTCTCCGTTCCTCACCTGGCGCGGCATCCCGCTGGTGCCGACCAACAAGCTGCGCGTCGAGAACGGCCAGACCAGTATTCTGTTGTTGCGCACCGGCGAGAGCCGGCAGGGAGTGGTTGGCCTCTATCAACCCGGACTGCCCGGAGAGCAGGGCGTCGGTCTTTCGGTGCGCTTCATGGGCATCAGCCGCAAGGCGATCGCCTCGTATCTGATCTCGCTGTACTGCTCGCTTGCGATCCTGACCGAGGACGCCGTTGCCGTGCTCGAAAACGTCTCGGTCGGCAAGTACCACGACTACAAGCATGACTACAAAAAGTAGCGGCCCGGATCCTGCCATTCTTACGCGGCTCGCGAACGAGTTTTTCGCGGCGCTGCCGGGGCATTCGGCGTCTGCGGAGAGTATCGGTGCGCCTGCGTTCGGTTCCGGTCCGGCGCCGGAGAATCCGGCCGTGGCGGCGCTGCCGGCACGGGCCGGCGGATTTCCCGGCGAGTCGGAATTCCGGGAGCTGCCTGCCTATTTCCTTGCTGAATCCCGCTCGGCATCCTCGCGTGCGGCGCCTGCATTGAATCTCAGGCCTCGCGACGCCGGTCTCGAGCCGCTGTCGCCAGTACCAGTGCCGGGATTCCCGGCGCCGGTTGCCGCGCCGGACGCCGCGTTCTACTTTTTGAATACCGCGGGGGCTGCTGATCAGGTCGCGACGGCGCCGGGACTGGCGGGCGCGCACCCGGCCTTTGACGCCGAAGCGGTGCGCCGCGATTTCCCGATCCTGCAGGAACGCGTGCATGGCCGCCCGCTGATCTGGCTCGACAATGCCGCGACGACCCAGAAACCCCAGGCGGTCATCGACCGGCTCGCGCGGTTCTACCGCCATGAGAATTCGAACATTCACCGGGCGGCGCATGAGATAGCGGCGCGGGCTACCGATGCCTACGAGGCCGCAAGGGACAAGGTCGTCCGCTTCCTCCATGCATCGTCGAGCGATGAGATCGTCTTTGTGCGCGGGGCGACCGAGGCGATCAACCTGGTGGCCCAGTCCTGGGGCCGACGCAACATCGGCAAGGACGACGAGATCGTGATCACCTGGCTCGAGCATCACGCCAATATCGTGCCGTGGCAGCAATTGTGCGCCGAGAAGGGCGCCCGTCTGCGTATTGCCCCGGTCGATGACAGTGGCCAGATCCTGCTCGATGAATACGAAAAGCTGCTCGGGTCGCGCACGCGCCTGGTCGCATTTACCCAGGTGTCGAATGCGCTGGGCACCGTGACGCCCGCGCGCGAAATGATCGAGATCGCCCATCGCTACGGCGCTCGCGTCCTGCTGGACGGGGCCCAGGCGGTTTCACATATGCGTGTCGATGTGCAGGCCCTGGATTGCGACTGGTACGTCTTTTCCGGACACAAGGTGTTCGGACCCACCGGCATCGGCGTGCTGTACGGCAAGGGCGACCTGCTCGACGCGTCGCCGCCGTGGCAGGGCGGCGGCAACATGATCCAGGACGTCACCTTCGAGAAGACCGTTTACCAGCCTGCTCCTGCGCGTTTCGAGGCCGGCACCGGCAACATTGCTGATGCCGTCGGCTTGGGCGCGGCGCTCGATTATCTGGAGCGGGTCGGCATCGAGAACGTGGCGCGCTACGAACACGATCTGCTGGTTTATGCGAGCCGCGGGCTTGCGACCGTTCCCGGCCTGCGGCTGATCGGGACCGCGGCGGAGAAAGCGGGGGTACTTTCCTTCGTGCTTGACGGATTCCGTTCCGAAGAAGTCGGCGAGGCGCTTAATCGCGAAGGCATCGCGGTGCGTTCGGGGCACCATTGCGCCCAGCCCATCCTGCGTCGTTTCGGTCTCGAGACCACCGTGCGTCCTTCGCTGGCGCTGTATAACACTTGTGCGGACATCGATGCGCTCGTTACCGCGCTGCTGCGCATTCAGGGCGGGCGCGGCACCCTGCGGCGTTGAATGGATTATTCGTCCGGCCGCTGAATGAGGGCGCCTGATTTCAAAACCATCGCGATAGTCGGCGCGGGATTCAGTGGAACGGTGACGGCAATCAATCTGCTCCGCCTTGCCCGGGAAACCGCCAGGCACATAAGGATCGTATTGGTGGATACCGCGGCTTCTTACGGCAGGGGCCTGGCCTATTCAACGGACGATGACCATCTGGTTCTGAATGTGCCGGCAGTGGATATGAGCGCATTCCCCGACAAACCCGATGACTTTCTGGAGTTCTGCAACGGCGTGGATGCGACCTTGCATTCCGGCTCCTTTGTCATCAGGCGTATCTATGGTGAATATCTGCTGACAAGGCTCGGCGAAGCCAGCACGAATAATGCCGGCAGCCTGGTTGAGATACGGGATTTCGTGACCGGGATTCAGCGAAAGGCCGGCGTATTCACCCTGACGCTGCAGGGCGGTGTTCCGATGGACGCCGACATTGTGGTATTGGCATTCGGTCATTTCCCGCCTCGATCGCTGGCTGATATTCTCGGGGGGAATGCGTTCGATCCGGATATAAACAAGGATGCCTGTCTGGACAACCCGTGGGATATCCATGCGCTGGACCGATTGCCGGTGGGCGATGGTGTCCTGATCGTTGGAACCGGGCACACCGCCATGGACACGCTGCTCCGTCTGGTGTCCTCCCCGTCGGCGCGCAGGATTTATATGGTATCCAGGCACGGCCATGCGCCCAATGGCCATCGGGAAGCCGGGGAATTCGTAACGATACCGTCCTTGACGGAGGAGGTGCGGAATACGGTCAGAAGCGTTCTGGCCGACACGCCCACCATCCGGGCATTATTCTCGGCAGTACGAAAACTGGCGCAGCGGCACGTTGCGCTCGGGGGTAACTGGAGAGATGTGATCAACAGCCTCAGGCCGGTTACCCCGGAGATATGGCGAGCGCTTGCGCAGGCCGAACGCGCCAGATTCGTGCGCCATGTCGCCCATCACTGGGATGTTCTGCGGCACAGGCTTGCGCCGGAGGCGAAAAGGCGGCTCGACGAATTGATCAGCGCACGCCGAGTGGGAATCCTCGCAGGGCGCATTACTCAACTCCGGCATGCCCCTAAGGGCAGGGAGATATGCGCCACTGTGAGACTTCGCGGCACCGATCAGCGACGTGATCTGACGGTTGGATCGGTCATCAACTGCTCCGGCCCCTGTTATGACGTTCGCCGCATCGGCAACCCGCTGTTGTCGCAACTGGCGGATGCGGGATTCCTGCGCCAGGACGAAATGAAGATCGGTTTTGAAGTCGATGAAGATTACCGATGCGGTAATTTGCCGAATCTCTATTACATCGGCCCCATGCTGAAAGGCAAATACTGGGAGGCCATTGCCGTGCCGGAGCTGCGGGGGCATGCGCTGAGCCTGGCAAAAACGCTCATGGCGGATGTATAGCGCACAGGCAGTGACGTCCGGGTTCGAAATGCGTCGCTTGCCGGCCGGGCGGGGATTCGCCGCCGATGGTTATATAAATTGCCGGATTCCTCGGGCTGATCGAGCAGGAACGTAACGGCCGTCCCCGTAAGACAGGCCTTTATCAGCCGGTTGGGCGCGCTCCGGATGTTCGCGGCGCCGAATATTTGATTCAGCATCCGGAATAATCAGCATTTCCCTGTTTATCAGGGATTGCATCATCATGCAGTCTTTCATGCCATATTCTCCTGTCCCTGGAATGTCTTCATCCGGTCGGCGAAAGCCGGCAGCCGGTGCGAGCAGTGATGCAGGCTGTATCGTAGCAATCGATCCCGGATTCCGGAAACGATATAAATTCATTACCTTATTCTGTTGCCGGATATGCGGGCGCGGTCGTTCGTGGACAGGGAGCCGGTCCGGCGTCAGATCTGTCGACGGGCGGCCGTTGGATTGTAGCGCTCCGCTTCCTTAAGCGCCTGATGGTGCCGCCATTCGAGTATTGCCTTCAGCACCAGCGCCAGCAGCGCGATCGACGCGAGCAGCGCCGCGGCTGTAAAGGCGCCGACCGTGTTGTAGTCCTGATGCAGCAACTCCACATGCAGCGGCAGCGTGTTGGTTTGACCGCGTATCATGCCGGATACCACGGACACGGAGCCGAATTCGCCGGCGGCGCGGGCGCTAGTCAGTACGGCGCCATACCAGAGCGCCCACTTGATATTCGGCAGAGTGATCCGGCGAAACAACTGCCAGCCGGATGACCCCAGCATCATGGCCGCCTCTTCTTCCGCGGGCCCCTGGGTTTGCAGCAGCGGCACCAGCTCGCGCGCCACATAGGGTGCGGTCACGAATATCGTTACCAGCACGATGCCCGGCGCCGCGAACATGACCTGGATGCCTTGTCCGTCCAGCCATTCGCCGAGCGGGCTCTGGATGCCGTACAGCAGCAGGTAACACAGACCGGCAATCACCGGCGACAATGAAAAAGGCATGTCGATCATCGCCATCACCAACCGTCGGCCGACGAACTCGAAACGGGTGACGCACCAGGCCAGCACGGTGCCGAAAAAGACGTTGACAGGCACCGTGATCACGGTCACCAGCAAGGTCAGTCGAATTGCGGCGCGCATGTCCGGGTCGGCGAGGTGGTGCATCAATGCCGCGCCGCCGGCGGATACCACCACCGACAATATCAGGGCCAACGGCAGCACCAGGATCAGCACGCTCAAGCTCACTCCGAGCGCGATCAGCAGCCAGTGCATCGGCCCGGATCCGATCGGGTAATGCCGTCGATTCATGGCCTAGTCCCGCAGTCGACGAATCAGCGGCGTCAATGCCAGATGCACCAGGGACAGGATCGACAGTGAAGTTACCGCCACCAGCAGGGCAACGGATGCCGCCGCGTGATATTCATACTCGGAAATACGCGTGAATACCATCAACGAAACCACCTCGGTCTCGAAGGGCCTATTGCCGGCGATAAAGATCACGGCGCCGTATTCGCCGAGATTACGCACGAAGGAAAGCGAGGTGCCAACGACAAGCGCGGGGAACAGGATCGGCAGCACTACCCTGAGAAAGGTTTGCCAGGGCGCTGCGCCGAGGCTGGCTGACGCCTCCTCATATTCAGGCCCCATATCTTCGAGCACCGGCTGTATGGTTCTCACGACAAACGGAAGGCTGGTAAACGCCATCGCCAGCACGATCCCTGCCTCGGTGTAGGAGATGCGGATTCCGAGCGGCAACAGCAGTGAGCCGACCCAGCCGTTGGTGGCGAACAGCGCGGAAAGCGTCAGTCCCGCGACGGCGGTCGGCAACGCAAACGGCAGGTCCATCAGTGCATCGAGCAGACGTCTGCCGGGGAAACGATAGCGCACCAGAATCCATGCCATCAGCAAGCCGAAGAGGCCGTTGAACAATGCGGCGATCAATGCGGTGATCACCGTGACCTGATAGCTTGCCAGTATCCGCGGATGAGTGACGGCGCGCCAGATTTCTCCCGATGAGCCGTGGCTGGCCTGCAGCACCAGTGCGGCCATCGGGAGCAGAACGATCAGGCTGAGAAAAAGCAGGCCCAGTCCGAGACTGAGCCTAAAACCCGGGAGGGCCGGGGAGGGAGAAGACATTAATCAGAAGTCTGTTATCTGCGGTGCGCCTCGAGAAGCTTGTCGAGCAGGCCGTCGGTGCCAAAGTGGGTGGTGTTGGCCTTTTCCCAGTTCCCGAACACGCTTTCCACGGTAACCAGATTCGATTCCGGGAACTGGCCGGCGAATTCCGCCTTGACCTCGGGATGATGTACACGATAGTAGTTCTCGGCCAGAATCCGTTGCGCCTCGGGGGTGTACAGGAACTCGAGGTAGGCCCTGGCCAGCTTCTCGCTGCCCTGCTGTTTGGCCACCCGCTCGACCACCGCTACCGGGAATTCGGCCAGAATGCTGGTTTTCGGCACCACGACCTGGAAGCTGGAGGATTCATACTGCTTGCGAATCAAGTTGACTTCGGATTCGAAGGTCAGCAAGACATCACCGATCTCGCGTTCAACGAACGAGGTGGTGGCGCCGCGGCCGCCGGTGTCGAACACCGCGACATTACTCAGAAACTTGCCGACGAAACGCTGGATCTTCTCCTGATCGCCATTGAATGCCTGATGGGCATGGATCCAGGCCGCCAGATAGGTATAGCGTCCGTTGCCCGAAATTTTCGGGTTTGGGAACACCAGTTTGACGTCGTCGCGAATCAGATCATCCCAGCCATGGATATTCTTCGGGTTGCCTGCGCGCACCAGAAACGCCGTGGTGGAGTAGTAGGGAGAACTATTGTTCGGCAGCTTCTTCTGCCAGTCCTTGGGCACAAAGTTACCGTTGTCATGCAGAAACTGGATGTCGGTGACCTGATTGAACGTCACCACATCCGCCTTCAACCCCTGGGCGATCGCCTGGGCCTGGCGGGATGAACCGGCATGGGACTGGTTGATCTTCACCTCCTGACCCGTTTCCTTTTTCCAGCGGGCTTCGAATACCGGGTTGATCTGCTGAAACAGCTCCCGGGAGACGTCATAGGAGGCATTCAGCAGCTCGCTGGCGGCTTGTGCGGCTTGTGCGCCGGTGGAGAGCGAAACAAAGGCGGCCAGCAGCAACGAGCCGGCCATGTGACGAATCGTGACTTTCATGGTTAACCCTCTTGCCTTGAATCGCAGTAATGCCAGAAAAATTGCACATCCCTGTGCGACTGATCATCCACTGATACGGTAACTCCGGGCTGCCGGTCAGGGCTTGGGTAGTTGAAGCCTGAAGACCCTGCCGTCATGCGATATGATCATCGCCCTGGCGCCGGACCGGTTGCCCCGGGCGATCTTGTTTTCGTGCGTGATCCGCGGCGGAAAAAACTTTCGTATGAAAGATCTCATCATGCGCTCCTTGCGATTGCCTGCTGCGATGACGGGGTGTCAGATCAGCTCAGGACAACAACACGGAAACGATAATACCGACGCACGGCATCATTCTGAACCGAATATATTTCATATGGATATGAATTTATGAGATATGGCGGCGACCCAATGTTCACTCGTCGGTGCCGGAATGTGGGGGATGGGCGTGCTTGGCTGGAAGAAACAAGAAGGGCCAGACCCCGGTATGTTCAGGGTCTGGCCCCGGTTTCCACCCCGATGATTGTTACTTTTTCTTTTCCGGCGTCTTCACCGATATTGCAAACGCCTCGGTGAACATGGCGGAGATCTTGTCGCCCTTCTTGAGGTTGTCGAAATTCTTCATGTCGGCCGGGACGGTAACGGTTACGATGCCGCCGCGTGGACCCTGCAGTGTAAGCAGGCGCTTCTCCGTGTCGATTGCGAGCACGTCGGCAACGATAGAACTGGTTTGCATCGCTGCAACGCCCGGCTTGGCGCCGGCGGGCGCGCGCATTACGTCGGTGGTCTGGCTGGCGACATTGGTGTCGCTCAATTTCTCGAGCACCGTGGCGGCGGCGCGGACATATTCGACTACGACGATATCGCCCTTCTTGATTTGATCAAAATTGCGTACCTCCTCGCCCGCCACCATCTCCAACTCGGCGCCATCTTCGTCCCGCAGTGTAATCTTGCGCTCTTTCTTGTTGACATCGACAATCGTCACCTGGGCGGACACCGAATCACTCACAACGATGGCGCCCCCGAGCGCTTCCTGTTCAACCGCTGTCGACAGGGCGGGCACAGATGCGGATAAGACGACGAGCATGAGAGAAGACAGTCGCAGTGATCTAAACATTTTCGGACCTCCTTGTTGATATATTTTCGGCGCGGCAACCAACCGGATCCCTCAGTGGAGGCTGCCCAACCGGGTTGAAAATAATAATCTCTCGCCATGCGCAATACAATTGACGCCGAAGCCCGACAGGGCCTGCCGATTTCCAGTGATGCCGCACGGCAATGGAGATATCAGAATGATTTACTATGGATATATGCCTGCTACCGGCCGCCGGAGATCAGGCCGCGCTCAATCAGGGCATTGCTGATGATTCTTGCATAGCCCGGGATCGCTTTCCTGAGTGTATCAGGATCGGTTGTCTCGGTTGTGGCCGACCATACAAGTGAGGCGTCGCTGGTCTTCCAGAGACTCGTATCGACCTGTATGACGTCATAATTGTAGACGCTGGCGGGAGTTACAACCGCGGCCGAGCCATAGTAACCGTAAACCCCGTGCGGATATCCGATGCTGGGAACCGAAGAAACATAACCCGGCGAATACTGCGTCTTGCGTTCGACGTTGACCACGCGCGTGATGATTACGCCATCCGCCCCCATCTTTTTCAGCTCGCTTTCCAGGACACTCTTGTCGGCATTTTCCTGCTCCGGAAGAACCGTATAACTTTGCACCGCCTCTACACCCGAGGCGCGCAGCGTCGCCGAAAATTCGTCTTCGAAGGTCCGGCGGTCCCCGGGATTGGCAGCCATTCCGACCACCATTATTTTATTAAACGGCGGCCCCTGATAGGACGGGTCGACCCAGGCATTCGTCAACCGAGTCGATGTAGCGCATCCTGTTGCAAGCAGGGTGACCAGCATGAGCAGGGAGACCAGTGTATTGGCGTTCATGATTCCCTCGCTGTAATGCCTGCCCGCGCAAAGTACCATGGCACCATGACGGGCTGGTTACGGTTCATGTATCGATGTCTGCTTTACTCAGCCTAAGCCCGGCCGGCTGATTACATTCTGAAGCCGATCTCGAAGCGGCCAATGGTGAAATCCTGATTGCCGCCCTGCAGATCGATCCATCCCATGCCCACCGACGCGCGCATGAAGACGGATTCATTCATATCGAACCTTACGCCAGCCGCAGCATTGTATGAGAAGCGCCAGTCGCTGTAGGTTGGCTGGTAGTCATAGCAGATATTGCCATACCAGGGATCCCACCAGCACGAGATTTCAGGAGGACCTGCGGCGATATTGCTGTCGATGTATGTCCAGCCGAGGCCGCCGGTGATATACGGTGTGAACGCGCCGGTCATGAAGTGATAGCGCAGATTGATCTGCCAGTTGCTGGTCTCCATCTCGCCGTTATCCCGGCGTGGATCCAATGGAGGGTCATCAGCCGAAACGATAGTGGCATCGAAAGAGGGTGAGTTCCAGGCAATGTCCACGCTCATCGCCAGCTTTTCGTCGAAGTTGTAGCCGATGCCGAAACCCATGCCGACGCTGGAATTGGTATCGATTTTCGAACCGCCGGTCGCCTCGATCGACTGTGCGGCGACATAGGGTACAGCCACCAGGAATTCCCATGTCTGGGTGCGCGAGCTGAGACCTTGTGCATGCGCAATGCCGCTGACGGTGAAACCGAGCAACATAACAAGGGCTGTAAATAAATAGATGCCCTGCCGGGGCAGCCGATGCGGGTTTGAAGGGATTGATCGTTGAATCGAGGTCTGCAATGTCATAATGATAACCCTCCTATTATGCATGGACGGAATACGCCAGCGAACAAAGTCAGCGGGACGCGGAACTCACTCGGCTTTTCCCGGGACCCATCGTCCTGAAATATTGATTGATTCGACGCTGTTATACAAGTGCTCCGTTATACAAGTGCTCCGACTGAGTGTGCCAAGCCGCTCATGCATATCCATTCCAGCACGGGAAGCGCCGGCGGGACAGGATATCCGCTGGAAGCCTAGCCGCCCAATACCAGGGTGACCATCACCAAGGCAGCGCCAATGATCAGCATGATAGCGCCGGATCGCCATGCGCCAAAACCGGCATGGTGACCAATCGCGTAGCCACACAGAAACATGATGATCAGCGCTATTCCGTTGGATGTCCGCAAAGCAAGCTCGGCATCTGTTAACAGCATAAACGGCAAGGCAACCGGCAGTGTGGATGCCGCTACCAGCATAAATATCCCGATTGCACCGAGAAGATCATCACGCGTGATTCGCGGTCTTTGCAGGGTATGCGCTCCGGCAGCTATCGCAGACTTGAGGTCATTGATCACCGTAACAGGCAGGATTTTGACGATATCCTCAGGCAAGGACTGGATCAGGATATTTCGCGCAGTCCTTGCGTCTCCGGTAGAGGCAATCGAGCGCGCAGTCGAGAGTGCCCGCCCCCGCTTGACCAGGTTGCTGATGACATACATCACCCCGTCCACGATCCCCCAGGCAAGGTTGCAGCCCAAGGCTGCATACAGAAGCTGACGGATATCCTGCTCGCCGGCGGTGGCAATGCTGATCGTCCCGGTAAAAGACAGCGCCATGATAACGCCGAACACGATCTCCGAGAATCGGTCCATGGGATCCAGCACGGTTCCGGATCTCGATTGTTCGCGAGCAGACTTATTCATAATATTTATGAAGAAAGGCGATTGGCACCCGCCTTAAGGGGTAGTACCATTGCGACAGGCAGAAGGACCACCCTGCGCCAAATACAATACTAAGGAGAATGCGCTTGGATATCCTGGGTCTTAAACAGTACGAGAAGCTGGGTCCGTTTGAGATAAAGAATTTCCTTGCCGATGTCGCATCGAAGTCCGCGCTGGAATCGTCGATCTCATACCTGAACGCCGGTCGCGGTAATCCAAACTGGGTCGCCACTGAGCCGCGCGAAGCATTTTTTCTGCTCGGGCAGTTCGCAATCATAGAGTGCAAGCGTGTGCTCGACCTGCCGCCGGGCGTCGGCGGCATGCCCAGGGCTTCGGGTGTTGCCGACCGCCTCGAGGCCTGGCTGAAGAAGCACGAGGACATGCCGGGTGCGCCCTTTCTGCAGGCGATGGTGCCATGGGCAGTGAGCAATTTCGGCTTTGATCCCGACAAGTTCGTGCACGAGCTGGTGGATTCCATCATCGGAGACCACTACCCGGTACCGGACCGCATGCTGGAGCACAACGAACAGATCGTCCACGAGTACCTGCAGTGGGCGATGTGCGGAAACCCGCGGCCGAAAGGCAAATTCAAGATCTACGCGGTCGAGGGCGGCACCGCCGCGATGTGCTACATTTTCAAGTCGCTGAAAAGCAATCGCATCATCAACCCCGGCGACACGATCGCGCTCGGCGTGCCGATCTTCACCCCGTACCTCGAGATGGCGCACCTGGAGGACTACGACCTCAAGTATGTCGAGGTTCGCGCAAGGCAGGAAGATAAGTTCCAGTACACGGATGAAGAACTCAAAAAGCTCCTCGACCCGAAGGTCAAGGCGTTCTTCATCGTCAACCCGGGTAACCCGTCCGCCGTGGCGCTGTCACCCGACTCGATCAGGAAGCTCGGGGCGGTGCTCAAGAAGCGGCCGGATCTCATCCTGCTGACGGACGACGTCTACGGCACGTTTGTGCCAGGTTTCCGTTCGCTGATGGGGGCGTACCCGAAGAACACCATCGGCGTCTATTCGTACAGCAAGTACTTCGGCTGTACCGGCTGGCGCCTCGGCACGATCTCGATCCATGAGGACAATATCCTGGATGAGATGATCGCCGCGCATCCAGAGCCGGTCAAGAAGCTGCTCGACAAGCGCTACGGCGGCCTCACGACCGAGCCCCGCAAGCTCGCATTCATCGACCGCATCGTCGCTGACAGCCGCGATGTTGCGCTGAATCACACGGCGGGCTTGTCGCTACCGCAGCAGGTCATGATGACACTGTTTTCCCTGAGCGAGCTGATGGATAAAAAGAAGCACTATCAGAAAGCCTGCATCGGCATCGTCAAGAAACGGGTCGAGGCGACGATCGAGGGGCTGGCCATCGAGGTCGGGGAGAACGAATACTTCGATTACTACTACGGCCTGATCGATTTCGAATTCTGGGCACGCAAGTACGTCGGCGAGGACGTAGTCAAGTGGATGAAGGCGAACGTGCATCCGCTCGATATCGTATTCCGGCTCGCCGAAGACCACGGCATCGTGCTGCTCAACGGCGGCGGATTCGCCGCGCCGAACTGGTCGGTCCGCGTATCGTTCGCGAACCTGGACGATCATGTTTACGACGACATCGGCCGTGCTGTGCGCGCCATCGCGCGCGGTTACCGGCAGGCCTATGAGGCAGCCACGGGCAAGAGCGCGGAGCCGGCCAAGGCCAGGACCAAGACCAAGGTCAAGACGCCGGGTACGAAGCGCTGACCAGAGATCATGAAATCACAATAATGTGGGTACATCGGGTTTGGCACAGGTGGCAAGGAGGATGACATGAAAAGCAACGAAAGATATTCCAATCTGGCATGCAGTATTGTGGTGGTCGCATTCCTGTTTGCGGTCGGGCCGGCCTTCGCGGCTCCTTCCGAGGCGGACTTGCAGCGGGTCGTGAAGGAGGCCCACGCGAAATTCAAGGATGTCAAGGATGGAGCGAACGCCGACTACATCCCCGAGCTGGCGAAGGTGCCGTCCGAGCTGTTCGGCGTGGCGATCGTCACTGCAACAGGAAAGGTATTTACCGCCGGTGACGTTGATTATGCCTTCAGCATCCAGTCGGTGTCGAAGCCGTTTACCGCGGCCCTGGTCATGCAGCAGCAGGGCGATCAGGCGATCAAGGACAAGATCGGCGTCGAGCCGACGGGACAGAAGTTCAACTCCATTCTCGCCACGCAGATCATCCCCCAGGTGTCGGTGAATCCGCTGGTCAATTCAGGCGCCATCGCAGCTACGAGCATGGTACAGGCCAAGAGCGCCGATGAGCGCTATAACAAGATATTGGGCTTCTTCAATGACCTGTCCGGCGCAAAGCTTGAGCTGATCGCCGACGTGTACAAGTCCGAGGCAGCCACCAACCAGCGCAATCGCGCGCATGCTTATATCCTTGCCGCTTCCGACCGGATCTACTCCGACCCGATGGAAGCCGTGGACGTCTACACCAAGCAGTGTTCGATAGGCGTGACGGCCAAGCAGCTTGCCGTCATGGGCGGGACGCTGGCCAACAACGGCGTCAATCCGGTTACCAAAAAACAGGTGATCGACGCGAAGTATGTTCCCAAGGTGCTTGCGATCATGATGATGGCGGGTTTCTACAACGAATCAGGTGAATGGGCGTATACCACCGGACTGCCGTCGAAGACCGGCGTCGGCGGCGGAATTGTCGCGGTCGTGCCGGGGCAGATGGCCATTGTCGGTTTCTCGCCGCGCGTCAACGATGCGGGCAACAGCGTGCGTTCCGCCAGGGCGATCGAATATATCGTGAACGAACTCGGTCTGAATATCTTTGGCTCAGGCATGTAAATCACGGTGTACGGATCTCAGCGCAGCAGGATCACTTAATTGAAAGGATGACAATATGAAAGCGAGAACAGCAACAACTCTGGGTGCGATGATTCCGCTGGTGGCAGTCACCGCTCTGGGGCAGGTCGCACAGGCAGGGACGATAGACGAGCCGAGCCTGGATATTTACGGCTTCGTCATGATGGACGCCATCTATGATTTCAACCGCTCCCATCCCAACTGGACCGCCGCGCTGCGTCCGTCCAGGATCCCGGTGGTCTGTCCGGGTGATCCCGGATGCGGCAAGGACGGTGAAACGACCTTCAGTGTGCGTCAGACGCGCCTGGGCGTTAACAGCTTGATTCCCACAGAAATCGGGGATCTCAAGTCCAAGTTCGAGTTCGACATGTTCGGCGTCGGTCCCGACGAGGGCAAGACCACGATCCGCCTGCGTCATGCCTACGGCGAGCTCGGTCAATTCCTTGCGGGACAGACCAACAGCCTGTTCATGGACATAGATGTCTTCCCCAATACCATAGAGTACTGGGGCCCTACCGGGATGATCTTCTTCCGCAATATCCAGGCGCGCTGGACGTTCATGAACCAGGGCGGAACGAAGGCTGCGATCGCGCTTGAAGGGCCGGGATCAGCCATCGATTACGGCCAGGTTCCAGAAGACCTCATCGATATTGAAGGTGTAAGCAGCAGAAACCAGTTTCCGGACCTCACTGCGCAGTACCGCATGGATGCGTCATGGGGACACTTCCAGGCCGCCGGTATCGTGCGCTCGATCGGTTTCGATTCCGCTGATGAAAGCATATCGGATAGTTTGATGGGCTGGGGCTTGAACCTGAGTGGGGTCATCAATACCTCGGAGAAAGACAAGATCCTGGTTCAGGTGGCCTACGGTGAGGGGATCGCGAATTACTTCAACGATGGTGGCGCCGACCTGGGACCGGAAACTGTATCGGGTGGTGCCGAGACTTTGCCGATACTCGGATTTCTGCTCTATTACGACAAGTACTGGAGTGACAGGTGGAGCAGCTCGATCGGTTACAGTCTGACCGACCAGGACAATTCCGAGGGGCAATCAGCCGGTTCATACAAGAGAGGCCAATACGCATCGGCAAACCTGCTGCACTACCCGGCGAAGAACGTGATGGTCGGCGGAGAGGTGATATGGGGCGCGCGCGAGAACCTGAACGGCGACTCCGCGAATGACTCGCGTCTCCAGTTTTCTGCCAAGTACAACTTCTGAGGATGGATATAAGCATGAACATCGCAAAAGTGTTGAGCACCGCGTTGATCGCGGCAATGGTGCTGGGCGCCAGCGCGAGCTGGGCCGCAAAGCCGCGCGTAGTCATCCTGGCGACCGGCGGCACCATCGCCGGGGCGCAGGCGGAAGGCCAGGACGCGGGTTACAAGTCCGGCACCTTCCAGGTGGAGGATTTGATCAAGGCTGTCCCCCACCTCGGCGATCTGGCGGACATTACCGGCGAGCAGGTGGTCAACATCGGCAGCCAGGATATGAACAACGAGGTCTGGCTCAAGCTCGCCAAGCGTTTGAACGAGGTGCTGGCGAAAAGCGACGTGGACGCCGTGGTGATCACTCACGGCACCGACACGATGGAAGAGACCGGCTATTTCCTGAGTCTCGTCATCCGCAGCAACAAGCCGGTGATTCTGGTCGGCTCGATGCGGCCCGCCACGGCAACCAGCGCGGACGGTTCGGCCAACATCTACAACGCGGTGTCAGCCGCGGTGCACCCGAAGGCGAACGGGCGGGGCGTGATGGTGCTGCTCAACGACGAGATCCACTATGCGCGCGAGGCCACGAAGACCAATACCACGCAGCTCGACACCTTCAAGTCGCCTAACCGCGGCAAGGCCGGGATGACCAACGCCGGTCGCGTGTACTGGTACGACCCGCTGGCCACCAAACACACCGGCACGAGCGTGTTCTCGGTGGATGGATTATCCGAACTGCCCCGGGTAGAGATCTTCTATGCCTATGCCAATGTCGGGCGCGATTTCATCGACCAGTGCGTCAAGCTCGGCTGCAAGGGCATCGTGCTGGCCGGTGTGGGTGACGGCAACGCCACCAAGACCGCCGTCGCCGGCTTGCAGGACGCGATCAAGAAGGGCGTCGCGGTAGTGCGCTCCTCGCGCACCAACAGCGGCATCACCGACCGCAACGTCGAGCTGAACGACGACGAGATGGGCAGCATCGCGTCGATGGAACTGAATCCGCAAAAGGCGCGGGTGCTGCTGATGCTGGGTCTGACCAAGACCAGCGATCCCAAGAAGCTGCAGGAGTATTTCTACGAGTACTGATCCCGGGAATCAGTAACCGGAGCATCAGTAGTGAAGGCATTCGCCGTCGTAGCAGCGGCGGTGAATTGTGGCCATGAAATCCCCGCGGCTCACTTCGGCGCTTAGTGGAGTAGGGGAAAGTGTTTCGGCAAGATGAACCAAGCCAAGGAGTCCGCAATGGATAAATCTGACCAGGACGCCGGGACGATTCAGGCACTGCTCGAGCGGCTTGAAAAGTTGAGGTTACCTCGTGCGCTGGAACTCAAGGCGCGGGTGGATCGCGGTGAACTGCTGAGTGACAATGACATCCAGTTCCTGGAGCGGGTGTTCCATGATGCCAGCGATGCCCGGGCGCTTGCGGATCGGAATCCGAAATTCCAGGAACTGGTTGCGCGGCTCATCGGCTTGTATGGCGAAATCACGCGCAAAGCGGTCGAGAACGAGCAAGGCAAACGGAGCTGACAGCGCATCGGGTGTAACCCCGGAGCCCGGATGCTTGTGCCGGGCAGTCATTGCGCGACCGAACCATGAAGTTACGAGACGTCGTTCCGTTGTTTGCCTGGCTGCCGGAATATCAGCGACCGTGGTTGCGCGCCGACGTGGTGGCTGGTCTGACGACCGCAGCGGTCGTCATCCCGAAGTCGATGGCATACGCGACCGTTGCCGGCCTGCCGATCCAGGTCGGGCTGTACACGGCGTTTATACCGATGCTCGTCTACGCGATGCTCGGCACCTCGCGCCCGCTGAGCGTCAGCACCAGTACGACGCTGGCGATCCTGACCGGTGCGCAACTCGGCGCAGTTGTACCGGACGGCGATCCAGCCGCGTTGCTGCAGGCGGCCGCGCTATTGACGTTGATGGTGGGCGCCGTACTGATCCTGGCATCAGTGTTGCGCCTCGGCTTCGTCGCGAATTTCATCTCCGAACCGGTGCTGGTCGGTTTCAAGGCGGGCATCGCCGTCGTGATCATCGTCGATCAGATTCCGAAGATCCTCGGCATACACTTCACCAAAGGCACGTTCATCGAGAACGTCGCCGCTATCGGCCATGGACTTCACGGCATGTCCGCCGTGACGCTGGCGATCGGCATCGGCACCATGGTCGTTCTGACGATGTTCGAGAAGTTCCGGCCGCGCTGGCCGGCGCCGCTGATCGCCGTCGGCGGCGCCATCGCCGGCGCGGGGCTGTTCGGCTGGCACGCCCTCGGCGTCGAACTGGTTGGCGCGATTCCGGCCGGGCTGCCTCCGGTGACGCTGCCGGATCTGAGTCTGGCGCAACAGTTGTGGCCGGCTGCCGTAGGCATCGCCTTGATGAGTTTCACCGAGACGATCGCGGCGGGGCGGGCATTCGTCGCTAAAAACGAACCGTCGCCGCGCCCCAATGCCGAGTTGCTGGCGACCGGGCTCGCGAATGCGGGCGGCGCCCTGCTGGGTTCGATGCCGGCCGGCGGCGGCACGTCGCAGACCGCGGTGAATCGAAGGACCGGCGCGAGGACACAGATCGCCGGGGTGGTGACCGCCGCGATGACGCTGCTGACCATGCTGTTTCTGGCGCCGCTGATTGCCCTGATGCCGCAGGCGACCCTGGCGGCGGTGGTCATCGTCTATTCGGTGGGCCTGATCCATATGGCCGACTTCCGCAGCATCCTGCGCATCCGTCGCACCGAGTTTGTCTGGGCGATCGCGGCCTTCCTGGGAGTCATGCTGCTCGGCACGCTGCAGGGCATACTGGTGTCGATCATCGTCTCGCTGATTGCGCTCGGCTACCAGGTCGCGAATCCGCCGGTGCACGTCCTTGGCCGCAAGCCCGGCACGAATGTATTTCGGCCGCGCTCGGCTGAGCATCCGGGCGACGAGGTTTTCCCCGGCCTGCTGATGCTGCGGCTCGAAGGCAGATTGTTTTTCATCAATATCGAGCACGTCGCGGGGAAGATGCGACCGCTGGTCGCGGAAGCCGAAGCCGGTGTCGTTGTGCTCGATTTGAGCGGTGTATTCGATCTCGAGTATTCTGCACTGAAGGCGCTGACCGACGCCGAACGCCGGCTGCGGGACGCAGGTGTATCGGTGTGGCTCGCGGGGCTCACGCCGGACGTGCTGGCGATGGTGCGGCGCTCCCCGCTCGGCGAGGCGCTCGGCGAGCAGCGGATGTTTTTCAATGTCGAAACGGCCGTCGCCAGATACCTGGCCGACCGCCCCGAAAATCCGAGGATCCAGTCATGAAGCGCGATAAACAGGAAGTGAAAGAAGACGGCGACACGGGCGCGCGTGAGCGCATGAAGCGCAAGACGTACGAAAAGGAACTCAAACGGCTGCATGTGGAACTGGTGAAGCTCCAGCAGTGGGTCGTCCACGCAGGACTGAAGGTGTGTGTCATCTTCGAGGGCCGCGACGGCGCCGGCAAGGGCGGCACCATCAAGGCGCTCACCGAGCGGGTCAGCCCGCGGATCTTCCGGGTCATTGCGCTGCCGGCGCCGACGGATCGCGAAAAGAGCCAGATGTATGTGCAACGTTATCTGCCGCATCTGCCCGCGGCGGGGGAGATCGTAATCTTTGATCGCAGCTGGTACAACCGCGCCGGCGTAGAGCGCGTGATGGGCTTCGCCGATGAGAAGCAGGTGGAAAAGTTCCTGAAGGCGGTGCCGCTGGTCGAAAAGGCCATCGTCGAATCCGGTATTATCCTGATCAAATACTGGCTCGAAGTGAGTGAGGAAGAGCAAACGCGCAGGCTCGAGGCGCGTATCGACGATGGCCGCAAGATCTGGAAGCTGTCGCCGATGGATCTGAAGTCCTACAGCCGCTGGTACGATTATTCGCGCGCGCGCGATGCGATGTTCGTCGCGACCGATACCGGCTTCGCGCCGTGGTATGTCGCGCGGACTGACGACAAGAGGCGCGGGCGGCTGAACATCATCACCCACCTGTTGAGCCAGATACCCTATGAGGAAGTGCCGCGCGAGAAGATCAAACTGCCCAAGCGACAGAAGGCCGGCGATTACCGCGACCCGGACTATTCGTATAAATCTGTCGACGAGGTGTTCTGATCGCTCAGGATCGATGATTGTTTCAACAGGATGAGGTGGGCCTTGGATAGATATCGACTGTCGAAGTGTGCGATTCTCGGCGTGGCCGCAGCGCTGATGGCCGCTTTGCTCCCGCTGCACGCATTCGCGCTGGAATGGCCGAAGGAGATCGAGGCGCCCGAGGGCACGATCGTCGTCTATCAATTGCAGCCGGAGAAGCTGAGCGGCAACCTGCTCACGGGCAGGGCCGCAATGTCGCTTGAGCTCAAGACCAGGACGGAACCGGTCTTCGGGGTGTTCTGGTTCTCCGCGAAGATCGATACGGATCAGGATGGCGGCATGGTGCTCGTGCGCGATCTGCAGGTCACGAACGTCCGCTGGCCGGATTCGACCGATGAAGGCGAGGCACGCTTCACCGAGGTCGTGAACAATGCGGTGCCAAAGGCCGGATTCGAAATATCGCTGGAGCGGCTCTCCGCCAGTCTCGCCCTCGCAGAGCGCGAACAGCGAAGCCTTGATTTGATGAAGAACGATCCGCCCGCGATCGTGTTCAGCGAAGAGCTCGCCGTGCTGCTGATCTACGATGGCATGCCGCGTTTCAGGACGCTTGAAAACGACGCTTACTCGCGCGCGCTGAATACGCCGTTTGCCGTGATTCGCGACAACAATGCGAAACGGGTGTACCTGAGCGGTGGTTCGCTCTGGTACGTCGCGGACGATCCGATGGGGCCGTTCACGCCGACGCCGGCGCCGCCCGCCGAGCTGTTGAAGATGCTGCCTCCGCCCGACGCAGACATCCCCGAGCCCGCGACGCCGCCGAAGATCCACGTCGCGACACAGCCGACCGAACTGATTGTGACCACCGGCAAGCCGAATTGGAAAGCGCTGGCAGGCGACAAACTGCTTTATGTCGACAACACCGAGACGCCGTGGCTGCGTGATCTCTCGGATCAACAGATGTATCTGCTGCTTTCCGGTCGCTGGTATCGGGCCAGGGCGCAAAGCGGTCCCTGGACATTCGTACGCCCCGACCAGCTCCCGGCGAGCTTCAGGGATATCCCGCCCGACTCGGATATCGGCGGCATCCGCACGTCGGTTGCGGGCACGCCGGAAGCCGAGGACGCCGTACTCAACGCAGCCATCCCCCAGACCGCCGCGATCAAGCGCAGCGAGGCGAAGCTGGAAGTCCAATACGACGGCGAGCCGAAGTTCGAGAAGATTGCGGGCACCAACGTCGCCTACGCCGTCAACACCGGCGCCCAGGTGCTCGAGATCGACAAGCGCTTCTACGCGGTGGACAACGGCGTGTGGTTTACGGCCGCCTCGGCCACCGGGCCGTGGATCGTCGCGGACAAGATCCCGCAGGAGGAGATCGACAAGATCCCGCCGAGCTCGCCGATGTACAACACCACCTACGTCACCATATACGATTCCACGCCCGAGGTGGTGTACGTGGGCTACACCTCCGGCTATCTCTGGTCATACCCCTATTATGGCGTGCCGGTGTACGGCACCGGCTGGTACTACCCGCCGTACTGGGGCCCCGTGTATTACTATCCGCGGCCGCCGACCTGGGGCCTGCACGTCGGATACAACCCGTGGACCGGCTGGAACTATGGCCTGAGCTGGACCAACGGCTTCATCAGCATCGGCGTGATCTGGGGCGGGGGCTACGGACCGTATCCTCCTTACGGGTGTTGTGGCGGCTGGTACGGTGGCGGTTATCGTCCGCCGCCCCGGGTTTCTCATCATGGTGGTGACATCAACATCGGCAACACGATCAATGCCGGCAATCGCGCGCAGGTCGCCGACAGGATGAGGGCCTCGGGCGCGGGCGACCTCAACCGTGCCAGCCAGAACAATCTGTACAACCGTGCTGAAAACCGCGGCCGGGTGGACGACCGCGCGGCGACTTCGCGTGATCTGCAGCAGGCGCGACCGTCGACCGGGCGCGAGAACAACGTGTACGCGGACCGCAACGGCAATGTCGTGCGGCGTACGGGCGACCAGTGGGAGACGCGCGAGCAGGGCAGCTGGAGTACCGAAACAACCGCTCGCGACCGCTCAGGGTCCGATCCGCGCCAGCCCCAGGCGACGACGCGTGACACTCGAACCACGCGCCCGCCGTCCACGTCGTCGCTCGATCGGACGGAGCTGGATCGCTCGTATCAGGCAAGGCAATCGGGCATGGCGCGGGAGAGCATGCGCCCGATGCCACGGGGTGGCGCCGGGGGCGCGCGAATGGGCGGCGGGGGAGGAGGCCGGCGCTAAAGCGATATTCAAACCCCGGGAGCCAACAAATGATGTCGCGTCTCACGATTTCCACGCTCGCTTTCTGTTTGCTGGCGGTAGTTGTGTCATCCCCGGCGCTGGGACAGTCCAACGACTTCGCACAATCGCTGCTCGACGACAAGTTCAATCTGAATCTCGGCACGTTCATCGTCGGTACCGACGTCAAGGGCGCGTTGAACGGGCAGGCCAACAGAATCAACGAGGAGGTCAACCTGAGCAAGGACTTCGGTCTGGACGGGGATGCCGCCCGCGTTCGTCTCGATGGTCTGTGGCGCATCTCGCCGAAGCACCACTTGCGTTTCCTGTATTTCGATGACCAGAGCAAGGGCTCTCGCTCGCTCGACGAGACGATCAACTGGGGTGACTATACGTTCAATATCGGTGCGAGCGTGACCGCGGAGTCGCAGCTCCGGATTATCGAACTGGCGTATGAGTATGCGTTCGCGAAGCAGCCGCGTTACGAGCTGGCCGGATCCCTTGGCGTCCATTATATCGGCACGAAGTTGTCCCTCTCGGGGGAGGCGACCTTCACCGACTCCGAAGGCAATGTTTCCACGGCGCAGTCCACCACCCGTGAAAACAGCGTCCCGGCGCCGCTGCCGGTCATCGGCCTGCGCGGCGCCTGGGCAGTTGCGCCGCAGTGGTTGCTTGACGCGCAGGCCCAGTTCTTCAAGGCCAAGCTCGAGGGCTACGACGGCAGGATCACCGACCTGCGCGCCTCGGCGACCTGGATATTCCACCGCCATGCCGGCGTTGGCCTCGGCTACAACTATTTCGGCACTGACGTCGATGTGGACCGCTCCTCGTTCAACGGCAGCCTGAAGCTGGGTTATTCGGGCCTGCAGTTGTTCGTGACCGGGACGTTCTGAAGGTCTTCGTCGTCCGCCCTCCCTGCCATGCCCAGGCCGGTGCTGATTCAACGAGCAAAGTAATATGAACCCTGCGCGCCCGCTGGTCGCGGCTGTCTTGTGCGCGGCGACACTGATCGCGTCGGCTGACGCCGCTGCGCAGGGCGGCGACGCGCTGCACTTCCAGGCCAGCATCTACGGCTACCTCCCCGCCACCAGCGGCTCGACGACATTTCCACCGTCAGAGGGTGGAGGCGACGTCAGCATCGACATGGACCCCATACTTGAATATCTGGAGCTCGCGTTCATGGGTTCGCTGGAGGTGCGGAAGGGCGATTGGGGCGCCTGGACGGACATCATCTACCTGGACTTCGGTAACTCAAGATCCGGGTCCCGTGCGATCGGGATCGGCAACGCCGGCTTGCCCGCCGGCGCGAGCGCGAATGTCGATTATGATCTGAAGGGATGGATGTGGACACTGGGCGGCGCCTATCAGGCGGTGGCAAGGCCTGGCCATATGCTCGATGTCATCGGTGGTATGCGCGTGCTCGACATCCGCCAGGCGCTGGACTGGCAGCTGAGCGGCGAGATCGATTCGATTGCGCTGGTGGATCGCGCCGGCAGCCGCGAGGCAAGCCAGCAGAACCGGGACGTGGTTGTCGGTGTCAAGGGGCGCGCATCTTTCGGCGACGGCAATCCGTGGTTCGTGCCGTACTACGTTGACCTCGGCACGGGCGACTCGCAGTTCACCTGGCAGGCCAGCGCCGGCCTTGGTTATGGATTCCGCTGGGGTGATATCGTCGCCGCCTGGCGCACTGTCGACTACGACATGAAGTCGGGCAAGACGATCGAGGACCTGAATTTCAATGGCCCGAGTCTTGCTGTTGTGTTCCGCTGGTAGTTAACGACAGGCTCCGCATGTGACGAATATGTATGCGTACAAATGATAGATTACGTCCATTATTTAACCCGCTGTAATTATCTTGCGTGATGGATTACGATTTCATTGCTAACCCAAGAGCGAAGGAGGTCTGTTCCACTTGCATTAGTCAAGGAGGCATATATGCGCAAGATATTTGAAAAGCGTAATAGCGTTCTGTTTGTCGCCCTGTCTCTCGTATTCACGATGACCGCGTACGCCGCGGAACCGCAGGCGTCGCCTGGCGACAAGCAGATGATCGAGAGCGCGATGTCAGCAGCGCCGGCCAAGGTCGGAAAGGATGCGACTATCGTTGCCATTGAGGCGGACGGAACCATGCGCGTTCTGCGCCAGGGCATGAACGCATTCACATGCATGCCGGATAATCCCGGAACCCCCGGACCCGATCCGATGTGCATGGACAACAACGCGATGGAATGGGTTAACGCGTGGATAGCCCACCAGACGCCGCCACCTGGCGCGGTCGGGCTCATGTATATGCTGAAAGGCGGGACCGATGCCAGCAATACCGATCCGTACGCAGACAAGCCGAAGCCCGGAAATCACTGGATAGAAACAGGGCCACACGTAATGATTACCGGCGCCGATGATGGTTTCTATGATCTCTACCCCAAGCTTGCCGACCCGGATACCGCAAGCCCTTACGTGATGTGGGCGGATACTCCCTATCGGCACTTGATGGTGCCGGTGAAGTAACCGGCGGTTCGGGTAATTCCGCCGGCCGGGTTCATAACGGCCACAGCCGGATCGGCAATCTGAAGCCGCCGGCGGTTACGCTGCGATCAGTCCGGCGCCGCGGCGTCGTGCATCCATGCCGGCCTGTTTCGGCCCCGGGATTTCCCGAGGACTTACCCCCGGATGCGCCAGCGGATCTGCTGACCGGCAAGCAGCGGAATCACGACGCCGTCGTCGAGCGCATAGCGATCAGGTACCATCCACGGCCTTTGCTCGAGGGTAATGCGGTCCGTGTTACGCGGCAGGCGATAGAAGTCCGCGCCATGATGGCTGGCAAACCCTTCCAGACGTTCCAGGGCGCCGGCCTGTTCAAAGACTTCGGCGTAGAGCTCGATCGCCGCATGGGCGCTGTAGATGCCGGCGCAGCCGCATGCCGTCTCCTTGCGGGCGCGTTCATGGGGGGCGCTGTCGGTGCCGAGGAAGAACTTCGGGCCGCCGCCGGTTGCGGCGCGAAGCAGCGCCTGGCGGTCCTCCTCGCGCTTGAGCACCGGCAGGCAATAGAAGTGCGGGCGCACGCCGCCGGCGAGCAGGGCGTTGCGGTTAAAAAGCAAATGATGGGCGGTGATCGTCGCGGCAACGGTTGCCGGAGCGGTGCCGACATAGTCGACTGCGGCCCGGGTGGTAATGTGTTCGAACACGACGCGCAGCGCCGGAAAGCGTCGCACCAGCGGTTCGAGCACGCAGTCGATGAAGCGCGGCTCGCGATCGAAGATATCGATCGCGGCTTCGGTGACTTCGCCATGGACCAGCAAGGGCAGGTCATGTGCCTGCATTGCTTCGAGCGCCGGCGTGATCCGGTCGATCGCGGTGACACCGGACTCGGAATTTGTCGTAGCACCGGCCGGATAGAGCTTCGCCGCCGTGATACCGCCTTCCCCCGCCGCGCGGCGGATCTCGTCCGGCGCGGTCCGGTCGGTCAGGTACAGTGTCATCAGCGGTTCGAATCGCATTTCCTCGGGGACATGCGCGAGGATCCGGCTCCGGTAGGCCAGCGCTTGCGCGCAGTCGACGACCGGAGGAGCGAGATTCGGCATCACGATCGCGCGCGCGAAACGCGCCGCGACATGCGGGACCGTCGTCGCAAGCGCAGACCCGTCGCGCAGGTGAACATGCCAATCGTCGGGACGGGCAAGGGTCAGCGCGGTCTTCATATGTTGCCGGGCGGTTGGGTCGGCAGGATCAACTGTCTGCAGGCAGATCCGCCATCCGGCCCGTCAGGCGATTGATCGCGGCGACGCCGAACAGCCGGAAGCCGCGCAGCGCCTCGGGCGGATGCCCGGCGACACAGACGATCGGCTTGCCGTGGGCATGCCCCATGATCAGCGGCCGTCCGGAACGCATCGGCACGCCGTCGACGACCAGCTTGCCGCAGGCGCGCAGCAGATCGGAGATGAAGTCGCGGCCGCCGACTGCGGTGCCGCCGGAGATCAGGATCATGTCGGAGTGGCGCAGCGCCTCCCTGACCGAGGTAACGAAGCGGTCGAAGTCGTCTTTCACGATACCGGCGATGCGCGGGATCCCGCCGGCCAGTTGCACCGCGGATGCGAGCATCACCGAGTTGCTGTCGCGGATCGCGCCCGGCGTCATCGTGCCGGTATACGGGATGACTTCGTCGCCGGACGAATAGATCGTCACGATCGGCTGGGCCGTGACGTTGACCTTGCTGATACCGAGGCTCGCGATCATGCCGATTTCGGAAGGTTCGAGCAGGGTCCCGACCGGCACCGCGACCGCGTCCTGCATCAGGTCGCAGCCCTGCTCCTCGATGAAAAAGCGCGGCGGGAACGGGCGAGTGATCGAGAAGCCGCCGTTTTCCCGTTTTGCCTCCCACAGGCGTACGACCGAATACGGTCCCTCGGATACCAGGCTGCCGGTGGCGACAGCAATGCCTTCGCCTCGGCCGAATGACGGACAGTGTTTATCCCCGGGTTTGACCGATCCCGCGATTCGGAACGGGATCGGGCGGTCTTCGGCGGCGCCCCGGGTATCCTCGGTATGGACCAGAAAGCCCTCGACTATCGCCCGCGGGTACGGCGGCATGTCGGTCGGCGCAACGACATCCGCGGCCAGTACGCGGCCGACCGCCTGTTCCAGCGGGCAGTTCTCGACCACCAGCGAACGCAGTGGGATCGTTTCAACGAATTTTTGTTGTGCTTCGGTCAGTGGGGAGGGTTCGCTCATCGGTATAACCTCTTTTCGGAATTTTCAGCAGACTATCAGGATAACCGATCCGTGTCCCGTCGGAGTTGCCGGGGATAAATGGGGTCAGACCCCGAGGGGTTGACCCCGGCGATCGCGTCAGCCCGGCTTGCGCAGAATCCCCCGGTCCAGCAGCAGGTTCAGCGTGAAGCGCACCCCGAAACCGCTGATGTCGGTCGGGATATGGGCGAGGCCGCCCTTGTGGTTGCCGGCGGACAGGTCGATGTGCAGCCACGGGCAATCATCGACGAAGCGCGTCAGGAAGCGTGCGGCGAGGATGTGGTCAGCCGGGCCCTCGAGCGAGCACTGTTTGATGTCGGCGACGCGGCTCTCGAGTTCCTGATCGAAGTCCGCATCGATCGGGAACGGCCAGACCCGCTCCCCGCTCTCCGCGCCGGCCGCGATGAGGTCCGGATGCAGGGACGGGCGATTCGTGAACGCGCCGCTGTAGCGCGTGCTGAGCGCATAGACACAGGTCCCGGTCAGGGTCGCGTAGTCGATGATCAGCCCCGGTTTGGCGCGGCTCGCGAGCGCGAGCGTGTCGGCGAGCACCATGCGGCCTTCGGCGTCGGTGTGCATGACCTCGATCGTGACGCCATTCGCCGCCTTGACGACGTCATTCTGTTTATATGCGCGGGGGCCGATGTGATTCTGCGCGAGCGCGAGCCAGCAATCGATCGGGAACGGCGCCTTGAGCCGTGTCAGCGCGAGCAGCGTGCCAAGTGCGACCGCGCTGCCTTGCATGTCCTCGTGCATGCCATGCATGTGTTTCACCGGTTTCAGGTTGACCCCGCCGGTATCGAAGCAGATCCCCTTGCCGACCAGCGCGAGCGCGCCTGATGATCGTCCCCTGGGGCGAGACCCTTTGGGTCTGACCGCTGTCTTTGGCCGGTAACGCAGGTGCACGATACCCGCGTCATCGGTCGCGCTGCCCTGCGCGACGGCGAGAAAGGCGCCGGCGCCCTTGCGACGGAGCGCCCGGCTGTCGAGGAAGCGCATGCGCCAGCCCTCGGCGTGGGCGAGCGCGGTGACGCGGCGTCGATAAAGCGCGGGGGTCAGTTCGTTCGGCGGCAGCGTCGTCAGTTCCCGGGCGAGGTTGTTGCCCTCGGCCTCGGCACGGACGCGGGCGAGGTGGACCCGCTGCGTGACCCCGCAGAGACGCAGCCGCGTGAGCCGTACCGGCGGCAACTTCCTGCGCTTGAACGCCGGCATCGGGGCAACGCCGGCGAGCGCGGCGGCGGTGACGGTTTCGAGGATGCGGCGGGTATCCGCGGCGGAAAACCCCGGCGCCATGATCGCGATACTGCGCGCCTGGTGCGCGAGATGGATCGCGATATGCTTGCGCGCGAGGCCGAGCAATTCGAAGCTGCCGATGTTTTCGCCGAGGGTTGCCAGGCTGACCCGGGTGCCACGCGCATTCGGCAGGTCGGTCACCAGCGGCGTCGTCGCCAGCCCCGGCAGGCCGCTGCGCATCGCCCGCCGCTTCAGCGCATCACCCCAGGGGATCTCGGTCCAGCGCCGGTCCAGCCCCCTCACCGGCAGAAAAATAATCAGGTTTTCAGTTTGTTCGAGGGCCTTGCGGTCCGGCAGGGCAGACCCTTGCTCAATACGTATGACCATGTAATTCCGTCACTTTTTGTATATCAATTATTGACCTGACACGGGAAAATACGGATGATATCCCGTTCCTGTGCAGAGCATCGACCGGCTGGAAGCCGGCGTTGGGCTGATCCGGCTCGGGAAGCAGGGAAACGCATAACAATATCAATGAAAACAGGTAAGTTGACAAATCAGATTTCTGAGAAGGACGGATAGCCCATGAACGTATCGGCAGGTTATCTCCAGCAGGGGGCTCGCCAGGCCGAATTCCGGCCGCTCAGCGTCGCCGACAAGAAACGGCTGCTGAACGAGATGTTGTTTGCGCGGCGCTTCGAGGAGCGCTGCTATGAGGCCTATGTCGAGCGCAAGATCGGCGGCTTTCTGCATCTTTATTCCGGTCAGGAGGCCTGCGCCCACGGGGTCATGGAGGCAGCACGCCCCGGGCATGACTATGTGATCACCGGCTACCGGGACCATATCCATGCGATCAAGTGCGGCGCCGACCCGAAACGGGTCATGGCCGAGTTGTTCGGCAAGGAGACCGGCAGCAGCCGCGGGCGCGGCGGCTCGATGCACATCTTCGATGTCGAGGCGCGCTTCATGGGCGGCTACGCGCTGGTCGGCGGCCCGTTCCCGCTCGCCGCCGGCATCGCGAAAGGCATCAGGATGAAGGGCGGCGACGAGATATCGATCTGCTTCCTCGGCGACGCCGCGAACAACCAGGGGACCTTCCACGAGACGCTTAACATGGCCCGGCTGTGGCAGTTGCCGGTGCTGTTCGTCTGTGAAAACAATCTTTACGGCATCGGCACGCGCATTGACCGTTCGACCTCGGTCATGGACCAGTACAAGCGCGCCGCGGCCCACGACATGCCGGCAGTCCAGACCGATGGACAGGACGTCGAAGCGGTGTACGAGGCGGCGGTCGCCGCGGTTCAGCATGTGCGCGCCGGCAACGGACCTTATTTCCTCGAATTGATGACCTATCGTTATCGCGGACATTCGATGTCCGATTCGAACGCCTACCGCGCCAAGGACGAGGAGAAGAAGTGGCTCAAGCGCGACCCGATCCATATCCTGCGCAACCGCCTGGTCGACGACGGTGAGCTGACGCTCGACACGTTCAAGTCGATGGATCGCGAGATCATCGACCGCATCGAGCAGGAAGTAATCCGCTTCGCCGAGGAATCTCCGGATCCCGTGCCGGAGGAAGCTGAAAAATACGTGCTCGCGGACAACGATCCCTATGTGAAGGGCCGGGGAGGGAAACGCTGATGGCCGAGATCATGTATTGGGAGGCGATCCGGCGCGCCCATGACGAGGAGATGGCGAACGATCCGCTCGTGATCGCAATGGGCGAGGACATCGGCGTCGCCGGTGGCACCTACAAGGCGACCCAGGGCCTTTACGACAAGTATGGCCCGGAGCGCATCATCGACACCCCGATCTCCGAGAACAGCTACACCGGGCTTGGCATCGGCGCGTCGTTCGTCGGCGTCCGGCCGATCATCGAGATCATGTCGGTCAACTTCGCGTGGCTCGCGATGGACCAGATCGTCAATGCCGCGGCGAAGGTCCGCTACATGTCGGGCGGCCAGTTGACCGCGCCGGTCGTGATCCGCTCGCCGGGGGGCACCGCGCACCAGCTCGGCGCGCAGCATTCGGCGCGCATGGAGAAGGTGTTCATGGGCATCGCCGGCCTGCGCGTCGTGACGCCGTCGACGCCGAAACAGGCCTACGGCCTGCTGAAATCGGCGGTCCGCTGCGATGACCCGGTATTCGTCTACGAACACGAACTGATGTACAACCTCAAGGGCGAGGTGCCGGACGAGGAGTTCTTCCATCCACTCGAAGGCTCCGAGGTCGTGCGCGAAGGCCGCGACGTGACGCTGTTCGGCTACAACATCTCGGTGCACTGGTGTCTGCAGGCTGCCGAGACGCTGTCGAAGCAGTACGGCATCGAGGCCGAGGTCGTCGATCTCTTCGCGCTGTCGCCGCTCGACCGGGAAGGCATCGCGAAGTCGGTCGCAAGGACCCATCGCGCGGTCGTCGTCGAGGAGGCCGAGGCGCCGGTCGGCGCCGGTTCCGAGATCATGGCGATCATCAACGAGAGCTGCTTCTTCGAGCTCGACGCGCCGCCGGTTCGCGTGTCGGCGCTGAATGTCCCGATCCCGTACAGCCGGCCGCTTGAAAAGGCCGTGATCCCGAGCGCGAAAAAGGTCGTCGAACGGACGATGACGCTGTTCCAGACGAGACGCGCGAGCTGACTTGTGTTTGAAAAGGGGTCAGCGCGCCTGATCCGGTTATCAGGCGCGCTGGCCCCTTAAAGCTTGAATATCCGTACCACGCTGTCTGCAATCCAGGGAAACGCATGTCCGATACCTACCAGATAAAAATGCCCCAGCTCTCCGACACGATGACCGAAGGCGTCGTCGTCAGTTGGGAAAAGAAAATTGGCGACAAGGTCGAGCGCGGCGATATCGTCGCGACGGTCGAGACCGACAAGGCGATCATGGACGTCGAGGTATTTCGCGAAGGCTTTTTGTCCGGTCCGCTTGCGGCGATCGGCGACACGGTCGCGGTCGGCGAGGCGATCGCGACGCTGGTCGGCAGCAAGGATGCGGTCGGTGAGCAGGGCGCCGCTCCGAAAGGCGCGCAACCGCAGAAGAAGCAGGCGAAGGGCAAGCCCGAAGACCAGGCGGCGGGAAAGGCATCCACGAAATCCGCAGCGGCGTCTCCGCAGGCAAGCCCTGCCGAAGTCGCCGCGGACGAAGGAGCCGGTGCGCCGAAGGGAACGGTCTACACGATCACGATGCCGCAGCTCTCCGACACGATGACCGAAGGCGTCGTCGTCAGTTGGGAAAAGAAAATTGGCGACAAGGTCGAGCGCGGCGATATCGTCGCGACGGTCGAGACCGACAAGGCGATCATGGACGTCGAGGTGTTCCGCGAAGGCTTTTTGTCAGGCCCGATTGCCGTGGTCGACAGCGTCGTGCCGGTCGGCGGCGAGATGGCGTTCCTGGTCGCGAAGGAAGACCAGGTCGTGCGTGAAGGGAATCTGGGCCCGCGGCCCGCGGCCGCGCGGAAACCCTCCGAAGCAGAGGCTGACAAGTCCGAAAAGTCCGGGACGTCCGCGAAGCGTGCGGGCGTCCAAAGCGAGGAACCGGCGCCGTATCACACTGGAGCGCCCGCGGACCGGCCGCCGGGCAAGGCCGTCACCCCGTATGCGCGCAAGCTTGCCGGCCGGCTCGGCGTCGATCTCGCGCGCGTGAACGGCAGCGGTCCGTCCGGCGAGATTACCGCCGGCGATGTCGAACGCGCAGGCGCGCAGCGCCCCGCGGCGGTGCAGGTGCTGCCGGCGTCGTTGTCCGTCGACGTCCCCGGCGACGGCCGCAAGATGAGCTCGCTCGAACGCGCGGTCAGTCACAACATGACCCGCGCGCTGACGATGCCGACCTTCCGTGTGACCGTGCACGCGCGGCCCGAGGCGCTCGCGCGCGCCGCGAAGAAGAGCGGCGTGTCGCTGACCGTCGCGATCGCAAAGGCGTGCGCGCTCGCGATGCAGGAACAGCCGCGCATGAACTGGGCCTACCAGCCCGAGGACAAGCTGATCGAGCGTGACCACGTCGATATCGGCATGGCGGTCACCGCCGAGGACGGCGGCCTCGTCGTGCCGGTGCTGCGTCACTGCGAGTCCCGCTCGCTCGAAGAGCTGAACGATGACTGGAAGGATCTCGTCGACCGTGCCCGCCGGCGCCGCCTGAAGCCCGACGAATACGCGAACCCGACGTTCATGGTGTCGAACATGGGCATGCTCGGCGTCAGCCTGTTCGACGCGATCCCGACGCCCGGCATGGCGGCGATCCTCGCGATCGCGACCGCCGGCGAGCAGGGCATGCCGCTGATGATCACCGCCGACCACCGCGTCGTCTACGGCGCCCATGTCGCGAAATATCTCGGCGCGCTGAAACAACTGATCGAACAGCCGGAGTCATGGATGAACACTGGACCAGCGATTCCCGAAGGCGAGTGGGACTACGACGTCGCAGTCATCGGCGGCGGCCCCGGCGGCGAGGACTGCGCGCGCGACCTCGCCGGCCACGGCTTCAAGGTCGTCATGATCAACGACGCGCCGCTGCCCGGCGGCGAGTGCCTGTGGCGCGGCTGCATTCCGTCGAAGGCCTGGCGCGCGGCGGCGGACCGGATACGCGACCGCGCCGACGACGCCCATCTCGGCGTCGAGGGCACGACCGGCGCGAAGCTGAACTGGAAACTGCTCGAACAGACCCGCCGCCAGGTGCTCGAAACGCGCGGCGAGATGGCCGAGAAGACCGACAAGGGCGTCAAGATCACGCTGAAGCAGGGCTACGCATCGTTCACCGGCCCGCACGAGCTGTTCGTCGACACCTCCGGCAACAACAAGGAGCGCCACCGCCGTGCCGCGCCCGGCGACGGGTCGAAGGGCGAGAAGCTGAGCTTCGGTTGCGCGGTCGTCGCGACCGGTGCGCCGCCGTTCGTGCCGCCGATCCCCGGCGCGCGCGAGGGCGTCGAGGCCGGCGGCGTGCTGACCTCGGACACGGTCTGGGAACTGAAGGACAAGCCGAAAAAACTGCTCGTCGTCGGCGGCGGCGCGATCGGCCTCGAGATGGCGCAGATCTTCCAGGACTTCGGCACCGAGGTCACGCTGCTCGAGGCCCAGGATCGCATCCTCGCCGAGGTCGAGTCCGAGGTCGCGAAGCACCTGACCGAGATCCTGAACAACGAGCCGCGCCTCAAGGTGCTGACCTCGGTCAAGGTCGGGGACATCAAGGGCAAGCCCGGCGCGATGAAGCTGTCGTATACCGACGCCGACGGCAAGAAGCACAACGCGTCGGCGGACTACGTGCTGATGGCGACCGGCAAGCGCCCGGTGCTCGAACCGCTGAAGCTCGACGCCGCCGGCGTCGCGACCGACAACGGCGTCGTCAAGGTCGATGCCGGCTGCCGCACGTCGGTCCCGCATATCTTCGCGGTCGGCGACGTCATCGGCGGCCTGATGCTCGCGCATACCGCCGGCCACCAGGGCCGGGTCGCGGCGATGGCGATCGCCGGCGAACGCGCGGCCTACGACCAGGCGAAGGACTGCGGCGTGATCTTCACGCGCCCGCAGGCCGCGTTCGTCGGTCTGTCGGTCGAGCAGGCGAAGGCGAAAAAGATCGAGGCGGTCGAGGTCAAGGTGCCGATCAGCATCGACGCGAAGGCGATGATCAACAACGAGACCCACGGCCTGATCAAGATCGTCGCCGACAAGGCGTCGCGGCGCATCGTCGGCGTGCATTTCCTCGCCGACCACGCCGACACGCTGATCGGTGAGGCGGTCATGATGGTGTCCGGCAATATGACGCTCGACCAGGTCGCCGAGGCGATCCATCCGCACCCGACACAGACTGAGCTGTTCGGCGACATGGCGCGGCGGCTGCTGTCGCGCCTGCGCCGCAGCGCGAAGAAGCCCGTTTCATGACCCGGATGAACCGCGATGTCTGACATCAAGAAAGTAGTCCTTGCGTATTCCGGCGGCCTCGACACGTCGGTGATCCTGCGCTGGCTGCAGGAGACCTACGGCTGCGAGGTCGTGACCTTCACCGCCGACATCGGCCAGGGCGAGGAGCTCGACCCGGCGCGGCGCAAGGCCGAGGCGATGGGCGTGCGCGAGATCTTCATCGAGGATCTGCGCGAGGAGTTCGTCCGCGACTTCGTGTTCCCGATGTTCCGGGCCAATACCCTGTACGAAGGCGAATACCTGCTCGGCACGTCGATCGCGCGGCCGCTGATCGCGAAGCGCCTCGTCGAGATCGCCGAAGCGACCGGCGCTGATGCGATTTCACATGGTGCGACGGGCAAGGGCAACGACCAGGTGCGCTTCGAACTCGGTGCCTACGCGCTGAATCCGGGCATCCGCATCATCGCGCCGTGGCGCGAGTGGGACCTGCTGTCGCGCGAGAAGCTGCTGGACTGGGCCGAGAGCCGCGGCATCCCGGTCGAGGCGAAGCGCAAGGGCGGCTCGCCGTATTCGATGGACGCGAACCTGCTGCATATCTCCTACGAGGGCGGCCCGCTCGAAGACCCGTGGGTCGAGCCCGAAGAATCGATGTGGCGCTGGAGCGTTTCACCGGAGGACGCGCCGGACCAGCCGGTCGTGATCGAGCTGGAATTCGAGAACGGAGACGTCGTCGCGATCGACGGCAAACGCATGAGCCCGGCGCAGGCGCTCGCCGAGCTGAACCGGGTCGCCGGCGCGCACGGTGTCGGCCGCCTCGACCTCGTCGAGAACCGCTACGTCGGCATGAAGTCGCGCGGCTGCTACGAGACGCCGGGCGGCAC
>CAYTGL010000024.1:0-32860 GCA_964437335.1 uncultured Chromatiales bacterium
TAGAACGGCGCCTCGCCGCACTCGCGCAGCTGCTTGTCCATGTTCTCCTTGATCATGTGCATCGGCACATGGCCCGGACCCTCGATCATCGTCTGCACGTCGTGTTCCCAGGCGATGCGAGTCAGTTCGCCGAGCGTCTCGAGCTCGGCGAATTGCGCTGCATCGTTCGCGTCGGCGATGGAACCCGGCCGCAGGCCGTCACCGAGCGAGAACGATACGTCATAGGCCTTCATGATCTCGCAGATCTCTTCGAAGTGCGTATAGAGGAAATTCTCGCGATGATGGGACAGGCACCACTTGGCCATGATCGAGCCGCCGCGCGACACGATGCCGGTGACGCGCTTCGCGGTCAGCGGAATGTATGCGAGGCGTACGCCGGCGTGGATCGTGAAGTAATCGACGCCCTGCTCGGCCTGCTCGATCAGCGTGTCGCGGAAGACCTCCCAGGAGAGTTCCTCGGCGCGCCCGTTGACCTTCTCCAGCGCCTGATAGATCGGCACGGTGCCGATCGGGACCGGCGAATTGCGTATGATCCATTCGCGGGTCTCATGGATATGCTTGCCGGTCGACAGGTCCATGACCGTGTCGGCGCCCCAGCGGATGCCCCAGACCAGCTTCTCGACCTCTTCGGCGATCGACGAAGTCACCGCCGAGTTGCCGATATTGGCATTGATCTTGACCAGGAAATTGCGCCCGATGATGACCGGCTCGAGTTCCGGGTGATTGATGTTCGCCGGGATGATCGCGCGGCCGCGCGCGACCTCGTCGCGGACGAACCCGGGCGTGATTCTGGCCGGGATCGCCGCGCCGAATGACTCGCCGGGGTGCTGCCGGCGCAGCTCGGGGTCGCGCAGTTCGTCACGGCGCAGGTTCTCGCGCAGCGCGACGAACTCCATCTCCGGCGTGATAATGCCCCGCCGGGCGTAGTGCATCTGCGAGACATTGCGGCCGGGCCGGGCGCGGCGCGGGCGGCGCGGGTCGCCGAAGCGCAGCGGATCGAGCCGCGGATCCTTGAGCCGCTGCCGGCCGTATTCCGAGCTGTAACCGGGCAGCACCTCGCAATCGCCGCGGTCCGCGATCCACGGGCTGCGGAGGTCGGGCAGGCCGGCGCGCAGGTCGATACGCGCCTGGGGATCGGTATACGGGCCGGAGGTGTCATAGACGGTGATCGGGGCGTTGCGCTCGAGGCCGGCCGGCGTCCGGGTATCGGACAGGCGGATCTCGCGCATCGGCACCCGGATGTCGGGCCGGCTGCCGGTGACATGGATCTTGCGCGAACCGGGAAAAGGGCGGGTCACGTCCGCATTCAGCCGCAGCGCATCATTGATGATCTGATCGGGAGTAGCGCTCATCTCATTACAAATCCCATGAGGAAACAAAGATCATACAGATTTTTCCCGGCGAAAGGCACTCCGGATCAATGACCTCTGGAGAGACATGTTGCAATTCATTATGTTACGACTCTGCGATTCTTGCCATGCCACGGTAAAACGAATACCCTTGAACGATTGCGCGGGACCAGTTCGGAGATCCAGAGACAGGCGGGAGATATGGAAGCGAGAGACGCCCGATTCAATATGATCGAGCAGCAGATCCGTCCGTGGGATGTGCTGGACCAGCAGATACTCGACCTGCTCGGCGAGATTTGTCGCAAGGATTTCGTGCCCGCCGATTATACCGGGCTCGCTTATGCCGACATCGCGGTGCCGATCGGCCACGGCCAGGTCATGATGCACCCGAGGGTCGAGGGCCGCATGCTGCAGGCGCTCAGCCTGCATCCAACCGATATCGCACTCGAGATCGGCACCGGCAGCGCCTATGTGACGGCGCTGCTCGCGCGCGCGGTGCGCCAGGTCGTCAGTGTCGACATCCTCCCCGAGTACACGGCCCAGGCCGAAGACAAGCTCGCGGTGTATGGCATCGACAACGTCACGCTCGAGAGCGGCGACGCGTCGTCGGGCTGGAACGGTAACCGATTGTATGATGTCATCGCGATCACCGGGTCGCTGCCGGTACTGCCCGACGCCTTTTTGCGCGCATTGAACCGCGGCGGGCGCCTGTTTGCGGTCGTCGGCGTCGTGCCGGTCATGGAGGCTATCCTGGTGCGCCGCACCGGAGAGAACGAATGGAGCCGGGAAAGCCTGTTCGAGACCGACCTGCCGATGCTGATCAACGCCCCGGCCCCGCAGCGATTTGAATTTTGATGGTTTTTGAGAATCAAAGGCGTCAGAGTCGTTTGATCCCCGATTTTTTCCCGCCGATCGGCGCGTTAACCGAGATCAAACGACTCTGACCCCTTTGATCCTGTTACCCTGCAAGGAACCGCACATGTCCCGTTTCGCCAAGCTGTCCGTCTCCATGGCCGCGGCGTTGCTGCTGTTTTGCAGCACGACGGCGGCGGCCTACGACCTGATCGAGATCCATTACCTCGCGCTCGACAACGATCCGGTGCTGCGCGCCGCCGAAGCGGCGCGCCGGGCCGAGATCGAGATCAAGCCGCAGAACCGTGCGCTGCTGCTTCCGCTCATCAGCTTCGACGCCGACTATAGACAAGGCCGCGAGCGCATCAGATCCAACGCATTCGATCCGTCACTCAATGGCACCAACGACAGGTTCAGCGCCAGCGTGCTTTCGCTGTCGCTGAACCAGCCATTGTACAACCGTGAATATTTCGTTCGCCTGCGCCAGGCCGATGCGTCCGTCGCGCGTGCCGATGCCGAATACCGTTCGGCGGAGCAGGCCCTGATGGTGCGGATCGCCCAGGCCTATTTCCAATTGCTCGCCGCGCGCGACAACCTCGATTTCGCGCGGGCCGAGAAGGAGGCGATCGAGCGCCAGCTCGAGCAGGCGAAGCAGCGCTTCGAGGTGGGCCTGGTTGCGATCACCGACGTGCACGAGGCCCAGGCGGCCTTTGATCTGACCACGGCGGCCGAGATCGAGGCGGAGAACCTGCTTCAGAGCAGCGAGGAGGCCCTGTACGAGATTACCGGCGAGGTACCCGGTCAGATCAGTTCCCTGCGGCCCGATATTCCGCTTGCGCGGCCCGACCCGGCGGACATCGACCAGTGGGTCACGACCGCGATGCAACAGAACTTCGCGCTGCTCGCGGCGCAATTCGGCGAGATCATCGCGGAGGATGCCATCAGTGTGGAGCGTTCGGGGCATCACCCCCGGCTCGACCTGGTCGCGAGCGTCAACCGTACCGATTCCGATAGCAGCGCGCTCGGCGGGGAGCGGGGCAGCGAGGACGCCATCATCGGCCTGACCTTCAGTCTGCCGCTCTACAGCGGCAATGCCGTGACCTCACGCACCCGCGCGGCCGGTTTCCGCCTGGCCCAGGCCAAGGAGGAGGTCGAGCGCCAGCGTCGCGCGACGCTGCGCCAGACCCGCGACGCCTATCTCGCGGTCATCGCCGCGATCAATCGCGTCCGGGCGCTGTCCCAGGCGCGGGTGTCGGCGCAGAGCGCGCTCGAAGCGACCGAGGCCGGCCTCGAGGTCGGCACCCGCACCACCGTCGACGTGCTGCTCGCCCGCAGTGACCTGTTCGAGGCCGAACGCGGCTACGCCCGCGCCCGTTATGACTACATCATCAACACGCTGTTGCTCAAGCAGGCTGCGGGCGTGCTGGTGGTGCAGGATCTCGAGCAGATCAACCAGTGGCTGGAAGAAGGCTGATGGGGCAATCGTTCGATCACGCCTTCGCCGGGCACCAGGCCGCTATCGAACAGGTCCGGCGCCAACAGGCGCAGCTCGGGCAGGCCGCCGCGATGATCCGCCACAGCCGCGAGCGCGGCGGCAAGCTGCTGCTGATCGGTAACGGCGGCAGCGCGGCGGACGCCCAGCATATCGCCGCGGAATTCATCGGACGCTACCAGCGCGAGCGCCGCGCGCTTCCGGCCATCGCCTTGACCACCGATACGTCGATCCTGACCTCGGTCGGCAATGATTACGGCTTCGAGTACATCTTCGCGCGCCAGATCGAGGGCCTGGCCCGGCCGGAGGACGTCGTGCTCGGCCTTTCGACCAGCGGCTCGAGCCGGAACGTCGTCCTCGGCATCGAGGCCGCGAAGGCGCTCGCCTGCATGACGATCGCGCTGACCGGCGAGCCCGGCAAGCTCGCCGCGCTGGTCGACCTTCATATCGGCATACCCGGCCTGCCGACCGCTCGCGTGCAGGAGGCCCATATCTTCGCCGGGCATCTGCTGTGCGAGCTGCTGGATGAATAATCCCGGACCCCTGCTGATCCTCGATCGCGACGGGGTCATCAACGAGGATTCCCCCGGTTACATCAAGAGTCCTGACGAGTGGATCCCGATCCCGGGTAGCCTCGATGCGATCGCGCGCCTGAAACGCGCCGGTTTCCTTATCGCTGTCGCAAGCAACCAGTCCGGTATCGCGCGCGGACTGTTCACCGCGGACACGCTCGCGCAAATCCACGAGAAGATGCTGCGCGAGATTACTGCCGCCGGAGGCGAGATCGCCGGCATCTTCATCTGTCCGCACGGGCCCGGCGACGATTGCGACTGCCGCAAACCGCGACCGGGCCTGTACCGCCAGGCCGCTGCGGCGTTTTCCCGCGACCTCGCCGGCGTCCCGGTCATCGGCGACAGCCTGCGCGACCTCGACGCCGCGGTCGCAGTCGGGGCGCAACCGATCCTGGTGCTGACCGGCAAGGGCGCGGCGACCTTCGCGGCGGGCGGCCTGCCGCAGGGTACCGAGGTCTTTCCCGATCTCGCGACCGCCGCCGTCGTGCTGATCGACTCACGGCGGTGAAGCGCGCGGACCTTGACACCTCGGCGCTGGCGTCGCCACGTTACTGGCCGACCTGGTTGCTGATCGGCTGCGCCTGGGTCGTCGCCCACCTGCCGGTGAGGATTGCGCTTGCCTGCGGCGGCTTTGTCGGAAACCGGCTGCGAAAACGCGCGCGCCACCGCCTGCGCTTCGTGGAGACGAATCTCCGCCTGTGTTTTCCGGAGCTCTCCCCGGATCAACGCGAGCGCCTGTTGCGCGAATCGTTCCGCTCGCTCGGCATCGGCATCATCGAGACGGCGATGTCCTGGTGGCTGCCGGAACACCGGATCAGCAGGCTGATCGCGGGCGTCGAGGGCCTGGATCACCTCGAAAAGGCGCTTCGATCCGGACGCGGCGTGATCCTGCTCACTGCGCATTTCACGACATTGGAGCTCGGCGCGCGGATGCTGAATTCGCTCGCGCCGATCCATCCGATGTATCGTGTCCACAAGAATCCGGTCCTGAGCCGGGTCATGCTGAACAGCTTCGATCGGCATCTGAAGAGTTCGATCGAGCGCGACGATGTGCGGGCAATGCTGCGCTGCCTCAAGGACGGCGAGGCGGTCTGGTACGCGCCCGACCAGGACTACCGGCGCGGAAACCGGGTGTTCGTCCCGTTCTTCGGCATCGACGCGGCCTCGAATCCCGCGACCGGACGCTTTGCCGCCATGACGAAGGCGCTTGTGATACCTTATTTCCCGCAACGGCTGCCCGGCGGCCGGGGCTATCGCCTGACATTACTGCCGCCGCTCGAGGATTTCCCCGGCGGCGACGAACTCGAGGACACCGCACGCGTGAACCGGATCATCGAGGACATGGTGCGCCGCTGTCCCGAACAATATCTGTGGACGCACCGCCGTTTCAGGGCCCGCCCCGACGGACAACCCGGATTCTACGACCCGGAATGAACAACAGTCGCGAACTCTACCTCCGCCTGCTGGGGCATGTGAAGCCCTACTGGCGCCTGTTCACCGTCGCGATGGCCGCAATGGTACTGACCGCGCTGACCGAGCCGGCGATGCCGGCGCTGATCAAGCCGCTGCTCGACCAGACCTTCGTCGAGAAGGATCCTGACTGGATCCTGCTGATGCCGATATTGCTGATCGGCCTGTTCGTCGTGCGCGGCATTGCGATATACATCAGCACCGTCGCGCTCGCCTGGGTCGCGAACAAGGTCGTGCTCGACCTGCGCGACCGGATGTTCTCGAAGCTGGTCGACCTGCCGGTCAGCTATTTTTCCGGCCGCACCTCGGGTGAGATGATATCGAAGCTGACCTATGACGCCAGCCAGGTCACGACCGCCGCGACCACCGTGCTGATCGTCCTGGTCCGTGACGGCCTTGCGGTCATCGGGCTGCTGGCGTGGATGCTGTATCTCGACTGGAAGCTGTCGCTGGTCTTCGTATTGATCGCGCCGGCGATCGGCATCGTCGTCAGGCTGGTCAGCCACCGGTTGCGACGCATGAGCCGCATGCTGCAACAATCGATGGGCGGCATGACCCATGTGCTCGAGGAATCGATCCGTGGCGGCCGGGTCATCAAGGTCTACGGCGCGCGCGAGCAGGTGTGGACGCGCTTTCACGAGGTCGCGAACTGGGTGCGGCGCTACTCGATGAAGATCGCGGTGGTATCGGCGGCGAGCGTGCCGGCCGTGCAGCTCCTGATCGTCATCGCGCTCGCCGTCGTGATCTACATTACCGCGGCGAAATCGGACATGACGGTCGGCGGTTTCGTGTCGTTCTTCGGCGCGGCCGCGATGCTGTTCGCGCCGATCAAGCGACTGATCGGCGTCAATGAACACCTGCAGCGCGGGCTCGCGGCGTCGGAAAGCGTCTTTCGCCTGCTCGACGAGGCGTCGGAGCCGGACAGCGGCACGCGCGCCGTTGGCCGTATGCACGGACGTATCGAGTTCGACCGGGCCGGCTTGCGCTATGACAACGACGCCGAGGCGGTGCTCGAGGAGATATCGCTCGCGATCGAGCCCGGCCAGACGATCGCGCTGGTCGGGCCGTCGGGCGCCGGCAAGACCTCGCTGATCAACCTGATCCCGCGCTTCTATGCCCCGACCTCGGGACGGATCCTCGCCGACGGCATCGATCTCCACGACATCCGGCTGGACGACCTGCGCGCGAATATCGCGCTCGTCACCCAGGATGTCGTGCTGTTCAACGGCAGCATCGCCGAGAACATCGCCTATGGCGCGAGCCGGAATGCGCCGCGCGAGCGGATCCTCGCCGCCGCCGACGCCGCGCGCGTCATGGACTTCGCCGCCGACATGCCGGACGGCATCGACACGCTGATCGGCGAGAACGGCGTGCTGCTGTCGGGCGGCCAGCGTCAGCGCCTCGCGATCGCCCGCGCGCTGCTCAAGGATGCGCCGATCCTGATCATGGACGAGGCGACCTCGGCGCTCGATACCGCGACTGAACGCCAGGTACAGCAGGCCCTCGACAACCTGCGCCGGGGGCGTACGACGATCATCATCGCGCACCGGCTGTCGACGATCGAAGGCGCCGACCGCATCGTCGTCCTTGAGCACGGCCGCATCATCGAGACCGGCGCCCACCGCGAACTCCTCGCCGCCGATCGCGCCTATGCCCGCCTCTACCGCGCCCAGTTCTCCAAAACGACGGAACCGGAAGCGGATTCGTAGCACCAATAGGGTCAGACCCTATTAAAAGGGTCTGACCCTATTGGTGCTATTGGTGCGGGAGAGACCCCCCCGGGTTGCTGTGTTATGATTTTCGCGCAATGAAAATCTCCATTCCCGAGTTCGGACAGGCCCGCGTGCTGGTCGTCGGCGACCTGATGCTGGACCGTTACTGGTACGGCAGTACATCGCGGATCTCGCCCGAGGCGCCGGTTCCGGTCGTGCATGTCGGTGAATCAGAAGAGCGTCCCGGCGGCGCCGGCAACGTCGCGCTGAATATCGCTTCGCTCGGCGGACACGCCGACGTGATCGGCCTGACCGGCGACGACGAGGCCGCCCGCACGCTCGAACAACGCCTCGGCGCCGCCGGCGTCGGTTGCCACTTCGAGCATGCGCCTGGTCTGCCGACGGTGACCAAGCTGCGCGTCATCAGCCGCCACCAGCAATTGATCCGGCTCGACTTCGAGGATGGTTTCGATGCGGTCGACGGCCAGGGCCTGCTCGCCCGTTTCGAGGCGCTGTTGCCCGTGTGCGGTGCGGTCGTATTGTCCGACTACGGCAAGGGCACGCTGAGCCAGGCCCCCCGGCTGATCGCGCTGGCGCGCGCCGCCGGCAAGCCGGTGCTCGTCGATCCGAAGGGTCGCGATTACACGATCTATCGCGGCGCCACGCTGGTCACGCCGAATCTCGCCGAATTCACCGCGGTCGCCGGCGAGTGCCGGACCGACGAGGCGCTGGTCGCGCGCGCCGAGACCTTGCGCGCCGATTTGCAGCTCGATGCGCTGCTGATCACGCGCAGCGAGAAGGGCATGACGCTGGTGCGCAAGGACAAGCCGGCGCTGCATCTGCCGACCCGGGCACGCGAGGTCTACGACGTCACCGGTGCCGGCGATACCGTGATCGCGGTGCTCGCCGCCGGTCTTGCCGCCGGACTCGACACGGCCGAGGCCACCGCGCTCGCGAATCTCGCCGCCGGCGTCGTCGTCGGCAAGCTCGGCACCGCGACCGCGACCGTGGCGGAACTGCGCCGCGCAATGCGCGAACAGGACGAGATCGAAGGCGGCGTCGTTGATGAGGAGCGCCTCGCGGCGCTGATCGCGGATGCCCGCGATCATGGCGAGAAGGTCGTCATGACCAACGGTTGCTTCGATATCCTGCACGCCGGCCACGTCGCCTATCTCGAGCAGGCGCGCCGGCTCGGCGACCGGCTCGTCGTCGCGGTCAACGACGATGCATCGGTGAAGCGGCTCAAGGGCGCAAACCGCCCGGTGAACACGCTGGCGCAGCGCATGGTGGTGCTCGCCGGACTCGGCAGCGTCGACTGGGTCGTGCCGTTTTCAGAGGATACGCCGGAGCGGCTGGTCTGCCGGCTCAGGCCGAGCGTGCTGGTCAAGGGCGGCGACTATCGCCCCGACGACATCGCCGGCGGCAACTGCGTCCGCGACGCTGGCGGCGATGTCGTCGTGCTGGGCTACATAGAAGGCGTCTCAACTACCCGTATCATCGAGAAAATGCGTGAATAACAGGGTCTGACCCTATTAATAGGGTCTGACCCTTTTGCTCCACCGGCATCAGGGCAGGGATATGATCGTAGTCACAGGCGGGGCCGGCTTCATCGGCAGCAATCTGGTCAAGGCGCTGAACGGCATCGGCCGGACGGACGTCGTCGTCGTCGACGACCTGAGCGATGGCGCGAAATACCGCAACATCGCCGATTGCGACATCGCCGATTTCATCGACAAGGACGATTTTCTCGACGCCATCATCGCCCGCTCCGGCCTGCCCGGTCCGATCGATGCGATCCTGCACCAGGGCGCCTGTTCCGACACGACCGAATGGGACGGGCGCTACATGATGAGCATCAACTACGAATACTCGAAGGCGCTGCTGCACTACTGCCTCGACCACAAGCTTCCTTATCTCTACGCCTCGTCCGCATCGGTCTATGGCGCGGGTCCGGTATTCACTGAGGCGCGCGCGCACGAGCGTCCGCTGAACGTCTATGGCTATTCCAAGTTCCAGTTCGACCAGTACGTACGCCGCGTGCTGCCGAAGACGAAGAGCCAGATCGCCGGCTTCCGCTACTTCAACGTGTACGGCCCGCGCGAGCAGCACAAGGACAAGATGGCGAGCGTCGCATTCCACCTGAACAATCAGCTCCTCGAAAGCGGCAAGATGCGCCTGTTCGTCGGCTGTGACGGCTACGGCGACGGCGAGCAGCGGCGCGACTTCATCCATGTCGATGACGTCGTTGCGGTGAACCTGTGGTTTTTGCGGCATCCCGACAAATCCGGCATCTTCAACCTCGGCACCGGACGCAGCCGGAGCTTCAATGACGTCGCGCGCGCGGTGCTTGCCTGGCACGGACGCGGCGAGCTCGAGTACATCCCGTTCCCGGACCACCTGAACGGCCGCTACCAGAGTTTCACCGAGGCCGACATCAGCGCGTTGCGCGCCGCCGGTTATGATGCGCCGTTCATGCCGGTCGAGCAGGGCGTCGCCGCGTATATGCAGTGGCTCAACGGGAATCGATGAGCCTGCCGGAGATCCGTACCCGCAAGCGACTCCAGGCGCCGAAATCGAGGATCCTCGTCGTCGGACCTGCCTGGGTCGGCGACATGGTGATGGCGCAGAGCCTGTTCATGACGCTGCGCCGGCGCTTTCCGAATGCGGCGATCGACGTACTGGCGCCGTCCTGGTCCGCGCCGCTGCTCGCGCGCATGCCCGAGGTGCGTCATCACATCGAGATGCCGGTCAAGCATGGCGTATTCGGGCTCGGCGCGCGCTATCGCATCGGCAGGCGACTGCGCGCCGAACGCTATGAACAGGCGATCGTGCTCCCTCGTTCCTTCAAGTCGGCGCTGACGCCCTTCTTCGCGAAGATACCGCGCCGCATCGGTTACCTCGGCGAATCACGCTATCGCCTGATCAACGACATCCGGCCGCTCGACACCTCGGTGCTGACGCAGACGGTGCAGCGTTATGTCGCGCTTGGCCTCGAGCGCGGCGCGCCATTGCCTCCGGAGATTCCACAGCCGAGGCTCGAGGTCGACCCGGACAACCAGACACGACTGCTCCAGGAGCTGTCATTGTCGACCGACCGCCCGATTATCGGATTCATGCCGGGCGCGGAGTACGGGCCGGCCAAGCGCTGGCCGGCGGAGAAGTATGCCGATCTGGCGCGCCGGCTGCTGGCGCGGGGATCGCAGGTGTGGCTGTTCGGATCGGCAAAGGACCAGGCCATCTGCCGCGAGATCGTCGAACAGGCGGGAAACGCCGTGGTGGACCTGTCCGGCAGGACACGCCTCGAAGATGCCGTCGACCTGATCGGACTGACCGGGCTGGTCGTCACCAACGACTCGGGGCTGATGCACATCGCCGCGGCGACCGGGCGCAGCGTGGTTGCGCTGTATGGCTCATCGTCGCCGGAATTCACGCCGCCGTTGACCGATCAGGCAGTGATGCTGACGCTCAGGCTCGAGTGCAGTCCATGCTTCGAGCCGGAATGCCCGCTCGGACATTATCAGTGCCTGCGCAATCTCGATGTCGACCGGGTGTTCTCCGCCTGCGCATTGCCGCGATCATGATATGATGCGCGGATTACTGCCTGGCGCGGTTCGTAATTCACTTCAGGTAATTCACTTCAGGGAAGTCGGTCATGAGTACGAAAAAGATCTATTCCGCGACGGTGGCGGCGGTCGAAAGCCTCACGCCTGCCCGCGCCGCGCTCGAACATCTGGACATCGGGTCCGGGTCGGGCGAACTGATCAGGCGGCTGCGCGCATCACGGCCGGCCATTACGACCCGGGCCTGTGACTATACGGATGAACTGATGCTGCTGCCGGGCCAGCAGGTGGATATCGTCGATCTGAACCACGGCGCACTGCCGTATCCCGAGGGCACTTTCGATATCGTCACCGCGACCGAGGTCATCGAGCACATGGAGAATCCGCGGGCGTTCATTCGGGATATCAACAGGGTGCTCAAGCCGGGCGGATTCTGTGTCATCAGCACGCCGAACATTCTGAACCTGAATTCCCGCTTGAGAACCTTGTGGTTCGGCTTCGCGCAATTGTTCGGCCCCCTGTCGGTCGACGGGCGCAAAGCCGAGTTCTGCTCGGGTCATATCTCCCCGTTCTCCTATTTTTATCTCTATCACGCCTTGCGCGAGTCCGGATTTGCGGAGGCCAACCTGAGCATCGACAAGTACCAGCGATCGGGCATCGCCAAGCTGGTATTTCTGTACCTGCCGATCAAGCTGCAGGAGCTGTATATAAAGAGAAAGGAGATCGTGAAGTACAAGACGATAGACGCAACCAACAGCGACTCTATAAAACTGATGAATTCCCTTAAGATCCTGCTCGGCAGGACGGTCATCATGACCGCGGTCAAACGCGCCTGAATCAGACCAGGAATTTTGCGCTGATCGCCGCGGCGGCGGCCTCCGTGTCTATGCTCGACATGTCGCTCTCTCCGGCCGATTCCGCCGGCGAAAATGACAGGCGGCGGTCGGCCTCGTTGATCGTCTGCCAGCGCAACGCGGTGGACGAGCGCCGCCGGGGATAGAAAGCCGCAGTATTCCGGTTGAGCGCGCCGGCAATATGCAGCGGCCCCGTCGATCCGCTGATGAAGAGATCGCTGAAGGCGATATGGCGCGCGAAGCGCTCGAGCCCCTCTGTCGAGTGATAGACGGTATGCGGGATATCGCCGAGCCTCCCGGCCAGCATCGTCGCGAGTTCGAGCTCTCCGGGACCGGCAGTGACGACGATATGGTGCCCGCGCGCGGACTTCAGTGCGCGGCCGAGGCGCCCGTACTGTTCGGGATCGAGATTGTTCGCCGAACCGCCGCTGCCCGGATGGAGGAAGACCAGGCGCCGGTCCGGGGCAATCCCGTTGCGCCGGCAGAATGCCTGGCGCAGCTGTTCGCATGCAGCCGGCTCGAACGCCAGATACGGCGGCGACGGCATCCGGATGTGCGCGATCCCGGCGTCCTGCAGAAACCTGAGCACGAGATCCTGGTTGTATGCGTATTCCGGCTTCGCCGATTGCGAGCGTCGTTGCGTCAGGCGCGCATGATAGAATACCTGCGCGATCTTGGTGGCCGGCGCAAGGCGATACGGTATCCGGGCGAGCGTCAGTATCCACCCCGCCCGCAGCGTCGAGAACAGCGTAATCACGGCGTCATAGCGTTGCGCGCGGAGCCGCCGGGCCAGCGCGAACTGCTTCGCGATCCCGGCGCCCGCTCCCGGGTCGGGTATCGCCTCGGCGATATCGGGGCAGAGCCCGGCCAGCGCCTGGTTGACGGGATTGATCAGGACATGGATTTCGCTGTCCGGAAGCGAGCGACCGAGCACGGCGAGCGCCGGCCAGGCGAGCATGAAGTCGCCGAGCTTGTCATTGCGCACGACGAGTATTTTTTTGTATCGGGGACTCATCTGGTGCCTGATTATACGCGCCGGGGAGCGGGATTGTATCAGCGGGAAAGCGTCCGCATGCGGCGGGCGTCATAATCAGAATACTCCAGGGTATCCGGATGAGGCTGTGGTTCAAGAAAGGCGCCTGGGCCAGCGACAAGACGCGCCGGCGCGTTTCGCACATGACGCCGGCCGATATCAACAGCATCGCCGTGATCCGTCATGCGGCGCTCGGCGACCAGATCCTGACGCGCCCGTTTCTGATCGAGACGCGCCGCTTTTTTCCGAACGCATCGATTACGCTGAGCCTCCGCAGTCATTACACCCGCGGGGCGCCGACCGATCTCGTCGATCGCATCCACATCACGCACGGCAGCGATCAGCGCAAGGCGCCGCTGCGGGAGCAGATCCGGCGGATCAGGGAGCTCGGTCACCATGACGTGCTGTTCGATCTTGCCGCGGACGTCCGCTCGACCTGGTTGTGTTTGCTGAATTCCGCCTCGTTGAAGCTGGGTTTTCCCTATCGCTCGATCTTTCGCCGCGTCTACGATATCACGGTCACGCGTACCGACATGCGCTTCGAGGCGGAGAACATGCTGGACATGCTGAGCGTGCTCGGACATGTCTGTGAATATCCGCTGCGATACGACATCAAGGTTGAGGCGATGCGGCGGGAGCGGCCGTATATCGTTTATTTCCCGGGCGCATCGGTTCCCGGGAAATGCTGGCCGCACGACCGGTTCGCTGCGCTGATCGACGCCATGTCGCCCGATTATCCGGATCATGAACATGTCGTTCTGCAGGGGATCGCCGGCTGGGAGCAGGTCGATGATATCGTCGAAGCGTTGCGTCACAGGCCGAATGTGACCCGGCTGCTGCTGGATGATTTCGACCGGACGATTGCACTGATCAAGGGGGCGCGTCTGCTGGTCAGCAACGACACCGGGATCCGCAATATCGCGATCGCCTGCGGGACGCCGACCGTCGGCATCTTTTTTCTGACGGAACCATTCAGGTACTGGCCGCGCGACGGCCGGCACGAAGCGGCCTTCGTGCTCGACGGAAGCCTGCCCGAAGTGACCCGGGTCAGCGAGCTTGCGAGGAAGCTGCTGGCGAGGCCGGGCTGAGGCATCGCCGCGGCGATGGTTGCCTAGTTGTAATCGAAGTAGGATTTTTCCTCGACGAGACCGGAGCCGGCCCTGAGATTGATCCGGCGCTTGATCCTGGCGCGTTCGTCGTTCGTGATGTAGACCGAGCGCGCGAGCGCGATGAAACCCTCGTCGAACGCCCCTGCGGATTCCTTCTCGCGAATACGGTCCTCGATGTCCCACAGCTTTTCATTGATCTGTTTGAGATCGGAGATATCGCCGTCGAGATCCAGCTGCGAGAACGGCGACTCTCGCCATGTCCGCCGCAGCAGCGCGAGTTCCTTGCGGATGTTCTCCAGCTTGTCCGCATCGGCTATGCGCTCGGACTTGATTTCCAGAATCGTGATCTTGTCGAGAAACTCGCCGACGGAGATGTATGCAGTGAGGCTCATCGGGTCTCCGGGAAAAGTCGTATTATGTGTAAACTCGCGAGGCATGAGCGATAATACACAGCCATGACGGAAAATACGGGCAATAAGCCGGCGCCCCCGGGCATTGTACCCGCGCAGATCGACATCGAGAACGGCCATATTCTGCATGACCGCGCACTCGTCCCTCCACCCGGTCCCGAGTTTTTCGAAGCCGAACACTGGCGCGCCGTCAATGCCGTGGTCGGAGCAGCGCCCGGCCGCGCCAGTGCCTGCATTTTCAGGGATCGGGACCGGGTGCTGGTGCTCCGCCATTATCATCGCGGCGGCTGGGCGGCGTCCCTGAGCCGTGACCATTACCTGTGGACAGGGCTGGAAACCACCCGGGCGTGGCGCGAATGGCGCCTGCTGGCCGCGCTGCATGGATCGGGGCTGCCGGTGCCCAGGCCGGTCGCCGCGCGAGTGCTGCGCCACGGTCTTGTCTACAGCGCCGACCTGGTGACCGAATATCTCCCGGGGGCGCTTCCGCTCGCCGATCTGCTGATGCGGGATGCGCTGCCCGCGACTTCCTGGCGGGAGATCGGCCGCGTCATCAGGCGATTTCACGCGCACGGGGTCCATCATCCGGACCTCAACGCCCGCAACGTCCTGGTGTGTCCGGACGGCGCGGTCTACCTGATCGATTTCGACAAGGGATACCAGGACGACGTCAATTCCGGATCCCGGCGCGATAAGCTCGCGAGGCTGCAGCGGTCACTGCGCAAGTTCAGCGCAAATGAAGCGGTCTTTTTCTTTGACGACGCGGCCTGGAACGGGTTGCTCGCCGGCTACCGCGAAGAACACTGACGGCACGGCGGCGCCTTGCCCCGGCTAGCGCAGGACTGGCGGCGCAAGCCGCGATTTCCGCGGGACTGCCAGCAGCGCATCCAGCCGGCGGGTGACATCCTCCACCGGGATCAGCGCCATCGCGTCCGGATCGCGGACGCGGCGTCCGAAGCGGACGGCGCTGACGTCCCGGTCCCAGGCCTTTCGCACCGCCTCCGGATAGCGATTGACGACCCAGCGCAGGCTCAGGTAAGGACCCGTACGCGCCGGATTGCTGGTCGCGTAAAGGCCGATCACCGGCGTCCCGACGGCTGTCGCCATGTGCGCCGGCCCTGAATCCGGACACACGATGGCCTCGGCGCGTTCGAGGATCGCCAGCATCTCCTTCAGGCTGGTCTGGCCGATGAAATTTTGTATCGGGATGTTACCGGACAGGCGCACGATCGTCTCGCCATAGCGCTGTTCTTCGTCACTGTCGCCGCCGGTCAGCAGGATGGACAGTCCATGACGCTCGTAGGCATGGCGGGCGACCCGGGCATAGGCCTCGGCGGCCCAGTTGCGAAAGTTGTTGAAACGCTGGCTGCTGCAGGGGCTGATGACAAGCGCAGCACTGTCATCCGGGATCAGCGCGCTCGCGCGTTCCCGCGCCGAATCAGGCACCGGGATGTTCCATACGAGATCACGTTCGCCGATGCCGAGCGCGCGCAGAAAGTCGAAGAATCCCTCGAGTACATGAGCCCCGGGATGCGGCGCGATACGCCGGTTGAGAAACAGGCCGTGACCTCCGCTGCCGCGCGTACCGTCGAAGCCGAGGCGAATGCCGGCCTTGACCGCGGTCGAGACCAGGCCCGCGCGCAGCGATACCTGCATCAGCAGAAGACAGTCGAATGTGCGACCGGAAAACGCGCGACGGAGGGAGCGCCAGGCCGCATAACCACCGCCCTTGTGGTATGTGATAAACTCCACCCCTTCCAGATCGCCCAGCAGGGCCGCTTCGGTCCGGCCGATGATCCAGGTCAGCGCGGTGTCCGGCCACACACGCTGCAGGACCCTGATCACCGGAACCGCCTGGCAACAATCGCCGAGCGCGGAGAGACGGAGCAGGCACAGCGATTTCGGCGGCGATCCGGGCGCCAAAGCGGAGCGGTCTGGCATTTCGTGATGTTTCAATCGAACGGTGCGACGATGATGGCCTTTTTCGCGAAGGGTGTCCACATTGGCTGATCTCGAGACACCGGGTACGGCGACCGGTCGCGAAGCCCATCTGACCGGCCCGTTCCTCAAGGTATTGGCCATCACTTCCTGGACAGGACCGCTATACAGCGTGCGACCCGAAGCGGAAATGCTGGTTTCTCTCGCGGCAGCGGGTGCCGATGTCACGGTGATGACACAGGGTGATTCCGAATACGCCGCCCGCGCCCGCGCAGCCGGGCTCGCCGTGATCGATTATCATCCGCGGCGGAAATTCTCGTGGTCGGCCATCCGCAGGATTCGCGCCGAGCTCAAGTCCGGCGCTTTCGACGTGGTTTACTGTTTCAACAATATGGTGATCGCCAGCACGGTATGGGCGGCGCTCGGCCTGCCGGTCAAGGTAGTCACTTACCGGGGTCAGACCGGAAACATCAGTCGCTGGGATCCTTCCTGCTATCTGACGCATCTCCATCCGCGTGTCGACGGCATCATCTGTGTCTCGAATGCGGTACGGGACGACCTTTTGCGGCATTCGTCCCTCGACCGCGGACGCATCGTCACGGTTTACAAGGGGCATGAGCCGGAGTGGTACGACGACGTGACGCCGGCCGATTTGACCTCTTTCGGAATCCCCGCCGCTGCCCCGGTGGTCGTCTGCGCGGTCAACGCCCGGCCGCGCAAGGGCGTGCCGGTACTGATCGAGGCCTTCCACAGGATACCCGCGAACCACTGGCACCTGCTGCTGGTCGGCGTCGACATGGACAGTCCCGAATACCGTGCGCTGATCACCGCGGGCCCGGCGGCCGGACGCATCCACGCCTTTGGCTATCGCACCGATGTGCTGAATCTGGTTGCGGCCAGCCGCATCGGTGTATTGCCGACCCTCAAGGGCGAAGGGTTGCCGAAAACGGTGATCGAGGCGATGGCGCTTGGCCTGCCGGTCGTTGTCACCGACAGCGGCGGCAACCGTGAGCTGGTCGTCGAAGGGGAGACCGGGTTCGTGGTTCCGCCCGGTGATGCCGGCGCGCTGGCCGATGCGCTGGCCGCGCTGATGATGGACGATACGCGTTGCCGGCGCATGGGCGCCGCGGCGCGCGAGCACCTGTTCCGCCATTTCAGGACGTCCCTGTCCGGCAGCCTGACGCTCGATTTCTTCAGGATCCTGTGCGCACCACCGAATGGAGCGCGGGCGAACAGCTACTGATACCTGATTGCCCATGCGCGCATTATTGGCAAGATTTTCCGCTTCTCCCGCGGCCGGGATCGCGGCGGCGCTGTTATTCGCATTCCCGCTGTTCGCAACGTCGGTCACGCACTGGGCATCGGGCGTCTATTACCTGCTCGCGCTGATCGCGCTGGCGTCATTGCGCAGGCCCGATCCGCCGCTCGCCGGCGCGGAGCGCGTATTTCTCGGCGTCATCGCGTTCTATCTCGCGGCGACGTTGATCGCGAATACCTTGAGCGGCTGGACCTATGCCTCTGTCCGGTGGTACGAGGCGGATTTCCGCATCCTGCTCTCGATTCCGCTCTTTCTGCTGCTGCGCCGCTATCCCGAGATCGCGACCGCGCTGATTCGGGCGGTGCCGGTTGCGGCTGTCGTGATCGGAATCTATGTGATCCATGGCACGCTCGCCAACGGCGGGCGTTTTTACGGACCATACAGCCCGATCCTGATCGGCAACTTTGCCGCATTGCTCGCGGTCCTGTCGCTGATCTCGCTGCGTTTCGATTATTGGCCGCAACGAATCCGCATCCCCTTGCATGTGGCGGGCGCGGCGCTGGCGTTGATCGCCGCGGCGCTGTCAGGCACGCGCAGCGCCTGGCTTGCCGCCGCAATCACGCTGCCGATCGCGGTTTGGCTGATGTCGGGCGCCATCGTGTCGAAAAGCCTGCGCAGGCGGCTTGCGCTCGGTGTCCTCGCCGTTGCCGGTGTCGTGGTGACGGCCGCCATCGTGGTCGAACCCGATCTCACGCAAAAGCGGCTCGGCCAGGCGGTCGAGCAGGCGACACGCTATATCACCGCGGAAACCGCCGAACAACGCTCGGCGGCCGCCGCCAGCCCGGTCGGGATCAGGTTCGAGCAATGGCGCGTCGCCCTGCTGATATTCACTGACAACCCGCTGTTCGGCATAGGGGTCGGCAATGTCAGCGATGAGATCAACCGGCTGATCAGTACAGGAGTCGCGAGCCCCGCGATCGAGGCGATAGAGGCCGATCTTGGCAAGGGCAGCCATCTGCACAGCGCGTATTTCGACGCGCTGGTGTTCAAGGGGCTGACCGGTCTTGTCGCGCTGTTGTGCCTGTTGTTCTGCCCGATATATCTCGCGCTGCGTCCGGAGCACCGGCATAGCGGCATGCGTGACATCCTGATCGTGCAGTCACTGGCCTTCGCGATCTTCTCCCTGACCGAGGATCCCTTCATTCGCAACAACTTTATATCGATCTTTCTGGTATTCACTGTGTCCGCGGTGAGTCTCCTGTTTGCGGAGGCCAGGGGCAGGTCGCGATGACCGATCGCCTGTACCGGATGTGCGGCAAGAAGGGCTTAAGGCCCGCGCTCGTCGCCGAGGTCGGCGTATATCTCCCCGAGACCTCGAACATCCTCGGGTTCATTCGTGAAGGCGTGCCGGCGATGCTGGTCGAGGCGGATCCGGTCACGGTGGAGAAGATCAGGGCGTATTTCGCGCCCTTTCCCGGCGTGCGCATTCACCCCTTCGCGGTGTGGGACGGGAACGGACGGATCTCGCTGTATCGCGCCGGCGCATCGACCTTTGCGAGCGACCTTTCCGCGTCTCCCGCGCTCATCAACGATGCCTACGTTCGTAATGACAAGGACCGCTTCGAGGCCGACGCGGTCCGCTTCAGCGAGATCGACGACGGCGACATCGATCTGCTGTCGATCGATATCGAAGGCGCCGAGTGGTATGTGCTCAAGCACATGCGCAGCCGTCCGCTCGCCATCGCGCTCGAAACCCACAGCGCGCAGTATCACAATCCGAACCTGGCGCAGATCGAGCGGTGGATGCGGGACAACGGCTACGAACGCTGGTTCATGGACCATACGGATTCGGTCTATGCGCGGAGGGACAAGGTCGGTTTCAGCCGGAGCGAGCGCTTGCTGAATCAGATCAAAAACGCGCTCGCGATCCTGCGGCATCGCCTCAAGGGCATCAAGCGCGCGATCAAATACGCGATCATCGGCCGGCCCGGAAAGGACTAGCCGCGCCTGCGCGCGATGATGAGAAACGTGGATTTCGGGTAGAGCTTTTCCATCACATGGCGAATGAACGCCCGCCCGATAACGGAACGGCCCGGGCGCGCGGCATGGCAGTTGGCGATCTTCCGGACCTCGAAGCCGTGGCGTTCGACCAGCGCGGCGAGAACCGGCGGACTGAAATGGCACAGGTGATGATCCGAATCGTAGTACTTGCCGATGTTGCGCCGGCGCAGGCCGGTCGATTCCATCTTTTCCTTGACGCGGTTCGACAGTGAGCGGATGTTCGGGACCGCGACGAAGAACCAGCCGCCCGGGTCGAGCAGTTCGCGCACCCGGTCCAGGTAGGCCGCGGGGTTCTTCAGGTGCTCCAGCACCTGATGCATCGTGATCAGCGAGAAAGTCCCGCCGGGATCCAGCGTCATGAAATCTCCGTTCAGCACCGGTACCCCGAGACGCCTGGACACCTGCGCCGTGACGACCGGGTCCACATCGTAGCCGGTGACCTTCCAGCCGCGCGCGAGCGCCGCTTCGAGCAGGTAACCGTTGCCACAGCCGATGTCGAACACCGTGCCGGGCACGGCGCCGGCGGCCTCGATCAGCGAGAGATAGTAGTCGTGGCCTTCTGTGAGCGCCGCTCGTCGTTCCTCCGGATCCTCTTTCAGATACTGGCTCGTATAGTATTCCGCAAGATAGTCGTCGGAATACTGGGGATTCGTGAAGCGCATGCCGCAGCGGCATTCATCGATGTCGATGCCCCTGAAGTCGGTCAGCAGGTGCCGGATCTCCCGGCCGCCGCAGACGATACAGGTTTCCAGCCTGTCGTCGAAGCGCGGCTTCATGCGACGCTTTTATGCACGGCCGCGCCTACATTCGCGCATACAGCGTCCTGATCCTGTCGCCGGTCATGATGTTGCGCCAGTCCGGGCCGAGACTGTTCTCCCACAGCGGAGCGAGGGTCAGCGCGACGGCGACCATCCTGTCCATGTCTTCGGCGCTGATGCCGCGTGTCACGCCCTGCGGCAGTGCTATCCGGTGCCTGTCCATCATGCGGCGGAATTCCCTGACCCCGTCCGGATAGTATTCCTCGAGCTGTTCGAAGGCGACGCAGTTGCCGACGCCGTGGTGCAATCCGAGTACGAAGGAAAGTCCGTAGGAAAGAGCGTGACAGATGCCGACCTGCGAATACGCGATGCTCATGCCGCCGCAGTAGGAGGCCATCATCAGCTTGTCGTCGGCCTCGTCGTCGCCGTCCCCGAGATAGACCTCCCGGCACAGCTCGAGCGCCATCTCGCCGTAGGCCTTGCTGAAGGTATTGAGAAACGTGCCTTCCAGCGATTCGATGCAATGAATGTAGCAGTCCATCGCGGTATAAAAACGCTGTGGTTCCGGCGCGCCGGCGATCAGTTCGGGATCGAGGACGATCTGGTCGAAGACCGTATGATCGGAATTGAGTCCCAGCTTCTTCGTCGGGCCGGTCAGCACCGTGGTGCGCGAGACCTCGGCGCCGGTGCCCGACAACGTCGGGATGCCGGCATGATAGACCGCCGGATGCCTGATCAGGTCCCAGCCCTGGTACTCGGCGGACGAACCGGGGTTCGTCAGCATCAGCGAGACCGCCTTGGCGAGATCCAGCGCGCTGCCGCCGCCGATGCCGATCACGCCGGACGGCCTTCCATCGGTCATTTCGCGCACCTGCGCGGTCAGCGCATCGACATAGGTCGTCTTCGGTTCATCGTCGACATTGACGAAGACCACCCGATCATCGCGCTCCAGCGGGATTCGCTCGGCGAGACGGCTCCCTTCGAAAAAGTCATCGACCATGAACACCATCGGCGCCTTCCCGCCGGCCCGCGCCTGCGCGAGGATGTCGCCGAGCTGGTTGAAGCATCCGCGCCCGAAGACCACTTTCGATACCATCCGAAAATTTCGAAACATATCCTGTCCTCCTCTATTTCCCGAATACCTGTGTGATACGGCGGACGCGCTCGTCGAGATCGGCGGCGCTCCATGAGAGCTTGACCAGCATCGATAGGGTGCGACCGATCAGCCGGTCGGAACGTTCGACCCCGGCCGCCGCGAAGTCCGGCATCCGCTCAAGCAAGGTCAGCGGGGATCTGCCGGGCGTACGGAGCCGCTTCAGGTGCTCCCATTTTCGAAGATAGTGCCAGTTGTTGTCATACCAGTAGAAACACCCGTCGACACCGGCCTTGCCAAGCTCGCTCGCGGCCGCGCGCGCCTGTGATTCGTCCGGAAGAAAAAACGACACGAAGGTCGCCGAGTCACCCGCAGGATCGGGCAGGCGACGGAATGTGATTCCCGGGCACCGCGACAGCGCCTCCCTGATCCTCGCCTTGTTCGCGCGCTGGACGGCGAGGATGCGATCGAGCTTGCGCAGTTGCGCGAGTCCGACCGCGGCGTTCAGTTCGCAGATACGGTAGTTCGTCCCGATGATCGGATGCCCGTCCAGGCCGCGGTCGGCGCCCGCATGGTCGTGGCCATGGTCGGTGTATTGATCCGCGAGCGTGTAAAGACGCGGATTATCGGTGACGACGGCCCCGCCTTCGCCGCAGGTGATGGTCTTGACGGCATCGAACGAGAAGCAGCCCATGTCCCCGAAAGTTCCGAGCGCCCTGCCCCGGTAGCTCGCGCCGATCGCCTGGGCCGTGTCCTCGATGAGGACGATGTTCTTTTCGCTGCACAGCTTCGCGATGGCGTCGATCTGCGCCATGCCGCCGCACATGTGTACGGCGATGACCGCCCGGGTATTCGGGCCGATCGCGTTGCTGACGGCCTCGGGGTCGAGACAAAGCGTTTCGTCGATATCGGCGAATACCGGCACTGCACCGGCGAGCAGCACCGCCTCGACGGTCGCTATGAACGTGAACGGCGGCACGATGACCTCGTCACCGGCGCCGATCCCGCACGCCGCGAGCGCGGTGCACAGCGCCGCGGTGCCGCTCGAGCACAACTGCGCATATTTCGCGCCGAGCCGGGTTTGCAGCTCCGCCTCCAGGCTGCGGGCCTTCCAGTGGCCCCGGCGGGCGCCATCGAAGCCGTACCTGAACAGGACGCCGGTATCGAGCACGTCCTGTACCTCTCTGCGCTCTTCATCGCCGAAGAACTCAAACCCGGGCATCGCGGGACCTCCAGATTAGGGACAACTGCATCAGCGAGTCGCAGACGCGGCGGCTCGCGCAGCAGATCATTACAGAATTCCGCCCGGAGCGGAAACCCGGACGAATAACCGTTCCAGTTCCTCGACATGGTGCGCCTCGGAGAACAGGCGCTCGGCGCGCTCCCGGCCGGCCAGTGCGAGACGGCGCCGCAGTTCAGCGTCCCCAGCGAGGCGCTGCAGGCAGTCGGCGAGCGATTCCGCCGATTCCGGTTCGAACAGCAGGCCGCTTTGTTCGTGTTCGATGATCTCGGGTACGCCGCCGGCCCTGGACCCGATCACCGCGACGCCGCAGCGCATCGCCTCGACCAGCACCAGGCCGAAAGTTTCGCGCCGCGTCGCGAGGACGATGATGTCGAATTCCGGCATGATCCGCATCGGGTCGGGAAGAAAGCCGGCAAACTCGATCTGTTCCCCGAGGCCGCGGCGCGCGACGTCCTGCTTCAGTTGCGCGAGGTAAGCCGCGTCCATCGCGTGACCGATGATGCGCGCCCGGGCAGGGAAGCCGCGCTTGCGCAGCAGATCCACCGCCTCGATCAGGAGATGCTGCCCTTTCAGGGGTTCGATCCGGCCGAACAGCCCGATCAGGAGATCATTATGGGTCCGCGACGGCGCCGGCCGGCCGGCGATCTCCGGGCCGGGTCCCGGCACACCCAGATAAATGACCTCGATCGCCGTTTCAGGCACCGGCAGATAGCGCAGCGCCTCCTCGCGCATCACTTCACTGAGTACGACCAGCCGGTCCAGACCATGATACAGAAAGCGGTGATAGACATCATGCTTGGGCCGCGTGATGCTCATGTGTCGTGAGTGCACCAGTCGCACCGGCCGGCGACACAGTCGTTTCGCGAGCGCCGCCAGCGGCAGATCCCGGCTCCAGTGCAGGTGTACGACATCGATGGCCTCGTCATCGAGCAGACGGCCCAGTCGGCGCGCGGCAAGCAGCGGCAGCGGGTGGGCGCTCGCGCGCAGAAACGTCGTCGGCACGCCCTGGTCCGCGAGACCGGCGGCCAGGCGGGTGCCGTGCAGGGCGACCGCGCGGCAATCGTGTCCGCGCTGTCGCAGCAGGACGGCGAGCCGGCTCACATACAATTCGAGTCCACCGTGACCATGGGACAGGCAGAGTTGCAGGATACGCATGTCAGGCGGCGGGCGGACGCGGCTGCCGCCGATGCCACAGGTCGGCGTACTTGACGAAGGTCGAATGCGCGGACAGCAGCGCGAGCAACAGGCCGGCGCGTCCATCGAGCACCCCGCCGCGCAGCACGTACATCTTGAGGAAACAGCCCGCGGCGTGTACGACACCCTGGGACAGCGATGCGCGTCTTCCCTGCAGTTCGCGCTGATCGGCCCAGGCCTCGGCGTAGTGCGCCGATTTGACGAGGTAGTCGCGCATGCTGTCATAGGTGAAGTGCAGCAGATCGCCGCGGAACCGCTCGACGCCGATGCCGGGATCGAGTTTGATCTTCTCGTGCACGAGGGCGTCGTCGTAACGCCCCTTGTCGCGCGGATACAGGCGCACGACATAATCGGGATACCAGCCGCCATGACGGATGAAGCGCCCGAAGCACCACGACAAACGCGGCAGCGCATAGGCGCGGGCGCGATCGTCGCGCGACAGCGCGGCGCGGATCTCGCCGGCGAGCTCGGGCGTGACGCGCTCATCGGCATCGATCATCAGGATCCAGTCGCCGGTTGCGAGCGCCTGGGCGCGCTGGCGCTGCAAGCCATAGCCCGGCCAGTCGGCGGCGACCTCGACGCGGGCGTTGCGCGCCCGCGCGCGTACGACAGTAACGTCGCGGCTGCCGCCGTCGAGCACAACGATCTCGTCGGCCCACGCGACGCTCGCCAGACAGCCATCGATGTTCGTGGCCTCGTCCTTGACGATCAGCACAACGGAGAGCCTGGCCTTCGTCATGGCATCGTGAACCGGCATGGCCGGTGGTCAGTGTCATCGGGCGCGTGACAGGGCATGATCAGCGCATGATATAGGGACTGACGGCATCGAGATAGCGCTCCGCGACGTCGCCCTTCGCGTCGACGGCCAGCCGGGCGCGCCGGCCGATCGCCTCCAGGCGTTCGGGGTCGGCCAGCAGTCCGGCGATCTGCTTGATCAGTTCCTCCGCGTCGGCGACTTCGATCGCGGCCTCATGCGCGAGCAGCAGGACGCGCTCGTCGGCGAAATGCTCCATATGCGGACCGAACAGTGCGACCTTGCCGAGGCGCGCCGCTTCGATGATGTTCTGCCCGCCGCGCGGCGCGAGCGAGCCGCCGATAAAGACCAGCTCGGACCCTGCGATGAAACCGGTCAGCTCGCCGAAGGTATCCGCGAGGTAGACCCGGGTATCGGCGCTGACGCGATCGTTGTCGCTGCGTACCGCGAGGCGATCCCCGATGATCGGCCGCAGTTGTTGCACGATGGCGGTCTTGCGCTTCGGATGGCGCGGCACGATCACGAGCAGGCGGGTGTCGCCGAGATGCGAGGACAGCCAGGCGCGACTGAGCCGGAGTTCCTCGTCGTCATGGGTCGAGGCCGCGACGACATACGGGCGCGGCAGCAGGATCGGCGCCGGGGCCCCGGCGCCGGCGGCCGGCCGGGCGAACTTGATATTGTCGATGACTTCGACCCGGTCCGCGGCCGCGCCGAGCGCGATGAACCGCTGCGCATCGGTCTCGGAGCGGGCGAGGATCCGGTCTGCATTGCGCAGCGCTTCTGCGAGGAAACGCCGTATCCAGCCGGGCCGATCGAGCGTCCGCTTCGAAATGCGGCCATTGATGATCAGCAGCGGGATACCGTCCGCGCGGCATTGATGAAACAATTGCGGCCAGATCTCGGTCTCCATGATCAGCGCGCAGCGCGGGCGGATGCTCCGCAGGAAGCGCTGCACCGCATGACGGAAATCGAGCGGCAGATAGACGTGTTCGATACCGGGTCCGAACAACTGCAGCGCGGTCGCGGCGCCGGTCGGCGTGAAGGTCGAGACCAGGATCGGCAGATCGGGGCGGCGTCTGCGCAGCGCGGCAACCAGCGGTTTTGCGGCGTTGACCTCCCCGACCGACGACATGTGCAGCCACACCGGCCGGTCTGTACGCCGGGGCAGGCCAAGACCGAGCCGCTGCCGCGCCATGCGCGAATCGCCTGCCTGCACCGCCTGCCACAGCGTGGCCCCGGCCAGGAGCGGGGACAGCGTGGCGATCAGCGCGCGATAGCGCCAGTCTGCATTAGCGGGGAATGGCGCCATCACGGCCCGGATGCAGCGGAGCGGAATCCGGCAAGCAGATCCTTCAACCGTCCCGGTCTGTGATCAAGACATACCGCGCCCCGCAATACGGGCACATCGACTCGCCCTCTTCCTCGATCGGCAGGAACACCCGCGGATGCGAGTTCCACAGGCTCATGCCCGTCATCGGACAGTGCAGCGGCAGATCGGCGCGCGTCACCTCGTAACGGTTCTTCGCGTTAGGCGGAATCACCGGGTCACCGGTTTGTGTCGCAGCCACCTGTTATCCCTCCCGTTTTATTGAACGGTGACCAAAAGGGTCAGACCCTATTAATAGGGTCTGACCCTTTTGATCCTAGACATACGTCAGCCACTCGGGGTGTTCCTTGCGGCGGCCGTGGACCTGGTCGAAGTATAGCGATTGCAGCTTTTCCGTGATGGGGCCGCGGCCGCCGGCGCCGATCCTGCGGCCATCGACCTCGCGAATCGGCGTGACCTCTGCGGCGGTGCCGGTGAAGAAGGCCTCGTCGGCGATGTAGACCTCGTCGCGGGTGATGCGCTTCTCTTTAACGGCCATGCCGAGTTCGGCGGCGAGCCGAAAGATCGTGTCGCGGGTGATGCCGTCGAGCGCCGAGGTCAGGTCCGGCGTGTAGAGCGTGCCGTTGCGCACCAGAAAGATGTTCTCACCGCTGCCTTCAGCGACGTAGCCCTCGGCGTCGAGGAGCATCGCCTCCTGGCAGCCGCAGGCCAGCGCCTCGTTCAGCGCGAGGATCGAGTTGATGTAGTTGCCATTGGCCTTGGCCTTGCACATCGTGATGTTGACGTGGTGGCGCGTGTACGATGAGGTGCGGACCTTGATGCCGTTGTGCAGGTTGTCATCACCCATGTACGAACCCCAGGTCCACGCCGCGATCATGACATGGGTCTTCAGGTTATCGGCGCGCAGGCCCATGCCCTCGGCGCCGTAGAAGCACATCGGACGGATATAGCCGGACACCATGTCGTTCTCGCGCACCGCGCTGCAGATAGCCGCGTTGACCGTGGCCTTGTCATACGGCATCGGCATGTTCAGGATATGCGCCGAACGAAACAAGCGGTCGGTATGGGCCTGCAGGCGGAAGATCGCGGTGCCCTTGTCGGTCTTGTAGGCGCGAATGCCCTCGAACACGCCGAGACCGTAGTGCAGCGTGTGCGTCAGCACATGCACCTTCGCGTCGCGCCACGGCACCATTTTACCATCCAGCCAGATGACGCCGTCACGGTCGTCCATACCCACCATGCTCATGCAGAACTCCTGAATATCGTAGGGGAACAGGGTCAGGCCAAAAGGGTCAGACCCTATTAATAGGGTCTGACCCTTTTGGTCATCCGGGGAATTCTAGCGAAGTTCCGCCAATTATTCACCGATCAATGGGGTCAGGCCGATGATCCGGTCCCACAGGGCGCTGACGGCGGTACGAGGCTCCGCGTACTCGCCGGCGTCGACGACGGCCTCCTCGATCTCCTGCAAGGCGAGGCGGTGGACCCGGGCGCGGTAGACCCGGTAGCTGTCCCGCAGGACCGTGGCGTCCGCCGGGGAGAGCAGGCCGGCCCGTTCGAGGGTGTCGAGCAGGCGGATGTTGTCGGTCCAGCGCAGCAGTTCCGGGTGCGCATCGGCATGGCGCAGCACCAGGTACTGGACGATGAACTCGATATCGGCGATGCCGCCGCGGTCCTGCTTGAGATCGAAGCGCCCCGGCCCGCCACGCACAAGTTCCTTGCGCATGCGTTCCCGCATATCGCGAATCTCTGCGCAGAGTCGTTCCGGTTCGCGCGGGAGGCCGAGGACGGCGCGCCGGATCAGCTCAAAACGCTGCGCGATCTCCGGGCTGCCGGCGATGACCCGGGCCCGGACCAGGGCCTGGTGTTCCCAGGTCCACGCGCTGCTGCGCTGGTATTCCTCGAAGGCCGCAACCGAGCTGACGAGCAGACCGGACGCGCCGCTCGGACGCAGCCGCAGATCGACCTCGTACAGCACGCCGGCCGGGGTGTGCGCGCCGAGCATGTGGATGATGCGCTGGCCGAGCCGCGGGTAGACCTCCACGCCGTCGCTGTCCTGCACCGGATCGGCGTCGGCGTGCAGGAACACGAGATCGAGGTCGGAACCATAGCCGAGTTCGATGCCGGCGAGCTTGCCATAGGCGACGATTGCGAAGCCGCGTTCGATCGCCGCGGCGGCGGTCCTGTTGCGCCGGACCAGGTAGGCCGTCGCGAGCTTCAGCACTTCGGCCAGCACGACCTCGGCGATCTCGGTCAGGTGGTCGCTGACGATCATCAGCGGCATCACACCCATGACGTCGGCGGCCGCGACGCGCAGCACGGCGGCCTGTTTGAACTGGCGCAGCGCCTCCATCTGCTGCTCGAGGTCGTCGGCTCCCGCGGCATCGAGCCGCGCCTTCAGTTCCTGTTCAAGCGCCGCGCGATCGAGCGGGCGATACAGGCTGCGCGGATCGATCAATTCGTCGAGCAGCAGCGGCTGCCCACTCAGCATGCGCGCGATCCACGGACTCGCGGCGCACAATCGCACCGTTTGCGTCAGCACCTCGGGATTATCGGCGAGCAGCGCGAGATAGGCCGTGCGGCGCGCGATCAGCTCGACGAGGTCGAGCACCCGCGACAGCGTGATATCCGGGTGACCGGTCGCCGCGACCGCTTCGATCAGCAGCGGCATCAGGCGGTTCATGCGCGCGCGCCCGCGTTCGCTGAGCGAGCGACAGGCATAGCTTTCGCGTAACAGCACGAGACGACGCCAGACCTCGGCCGGATCGGCGAAACCCGCCTGCGCGAGCGCCACCGGCGCTGTCGCGGCGGAGGCGCCGTCCGCATCCGTCGCCTGCCATAGCGCGGTATAGTCGGCATTCGCCGACCCGGCGGGCTGACGCGGCGCGGCGAAGACCTGGGCGAAGTGCCGGTGCACATGTGTGCGCAGTTGCGTCAATGCCGCGGAGAAGGCCTCCCAGCCGGCATAGCCCATCGACAACGCGAGGCGCAGGCGACCGGAATCATCGTCGGGCAGTTCATGGGTCTGACGGTCGGCCGCCATCTGCAGGCGATTTTCGACGCGGCGAAGGAAGCGGTAGGCTTCACACAGTTCGGCGCTGACCTCGGCCGGCAAATGGCCGGCCCCGGCCAGCAGCGGCAGCACCTTCAGGATCTGCTGCTCGCGCAGCTCCGGCTCGCGTCCGCCGCGAATCAGTTGAAAGGCCTGGCCGATGAATTCGATCTCGCGGATGCCGCCGGCGCCGATCTTGATATTGTCCCTGGCTTCGCGCTTCGCGGCCTCCTGGTCGATCATCCCCTTCATCTCGCGCAGCGACTCGAACACGCCGAAATCGAGGTAGCGCCGGTAGACGAACGGCTGCAAGGTCTTCAACAGGCGCAGCCCGTGCGCCCGGTCGCCGCCGACGGGCCGCGCCTTGATCATTGCATAGCGCTCCCACTCGCGGCCCTGACTCTGGTAATACTGCTCGATCTGCTCGAAGCTCATGACCAGCGGGCCGCTGTCGCCGTAGGGCCGCAGGCGCATGTCGACGCGATAGACGAAGCCATCCTCGGTCACGCGATCGAGGGCGTTGATCAGTTCGCGGCCGAGCAGCGTGAAAAATTGCTCGTTTGGCATGCGCGCGCGCCGGCCGCGCGTCTCGCCGTCCTCGGCGTAGCCGAAGATCAGGTCGATATCGGACGAGAAGTTCAGCTCGCGCGCGCCGAGCTTGCCCATGCCGAGCACGACCAGCGATTGCGCCTCGCCGCTGTCGCGCCCGTGTGGCGTTCCGTGTTCACGCGCCAGCCGGTCGTGGAGTCGCTCGAGCGCCCCGTCGATCAGGGCTTCGGCGAGCGCGGAGGTTTCGATGAGCGTCTGTTCGAGTGTCGTCCAGCCCGCCAGATCGCGCCAGGCGATGCGCACCATCTCGCGGCGGCGCAGGCGGCGCAGGGCCTGCGCCAGCGCCTCCGGTTCATCCGCCCCCGGTTCGATCCTGGCGAGCGCTGCAGCGACGGCGGCCTCGTAATCGCCGGGCGCCGCCGCGATGAACAGGTCGCCGCTCGCGGTCAAGTCATCGAGCAGCGCGGGTTCCGACAGGCAGGCCTCGGCGACAAAGTCGCTCGCGGCCCACACCCGGCGCAGCACCGCCAGCAACTCCGATGGCAAGCGCGGCGTGATTCCGGAATCGCTGGCGCGTTCGACGTAGTGCTCCCACCGGGTATCGAACCGCCGGTCCTGACGACCCGTCATGCCGGCGTCCGCCGGTCATTCGATGGCTGTCGGGATTGGTCTCCCCCGCTTGTGGATAGGGAGCGCATCGATCCGGTAATAATGTATAGGGCTTCGGGTGCGCTCATGGCGTGAATGTTCCGCCCTGTGATGCTGGCAATGTAATACGCCAGGATATTGAAAATCCAATGGTATTTATTTTGCGTCGACCGGCCTGGCTGCAGGGCCGGCCTCGCGGAGCCAGGCCCTAAATACCTATTAATAGTGGCCGATATAAGCTAACAGAACCTTCAGAAGCACCGCAACAATCAACCCCGGGGCGCAGACCAATGGAATTTGCTGATTACCTCAAACTGATGGTCGCCAAGGAGGCCTCGGATCTCTATCTGACGGTCGGCGCGCCGCCATCGATGCGGATCCAGGGACAACTGAAGCCGATCGACAAGACCCCGCTGGCGCCGGGCTCGACGAAGCAGATCGCCTGGAAGCTGATGTCTCCCGAACAGCAGGCCGCGTTCGAGAAGAATCCCGAGATGAACATGGCGATCTCGAATGCCAGCATCGGCCGATTTCGCGTCAATATCTTCAAGCAGCGCAACCAGGTCGGTCTCGTCATCCGCAACATCAAGATGAAGATCCCGTCGATGGAAGAGCTGGAGCTGCCCTCAGCGCTCAGCAAGCTGATCATGCAGAAGCGCGGCCTGATCCTGTTCGTCGGCGCGACCGGGTCGGGTAAATCGACGTCGCTCGCGGCGATGATCGATTACCGGAATATGACCAGCGCCGGCCATATCATCACGATCGAGGATCCGATCGAATACATCTATCAGCACAAACGCTCGATCATCACCCAGCGCGAGGTCGGCGACGATACGATGACCTACGAGGAAGCCCTGAAGAATACGCTGCGTCAGGCGCCGGACGTGATCCTGATCGGCGAGGTGCGCGATCGCGAGACGATGGAATATGCGATCTCTTTCGCCGAGACCGGCCACCTTGCGATCTCGACGCTGCATGCGAACAACGCGAACCAGGCCTTCGACCGCATCATCAACTTCTTCCCGGAAGACCGCCGTAACCAGTTGCTGATGGACCTGTCGCTGAACATTCGCGGCATCGTGTCGCAACGCCTGATCCCGACGCTCGAAGGCAAGCGCATCGCGGCCTTCGAGATCCTGCTCGGCACACCGCTGATCAACGACCTCGTGCTGAAGGGCGAGATCCACAAGATCAAGGAGGTCATGGAGCGTTCGGAAAACCTCGGCATGCAAACCTTCGACGGCGCGCTCTACAAACTCTACAAGTCCGGCCGCATCTCGTACGAAGAGGCGTTGCGCAACGCCGACTCCCAGAACAACCTGCGCCTGCGCATCGACCTCGAGGAAAAGGAAGGCGAACGCACCGCCGGCGCCGCAAACCTGCGCTTGAGCGACGACGAAGACAAGGACACCGGTTACCGCGCGTTGTCGATGTGAGAGATCAAAAGGGTCAGACCCTATTAATAGGGTCTGACCCTTTCTTATAAAAAAACGCCCCCGAAGTCGGGGGCGTTTTGGTTACTGCGGTTGCCTTTCGGCTTACATCATCCCGCCCATGTCGGGCATGCCGCCACCACCACCGCCGCCCTTGCTCTCCTGCGGGATCTCGGCGACCATCGCCTCGGTGGTGATCATCAGGCCGGCGATCGAGGCCGCGTTCTGCAGCGCCGTGCGCGTGACCTTGGTCGGGTCGAGAATACCGAACTCGACCATGTCGCCGAACTCGCCATTCGCGGCGTTGTAGCCGAAATTGCCTTTGCCCTCGATGATCTTGTTCAGGATCACCGACGGCTCTTCACCGGCGTTCGCGACGATCTGGCGCAGCGGCTCTTCCATCGCGCGACGCGCAATGTTGATGCCGACGTCCTGATCGTGGTTTACGCCCTTGAGGTTCTTGATCGCCTGCAGGGCGCGCACCAGCGCCACGCCGCCACCGGGGACAATCCCTTCCTCGACCGCCGCGCGGGTTGCATGCAGCGCGTCCTCGACGCGCGCCTTCTTTTCCTTCATCTCGATCTCGGTGGCCGCGCCAACCTTGATCACCGCGACACCACCAGCCAGTTTCGCAACGCGCTCCTGGAGCTTCTCCTTGTCGTAGTCGGACGTGGTCTCTTCCATCTGCGCGCGCAACTGCTTGACGCGGGCCTGGATGTCTTTCGATTTGCCGGCGCCGTCGATGATGGTCGTGTTGTCCTTGGTGACCTGGATCTTCTTCGCGCTGCCGAGATTATCGAGCGTCGCCTTCTCGAGCGACAGGCCGACCTCTTCCGAGATCACCTGGCCGCCGGTCAGGATCGCGATGTCCTCGAGCATCGCCTTGCGGCGGTCGCCGAAGCCCGGAGCCTTGACTGCGGCAACCTTGACGATGCCGCGGATGGTGTTGACGACCAGCGTCGCCAGCGCCTCGCCCTCGACGTCCTCGGCGATCGCCAGCAGCGGACGGCCGGACTTCGCGACGCCTTCCAGCAGCGGGATCATCTCGCGGATGTTCGAGATCTTCTTGTCGCACAGCAGCACCAGCGGATTGTCGAGCTCCGCCGACATGCTCTGCTGGTTGTTGATGAAATACGGCGACA
>CAYTGL010000024.1:32870-39537 GCA_964437335.1 uncultured Chromatiales bacterium
GGTCGAACTGCATGCCCTCGACGACCTCGAGTTCATTGCCAAGACCCGTGCCTTCCTCGACCGTGATCACGCCTTCCTTGCCGACCTTCGACATTGCGTCGGCGATGATGCGGCCGATGACCTCGTCGGCATTCGCCGAGATCGCGCCGACCTGGGCAATCGCCTTGTCATCGGTGCAGGGCTTGGACAGCTTCTTCAACTCTTCGACGGCGGCGATGACGGCCTTGTCGAGACCGCGCTTCAGATCCATCGGGTTCATGCCGGCGGTGACCGCCTTGATGCCTTCCCGCAGGATCGCCTGCGCCAGCACAGTCGCGGTCGTGGTGCCGTCACCGGCGATGTCGGAGGTCTGCGACGCGACTTCCTTGACCATCTGCGCGCCCATGTTCTCGAACTTGTCCGCGAGCTCGATTTCCTTCGCTACCGAGACGCCGTCCTTGGTGATCGTCGGGGCGCCGAAGCTCTTTTCCAGAACGACGTTGCGGCCCTTCGGCCCGAGGGTGACCTTCACCGCGTCGGCGAGGACGTTGACGCCTTGCAGCAGACGCTGATGCGCGTCGGTGCTGAATTTGATTTCTTTTGCTGACATTGCTAGTTCCTCTTGAATTCCTGGATATCTGAAATGTGTGTGTGCGGGGGGATCAGCCTTCGATCACGGCCATGATGTCGTCTTCGCGCATGACGACGAGTTCCTTGCCGTCAAGCTTGATCTCGGTGCCGGCGTACTTGCCGAACAGGACCTTGTCGCCGACCTTGACGTCCATCGGGCGGACGTCGCCGTTGTCGAGGACTTTGCCTTTGCCAATCGCGACGACTTCGCCGCGCACCGGCTTCTCAGCCGCAGAATCAGGGATCACGATGCCGCCGGGGGTCGTGCGGTCCTCGTCGAGACGCCGGACCACGGCCCGATCATGCAGGGGTTTAATCTTCATTTGTACTGACCTCCATTTCAAGCGATTGATTATTCTGGGAAAGTTTTTTCACCGCGGCAATATTGGCACTCAATGGCCGCGAGTGCCACCTAGTATATGGCCATTAGTTTCAGATTCAAGGGGGAATGATCAAAAGGGTCAGACCCTATTAATAGGGTCTGACCCCATAGCTACTTTTCCCGCCGGAACTCCCCCTCGATCGTGCGCGGTCCTTGCCGACGCTCGCCGCCAGGCGGCGGCGGGGGCCGGTAGGCGGCCAGCCTGCGGGCGACCAGCCACAGCACCGCCCGTCGCCGCAACGGCGGGATCATCAGCAGAAAGCCGATGGCGTCAGTGAAGAAACCCGGGATCAGCAGCAACAGGCCGCTGAACATCAGCACCACGCCTTCCAGCAACTCGATCGCCGGCGGCTCACCGTGCGCCATCATCCGGCGCGCCCGGATCAGGATCCCGAAACCCTGCCAGCGCATCAGCAGCGCCCCGAGCACCGCGGTGAACACGACGAGCCCGATCGTCGGGATCGCGCCGATCAAACCTCCGACCTTGATCAGCAGCCAGATCTCGAACAGCGGGACGGTGAAAAACAGGATTAGCAGTACAAAGGCCATGCTGTGCCACTATACCGCAGATCCTGGGATCAATGGGGTCAGACCCTATTAATAGGGTCTGACCCCATTGATCTGAATGGTGTACCCTTGGGCACATGGAAAAGCCGTGTTTCCTGGTCTTGTGCACCTGCCCGGATGCGGAAACTGCCCGGTCGATCGCCGTGGCTTTGGTCGAACGCCGGAGCGCGGCTTGCGTCAATATTCTGCCCGGCGTGACCTCGGTCTATCGCTGGCAGGGGGCGGTCGAACAGACCGACGAATGGCTGCTGCTGATCAAGACGACCCGCGACCGCTACCCGGACCTCGAACATGACATCCGCTCGCGTCACCCCTACGAAGTCCCCGAGATCATCGCCGTCCCGATCGACCCGGGACTGCCCGACTACCTGCGCTGGGTCGCCGACAGCACCTGAACCCGTCGTGGATCTTCGGGTCTGATCCTATGGGCCCGGCGCCTGAATCGGCCGATAATACTAAAATACTATGCACTGAGTAACAAAACGGCGCCGTGCCGTCTGCTACGATTACGACAACGTCCGCTGAATTATCGGAACCCATGAAAACACAGATACGCCCGCTCTCGTTATTGCTCGCCGCCGCGCTCGCGTTCGGATTTTCCGCGCTGGCGCAGGCGCAGGGCGGGGGCATCCGCGATGCGTTGTCGACGTTCGGGCAGAAGCTCGGCCTCTCGCAGCCGCCGCAGGGGCAGCACCCGTTTCTCGAGCCCGATCTGGCCTTCATGCTCAGCGCCGAACCGGCCGGCGCCGACCGCATCGCCGTGCATTTCAACATCGCCGACGGCTATTACCTTTACCGCAACATGTTCGGTTTCAAGCTCGTCGATGGCGCCGATGTCGCGCTCGGCGCGGCCGAGCTGCCGGCCGGCAAAGCCAAGGACGACGAATTCTTCGGCCGCATGGAGATCTATCACAAGGCGGTCGAGGCGCGCCTGCCGGTGACGCGCGGCGCAGCCGCGAGCGGGCGCACGCCGGTCGTGCTCGAGGCCTCGTTCCAGGGGTGTGCCGAGGCCGGCTTCTGCTACCCGCCGATGACGCGCACCGTCGAGATCGTGCTGCCCCCGGTCGACAACGGCATGCCCGTCACCGGCGGCCTGCCCGGTCCCGGTCCGGTTCCGACCGACTTCCAGCTCGTCAGCATCGGCGCGGACGGTCCCGCCGACCTGCCGGTCCAGGACCGCCTCGCCCGTTCGCTCGCCGAGGGCGCGCTGTGGCTGAACCTGCTGGCGTTCTTCGGTTTCGGGCTCCTGCTTGCGTTCACGCCCTGCGTGTTTCCGATGGTGCCGATCCTGTCGAGCCTGATCGTCGGGCAGAAGGGCGGCGTCACGACGCAACGCGCGTTCATGCTGTCGCTGACCTTTGTGCTCTCGATGGCGCTGACCTATACCGTTGCCGGCGTGTTCGCCGGCGTGTTCGGCAGCAACCTGCAGATCCTGTTTCAGAACACCTGGGTCATCCTCGGCTTCAGCGCGGTGTTCGTGTTGCTCGCACTGTCGATGTTCGGCTTCTATGAATTGCAGATGCCGGGCGCGTGGCAGACGCGCATGAGCGCCGCCGGCAATCGCGGCGCGGTTGGTACCTATGCCAGCGCCGGCGCGATGGGCTTCTTCTCGGCGCTGATCGTCGGCCCCTGCGTTGCCGCGCCGCTCGCCGGGATCCTGATCTATATCGGGATGAGCGGCGACGCGCTGTTCGGCGGATTGTCGCTGTTCGCGCTGAGCCTCGGCATGGGCATGCCGCTGCTGATTGTCGGCGCATCGGCCGGTCGACTGTTGCCGCGCGTCGGCCCGTGGATGGTGACGGTCAAGGTAGTGTTCGGCATCCTGATGCTCGCGGTCGCGATCTGGTTGCTCGGCCGCATCGTGCCGCCGCAGGCAAGCATGCTGTTGTGGGCCGCGCTGCTGATCGGCACCGCGGTCTGGATTGGCGCATTCGAGCGCATCCGCGCCGGGATCTCGGGCGGGTTCCACGCACTCAGGGCCGCCGGGCTCGTGATGTTCCTGTATGGCGTGGTCGTGTTCATCGGTGCGCTGACCGGCGGTCGCGATGTGCTGCAGCCGCTCGCGGGCTCGTCGCTCGCGGCGCTCGGTGGCTACGAAGCGCTACCCGCGCTCGACTTCACCGAGACCAAGGGCATCGACGGGCTGCGCACCGGGGTCGCGCAGGCGGCCACCGAGGGCCGGCCATCGATGCTGTTCTTCCATGCCGAATGGTGCGTTGACTGCGGCACGATGAAACGACGGACCTTTACCGATCCCGGCGTGCAGCAGTTGCTCTCGAATGCCGTGCTGCTCGACACCGACATCACCGCGAACGACGAACTCGACCAGGCGCTGATGCGCCAGTATGGCCTGTTCGGCCCGCCGGCCGTGCTGTTCTTCGACGCAGCAGGCCACGAGCTCGCCGCCCACCGCCTCGTCGGCCATTCCGGCCCCCGCGACTTCAGCGCCCGCATCCGCAGTGCCTGGAATTGACGCGTAAAGATCAAAAGGGTCAGACTCTTTTGATGAAACGACGTATTTACCTGATTGCGCTGATCCTGTTCGCGATCATCGCGCTGTCGCTGCTCGTCAACGCGATCCTGCATCTGCAGGACCAGCACGCGACGGTCGAGCCGCCGATGCCGCAGCTCGACCGCATCGACACCGCCGGGCTGATCGGCCAGCCGCGCCCGGAATTCACGCTCGCCGATCAGGCGGGGCAGGTTCATCGCGCTGCCGACTGGGACGGGCAGGTGCTCGTCGTGAACTTCTGGGCGACCTGGTGCGTGCCCTGCCGGCGCGAGATCCCGGCGTTCGTCGAGTTGCAGGAAAACTACCGTGACCGCGGCCTGCAATTCGTCGGCATCGCACTCGATACCCGCGTCGAGGTCGAGCGATTTCTCGCCGAGTTCGATCTCGCGGTCAACTACCCGCTGCTGATCGCCGCCGACAACACCGGCATCGCGCTCGCGACCGATTATGGCAATCGCTTCGGCATCCTCCCCTACACCGTCCTCGTCGACCGCAACGGCGCGATCAGCTTCGTCCAGTACGGCGAGATCTCCCACGCCCAGACCGAGCGCGCGATCCGGGAGCTGCTGTAAAAAGCACCAAAAGGGTCAGACCCTATTAATAGGGTCTGACCCTTTTGAGCGGTGACCCCAATTTTGCCCGCATGTTGATAGACAATCGCCGGAGATCTATGCAGAATACCGCCCATGGCGACTCTGCTGGTGCTCAACGGACCGAACCTGAACCTGCTCGGCGCGCGGGAACCGGCGCACTACGGCACCGACACGCTCGACGCGATCCGCCAGCGGCTCGAGGATCAGGCCCTCGCGGCCGGACACAAATTGCTGTTTTTCCAGAGTAATGCGGAACACGAACTGGTCGAGCGGGTGCAGCAAGCCGGGAAGGAACAGGTCGCTTTCATGATCCTGAACCCGGCGGCCTTCACCCACACCAGCGTCGCGCTGCGCGACGCGGTCAGCGCGACCGGGATCCCGTTCATCGAGGTCCACCTGTCGAATATCCACGCGCGCGAGGACTTTCGCCGCAAATCCTATTTTTCCGACCTCGCCACCGGCGTCATCAGCGGCCTCGGCGCGATCGGCTACGAACTCGCGCTGCAGGCGGCCCTGCGCCACCCAGCGACGAAGTAAACAGATCAATGGCGCTCAATGGGGTCAGACCCCATTAAAAGGGTCTGACCCCATTGAGCGATAACAACAGACTACGACGATCATGGACATACGAAAAATCAAGAAACTGATCGAGCTGCTGGAGGAGTCCGATCTCGCCGAGATCGAGGTGCAGGAAGGCGAGGAATCGGTGCGCATCAGCCGCAACGGCAGGCAGGTGCAGACGATGATCGCGCAGCCGCAGTGGCAGGCGCAGCCGCCGTCAGCCCCTGCGGTCGCGCAGCCCGCAGCCCCGGAGGCGCCGCCGAGCGGTCACGTCATCACCTCGCCGATCGTCGGCAGCTTCTATCGCTCGCCTTCGCCCGGCGCGCCGCCGTTCGTCGAGGTCGGCCAGAAGATCAAGTCCGGCGAGACGCTGTGCATCATCGAGGCGATGAAGATGCTGAACCAGATCGAGTCCGACAAGGACGGCGTCGTCGCGGCGATCCTGGTCGAGAACGGCCAGCCGGTCGAATACGGCCAGCGCCTGTTCATCATCGAATAAGCCCCATGTTCGAGAAGATCGTCATCGCCAACCGAGGTGAGATCGGCCTGCGCATATTGCGCGCATGCAGCGAGCTCGGCATCGCGACCGTCGCGGTCCACTCCGAGGCCGACCGCAATCTGATCCATGTCCGTCTCGCCGACGAATCGGTCTGCATCGGTCCTTCGCCGTCGGCCGAGAGCTATCTGAACATCCCGGCGTTGATCAGCGCCGCCGAGGTCACCGACGCGGTCGCTATCCATCCCGGCTACGGCTTCCTGTCCGAGAACGCCGACTTCGCCGACCGCGTCGAGCAGAGCGGCTTCGTCTTCATCGGCCCGCGCGCCGAGACGATCCGCCGCATGGGCGACAAGATCGAGGCGATCAAGGTCATGCAGGCGGCCGGCATCCCATGCATCCCCGGCTCGAACGGCGCGCTCGGCGACGACGCGAAGGCCAATCTGGAGATTGCGCGCCGCATCGGCTATCCGGTGATCATCAAGGCCGCCGGCGGCGGCGGCGGGCGCGGCATGCGCGTCGTGCACAGCGAGGCCGCGCTCGCGAACGCGATCAGCATGACGCGCGCCGAGGCCGAGGCGGCCTTCGGCAACGACACGATCTACATGGAGAAGTATCTCGACAATCCGCGTCACATCGAAATCCAGGTGCTTGCCGACGGCCAGGGTCATGCGATTCATCTCGGCGAGCGCGACTGCTCGATGCAGCGCCGCCACCAGAAGGTCATCGAAGAGGCGCCGGCGCCCGGTATTACGCCCGAGCAGCGCGAGAAGATCGGCGCGCTGTGCGTCAAGGCCTGTCACGATACCGAATATCGCGGCGCCGGCACCTTCGAGTTTCTGTACCAGGACGGCAAGTTCTATTTCATCGAGATGAACACGCGCCTGCAGGTCGAGCACCCGGTCACCGAGATGATCACCGGCATCGACCTCGTCCGCGAGCAGATC
>CAYTGL010000025.1:0-36546 GCA_964437335.1 uncultured Chromatiales bacterium
TCGGCACCCCTGGCTCGTTAGCTCAGGGTGTCCACTTAACCGAAGGAACTATCGCCTCTGTTTCGTTGTTGTTCTTAGAATCCCCTTCCTGAGCAGCCACCTTTACTGCTTGTGCGTCATCAAAGGCACCGAGAAACTCCTTATACAGAAAAGAGATATCTTTGGGTTGAAAGCGCAGTCGAACACCTAACTCACCTTCCTCCCAATCAAGCGTTGGGATGAGGTCTCGAACGTGGTGTAGCTCTCTCGGCTCGACATGTAACCAGAGGTCGAGAGTAGGAACGAGCGATGCCCAGTCGGATATTTTGAGGTCTACAATCTCCTCCTTGTTCCTCGCATCCAACCAATGTTGTCCGATGGCATTGATTTCAGACCAATGGCAGAGGGTGAAGTCATGCATCTCGAAGCGCGGAGCACGAGGTGATAGGAATTTTCTTAGCGCAGTAAGAGCAGAAGTCTTGCCGCTATTATTTGCTCCAACAAATAGCGTTGTCTTCTCTGATAAATCAATTCGAATCGACAGGAGCTTGCGAAAATTTGCTATCTCGACGAACTTGATATACATGATTCCCCCTCTATCCTTCTGGCACATTTATTGACTATTTTCTGTGCCTTTTTGACCTTTATTTCAACTTCAGTGCGCGCGCGGTCAAAATGATCTATTTTCCTTTGTCCTTACCACGCTTTGTCTTATTGTTCAGACCTTGCGCGCTTTTCCTTTTCTTACCTAAATACTTTGATGCTTGATTCAGCTCCCAGATTTTTTGCATTGTTGGCAATGAGTTGCGCGCGGCCATGCGAGCGACTTTCTCCAAAATCCGAATGATGGGTCGATTCTCAAGTTTGCGCCGAGTATTCGATAGCATGCTGTCAATTAGAATGCCAGATAATTTTTTCTTAGATAACCCATAGTTGGTCTTTTGCAGATAGAGTTTTCCCAAGGGGTCTCCCGAGGTGCTTTCCCTGCAGTTGGCTATCTCGTGTCTTGTAAAATATCCGTGGCCTTTTGCCTGAGCGTTCATTGCAGCGGTTATTTCGGTATTGGAAAAGTTATCGAATTCGAAGGATTTCTTCCATATCTGGATATATTCCGAACGGGTTACGTAACGCGTCCCACTGTGGATGGACTTGGTTTTTCTAGCTTCTTGCTTGAGCTTTTTTGCATGATTTTCGTTATCTAGGATAATGAATGTCATCGTCTGGTGATGATGGAGGTAGTCTATGAGTCGGAGGATTGCCCGAAAGCGGTCTTCCGCTGTGCCTGTTGCCACGTCGACGCCGCCAAGTACGATGATTTCGATTCCATATATGCCTGGATGAGCTCCGAAGTACTTCTCGAATATCTTTAGAACCACAACTTCTTCAGTTTGTCCCTCTACTATGAGGGAGAGCTTAGGTTGAGGATTAAGGCGGAAGCGATTAACCACAAATTCGAGATATCGGCGTGGATCCTGCCGTACATGTAATTCTGGGAAATGATGTCTCGCCGTTCCTGAGACTTCGTTTGGATGTGGCAGTTCTTTATCGTACAGATCCTTATATAGGTGGCGCAGCATCTGTGCACCAGAACGCAGCGTTTCTGCCCGTAACGCATCTCCTTTCAGTCGTGCCCGCTGGTGAGGAGAGATGAATTGCACAAGCTGATACCATTTCTCAATAGGGTCACAGCTCGCTTGTGCGATAGCGAGGCTGCTATATGCATGTTTGAGATTTTTTGGTGTAAGATCGAACATGCGCTCGACCTTGTGTGGATTCCATCTGCTAACTTCATTGTGCCAATCCCAGTTGCGACCGTTGACTAGAATCCATTGGTCTGTGTATATACCACCCTGACTAACCTGAATCGTCCTCTGGTCGCCCTGCGTCTTCGGATAATATCGATTAGATATATATTGGCAGAGCAGCGCGAGAGAGCGGCGGAACTCATAGGTGTGGGGGTATTTTAAGTGTTCCTCTGCAATGGCCATCCAGCGTTCACCGTTTTTCTGCCAGTCGATTGTTTCCTTGTCTTTATCTAGATAAGAGTCCCATTGAACATGCAGCGTCATTGCTGCGAGAACTAGTTGAAGGTGGTCGATTTGGAATATGGAATAGTATCCCTCCTGAGTTCTGTCCTCGTAGTCAGGAACTATATAGTTCGGAGAAATGTCTGTGGTGTCCCATGCCCATTTTCTAGTAAACCAATTTTTCCCACGCTTTACCGGAATATGGAATAAGGATCTATTTTTGCTTGGCGCCTTAACCCGAAAAATAGGCGCAAACAGGCCCAACCGCTCTAACCGAATGAGTCTTGCGCGATCGATGGTTAGGCCACGATCGCTGCAGAATCTTATGAATTTGTCAGTCCAAAATAATGGGCAGGTGATAACCGCGCCAGCTTCTATGATGCGGCGTCCGGCATTTTTAGGAATGGTTAGCAGGTTCCTCGGCATGCGCTTCTGTTGTGTATATCTTCTCGATCTGAGACGTAATTGAGTGCATGGTGCATTATACGTTACGTGTGGGGGCGGCGTGGAAAAGGACAATATCTACATTTCCAAGAAATATCTAGATGCTGCGCAGGAGATCACATTCAGGGTTAATTGAGAAATCTCAGGCGCTACTTATGTTGCCCGCGCGGTGAATCTCACCCTCCCGGCCGAGCCCGGCATCCTTCGCAACCTGCGCCATGCCGCGGGCGCGCGCCACGTCACCTAGCGCCGCCAGCAGCAGGTCCGGATCGCCGGTTTCCAGGGCGACGGTCATGTACTCGGTGATCGCCTCGTCGTCCGTGAGATAGCGCGCCGCATCGAACGGCAGCAGCTTTTTCCTGGGTCTGGCCTTGGCCTTCTTCATGAGACGCGCTCCAACTGCCTGGCGATGTGCCGTGCTCGTTTGATGTCTCGCGTCTGGGTGGACTTGTCTCCGCCGATCAGCATCACCACGGTTATCTTCTGCCGGCGGGTAAAGTACAGCCGATAGCCGGGGCCGATGTCCACGCGCATTCCCTGAATATTCAGACGAGCGCCTATATTTCTCCTGTCCACTGTTTGCTACCTTGCCGGCCATCGATCCGCGGATTCGAGCGCCGGAAATATGGGGAAGGCCACACGGAAGTTGCCTGGCAATTACGCCGCTCTGCTGGTGCAGGTCAAGGAGCGCGTTCGTTCCGCGCAGTATGAGGCGCTCAAGGCGGTCAATAAGGAATTGGTCGGTCTGTATTGGGACATCGGGCGGCTGATCGTGGAACGGCAGGCCGTGGATCTTCAGCGCGAGTTTCCCGGCATCGGCGGCTTTTCCCGCCGGAATGTCTTCCATATGCGTGAGTTCCACCTTGCCTACCGTGATCTGCCAAAAGTGCAACCATTGGTTGCACAAATCGGCTGGTCGCATAACCTCGTCATCTTGCAGCGCTGCAAGGATGCGCAGGAGCGCGAATTCTATATCCGCATGAGCCGGAAATTCGGCTGGTCCAGGAATGTCCTGATTCACCAGATCGAAAACCAGAGCTACGAGAAGATCCTGCTCGGCCAGACAAATTTCGACCGGGCCCTGACGCCCCGGCAGCGCGCTCAGGCCAAGCTCGCTGTAAGAGTTGCCATCGCCGGAGGAGATTGCGCGGTTGCTGGAGGATTGAGTAAGCGGAAGTCGCTGAACGACATCGTGGCCAACCGCTGATACTGTCCGTCGGAATTATTCCGATGGCATAGACATTTTTCCTCTGATATCCATTTCTCCATCCCCTTCGTTTAATAGCCTTCGCACGGCTGCAAGTCTTGCTTTTCTCCTGCCTCCCTTGACGGGTGTAGTCCACAGGATACATAATGCCCCTGCGCGTCGAAATGACCGAGATCTATCGGGACTGGATCGATTCCCTGAGGGATCGAACGGGCAGGGCGCGCATCCAGGTCCGCATCGATCGGTTGATGCACGGCAATCCGGGTAAGCATAGAAGGCTGACCGACGGCATCAGCGAACTGAAGATCGAATACGGTCCCGGCTATCGGGTTTACTATGCGCAGCGAGACGACGAGTCGATCGTTCTGCTCGCCGGCGGCGACAAGTCGACCCAGCAACAGGACATCAGGACCGCCATCGCACTCGCCAGAAACCTTTGAGGCCACCGCCATGCGCAAGAGATCACCCAGGACCAGGCAGAAGACAAAGACGCTCCCCTACGATGTCGCCAGCCAGTTGCGCACGCCGCAGGAGATGGCCGCGTATCTCGATGCGTGGCTGAGCGATGCGCCGGACGACGTTGCGGGCATCGCCCGGGCGTTGGGCGACATCGCGCGCGCCAAGGGGATGTCCCAGGTGGCGCGCGATGCCGGGCTCAGCCGGGAGAGCCTGTACAAGGCGCTGAGTGAGGAGGGGAATCCCAGCCTGGCGACGGTGTTGAAGGTGGCGAGGGCGGTGGGGTTGCGGTTGCATGCGGAGGCGGCATAAGCGACCTGGTTCCAAGCTGACATTCAGACAGTTTCCGATGTCTTTCCGCTTGATGGCGGGTTAGTGTCATACAGTCCCTGCCTTGACGCCCCCTTGCCAAGGTATTACTCTGCAATGTAAGAATCCATTGCAGGTATACGGTCATGCGCATCACCAGCAAAGGCCAGGTCACCATTCCCGTCGAGGTACGGAGAAAGGCGGGCCTGCTACCGGATACGGAGGTGGAATTTGTCGTGAAGGGTAATACGGTCATAGTCAGAAAAGCGGAAAAAACGCCTCGCCGTGGCCGCCGCCTGATCAAGACGATGCGCGGCAAGGCGACGACCCGTCTGAGCACCGACAAGATCATGGCGCTGACTCGCGGAGGCTAGCCGGTTACGGGAATGGCCGACATACTGGTGGACAGCATTGTCATCCTCGATGTCGTCACCGAAGATCCCGAGTGGTATCAGTGGTCGGCCGGTCAGCTCGAGGCGCTGGCCGAAAGCCATACCTTTGTCATCAATCCCCTGATCTACAGCGAAGTCTCCATCGGCTTCGATCGGATCGAGGATCTCGATCAGGTTCTGGTGCCGGAGTACTTCCGCCGCGATCCATTGCCCTGGGAGGCGGGGTTTCTCGCGGGGAAGTGTTTTATTCGATATCGCCGCTCGGGCGGCAGACGCCGGTCTTCATTGCCGGATTTTTATATCGGGGCACACGCGGCTGTCAGCGGCATCGCCCTGCTGACACGCGATGCGAACCGCTACAGGACTTATTACCCGAGGCTCACGCTGATTACGCCTTGAGACCGAATTCATCGAAATACCGTCGGTAATCATGAACAATAAAACCGCGCTTTTCGTCGCTGTCGTGATCGCTGTATTCGGCGCATGGTTCTACTTCGCGCCGCATCTCGCGGTCATGGGTATGAAGTCCGCTGCCGAGGCGGAAGATGCCGACAGGCTGTCGGACTATGTCGACTTTCCCGAGCTTAGAAACAGCCTGAAGGCGAGTTTCAATGCCAGGATCGTATCGGAGGTTGCGAAAGAAAAGGGCGGCAATCCGTTGAGTCCCCTGGGCGCCGCGATGGGTTCCGCGATCGGCGCCGTGACGGCGGCTGCGGTGATCAACCCGATGGTCGACGCGCTCGTTATGCCGGAAAATATGGCAATGATGCTGAAGGGCGGCCGGCCGCAGCCGGGCTCGAACGACGTGCGATCGGGGCCTCCGGATTCGGAACTCGATATATCGATGTACTACGAGAGCTTTGATCGATTCGTGGTCCTCGTGAAGGAGAAGGGCACGAATGAAGCGCCTCTCGTATTGGTCTTCAACCGTCACGGCCTGTTCTCGTGGAAACTGTCGGCATTGCGATTGCCGATGTAAAGGCAGTGGACCTTTTGCGCCGTAAAGAGTCAGTAAACGATTCCGCGGTTGCCTGAAGATGAATGCCGTTCAGTCAGCGTGCTTCTTCACCCACGCGACGTAGCGGTCCATCCAACCCTGCAGGAACGCCCTGCTGTCCGCGCCGATGTTGCCGGCCTGGTCGAACAATCCTTCCTTGGCGTGGATGAACGCTTCGGGCTGGCCCAGCGTCGGCACGTCCAGATACGCGAGTATGGTGCGCAGATGCTGCTGCGCCACCGCCGTGCCGATGGCGCCGCCCGAGGCGCCCAGCACACCGGCCGGTTTCCCCACCCAGGCGCTCTCGCCATAAGGACGCGAGGCGTGGTCGATCGCGTTCTTGAGCACGCCCGGGATCGAGCGGTTGTATTCGGCCGTGACGAACAGCAGTCCACGGGCAGCCGTGATCTCGCTCTTCAGGCGCTTGACGGACTCGGCCGGACTGGCGTCGTCGTCCTGATTGTAGAGCGGCAGATCGTCGATCCTGACTTGCTTGAACGAAAACTCCGGTGGTGCAAGTTTCGCGATTGCGGTCGCGAGCTTGCGGTTGAGGGAATCGCGGCGAAGGCTGCCGACTACTACGGCGATTGGGTATTGGCTCATGTCTATCTCCTGTAAGAATTGAATGGTTGCAATCGGTTCATCGGTACACCAGGTCGCCGCCGATGCTCATGTTAATTCTCCTTCCGTCAGTTTGAGTCCATTGGCAATACTGCGCGTGGTTCGGGTCTCTATTTTGCGTATGAGGATCTCCTGCTTGCATCAGTGATCCCTGGACAACGCGCGGGCGACGATATAGTCGCGGGGAGAAGGATGGAAACGAAATGGCTGGCTGACGCGCTCTGGATTGCTTCGATTATCTATCCGGAATCAAGCGGGGACAAGTTAATTCTGTGAATGCATGAAGCTCTGTTCGCCCTCAAATGGGTTGGGGTGATGTCTGATTGTCGTGAGCCCCGTCGAATGGGTGTTACCGAAAGCCTGTCTGCTGAAGCCGGTGTCCACCATTGGTATACTGGGTGCATTCCATGATGTGCCGGATATAGACAGGTATTTTCCAGATATGCTCCTCGATACCCATATCTCCGACGCTGTGCGGTGAATGAAAACCCGCTGCGCATGGTGCGGCGCCGATCCGCTCTACATCGCCTATCACGACGAGGAATGGGGCGTTCCGGTTCATGGCGACCGGCGCCTGTTCGAGATGCTGACGCTCGAGGGCGCGCAGGCCGGGCTCAGCTGGCTGACGATCCTGAGGAAACGCGAGAACTACCGCCGCGCCTTCCACGCCTTCGATTTCGAGCGCATCGCGCGGTATTCCGCGCGTGACATCCAGCGGCTGATGAATGACCCCGGCATCGTGCGCAACCGCCTCAAGATCGAATCGACGATCCGCAACGCGCGGGCGACCCTCGCGGTCCGGGAGGAATTCGGGACGCTGGACGAATTCCTGTGGCGCCATGTCGACGGCGCGCCCCGCCGCAACCAATGGAAATCGCTCGCGGACCTGCCGGCCCGCACCGAACAGTCCGACGCGATGAGCAAGGACCTGAAGCGGCGCGGCTTCAACTTCGTCGGTTCGACGATCTGCTATGCGTTCATGCAGGCGGTCGGCATGGTCAACGACCATGTGACGGATTGCTTTCGGTATCGAGAGATTACGCAGTATCTGAAAAAACAGGCAGTCAGGCGATTCAAGCCGAGGCCAAAGGCGGGAGCCTGAACTCAGGCTTGCCGATTGTAATTCAGTATCTGTCCTATCGCGCGCGCTGAGTTTACCTGCCAGCATGGTTGAGCCGTCGGAAAGACCGGCCTCTCGATTTATCAGGTGTGTAGGTTGACATCCATTCTGGTCGCTGTGACAATCATGAAGCGGAATCTTTCCAGGCGCGGCAAACCAGCAGACGCGGTTCATTCGGTTGAAGTTTACAAGCTCAAGAAGCCGCGCAAAGGTGCGATCATCAAAATCGAGACGTGGGCGACGTCAGATGGCAGGGTGTTCAATTACAGCTTGAGCTATATCAATCCGATGATTACGTCCGTGGACAATGGCCGCGTATTGGCTTACGACAATGCGCATGGGTATTCTCATCGCCACTTCAGGGGTGAAGTACAAGCAGTGGAATTTTCTTCTTTCGAGGAACTGACAGAACGCTTCTTCAATGAAGTGTATGCGCTCTGGGATCAGGAAAATGGCTGATAAGAATCTCAACGTAGTGGTCAAGCACGAAACGCGCTCTGCGTTTCGTCGCCAAGCCGTGGCCCGTGCCCGCGATCTTGACAGGGGCGCAGGCATTGAGCCGTCGATCACAATCACCTTTGAGGATCCCATCGAGATGGGCCGGTTTCTGACCGAGCGCAAGTTGATGCTATTGCGCATCATCCGTGAACATCCCGGGCCAGTGTCGAGTATCGCCAAACGCCTGCGCCGCGACAGAAGCGCGGTTGCGCGCGATATCGAAAAACTGGAGGATCTCGGCCTGCTCAGGACGCGGCTGGAGTCCAATCCCGGTCACGGCAGACACAGGACCGTCGCAGTCAGCGCGCGCAGTTTTCGGCTGATCGCCGAGATTTGATGCTGGTCGGGGTCAGACAGATCCCTCTGCTCTGACCCCGACCCGATAGATAAAGTATCAGCCGAAGCTGACCCGCCTGACGCGCGCATCCGCGGTCCCGAACAGCGCTTCGATCTGCGCGCGCGCCCCGGTGATCGCCGCGGCTTTCGCCTCTTCACCCATCGCCAGCCCATGCGCCCGCACGATCTCGATATCGGTGATGCCGAGGAATCCGAGCACGAAGCGCAGATAATCCTCATGCGCCGCCGCGCTCGGTTGTCCCGCGTGCTGTCCGCCCGCGGTCGAGACGATGACGACCCGCTTGCCGCCCGCGAGGCCTTCCGGTCCGTTCGGGCCATATTTGAACGTCTTGCCAGCGACCGCGATGCGGTCGATCCAGGCCTTGAGCTGGCTCGGGATCGCGAAGTTGTACATCGGCGCGCCGATGACGACCGCGTCGGCGGCGAGGAATTCGGCGAGCACGGCCTCCGACAGGGCAACCTCGTGGCGCTGCGCGGCGTCGCGCAATTCGGCGGGGGTGCCGCCGGCGGCGAGCGACTGGCCGTTCAGGTGCTGCGGTGCGTCGGCGGCGAGGTCCCGGTACTGGACCTCGGCCCGGGGCGCACTGCGGCGCCAGGCCTCGACGACCTCGCGGCTGAGTTCGCGCGAGGCCGACGCCTCGCCAAGAATGCTGGAATCCAGGTGCAAGAGTTTCATGGCAGTCTCCTTTTATAGAGGGGCCGTCACGATGACGGCTCACATGAAACCTATGCTATGATTGGATCCAATCCTTAACTAGATGGCTTTATTGGGATATACTGTCCTGTATACAGGACAATAGACCGATGCGCGATCTCAACGACCTCTATTACTTCGCCCATGTCGTCGAGGCCGGCGGCTTCTCGGCTGCGAGCCGCCGCCTCGGCATCCCGAAGTCCCGCCTATCGCGCCGGGTCGCCGAACTCGAGGCGCGGCTCGACGCGCGGCTGCTGCATCGCACGACCCGCAAGCTGACGCTGACCGACGTCGGCGAACGCTATTACCGCCATTGCGCGGCGATGCTGGTCGAGGCCGAGGCGGCGGAGGAGGCGGTCGCGGCGGTCAGCGCCGCGCCGCGCGGGCGCCTGCGGGTGTCGACGCCGGTCGCGCTGGCGCAGACGATGCTGGTGCGGGTGTTGCCCGAGTTCATGGCGACGTATCCGGAGGTCCGGCTCGACATGCTGCTGACGAACCGGCGGGTGGACCTGGTCGAGGAGGGCGTCGATGTCGCGCTGCGCGTGCGCGCCGAGGGCGACGAGGATCCCGCGCTGATCGCGCGCCGACTCGCGCCGGCAGGGGCGATCCTCGTTGCGGCGCCGTCGCTTTTGTCGGCCCGCGGCGCATCGAAACCGGAAGACTTCGCTGGCCTGCCGATCCTCGGCGCGACCGAGGCCGACCGGCGCGTCCACTGGCGCCTACGCGGCCCGGACGGCGCGGCCTGCGAACTCGATTTCGAACCGGTGCTGGCGGCCGACGATTTCGCGCTGCGCAAGGCGGCCGCGCAACGCGGTCTCGGCGTGACGATGCTGCCGGAGTTCTATTGCGACGACGCGCTCGCGGATGGCAGCCTGATCCGCGTGCTGCCGGCGTGGGCGTTCGAGCCGGGGGTCTTGCAGGCGGCCTGGCCGCACCGCCGCGGTTTGCTGCCGGCGGTGCGGGCCTTCATCGACTTTCTGGTCGAGGCGTTTGCGCGGAAGACGGTTTAGAGCCTTACCCTCCGCCCGCTCTGATAATCAGCAGAGTTATACCGTTACTCTCTGCGTTCTCCCCGTTGTTTCTATGCCGTTCTGAAGCGGGTTAAAACGTCCAGGCTGCGCCCACCGAGAAGTAGTCGATATCGATGCTATCTGTTTCAAACAGTTCGTACTCGGCACGTAATGCTATGGAACCCAATTGAATGCTTGCACCGACGCCGTAAGCCGGATCACTCCCGGAATCATCCCCACCGCTGGATTTGCTGTCCCACGCGATCATGCCCAATTTGCCGAACAGGCCAATGGGGCCGAGTTTGAACCCCGCAAGACCGAAAGCGGTCCAGGCGGTGGTCTCGGAACTGAACTCCGAGGAGGTTACTTTTCCAAGATCCACGTAAGAACCTTCGATCGCGAGATCAATCAGCGGTATCAGGCCAAGGTTGTAGCCGGCAAAAATCTTGTACCCGGTGTCATCATCGTCGAAGCTCACGTCCGCCGTGCTGATATCCTGTGAAACTGTGCCGAGTGAACCGCCCACATACAAGCCGCTCTCTGACCCGGCCACGGCGATTCCGGATATCAGTAATAGTGTTGCCGCGCATCCTGAGGTTGCTAATTTCTTCATCGGGTGTCTCTCCATGTAGTTGTAGTTGTGCCTGTCGTCGCGAACAAGCTCGGTACATCGTATCCGAAATTTCCCCGCTTTGAAAAGGAAAAGAGGGCGCTACCCTTTCCCGATTCAGAGCCGCCCCATCCGCCCGCTCTGGTAATCTGCGATCGCCTGCCGGATCTCGTCCTGCGTGTTCATGACGAACGGCCCGTAGCCGACGACCGGTTCGTCGATCGGCTCGGCGTTCAGGAACAGCAGCGTAGTATCCTCAATGGCCTCGATCTCGAAACGCGTCCCTGCGCGCTCCAGGCACACAAGCTTCGCGCCGCCGATTTCCTCACCGCTGCCGAGCCGGATCTTGCCGCGCAGTACAAACAAGGCCGTCGTGTAGCCTGCCGTCACGTCGAAACTCGCGCGTCCGCCGGGATTCAGGCGCACGTCCCACAAGTCGATCGGCGTGAAAGTGCGCGCCGGGCCTTCGGCGTCCTGATAACGGCCGGCGATCACGCGCACGGCGCCGGCGCCATCACTGAGCTCGACGCGCGGGATCCGTGCATTTGTCAGGCCCTGGTAGCCGGGCGGCGCCATCTTGTGTTTTGCCGGCAGGTTGACCCACAACTGGATGACCTCGAACAGGCCGCCATGCTTCGCGAAGTCAGGGCCGTGGAATTCCTCATGAACGATGCCGCCCGCGGCGGTCATCCACTGTACGTCACCGGGACCGATGAGTCCGCCGGCCCCGGTCGAGTCGCGATGCGCGACCTCGCCCGAGTAGACGATCGTCACCGTCTCGAAGCCGCGGTGCGGGTGCTCGCCGACGCCGCGGCGTTTGTCGGTCGGTGTGAACTGCGTCGGCCCGGCATAATCGAGCAACAGGAATGGCGACAACTCGGCTGTACGCTCGTGATAGGTGATGATGCTGCGGACCGGGAAACCGTCGCCGACCCAGTGGCCCTGGTCCTGGGTCTGGATGAAGGACACATTTTTCATTTGTCATGCTCCTGTTCAAGGGCTTGTCCGACCAGCATCGCCATACTATGATGCGCGTCGCACGCTATCTTTATTGAGATAGCTCCTCTACGGACAATAATCAAGTCTATGGCCATAGCCGCCTGGAAAAGGATAGAGCTGAGTCCCTCTTACCAGCGCAAGAAGCTGTTTCTCAAGCGGCTGATCGGCAAGGAGCCGCGGCTGAGGCCGGATATCCGGCTACCGGCCGTCCATGCCGGCGGCTGGTGCTACACCCCGGCGATCCTCGGCCGCGACAGCGTCGTCTATTCGCTCGGCGTCGGCAAGGACATCGATTTCGACGAGGCGCTGATCCGGCAGTTCGGGCTGCAGGTCCATGCCTTCGATCCGACCCCGTCCACCGTCGAGTGGATCGCGGCGCAGCATCTCCCGGCGAATCTGCACTATTATCCATGGGCGGTCACCGCGCGGGATGGCGTGCTGAGGCTCTATCCGCGCATCAACCGGGATGGCAGCAAGTCCGCGATCATGTATTCGATGGTTGCGGCCGACCCGTCGCGCGACGATGCGATCGAGGTGCCGGCATTCAGCCTGGCGACCGTCACCGCGCAGCTGGGACACGATCATATCGATCTGCTGAAAATGGACATCGAAGGCGCCGAATACGAAGTCCTCTCGGGCATGCTCGATTCGACGATCAGGCCAAATCAGCTGCTGGTAGAATTTCATCATCGCATGCCGGGCATTGGTCCGGCACGGACCGCGGAACTGGTCGCCAGACTGCGCGGCGCCGGATATCAACTGTTCTCGATCTCCAATACGGGGCGGGAGTTTTCGTTTCTGCTTGGCGGGATTAAACGACTCTGACCCCTTTGGTCATTTGAATTCCAGAATCACGCCGATCTGCGCGAGGTATTGCGCCTCGCGGCCGAGGTCGGCGCGCGTCAACGGGTGGGCCTTGAGCCAGTCGGGAGGCAGGTGCAGCGCAAGAAACTTCTTCCTCCCCTCGAGCCGGAAGTCCGGCAGCGGTGTCGCGCCGCGGCTGCGGTGCAGCAGGATTGCGAGACGCAACAGCAGGATCAGTCGCTCGGCCTTCTTGCCCCAGATACTCTTGATCTCCTTCAGTTCCCTGACCGGGAACTTGCGCCGGTGCGCGAGCACGAGCAGCGCGAGCAATTGCTGTTCCTGATACGAGAAGCCGGCGAGGTCGGCATTTTCGATGATATAGGCGCCATGCTTCTGGTAGTTGCTGTGGGCGATGTCGAGTCCGATCTCGTGCAGGCGCGCGCCCCAGCGCAGCCAGCGCGCATCCTCTTCAACGTCGAGTTTCCATTCGCCCGCGACCCCGCGCAGGCAGTGCATCACGGTCTGCTCGACCCGGTTCGTCTGCGACTCATCGACGTGATACCGCGTGGCCAGGGCCTCGACACTGGCGTCGCGCGCGTCGCCGGTATGATGGCGGCCGATCAGGTCGTAGAGCAGGCCTTCACGCAGCGCGCCGTCGCTGACGCCCATGCGTTCGATGCCGAGGGCCTCGAGCGTCGCGAGCAGGATCGCGAAGCCGCCGGGCAGCACCTGCGCGCGCTCGCGGCTCATCCCTTCGAGCTTCAGCGCCTCGATCGTGCCGGCACGAAGCATCGCGTCCATCAGTTTGCGCAACCCGGCCGGCGTGATGCCATCCTTGCTCCAGCCGTTTGCCGCGAGGATCCGGTTGACCGCGAGCGCGGTGCCGGAGGCGCCGATCGCGCTGTTCCAGCCGCGTTTTTTGTACAGCTCGATCTTGGGTTCCAGTTCCAGCCAGGCCTCGAGCAGCGCCTGGTCGAATGCGGACTGGGTCAGCCTGCCGTCACCGAAAAACCGGTGCGTCATCGTTATGCAGCCCATGTACAGGCTTTCCATCAGCAGCGGCCTGAAGCCGCGGCCGATGATCACTTCGGTGCTGCCGCCGCCGATGTCGATAACGAACCGGTTGTTCTCGTTGTCGGCCGAGAGGCTGTGTGAGACGCCGCCGTAGATCAGGCGCGCCTCCTCGATGCCCGAGATGATCTCGATCGGATGGCCGAGCACCTCCTCGGCGCGCTCGAGGAATTCTTCGGCGTTCTTCGCGCTGCGCAGCGTGTTGGTGCCGACGATGCGCTGGTTTTCGGGCGGCAGGCCGGCGAGTCGCTGCCCGAACCGGCGCAGGCAATCGAGCGCGCGCCGCTGCGCGTCATCAATGAGCCGGCCCTTGCTGTCCAGCCCTTCCGCAAGGCGCACTACCTCGCGCAGCCGGTCGATCAGCTTGAGTTCGCTGCCCTGTATCTGCGCGATGATCATATGAAAACTGTTCGAGCCGAGATCGACGGCGGCGAATTGCTCCGGGGCGTTCTGCTGCTGCTGGCTGGCCTGAGTCGTCTGCATTTTCGTAGCTGCCGCTGGCGGGTGTTGCCGAAAACACGAGTATATAGAAATGCGCGTCCGCCAGACAGGCGGATGCGATCTCAGGGGAACAATGACAGGCTGATCGTCGCCAGCAGCGTCCCGATGGCCGCGCCGGCGAGCACGTCGGTCGGGTAATGCAGGCCGAGGACCATCCGTGACAACGCAACCAGCATGGCAAAGGCCCCGAGCGGGACAGCGAGCCATGGGTAATGGGCGCACGCGACCAGGCTGAATGAAAAGGCATGCAGCGTATGGCCGGATGGAAAACTGTACTGGTCGAGCGGAGCCGCGACGAGATCGATGTCGTCATGGCGGGTAAACGGCCGCGGCCGCACGGTCCGCGACTTGAGCAGCTTGTAGAGCGCCAAGCCGGCGAACCCCGTCAGCAGCATCTGCAGCGCGTGCAGGTAACCCGGCCCGGGATTCAGTGCGGCGATCAGCGCGATCAGCCCGTACCAGAAAATCCCGTCGCCGAGGCGGCTGATCGCGGAAAACAAGGCCCGGACAGCGCGGATGCGACTGGTTCGATTGAGATGGGTGCAGACCAGAATGTCGATCTCGCCCAGTCTGTGTATCAGCGTCGCGGACTTGTCTGATGCCATGGTCGCGGTTTCGCTTTTGATTGAAATCAGTATCGTCAGCGCACATGTCCGGACGGCTAACATTCGGTGAATTTTTTATGACCGGACAGGTCAGGAGACGGAATCGCAACCGTTCACCAGCGGGCCGTTGTTCCGCCTTGCCGCATGTTCCAGCAGCAGGGCTTCGAATCGCCGGCTGGCATTGTCCCAGCCCTGCGTAATTGCATGCAGCCTCGCGTTATCGCGCGTCGTCCGCAGCATCGCCGCGTCGCCGGCGAGCGTCAGCGCCGCATGCAGGAAAGCGGATTCGTTGCCGGGATCCGCGGTAATTCCGGAAAAATAACTGCGGATATGCTGACGCGCCGCGGCGCAGTCAAAGGCCGCCACGGCAAGGCCGCTCGCCAATGCTTCGAGCAGTACGTTACCGAACGTCTCGGTCAGGCTCGGGAACAGGAACAGGTCGCCGCTCGCGTAATGCCTGGCCAGCGCCTCGCCACTCTGCATGCCGCAGAATATGAAGTCCGGATTATCCCGGCGCAGCCCGGCCTCGAGCGGGCCGTCACCGACGAGCACGAAGCGGGCGTCATCGCGCATGCCCTGCACGGCGCGATAGGTGCAGACGGCAAGCTGGAGGTTCTTCTCCGGGGCGAGCCTGCCGACGTAGATGACAGCGAGTGCGTCATCGCCGAGTCCCCAGGCTGCGCGCAGCGCAGGATCACGCCGCCTCGGAGTGAACAACTGCGTATCGACGCCGCGGCCCAGTACCCGGACTTCGCCGACCCCGAGCGCCTCGAGTCGTTCCCGGATTTCATCGGTCGGCGCCAGCGTGCAATCGGTTGAGCGATGAAATCGGCGCAGCCATCCGAGCACCAGGGTTTCGAGCGCCTTCAGTCCGTAATGGCGGCAATAGATATCGAAGTTGGTGTGGTAGCCGCTCAATACCGGTATGCCGCATCGGCGCGCTTCGCGCGCGACAGACCAGCCCAGCGGCCCCTGGGTCGCGACATAGACGATATCAGGGGGCTGCTGATTCCAGAGGCGGCGGATCGCGCGTCCGGCAGGCAGACCGAAGCGCAAACCGGGATAGCGCGGCAGCGGTAGTCCCCGTACCGTGAGCAGGGAGGCGCCTTCGGGCAGGTCCTCCCGCCGGCGATCGCTGCGATAGGGACAGATCAGCTGCACATGGTGTCCGAGCCTGATCAGCCCGCGGGTAAAACGCGATACGGACATCGCAACCCCGTTGATCTCGGGAGGGAAGGTTTCACTGGCGAGACCGATGGTCAGCGCGTCAGGCCGGCGCTGGATGAAGCCTGTCATGGGACCGCCGAATTCCGTGGCGCACGCTGCCTGACTGGCCGGGGACGTTCGTGCCTGTCGATGGTTTCGGCATAATACCCGGCCAGCATGCGCGCGAAATGCTCGTTGGACCACGAACTGGCATGTTCACGCGCGCGCTGCTGCTGTTCACGGCGTGCTTCACGGTTGCCGAGCAGGTGCAGAACCTTGGCGCAGAAGTCCTGATGGTCCCGGGCATCCGCAATGAGTGCACCCATGCCGTCACGCAACACGTCGCGCGTGCCCATCACCGAATGTGCGACGACCGGCAGGCCCATCGCCATTGCCTCGATCAGCACCAGCCCCTGTGTTTCGGTGAGCGACGAGAACACGAAAACATCAGCAGCCGCATAGCAGTCGAGCAGGCCGCGCCTGCGGTCCAGGTAACCGACGAATTTCACGTTGTCGATGATCCCGAGCGTTGCGGCGAGATCACGGAGGTGTCGTTCAGCGGGTCCCTCCCCTGTTACGACCAGCAGGATGCCGGGCATCGCTGACTTTGCCCTGGCCACGACCTCGAGCAGGAAATCGATGTTTTTCTCGTGCGCGACCCGCCCGGTATAGAGCAGTGTCGGTCGCGCCGCTTCGATGCCGGCCATTTCGCGGAAGCGCCGGCCATCGCCATTGCTGAACAGGCGCAGGTCGATACCGGTCGGGATGATCCGCGTCTCGGTCGTGACGCCATACTCAAGCAGTTTCTCCTGCATCGCGCGCGAAGGCGCGATCAGCGCATCGACCGCATTCCCCTGCGATGCCGACAATCTGCGCGCAAATGAACGCAGGAGTATCCTGGGCCGCAGCGGTACATAGCAATCCAGATACTCCTCGAAGTACGTGTGGCAGGTCGCGATGGCAGGTATGCCGAGCAGGCGCGCGAGTCTGAGTCCGGCATAGTGCGCGATAAAAGGGGTCTGGATATGGACGATATCGAAATTCCCCCCGCGCAATTCACCGGCCAACGCGAGCAGCGGGCGATAGTGCATCATGCGATCTTCAGGATCGCGCCAGACGCCGCGGGACGGAGCACGCAGCACCCAGTGCTCGTTCAGCTGGCCGGCCGGATAGGCGGGGGCGATCAGCGTGACCTCGTGTCCGAGCTCCAGCAGGGATTCGCGATAGGTCAGTATCGAGGTCGAGACGCCGTTGATGCGCGGGAAGTAGACGTCGGAGATCATCAGTATCCGCATGGACCTTCAGGGTAATGGCGAAATGTGAAGGTTCGACGAACGGGCGATGAAGCTTTGATGACGGCCGGATGGTCATCAAACTGTCATGCGCTCGTGCGATATATGCGCGGCGAACTGCATGGGCATGAAAGGTTGATCTGATGGGAAAGCCCGGTCATACCGGACTGAAGCGTCTTTATTTCGCGGCCGGGTATTCGATCAGAGGCCTGCGGGCCGCCTGGCGTCATGAATCAGCCTTCCGTCAGGAGATGCTGCTGTTTGCAATCGGCGCCCCGCTGGGAGGGTGGCTCGCCGGCAGCGGTGTAGAACGGGCGCTGCTGATCGGCAGTCTCCTGCTCGTGTTGCTGGTCGAGCTGCTGAACTCCGCGGTCGAGGCGGCGATCGACCGCATCGGTGATGGCGATCACCCGCTGTCGGCGCGCGCAAAGGATCTCGGATCCGCCGCGGTATTCCTCTCGCTGCTGTGCGCCGCGGTGGTCTGGGCCCTGGTTCTATTCACCTGATTGCGTGCTTGTGCGCGGATGTGGCGGACGGCGATATCTGATAGATTTGCCGGAATGACGTTGCAGGGTGCACATGGAATACGCTGGCTTGCGCCGGACTGGCCGGCGCCGGCGAACGTGCGTGCGCTGGCCACCCTCCGGGACGGCGGCGTCAGCCTCGGTCCCTTCGCCTCGCTGAATCTTGCCGCGCATGTCGGCGATGTCCCGGACGCGGTGGCTGAAAATCGGGAACGACTGATGCGCGCGGCCGCGATCCCGGCCAATCCCTGCTGGCTGGAGCAGGTGCATGGCGTGCGAGTAATCGATGCCGGTGACTGGCGGCCGGGTATCGAGGCCGATGCGATTGTCGCGCGGCATCCTGGCCAGGTTTGCGTCGTGCTCACCGCAGACTGCCTGCCCCTGCTGATCTGCGATACCACAGGAACGCGCGTCGCGGCGATTCACGCCGGCTGGCGCGGGCTTGCCGGCGGCGTCATCGAGGCGGCGCTACAGGTGCTCGACGTCGCGCCGGGACGCCTGCTGGCCTGGCTCGGGCCGGCGATCGGTCCGGAGGCCTTTGAAGTCGGCCCCGAGGTGCGCGCGCGCTTCGTCGACGCGGATTCTGCGGCGGCGACGATGTTCCGCCCGGGGCGGCCAGATCGCTGGTTCGCCGATATCTTCGGCCTCGCGCGGCTGCGCCTGCGCGCCGCCGGCGTCGATGCGATCCATGGCGGCGGCGAGTGTACGGTCGCGCAGCGCGATCGCTACTATTCCTATCGGCGGGACGGGACGACCGGGCGCATGGCGAGTCTGGTCTGGTCGGTGTAGAATATCGCCCTTTGCCCGACTAATCTCCGTGAAATCGATGCCTTCATTGCCGACTCCTGGCTTCATCATGCTGCGTATCTCCCTGTGGCTGACGCTGCTGCCGTTGCTCGCCGCATGCGACAGTCCGATCGTCAGCGCGGTAAACAAGGGCGATGCCGCCGCCGTCGAGGTGCTGCTCGCCCAGGGCGCCGATGTCGACACCCGCAACCGCGCCGAGGACACGCTGCTCGCGGTCGCGATCCGGCGCGGTCATGTCGAGGTCGCTCGCCTGTTGCTTGATCGCGATGCCGACGTCAACGCGAAGGGCGACATCGGGGTCTCGCCGCTGATGTTCGCGGTCGCCGGCGATCACAACGAACTCGCGCGTGAACTCGTCGCGCGCGGCGCGGATGTCAACGACGCCGACAGTTATGGCAATACCGTGCTGATCATCCAGCCGGTCACCGACAATGTCAGGATCATCAAGCTGATGATCGACCATGGAGCGGACGTGAATGCTGCGAACCTCAACGGACTGACGCCACTGATGGTCGCCGCGTATCTCGGCCATGATGGCATCGCCGCGCTGCTGATCGAGCATGGCGCCGAGGTCAACGCGACGGCGAAGGACGGCCATAGCGCGCTGATGCGCGCGGCGCGCCGGGGACATGTGCCGATGATGAGGCTGCTGGTCGAGCATGGCGCGGACATTTACGCAAAGGACGAGGAGGGCGAGACAGCGCTGGTGTGGGCGGTCAAGCGCAAGAAGCCCGAAGCCGTCGAATACCTGCGCGAACTGACAAGCAAGCCCGCCGACGGCGGTTGAGCCGATCTGACATGACATTGCTGCTGATCATCCTGTTTTGCCTGGTCGGCGGCGTGCTGAGCGTCGTTGCCGCCGGCGCCTTTTTGCTTGCGCCCGAGCGCTGGCGCGAGCGCATCCTCCCGCATCTGGTCAGTTTCGCGGTCGGCGCGCTGCTCGGCGCTGCGTTTCTGGCCCTCCTCCCGCACGCGATCCTGGATCCGGCGATCAAGGACGTTCACCATATCGGCTATGCGGTGCTGTTCGGCCTGCTCGGGTTTTTTGTCCTCGAGAAGACGATCCTCTGGCGTCACTGCCATTCCTTCGAGTGCGAGGCGCACACACCCGAGCACATGCCGCAGGAACCGCCGGTCGCCGGTACGTTGATCCTGCTCGGCGACAGCCTGCACAATTTCGTCGACGGCATCCTGATCGCCGCCGCGTTCCTGACCGACATCCATCTCGGCATCGTCACGGCGATCGCCGTCGCAATGCACGAGATCCCGCAAGAGGTCGGCGATTTCGCGGTGCTGCTCGGAAGCGGATTCAGCCGGCAGAAGGCCTTCGTCTATAATCTGCTGGCAAGTACGACGACCGTCGTCGGCGGGGTGCTTGCGTACTTCGCGCTGTCGGAAGTCACGCATGTCGTGCCCTACGTGCTGGCGGTCGCCGCGGCGAGTTTCATCTATATCGCGGTCGCCGACCTGATCCCCGGTCTGCACAAACGCCTGCAGCCGCGCGCCACGTTCCAGCAGCTGGCGCTGATCATTGCGGGCGTGACGGTGATACACCTGGCCCACGCCACCCTGCATTAGCGCAGGCGGCCATAGACGTTGCAGCGAAGCCGCATCCTGTGATTGTAAGATTATGTAAAAGGCATTCGGGCTTCATCGTGCGGCGATATAATCCTGCATAAGCCATGAAACCTGGATGCCGATGATCCGACTGCTGCTCGCCGACGACGATCAGGAGCTGTGCGAGATGCTGAGCGCCTATCTCAAGGGCGAAGGCATCGAGGTCGAGGTCGTCCATGACGGCGATATCGCGCTGGACAGGTCGCTTTCCGGCGACCACGACATCGTCGTACTCGACGTCATGATGCCGGGCCGCAACGGTTTCGATGTGCTGCGCGAACTGCGGCGCAAGTCGCTGACACCGGTGCTGATGCTGACCGCGCGTGGCGGCGATATTGACAGCATCGTTGGCCTCGAACTCGGCGCCGACGATTACCTCCCCAAACCCTGCAATCCGCGCGTACTCGTCGCCCGCGTGCGCGCTATCCTGCGCAGAACCGGCGCCGACAGCCACGAGAGTGAGAATTCCGATCTGCATGTCGGCGACATTGAGCTTCAGCCGGCCGCGCGGCGGGTTCTGCAGAACGGCGCGCCGGTCGCGTTGACGAGCACCGAGTACAGTGTGCTCGCGGCGCTGCTCGCATCAAGCGGGCTTGTCGTCACAAAGGATTCGTTATCGCAACAGGCGCTTGGCCGCAAGCTGACCCGCTACGATCGCAGCCTCGACATGCACATCAGCAATCTCCGCCGCAAGCTCGGGCCGCTCGCCGGCGGAGACGAACGTATCCAGACGGTGCGCGGCGTCGGCTATATCTATGTGCGCGAGGAGGACTGAGCATGTACGGCCTGTTCGGCAAGATCTTCCTGTCGTTCTGGCTGACGATGATCGCGGTCGGCGTTGTCATTGCATGGACGACGGCACAGCTCGGCGGCGAGAAGATCCCGCCGATGATCGAGCGCGCGCAGAATCAGTTTGCCGAGGATGCGGCGCGGGCCGAGGAGGTTCTGCTGACAGGCGGCATCGCAGGACTGCGCGACTGGCTCGACAATACCGATCACACCCGGTCGATGCGCGTGTTTGTATTCGATGCTTCCGGCCGGGAGGCGCTCGGACAAACGGTACCCGGACAATTGCAGCGTTTCGCGCGGATATCGCCCGATGAGAGTCCGCGCGGCGAGGGTCCGCGCGAGCGGAGGCGCCTGATCGTGCAGGCAGTGCCGGTGCCGGGCGAGGGCGTTTACCGGCTTGTCATGCTGTTCAAGCCGCCGCATCCGATCTGGCACCTGTTCACAATCCAGGGATTGCTTGCTGCGCTGGTGTTGAGCGGTCTTGTCTGTCTTGGCCTCGCGCGTTACCTGAGCGGGCCGGTGCGACGTCTGCGCACCGCGACACAGGGGCTCGCCGGCGGCAACCTTGCGATCCGTGTCGGCGAGGTACTCGGGCGGCGGCGGGACGAACTGGGTGGGCTTGGCCGGGATTTCGACCGCATGGCGGACCGCGTTCAAATGCTGATCGAGAGCCAGCAGCGACTGCTGCGCGATGTCTCGCATGAACTGCGCTCACCGCTTGCGCGCCTGCAGGCGGCGCTCGGCCTTGCGCGCCAACGCACCGATGGACGCGCGAACGAGGAACTCGATCGTATCGAGCGCGAAGCCGAACGACTCAACGAGCTTATCGGACAGGTTCTGTCGCTGGCGCGACTCGACGGCGGAGCGAACGACGGAAGCCGCGAGCCGGTCGAGCTCGCCGCGCTGATCGATACCATCAAGGCGGACGCCGCGTTCGAGGCCGGTCAGCGCGCCCGGCAGGTCGTTTCCCTGCGCAGCGTTCCGCTGACGATCGACGGCCATCCCGAGCTGCTGCACAGTGCGATCGAGAACGTCGTGCGTAACGCGGTGCATTACACCGCGGAAGGCACGGCAGTCGCGATCGCGCTCGACGAAGACACGGCCGACCGGCAGGCCGTCATCACCGTGCGGGATCACGGCCCCGGTGTCGACGAGGCGCTGCTCGTGAAGATCTTCGATCCGTTCTTTCGCGCCAGCGAGGCTCGCGACCGCGCCAGCGGCGGCCATGGCCTCGGACTCGCGATCGCGAGGCGCGCAATCACCCTGCACGGCGGCACGATCGCGGCGGCCAACCGGGCGGATGGCGGCCTCGCGGTCACGATCCGTCTGCCCCTGGCGAAGGCATAAGCCCGGCGCATGGACAGCATCATGATTCTCCTGATGGCTGTTTTATTTCTGTGGGCCGGCGTCGCCTGCCTTCACCGGCCGCGCCAGGTCGTGCAGTTCATATTAACCTTCTTCGCGCGTGCGAGCGGCAACCCCGGTCTGCTCTCGGCGTGGGGACAAAGCGGTGCGCTGATCCTCTTCGTGCGCCTGCTCGGCGTGCTGTCGCTGATCAATTTCGTCCTCCAACTCTACCTGTTGATTACGCCGGCCATGGCGTGAGGCTGGCGCATCTGGCGCAGGCATCCTGATCGTGCCTATAATCCGGTGCGGCCGCACGAGGGAGGGCTGTGGGTGCGAACCCGGTTTCGCAAGATGACAGGGACAGGGAGGGTTGCGCATGTCGCACTCGAATTCTGGTCATGACTGGAATTTTTTTCGCGCAGGCGACTTCGATCAGGTGTCCCTGTCGTCCGGCGCGGATCTCATGGCGCTCGATCAGCTCGACCAGAAGTTGTGGGCGGCGCTCGCCTGCCCGGTCAGGGGACTGCACTTCGATACCAGGACCCTTGAACTGATCGATACCGACGGCGATGGCCGGATACGCGCCCCGGAACTGATCGCCGCGATCAAGTGGGCTGGCAGCCTGCTCAGGAATCCCGATGATCTCCTCGGCGAGCGTGAGTCCCTGCCGCTCGGTGCGATCAACGATTCGCACACGGATGGCGCAACGATGCTGTCCTCGATCCGGCATGTGCTGGTGCTGCTCGGCAAGCCCGAGGCGACAGAGATCAGCATCGCGGACACGGTCGAGGCGGCCGGACGATTCGCGCAGCTCACTTTCAACGGCGACGGGATCATCACCGCAGATGCCGCCGCCGGCGACGAGGCGCTCAGGTCTGTCGTCGATGACATCATCGCCTGTCTCGGCGCCGATACCGATCTCTCCGGCAAGCCCGGCATTTCCCGGGAAAGGCTCGATCGCTTTTTGACCGAGGCGGTCACATTTTCGGCGCTCGCGCGGCAGGCGGACGATGACAAGTCGGTCCTGCCGCTGGGCGACAGGACCGCTGCCGCTGCGGCAGCGATCGCCGCTGTCCGGGCCAAGGTGACTGATTATTTCACCCGTTGCCGGCTCGCCGCATTCGACTCACGTGCCACGAACATGCTCAACCGGGACGAGAAGGATTATCTTGCGCTGTCCGCGGTGGAACTGATGCCGTCCGCGGCGGAGATCGCCGCATTGCCGTTGTCCCATGTCGAGGCAGGGAAACCTCTCGCGTTGACCGAAGGCATCAACCCGGCGTGGGAGGCGGCGATCGAACGGCTGCGCGTCGATGCGATCGTGGCGCTGCTCGGCGACCGCAAGGCCTTGACCCTCGATGACTGGCAGAAGATGCTCGCCAGGATCGCGCCGTTCGAGACATGGAACAGCGCGATGTCCGCCTCGGTGCTGCATGCGCTACCGGTCGATCGGGTGCGTAAAATCCTGGGCAGCGACGCCGGTGAACGGCTGGCCGGCTTGATCGGCCAGGACCTCGTCGAGAAGGGGGCGGCCGATGAGATTCATGCCGTCGACAGGCTGGTACGTTACTGTCGCCACCTGCGGTTGCTGTGCGAGAACTTCGTCAACTTCCGGCACTTCTACAGCGGCGAGTCGTCCGCGATCTTCCAGGTCGGCAGGCTTTATATTGATCAGCGCAGTTGCGACCTGACGCTGCTGGCCGATGATGCCGCGCGGCAGGCAACGATGGCCGGCATGGCCGGCGCCTACCTCCTCTATTGTGATTGCGCGCGCAAGAGTACCGGGGAAAAGCAGCAGATCGTCGCGGCGGTCACCAACGGCGACGGGGACAACCTGATGGTCGGCAGAAACGGCATCTTCTATGACCGGGCGGGGCGCGACTGGGACGCGACGATCACGAAGATCATCGAGAATCCGATCAGTGTGCGGCAGGCCTTCTGGGCGCCGTACAAGAAACTGGTGCGCCTGATCGAGGAGCAGGTCGCGAAGCGCGCCGCGGCGGCCGAGACATCCTCATCGACAAAGCTGGAGACGTCCGCGACCACTGCCGCGAATGTCGACAAGGCCAGGCCGCCGGAGGGCAAAAAGATCGATGTCGGCACCGTCGCCGCGATGGGCGTCGCCTTCGGCGCGCTGATGACCGCGTTCGCGGCGATTGCCGGCTATGCCAGCGGTTTGTTCAAGCTGCCGTTCTGGCAACTCTGCATCGCGCTCGCCGCGCTGTTCCTGATTATCTCGGCGCCGTCGGTGATCATCGCCTGGCTCAAGCTCAGAAAGCGCAATCTCGGTCCGATCCTCGATGCGAATGGCTGGGCGGTCAACGCGAAAGCGCGGATCAGCGTTCCGTTCGGCGCGAGCCTGACCGGCATCGCGCAGCTGCCGCCGGGCGCGCGCGTTTCGGCTCGCGACCGCTTCGGGCAGCGTCCTGCCGCATGGCCGAAGCTGGTCATGCTGATCGTCATCGTCGGATTCTTCTACAGCCTGCTGAACTACTACGGCATCATCGAGATGCTGACCGGCGGCACGTTCGGCGACCCGGCCGGGAGTCAGCCCGGCGTCGAGAGCCTGATCTCCCCCGGGGACGCGCCGCGGTAATCCCTGCCGGAATGCCCGTCAACCCGCCTCGACGTACTTGCGGGCGTAGGATTCCCTGCTCGGCAGGTCGATGCGATGGCCCTTCAGCATGATGTGCCAGTACAGCCACGGAAATCCGGTGGTCTTGCCGACCCACCAGATGTAGCGGTTCTTGCGCGGGTCGAGCAGCGGGAATGACGGGATCACCTTGCCGCCGTAACCGAACTCGGCGAGCATCACCGTGCTGAGCGAGGTCGTCAGCGGACAGGAGCCGTAGCCGTCGTACTTTGCCTCGACCTGCCTGCCGGCTCTCTGGTACAGGATATTGTCGACGACGATCGGCACCTGCTTGCGCACCGCGGCGGCGGTCTTTGCATTCGGAGTTGAGGTCGCGTCGCCGAGGCCGAAGATGTTCGGGTATTTCTTGTGCTGCAACGTATTCTCATGGACATCGACCCAGCCGGAAGCGGCGGCGAGCGGACTCCGCTTGATGAAGTCCGGCGCGCTTTGCGGCGGCGTCACGTGAATCATGTCGAACTTCTTGTCGACTCGGGTCTTGTTGCCGTCGGCGTCGGTGACCTCGAAAGTCGCGAGCTTCGCCGGTCCATCGATTGAAACGAGATTGTGATTGAAGCTGGTCTTGATGCCGTAGCCGGCCGCAACCTGCGCGAGCGCCTTCGCGAAGAACGGCACGCCGAACATGCCGGGTCCGGCGTTGCAGAATTCGATTCGATACATCTTCAGGTTGCCGTTCCGGCGGAAGCGATCGGCCGCGAGATACATGATCTTCTGCGGCGCGCCGGCGCACTTGATCGGCATCGGCGGTTGCGTGAACAGCGCGGTGCCGGAGCGCAGACCCTTGATGCATTCCCAGGTGTACTCGACGGTGTCCGGTGAATAGTTGCTGCAGACGCCATTGTTGTTCAGCGTCTCCTTGAGGCCCGCGACCTTGCCCCAGTCGAGTTGCAGGCCGGGGCAGACGACGAGGAAGTCGTAGCTGATGACTTCGCCGGAGCGCAGGATCACCTTGAAGTTTTCCGGGTCGAAGCTTTCGGCGTAGTCCCGGATCCATTCGATACCGCGTCCGATCAGGTCGGCCTCGTTACGGGTGGCCTGTTCAAGGGTATAGGCGCCGCCGCCGATGATCGTGAATCCGGGCTGGTAGTAATGCTTCTCCGAAGGTTCGATGATCGTGATATCGATGTCGGCGTTCTGCCGGCGCATGTTGTTGGCCACCGAGACGCCGGCGGCGCCGCCGCCGACGATCAGAATCGTTGCGTGTTTGTCGGCCACGGGTTCCTCCTGGAAAGATGAAATACGGGCAAATCCGCTGCCCCTGCAAGCAGCAAGTCTAACAGATGACGACGGCCGCGCGGCTCCGGGAGTCGAGCCGCTCGATCGCGGCGAAGAACGCGTTCATGTCGATCAACAGGATCGCGCTCGGCGAGCAGCCGGAAGCGGGTTGCTGATCCGGGTGTTGATCCGGGGCGATGGACAGGGGAGTTCCCTGGAGCCTCGTAGCATGGAGAACATTGTGAGATCATTATCTTTCACGAGATCGGTCTCGCGGCGCTGATCATCGATTATCGCTGTTACGGCCACAGCGACGGCTTCGTCGTTTCGGAGGCCGGGTATCGCGACGGACTGTCACGGTTTCTCGCTACCCTTTCGCTAGCTAGTCGTCCGCTCTCTCCGATCGACAACTGGTTATTATGCGCGGTTGACCATATGCGCGCGCATCGGCTATAGTTCGCCCGCCTTCCAGAGACGGAGGCGCTGATGAAATCACCGACGATGGACGTACCCTGTAGCAGCAGCGGTAACCCGACAATTCAAATGCGATCCGCACTGGGTCGGCAGTCCCCGGAGATCCCGGTGCTCCTCTGAGTTTCCGGGTTCGCCTTCGCGCTGCCGTGCCAGTGCAGTTGCCGGAGGTGGACCATGGACAACGAGACCCTCACCACTACCGTTCGAGAGATTCTCGCAAATCGCGACATCACGGCGCTGCGTGCGCTGCTGGACGACGTTCATCCGGCCAATATCGCGACCTGCATCTCCGAACTCGAGGGCGCCGACATCTGGCGCGTGTTGTCCGCGCTACCGACCGAACGCCGCACCGAGGTCTTTGGTTACCTGCCGCCCGCCGAGCAGGTCAAGCTTGCCAATTCGCTGAACCGTCGCAACCTCGCCGAGATCTTCCTGCATATGTCATCGGACGAGCGCGCCGACCTGTTCAACCGGCTCGCCCCGGATCAGCAGGAGGCGCTGCTCCCCGGTCTCGCCCAGGCCGAGCGCGATGACATCCGCAATCTCGCGAGCCACGAAGAGGGCACCGCCGGCGCGATCATGGCCTCGGAGTACGCGACACTCACGCCGCAATTGACCGCGTTCGACGCGATCCAGCGCCTGCGCCACGAGGCGCCCGACAAGGAGACGATCTACCAGGCCTACGTCATCGACGATGAACGCCGCCTGCTTGGCACTGTGTCACTGCGCGACCTGATCATCGCGCCGACCAGCGCCCGCGTCGCCGACCTGATGGTCGAGGACGTGATCTTCAGCCAGGTCGCTGATCGCCAGGAAGATGTTGCGAACAAGATCAGCAAGTACGACCTGATAGCGCTGCCGATCGTTGATCACGCCAACCGCCTGGTCGGCATCGTGACCTACGACGACGCGATGGACGTCGCCGAGGAAGAGGCGACCGAAGACTTCCATCGCGTCGGCACGATCGGCAAGCTCGATGGCAGCGTGCGCGACGCGGGGATCCCGCTGTTGTACCGCAAGCGCGTGTTCTGGCTGGTCGCGCTGGTGTTCGGGAACCTGCTGTCCGCGGCAAGTATTGCCCACTATGAGGATACGATCGCTTCCTATATCGTCCTCGTGTTCTTCCTGCCGCTGCTGATCGCATCCGCCGGCAATGCCGGCGCCCAGGCATCGACGCTGATGGTGCGCGCGTTGGCCACCGGCGACGTGGAATTACGCGACTGGGGCAGGATGCTGGGGCGTGAATTCGGGGTCGCCGGGCTGCTGGGTCTGACCATGGCGATCATTATCTCGACCATCGGCGCGGCACGCGGCGGTTCCGAGATCGCGGCCGTCGTCGGCGTGACGATGGTGTCCGTCGTGATCATCGGCAGCGTGCTCGGGATGTCGCTGCCGTTCCTGCTGAGTCGCTTCAAACTCGATCCGGCGACCGCCAGTGTGCCGCTGGTGACCTCGATCGCCGACGTCACCGGCGTGCTGATCTATTTCTCGGTGGCAACCTGGATATTGACGATGCCGCCGGCCCTGTAAGCCGCCCCGGTGTATTGATTCCTCGCCAGTATCAGCAGCGCGTTTTATTTTCACACCCGCAAGCCGCGGACGCGCTGTTGTTCAACCCGCAGATGGATCTCGAGTTCGTGCCGTATCCGATCGCGTACTCGCTGCATCACAATTCGAACCGGACTCTCGCGGAATGGCTCGTCGAACTCGGGTGCGAGGTATCGCGCTATCCGGTCCTGGTGAACTGGCGGGTAGCGGAATAGAATGCGTTCCGCTCAGATCCACAACCTCGGCTCCGCTTCCCTGAGCCGCTGAATATCCGGCACGTCGGTTTAACGGGGTTGCATCACAGCGAACCGTCCTGGCCCCAAAGACCGGATCATACTAACGCCGGCACTATGGTCGGGATGAGCTACACGCAGCCCATAGTCACTCGTTCCTTCCACCCAGACATGCGGGTATTCGCCGGCAAGACTGAAGAGTGCCGAATGGATCGCATAGAACTCTGATTTCAAGAATATCTGCTTCAAGTCATCCGGGAATTTGTTCGGCCGGACTACTGCCTTGTGCGTTTTGGGCGATTCAATCAGAACACGAAAGGCGGCTGCGAACGAAGCTGGATCCTTAATGCTCGCTGCATCCAGTTCATGATTATTGATGTCCAGTCCAAGACCAGCCAGCGTTTCTTCGAACTCACCCGCCGCCTTTTCGAAGAAGATTTCAAAGCCTCGATTCCGTACCCGAAGCTTATTTTCGTTGCAAATAGTGTCCCTGACGAAATGCTGATGTTGCCGCCACACGTCGTCTCCATCCCGGTTGATCTCGGCCACATCCAACCAGGATATATGTACGGATAATGGGTGGATCTTCTGAAACTCCTTGAATTCCTGCACGGAGGCAAGCGCCTCTGCATACTGTTCCGCTACATGCTGTTCCGCGCGGGTCTTGTTGAACGGCGTCAGGTATGCGACGTGGATTTCTTGGCCGGCGTACTTCTTCTTTAGGGATTCTAAGTAGCGTTCAAGCTGTCCCTGCGTAGCAGAGCGGTCGGATGTCTTTACCTCGATACCGAGGATCCTTCTGTTCTCTTTGTCTTTGACGGTGATGTCTATACGACCAACCTCCAGCGGGTCCTCGGGGATTACTTCAAACATTCCAGTGTTAAGGACCTCCGGTATTGGCCAGAGATCTTGGGTTGCCATGCGCCAGAATGCGGAAAAGAAGGTTCCATCACCCTCCGTGCTCTCCTTCAGAACTGCTGCCAGATAGCGTGAGTGAAACGGCTCAATGCGAGAAGTTGCATTTTGAATGATAAAGAACATGTTCATGTCGTCTAACCTCTTTGCAACGCACGGGAAGTATTAACACGTCTTGGCCCGGGTACCCAGTTCTTCTTCACAGGATGTGGCACGATATCGATGCGACACATATTGACGCATGGTTCGGTGACAATAACCTCCAGACCCAAGGAGGAATCATCATGCCCAGACATCGTTTGCATTCCCGCTCAGGCGCCCTGATCAAGGTGCCTCCCATCGTCAAGCTGTGGCTCCTGCGCGTCCTGGTCCCCTTGGGCGGGCTTCGTGAGTTCATCAGCGAGCACGGTTTCAGCGACGATGCCATCGCGAATCATCTCGGGTTACATAAATGGGTCGATTGCACAAAGCACGAATTCGACCCTAAGGCAGTTCGGGCTGAACTGCGAGAAATCTATCGAGCAGGCGAGCAAAGACTATCCAAGGCCGAGCCGCCCCTCCGCTTGCGCCGAAATATCGAGCGCCTATCGGCGCTGGTAGGGCTTACGGATACGGATCGCCATATCCTCGAATTCGTGGTGATGCTCAAGAACGAGTGTCTCCTCGGAAATGCGGTGGATTATCTGGGCTATCTATCCTCTGCAAAGATGCTGCATGTCCTTTCCGCGGTTCTCGATATTCCTGTGCGCGCCATTCGCTCATCGTGCAGCGCCGACGGAGCTCTGCGCCGATGCGGCCTGCTTACAATATGTCCCAGTGGGAGTTCGCAGTTGAGCGGCAAATTCGAGTTACTGTCAGACCAGTTTGCGGATCATGTATCGTCCAGCAACACCGACCCCGTCAGTTATATACGGGATATGGTGCGCCCCAGTTCCCCGCCGCATCTTGAGTTGACCGACTATGAACATATCGGCCCGGTCCTCGCGGTACTCCGGCCTTATCTCCGGCAGGCGATCGAGAGCGGACGCCGGGGCGTCAATATTTTCGTCCATGGCACTCCCGGCACGGGCAAGACGGAGCTTGCCAAGGTGCTTGCGAAGGAGTCGGGCTGCGAACTCTTCGAGGTGGCGAGCGAAGATGAGGACGAGGATCCCATCAAAGGCGAGCAGCGCCTGCGCGCATTCCGGGCGGCACAATGCTTCTTCAGCCGGCGACGGAGCCTCATCCTGTTCGATGAGGCGGAGGACATCTTCAACAACGGTCATACCCTGTTCGGCCGGAAAAGCACCGCACAGACCCGCAAAGCGTGGATAAACCGGATGCTGGAGGAGAATCCGGTGCCGACAGTCTGGCTCTCGAATTCTGTTGGAAGCCTCGACCCGGCGTTCGTCCGCCGCTTCGATATGGTCTTCGAGCTACCGGTGCCGCCGAAGAGGCAGCGCGAGCGCATTATTCAGGAAACCTGCGCCGACCTGCTGGATGCCCCGACGATCAGACGGCTCGCGGAATCGGAGTCGCTCGCCCCCGCGGTGGTCGCGAGGGCGTCGTCGGTCGTCCGCGCCATCCGGGAGGAACTCGGCGAACGGGGGACAGCCGCCACGGTCGAGTTTCTGATCGGCCATACGCTGGAGGCGCAGGGTCACGATCCGGTCAAGAAGGACGATCCGACCCGCCTCCCCGAGGTCTATGACCCGGCGTTCATTCATGCCGATGCCGATCTGGAGCAGGTCACGGCCGGACTGGTAGAGGCGAAGTCGGGGCGACTCTGCCTCTACGGCCCGCCCGGCACCGGGAAGACCGCGTACGGGCGCTGGCTGGCGGAGCAAATGGGAGCGCCCGTTCTGGCGAGGCGCGCCTCCGACCTGATGTCCATGTGGGTCGGCGGAAGCGAGAAGGCCGTCGCGCGTACATTCGCGCAGGCCGACCGGGAAGGCGCCCTGCTACTGATCGACGAGGTCGACAGCTTCCTGCAGGACCGGCGCGGAGCCAGCCACAGTTGGGAAATCAGCCTGGTGAACGAGATGCTGACCCAGATGGAATCGTTCTCGGGGATATTCGTCGCCTCCACGAACCTGATGGACGGACTCGATGCCGCGACGCTGCGCCGCTTCGATCTCAAGGTAAGGTTCGACTATCTCTTGCCCGCGCAGGCACGCGCACTGTACCTACGCTATTGCGCGAATCTGGGCATGGAGAAGCCGGAATCGCAGTTGACACGACTGGCGGGGCTGAAGAAACTGACTCCGGGGGATTTCGCAACAGCCATCCGGCAGAGCCGGTTTCGTCCGATCCGCTCGTCTGAAGCTCTCATGGACCTGCTCGAAGGCGAGTGCGCCCTGAAAAGCGGCGCGAGGGCCATCGGGTTCGTCCAATGATGAGGAGCCGCCCGATGAAAAAGAACGACAAGGCACGCGTGCTTTCGAAGAGCAAGATCTTGGCCTTCCGGCAATGCCCGAAGCGCCTGTGGCTGGAGATTCACAGGCCGGACCTCAGGGAGGACTCGATGGCGACGCAGGCGAGCTTCGACGCCGGGCACAGGGTCGGCGAGATCGCGCGTCAGATTTACGATCCGCGCGGCAGGGGCCGGCTGATTGATGTTGATCGGGACAATTTCAGCACTGCGTTTGCCCTGACAGAAGAAGCGCTGTCATCATCCCGGCCCGTTTTCGAGGCGGCCATGGCCGGCGGAGGGGCACTGGCGTTGGCGGACGTGATGTTGCCGGTCCGCACGAAAGGGAAAAAGGCATGGCGCATGATTGAGGTCAAATCCTCGACCAAGGTCAAGGATTATCACCGGGACGACGTTGCCGTTCAGGCGTTCGTCGCCGAAAAGGCCGGCGTGCCGCTTCTGTCGGTTGCGCTGGCCCATGTCGATAAGACATGGGTCTATCCCGGCGGCGGCCATTACGATGGGCTTCTGGTCGAGCAGGACCTGACCGAGGAGGCGTTCGGCCGCGCGGATGAAGTCCGCGGTTGGCTGGAAGAGGCCCAAAGCGTCGCCAGCAGGCGTACGGAACCCCGGATTCACACCGGCGGGCACTGCAACGCACCCTATGCCTGTGGTTTTCACGGCTATTGCGAGAGCCGGGAGCCCGAGATCGAGTATCCCGTGACTTGGCTGCCGAGAGTCCAGTCGGGAGCGCTGAAAGGACTGATCGAGGACAAGGGCGTCCGCGACATGCGGAAGATCTCGGACGGGCTGCTCAATGACCGCCAGCGCCGGGTCAAGGACTGCACGCTGTCCGGCAAGGCCCATTTCGATGCAGAGGGAGCGGCTGCGGATCTCGCGGCTCATAAACTCCCGGCCTTTTTCCTCGACTTCGAGACCGTCGATTTCGCCGCGCCGATCTGGAAGGGCACGCGGCCGTGGCAGAAGATTCCGTTCCAGTTCAGCGTGCATCGCCTTTCGAGAACCGGCAGGCTCGATCACCGGTCGTTCCTCGATCTCAGCGGGCGCGATTCCTCCCGCGCGTGCGCCGAGGCGCTGATCGCGGCCTGCGGCGAGCGCGGCCCCGTTTTCGTCTATAGCGCAGTCTTCGAACGCCTCTGCATCAAGGACTTGGCAAACCGCTTCCCAAGGCTCAGGCGATCGCTGCTCGCTATCGACGAACGGATCGTCGATCTTCGCCCGCTCGCCGAGCGGTATTACTACCATCCGGGCCAGCAGGGGAGCTGGAGTATCAAGAGCCTGTTGCCCGCCGCCATACCGGACCTCAGCTATGATGCGCTCGACGGCGTACAGGACGGCGGCATGGCGATGGACAGGTATCGGGAGGCGATTCTCCCGGAGACGGACAGGGAGAGGAAGATGGAGATCGAGCGGCAGTTGCTCGCCTACTGCCACATGGATACCTACGCGATGGTCCGGCTCTGGCATTTTTTCTCGGGCCGCCCGGCCCCTGCGGCCTGAGACCCATGCCCAGGCGCCCGGATACCAGGGAAACGGTGCTTCTGGCCCTCGAATTGCTGCGCCGCATCCCGCGCCGCGGCAAGGTGACGGCCAGGGAGCTCTGCACGCAACTCGAAGACACCGATCTCGCCCGCGATCTGCGCACGATCCAACGGCAACTGGAGATGCTATCCGACCATTTCGATATCGAGCGCGACGATCGAAACAAGCCTTACGGCTATCGCTGGAGCGAGCGTGCGAAGGGACTGGCCGTGCCCATGCTGACCGAGCAGGAATCCCTGCTGCTGACGCTGGCCGAACAGCACCTGCGCAACCTGCTGCCCGCAAGCCTGATGAAATCGATGGAAGGATTCTTCAATCAGGCGTGCACGAATCTTGGACCTCACGCAAACACTCAACGCGAACGGGAGTGGTTATCAAAGGTCCGGGTCATCCGCGAGACGCAGCCGCTTCTGCCGCCCAAAATCAAGTCGGGCGTGTTCGATGAGGTCAGCAACGCGCTGTATAGTAATCTGTGGTTGAGGATCGATTATAAAAATGCCGCTGGCAAGCAAACGACCTGCGAGGTTATGCCTCTGGGGCTGGCGCAGCAAGGGCCGCGCCTCTATCTCGTGTGCCGGTTCCGGGGGTTTGATAACGAACGGAGTATGGCATTACACCGCATGATCTCTGCCAAGGCATCTACGCTTACGTTTGCGCGCCCCAAAGACTTCGATCTGCGAAAATACGATGACGATGGGCGGTTCGGGTTTGGCGAAGGCAAGCGGATTCGGATTACGTTTCGTATTAACAAGGATGCCGGGCTGCATTTGCTTGAATCGCCGCTATCGGCCGATCAGCGGGTGCGGGAACTGGATGGCCGGTTGGAGATCAGTGCGACGGTCGTCGATACGGCGCAACTGGAATGGTGGTTACGCGGGTTTGGGAGTGAGGTCAGTCATATTCGGAGATTTTCTATTCTGAGCGCCGGGAGAGGAAAAAACGGAAGCTTTAGTAGATGAGAAAGGGAGGGCCACTGATGGAAGAACAAAAGATGCAGTACATCGCTTTACCTTTGCCTGTAAGGTATCACAAGAGAAGCATGTCCAAGCGAAAGGGGAAGATACATAAAGAGGTAGTCTCCCTAGAGGAGAATCCCACAGCTGAGACTCTTATCCTTGCCCTCGAAGATTTTAGTCTGGTGGTTAATAATGTCATGCATATGATCGGCGACAGTGAGTGCTCTAAAAAGGTTCATTTAACCTCTTGGCTACAGGACATTATGCAGATTATTAAAGAATTGCAGGACATGGTTAACGAGAGAGTTAGTTTGGACGATACCGTAGATCTCCACGAGGTACTAGCCGATGAGGCGCATTCTCTAGATGATATTTTGAGCAATACAGCATTTTTTAGTGAATCCTTCGAAGATCATGTTAAGCCTCGTGACGTCGCCCGATTGCTTAGCAGGGTTATTGAATTCTGGTCGGAGGAGATTAAACGAAGAGGATACCAATTGTATAACTTCATGATTAATGCCGAGGATACCCGAAAGGCGATTAAAGATTTAAAAGCCTTAAGAGAAATTCGATTTCCATAAGTCGATCCAATAATTTTGGAGATATTTTGTGACGGGGCTTTTTGAGGACATCAGAGGGTTCTTTAAGGCTAAGTATTCTGGGCGTTATTTAGCTCTTCTGCTTCGTGAACTCGGCAGACGAGAACCGAAGACGTTCGCCAAATTTTTCGGAATTTCCGGTAAGTCCCTAATGGAAGGCGATCTACAGATAGAATATGAATGGAATTTCCAATCCAAGAAAGGTGTGAATGCCCGGGCAGATTTGGCAGTGCTAGAAGCTGGCAATCCTCTATTGCTGATCGAGATCAAGGAGGATGACAGTAGAAGCGCCAGCAATGCCGAGCAATTCGATAGCTATCTCTCCATGTTAAATGTTTCGGGTAGTGAGCGATCTCTCGGGTTTTTTCTTCTTAGTCGGTATGCGCTGCCGAACGATCAGGATGAGAAGTTAAAGCAAGAGAAGCAGAAAAGTAGGTCCGTTATTCAGAAAAGGTATCGAGATCTTTACGAATCACTAAGAAGCAGCGATGGGGAATTTAGTCGTATGCTCTTGGAATATCTTGAGGACATAGGCGTGACATCCTATCAAACAATTGATCTGGCCTCGCAGAAAAAGGCGAAGGCTTTGGAGTTTCTTCTCGCTCGAATGCTTGGATTTAAGGATAAACATGGATATGGGCGTCTGCAGAGTGATAACTCGGTAACGGCTCTTCCGGATATTTTCAAGGTTTTTCTCGGAAACTTGGAAGTTCTTGCTGATCGGATTCGCAACCAGAATCCCGATCTTTTTTCACAAAGATTTTCAAGGAGCTTTAGTCTGCATCCTCGCTTTGATCTGAAATCACTCAAAAAGAGTCTTAGTAAGGACGAAAGCCGGGAGGACCAAGACTATCTGCCTGAGGAAGGAAGATTCGTAAAATCGGGTAGCGTTTATTTCTATTCTGATGGGAAAATTTGTAATCCGAGAAACGGGAAATCCTTTCTTGGAAAGGGTGATTGGCTGTACGTTACTATTGGCTATGGCTTGGATATCCCGGGTGAAGGGATGAAAGTGTGTCGTGCAGGTATATATTTGTACGCTAAATTTTCTTATCGTGGACAGAAGGACGAAGCGTATACCCCTACGGATTATCTGAAAGCATTTCCTAGTGAAGAGGATGCAATGGGCGGGCTTAAACAATGTCTCAGAGACGCTCACGCAGAGGCGATTCGATTGGCGCCAAAACCCTATCGGGATATATTGCGGCTATATAAGGTTCGTGGCTAGAACCTGTCTCAGAATGGTTTTAGCAGAATATTGATAGATGCGATTTGGATAAAGTCGAGAAAATTCTCAGTGCCGTGCTCCGCCCTCGTATAGTTTGTGCGGTGCGACCCCCTACATGGAGTTTTGTCTACTCGAGTTATCGCTTATTACGTGCTATAGGGCTTTAGTAAGCCATTGAAATGCCACTTGTCACCTCCTTCTTCCCACTCGCCAAAAACCTCGCAACCCTTACGGGTCTCTTTGACATGAGAAATCGTGATCGTGACAGAAGAAGGATACTTCCAACCATCATACTTACACGGGAACCTTGCCATTTCATATGGCAATCCCTGAGAAGTCTTTGCCAGCTTGCCTTCAAGACGAAAGTTATCATTGTAAGCTGAGCCAAGTAGAACAAAAGATATCTCTTCATCGCGCAAGATGAAAAGCTCAGCCTGGGTTCTACCCCATCTCCACGGACGGTTGAGTTAAGAGTAATTCCTTTTGTTGC
>CAYTGL010000026.1:0-35985 GCA_964437335.1 uncultured Chromatiales bacterium
CGTGCTTGCTACCCGGCACTTTCAGGCACACGCCGACAGTCGCGAGGCCACGCCCGGGGCGGGGGTGGACGCCGCCAACCAGGCGCTGGAGCAGATACTTGGGGAGTGGGTGGCGTGGGTGGTTGCAAGCGTTCCGGCAAGCTCGATCGCTCCGGATCTTCAGCGCTGATCTGTCGAACCACGCGGTCAGGCGCGCAGCCAAAGCCTTCACCCGGTGCAACGCATACCTGAACCGGAACTGATGGAAGACGAGGCGCAGGCCCGCGCCTATGCCGAGGTCGACTTCGCAGAGCCTCATGCGATGTTCGTGCGCCTGTGGGAAGAATCCCGGGGCGGCAATGATGTCACCGGCAAGGTCGTCGATCTCGGCTGCGGGCCCGCGGACATCACGGTGCGCATCGCCGAACGCTATCCCGACGTCGTTATCGACGCCATCGACGGCTCGGACGCGATGCTGACGTACGCACGGCAGCGGCTGCAGCGACATGGCCTGGCCGCGCGCATTCGCCTGATCAGCGGACGGCTGCCCCAAGTCGCCCTGCCGTTCGACAGATACGATGCAATTATCAGTAACAGCCTGCTGCATCACCTGGCCGATCCGGCTGTGTTGTGGCAAACAATCAGGGCCTGCGGCCGGTCCGGGACATCAGTCATGGTGATGGATCTGATGCGACCGGGAAGTGAGGCCGAAGCACGGGCGCTGGTCGAATGCCATGCAGCGGACGCACCGGCGGTGCTGCGGCGGGACTTTCATCTCTCTCTGCGGGCCGCCTACCGGCCGGACGAGGTGCGCGCCCAGCTCGATGCAGCGGGACTGGATGAGTTTGCAGTGCGCGTCGTCTCGGATCGCCATCTGGTTGTGACCGGATCGCTTCGATTGCGCAAGAAGCGCAAACGCCGTCCATTACCGAAGCGGTCGCCGGCTGCGGCCTTCCGTCCGCTCAGCCACGACTGAGTAATCAGACGCGTTGGGCCGCCCGGCCGGAATCAAGCGCAACGCGCACCGCATCGGCCGCGATGCCGAGGGTAGCGTGACGGCGCAAGTGCCACAGACACAGCGCAGCGGCGGAGATCAGCGCATCACGGGTCGGGCCGGGGGCGCCTGCAAGCGTGGCGAGTCCGGCCGCGGCTGCGGCCTTCGCGATCGCTTCGGTATCGATGCTCATCGCGCCACCCTCTGGTGCCTGATCAGCGCTCGCGCCCGGGATCGGCGGCGGACGCAGCGGTCCCGCGAAGCCGAAATCACCGGGCAGGATTTCCTGTTCGTATTCCTCTTCCTCGCCATCAAAGCGAAACAGCCGCCCGCTCTGGCGCAGCGATGGTGTCACGCCACCCTCGACGCCGCGCACGATCAGCGCCGAGTCGAAGCCGCTCGCGCGCGCGAGCAGTGCATAGATGCGCGGATAGGCCTTGTGCACGAAGCCGGTGACCAGATGCGTACGACCCCGCGCACGCACTGGACCGACCACAGTCTCGATGGTTGTGATCGCCGGACGCTTGATGATCAGCGTACGCAGCGGCGCGAGCCCGTGGAGTTTCGGACACCAGGACGACTGATCGAGATAGGCCCAGCCGATCGCCGGGTCTGCGATGCGCGCAGCGGCTTCAACAGGCGTCAGATCGACCGCCGCGCCGGCTGCGCGCAGAACCTGGCGATGCGTGAGCCCGAACTTCGGGCCCATATGCTCGACGCCATGCGAGATTGCAGGTACGCCGCAGGCGGCAAGCACGGCCGGCAGGAACGGGGCGGCCGGCAGCGTACGGATGTAGCCATCATAAGGGTCGGCGATATCGATCAGTTCATCGACGTTGGCCCTCGCCATCAGCGTGGCGTCACGGATCGCATCGAGTATCCCGAGGTTTTCGTCGTCGGTCTCCCGCTTCATGCGCAAGGCGATCAGGAAGATCGCGGCCTGCACAGGGTCGATCCGGCCGTCGAGTATCGCGGCCATACCGTCGCGCGCCTCGGCGCGGGAGATGTCTTTTGACAATTCGGGACCGGTGGCGACCCGCTGGATGATCGAATGCATCAGCACTTGCGGATCTTCGTGAGGGTCGTTCGGGTTGGCAGGCTGGTTCATTGAAGACGGATCTGGTCGGATATTCGCTTCTGGCAGCAAAGACGTTAGCATAAACCCGAGCTTACAGGCCACGTTCGCACCCGCAGACCGCCTTCTGCGCGGGAAGGTTGTCAAATATGATCGGAGTGGCACAGAATGGTGGCGGATCTCCCTTTGCTATTCCTCAGGAGCATGACATGAAGCATCGCTATCTGGTCGTCGTGGCCGACGGGGCCGGCGCCCGTATTTTCACACTGGACACGGCGGCGTTGTCGTCCGTCGAATCGGGCCCTCGAATGGTCGAGTGCGCCGGCCTGGTCAATACCGAGCATCGTCTGTACGGTCGCGACAAATACAGTACATCCCGCGCCGATTACAGCCCGAACACCGGCGGCGGTCCGGTCCATGGGTATGACGACCACCGCGAGCGGCAGGACCGGGAGCACGACCGCCGTTTTGCCGCCGAGGTCACCGAGCGGTCAGTTGCGCTGGCGCGGGAATACCACGCCACGCATCTGGTCATTGTGGCGGAAAAGCGCATGCTCGGCCTGATGCGTGATGCGTTGAATCTGCCGGAGAAATCAGGGATTGCGGTCATCGAACTGGCTTCGGATCTGGTGAGGTTCGCGCCTGACCACATACAGGCACATCTCGCGGCAGCAGGACTGCTGCCTGCGCGTCATGGGGCCGGTGTAGTCTGAGCAGGCTTGCTCAGGCGGGTTCGAACAGGTACTCCTGCATGCCGTTCCTGAGCAGGAACGACCGTTTGACGCGAAAGCCGGGCATCCATTCGAGCAATTTGACCTGGGTGTGGCGCGGTCCTTCGCAGTGGGCGGCCGTTGTCTGCTGGTAGACGAAGTTTTTTTCGTCGATGATCTTGAAGTTCATCGGCGTCTCCGGGATCTTCGATCGGATCGAGACAATCGCGTAGACCAGCGACCCGCGATTGCTGAGCGCGGCAAGCTGGGCCGCAAGTCGCCGGATGTCGTCGCGGTCGAGATAGTCGAGCAAATTCCATAGCAAGATCACGTCGAAACGGATCTGATCCCGGTACGGGAGCAGCGTTTCATAGACGGGGCAGTAGATCCGCTTTTCGCCGCTGAACGGATGGCCGAGCGACACCAGGGTGTGATAGAGATCCTCGACGCAGATCTTCGTCGCGAATCGTGACAGAAAATCAATGTTGGAGCCGAAGCCGCGACCGAGATCCAGCGCGCAGCAATCCCGCCGGCGACCGATGTGCTTTGCGAGCACGTCCATCGCCAGCGAGTTCTGCGTTGTTGTGGGCAGCTCCCCGATGTCTTCTGGCGCTGCGCCTGCGCGGTCCGCCACGATCGATCACCCGGCTCGTGCGCCGGTCTGCTCGTTCTTCTTGTTGACGCCGAGGACAGGATCCCCGTTGCTGCCGTTCGCCGCGGGCCTGGCGCGGCTCGCCGTATCGGCCGAGGCCTTGTTGACGTTCGAACGGTTGTCCATGTCGACGCTGCCCTTGAAGGTGCAGCCATCTTCCATGGTCAGGCGCGGCGACACGATATTGCCGCGCACGACGCCGCTCTGGCGGATCACGACCTTCTCTTCGGCGTGCAGATTGCCGTCGACCTGGCCTTCGACCTGGATCGACTTCGCGTGAAGATCGGCGTTGACGCGTCCGTTCTTGCCGATTTGCAGGCTGTGTGACTTGACGGTGACCGTGCCGTCAACCGTGCCATCGATCATCAGATTTTCGTCGCCGCTGACATCGCCCTTGATCCGGATCGTCGATCCTATGGTCGCCTGTACGCGGGGTTGAGCCGGCTCGACCGGCCGTGAAGTCGTGGCGGTATAATCGCTATGTTGTGTCTCGGGCTCATTTTTCCTGAACATGCTCATGCTGAAGTCCTCCGTCATTTAACCCTCGTAGTCGTCACCCGACCTGGCGTTTGCAACACCGGGCTTGGTGACACAAAATTACATCCGCGGCGCGCCGCGCCTGTATTGTGCAAGGGTTGTGCCATAAATATGAGATACCAGGAATTCGACGCATAATCCGCAGTTCCTGCGCGAGACCGCGCCAGCGCCGTGATGCTGCGCGCCGGAGACGTGGGCCGGACGGCTATTCGGGTTTCCTGAACTTCAGTGTCATCCGGTCGCTCTCGCCGATCGCGAGCCAGCGTTCGCGATCCTCGTCACCGAGGGCCAAGGTCGGCGGCAGGGTCCACACGCCTTTTGCATAATCCTTGGTATCATTCGGGTTTGCGTTGATCTCGGATTCACCGACCAGCACGAATCCCGCCTTCGCGGCGAGGTCGATGACATAACCTTCATTGACGTAGCCGGAACGCGCCTTCGAATCCTGTTCGATTGCGGGGTCGCCGCGGTGCTCGACGAGGCCGAGGATGCCGCCCGGCTTCAGCGCGCGGTACATCGCCTCGAACACCGCGTCTTCCGTACCGGCGGCCATCCAGTTATGCACGTTGCGGAAGGTCAGCACCAGGTCCGCGGAGCCTGGCGGGGCAATCGTGGTCTTGTCAGGGGGTGAGAGTATCGTGAGGTCCGCTTTGCCGTAGAGATCCGGTCGGGCGGCAAGCTTGTCCTTGAAGCGGCGTGCGGCGTTACGCTGGAATTCGACTTTCGAATTTACGTCGAATCCCGCGCCGTAGTAATGCCCCTTGTCACGGACGAACGGTGCAATGATCTCGGTATACCAGCCGCCGCCGGGAAAGATTTCGACGACGGTCATGTCCTCGCGCAGGCCGAACCACAGCAGCGTATCGACCGGATTGCGGTAGGCGTCGCGCGCGCGGTTGGCCTCGGAACGGTGGTCGCCGGCGGCGATCTCGATCAGCCGGGCCCTGGCCTCGACTTCGCCCGCGGGGGCGGCAAACAATGGCGACATAAACAGGGAGCAGACAAGCAGACCGGCGCCCGTCAGGTAACTATGCGTGCTCGTCATTGATCATCCTCCATTTTTATGGGGCGGGATAATGGCAAGAATGCCTCGCGCGTGATACGCGGAGTACTATAACACGCCCGCCAGGGTTCCTGTCCTCGATGGAGATCAGCGGCCAACCGGTAGAGCGAGCGCATGGCGCGGCGCATATTCGATTTTGGAGGTTCCCGGCGCTTGTCCGTCCGTATCGCGCACGTCGAGTGCGAGCGGTGAATCGGTGACCGGCCACTGGCCCTGCAGTATGTTTTCATGCGCGCCACCACCGAAACCGAGATAACCGAAACGCCCATAGTGGGGCAGGCGACGCGCAAGTTGCATAATGGCGAGCGGGTCGTCGGCGCCGAGCCATGCAAGCGCAAGATCCGGATCCGTGGCCCGGCGTGCGACGACCACGACACTGTGTGCATCGCGTTGCAGGCCGCGTTCGGGCAGTATCACGCCGTCACCGGTAAATTCGACGGATTGCGCCGACAGCAAGCGGGCCAGATCGCCGAGGAAACGGTTGTCCCAGCCGAGCAGCCACACAGCACGGTCTTCGGGCAGTGACTCGATCTCCCGGTCGGTGACGATGGTGAAATCGTCATCTCTGCGCGTGCCGCGCCAGGCCTGAGCGAGGACTCGATAACTTTCGAGTCGTTCGTTCGATGCATTCGCAGGCAGGACGAAAGTCAGCCGTTCCGCGCCGAAGGCCTGGCTCAGTGATGGCGGTATTTCCAGGCGGTCGACGCGGCGGAACAGGTCGAACTGCGGATCGATCTCGACGCGCAGCGGGCGCGCGGGCAGCGTCAAGCGGACTTCATTGCGCCGTTCCCGGAACAGGATATCGGTCTCGAATGTCTGCCTCTCCCCTTCGAGCACGATCGCGAGTGGCACGTTCAGCCGGTAGACCGGCCCCGGTTGCGTTTGCTCGAGCGCGAATGTCAGCTCATGAGCGCCGTTATCCAGCGGACGGGTTCGCGCATCCGAGGCCGTTAATCGTGGCGCCCCGCTACGGATGGTCCACTGGCGGAATTCGAGGCGCAGGTCGCTGTCGGCATGCGCCGCGAACGCGCGTCTCAGGTCCTCGTAGCCGGCGACCTGGAACAGGCGGGCTGCATAGAAGTCGCGCAGTCCGGCCAGAAAGGCCTCATCATCGAGTTGCCGGCGCAGCATATGAAAAAACATCATCGCCTTGCCGTAGCCGATCGCTTCGCTCGCCGGGCTGTGGCGCGCGAGGAAATCGATCAGTGGAATGTCGCGCGCCGCGTCGACGTAATCGGCGTAGCGTTGCAGGTGATTGCGCCGCATCGCGGCGCCGGTGCCCCGCTGCTCCTGCAGCAGGTGATCGGCGAGATAGGCGGTGAGTCCCTCGGCCCAGTTCCCGCGCGCGTAGTCGACATAGACGCCGTTACCCCACCAGTTGTGCAGGATCTCGTGCGGATACGAGGTATGCAGGATGAACGGCAGGCGGATCACACCGCTGCCGAGCAGCGTGAATGAGGGCATGCCGTAACCGGTTTCCCAGAAGTTCTCGACCAGCGCAAACTTCCCGTAGGGGTAGGGACCGAACAGCTCGCTGAACAGCGTCAGGTAGCGACCGGTCGCATCGAGGTAGCGCTCCGCGAGCGCGTCATCGGCAGTGCGCAGGAATGCAAATGCAGTCACCGGACCGAACTGCCGCGCAACTTCGTGATAACGGTCCGCGACGAGATAGATGTCGGTCTGCGGGTTCGGTTCCTCCCAGCGCACCCGTGTGCCGGTGGTGTCGCGCTCATGCAGCGTGCGCTCGCCCTGGCTGACCGCGTCCCAACCCGCCGGCAGGCGCAGTTCCAGGCTGAAGCTCAGCAGTCCCTGATCGAAGCTCGGATACCAGGCGCTTGCGGCGCTCAGGAAAACGCCATCGTCCGAGATGATGCCCGCCGTTGCGCTGACGCCGCGCGCCTGATCTTCCGCCTGCATAACGATCGGGTGGTGGATCCGTCCCTCATAGCTCAGCACGACGGCATGCACGCCGTCCGGAACGGTGACGGCATAGCGGGCGGGGTTGACGCTACCGGACGCATCGGCGGCCTCGCCAGGCAGTCGGGCAAGCTCGACGCCTGACGTCGGCGATCGCGGCGTGAGATCCGGGTGCAGTGAGAAGGACAGCGCGATCTTGCCCCGTGCAGTGAAAGACGATGGCAGGGTGATCGTATCCTCCACGGCGAGGTACTGATCGGCCGGTACGATCGCAACCCTCAAATCATGATGCAGTGGCGCGGCATGCAGCAGTGAGACCTGGCCGGATAGCGAAAGCCACAAGAACAGCATCATGAGACCGCGGCAAATCCCGGTCCGCGACAGTTCTGATGTTACCCCGGCCATGCGCGTTTAGTGTCATCCGGTAGGACGAGATCGGAACACGAGGACGCCAGTATAACAGCAGAGGGTACGCGGAGAACCGGCCGCGGGCTTGATATTTTTGTTCTGTTCCCGTTAACTCTCGCCATGCCTCCGAAAAATTTCATCTTCGACATGTTTGGCCGCTCTCCGGTCAAGCCCCTGCAGCTCCATATCGGCAAGGTATTGAGCTGTACCCGGGAGCTCCCGGCCTTCTTCGACGCGGTGCTCAGAGATGATTGGGAAAGCGCCGAGCTCCAGCAACAGCGCATCGTCTCGCTCGAACACGAGGCCGACAATCTCAAGAAGGACCTGCGGCTGAACTTGCCGAAGGGCATGATGCTCGCGATGTCGCGTCGCGACATTCTCGAGGTGTTGACGATGCAGGACCGCATCGCGAATACCGCGAAAGACATCGCCGGACTGGTGCTCGGCCGGCGCATGCAATTCCCGCCGACGGTCGCATCCGAGCTTGGACAATACATCGAGCGCTGCATCGATGCGGTTGCACAGGCCGACCGCGCCGTCAACGAACTCGACGAACTGGTCGAGACCGGTTTTCGTGGCCGCGAGGTCGAGATCGTGTTCGGCATGCTCGAACAGCTCGACAAGATCGAGCACGACACCGATATCCTCCAGCGCCAGATTCGCGCGCGGCTCTTCGTTCTCGAATCCTCGCTGCCGCCGGTCGATGTGATGTTCATGTACCGGATCATCGACTGGATCGGCGACCTTGCCGATCTCGCCCAGCGCGTGGGCAGTCGCCTGATATTGATGCTGGCCCGCTGACCAGGGTTCTTCATGCTCGAATACGGCGCTATCCTGATTGTGCTGGCCTGCGTCTTCGGCCTGTTCATGGCCTGGGGCATCGGCGCGAACGACGTCGCGAACGCGATGGCGACCTCGGTCGGCTCGCGCGCGCTGACGATACGCCAGGCGGTGATCATCGCCGCGATCTTCGAGTTCGCCGGCGCGTGGCTGGCGGGCGGCGAGGTGACCCAGACCATACGCAGCGGCATAGTCGATGCGAATCTGCTGGAGGACAGCCCCGATCTCCTGGTGTTCGGGATGATGGCGTCGCTGCTCGCGGCCGGCACCTGGCTGATGATCGCGTCGTATTTCGGCTGGCCGGTCTCGACGACCCATTCGATCGTCGGTGCGATCGTCGGCTTCGCGGTCGTTGGCATCGGTTATCAGGTCGTGCAGTGGGACAAGATCGGCCAGATCGCGATGTCCTGGGTGGTCTCGCCGTTGCTGGCCGGCACGGTCGCGTTCGCGCTGTTTCGCAGCGTGCAGATCCTGATTCTCGACACCGACCGGCCGTTCGAGAACGCGAAGCGCTACGTGCCTTTCTATATATTCCTCGCCGCGACGATTACGGCGCTGGTGACCCTGCTCAAGGGGCTGGTACATCTGGGGCTGGAGTTCACGGCGTTCCAGGGCTATGTGATTGCGGCGGGCATCGGCCTTGTGGTCACCGCGTTCGGTATAGTCATGATCCGTCGCCTGGCGTACGAGCCCGCGGAGAAGAATGGCCTGCCGTTCACGAACGTCGAGATGGTCTTCGGCGTTCTGATGATCGTGACCGCCTGCGCGATGGCGTTCGCGCACGGCTCGAATGATGTCGCGAACGCCGTCGGGCCGCTCGCCGCGGTCGTTGGCGTCGTCACCAGCGGTGGCGTCGTCGGCATGCAGAGCGAGGTGCCGGTCTGGATATTGCTGCTCGGCGCGGTCGGCATCGTGATCGGTCTCCTGACCTACGGCCGCAGGGTCATCGCGACCGTCGGCAGCAATATCACGCAGTTGACGCCGAGCCGCGGCTTCGCCGCGACGCTGGCCGCGGCAATCATCGTCGTCGTGGCCTCCGGCACCGGCCTGCCGATCTCGACAACGCACACGCTGGTCGGCGCCGTGCTTGGCGTCGGCCTTGCGCGTGGCATTGCGGCGATCAACCTCCGGATCGTGCGCACGATCTTCATGTCGTGGATAGTGACGCTGCCGGCCGGCGGATTGCTGGCAATCGTTTTCTTCTGGGTGATGAGGGCGATATTCGGTTGAGAGGCCCCATGTGCTCGTTTTCCTCAATAACTCCGCAGCTGCCCGACGACGATACCCTGGATCGTGACGCGCTCCGCGCTGTAGATCATCGGCGGGATCGCGCTGTTCGCGGCGATCAGCATGATGTTGCCGTCCGTGCGCCGTTTCAGGCGCTTCAACGTCGCTTCCTGACGGTCAATCAGCGCGACGACGATGTCGTCGTCACGGGCTTCGATACCCTGGCGAATGATCACCGTGTCGCCGTCGAGGATGCCGGCCTCGATCATCGAATCGCCCCTGACCTGCAGCGCATAACGATCGGGACCGAGCAGGAAGACGGCGAGATCGAGGGTATCCTGTCCGGGGATCGCTTCAATCGGCTGGCCGGCGGCGATGCGGCCGAGCAACGGCAGGGTATAGGCCGAGGAAACGACGTCATCGGCGAGCCGGATACCACGCTTGCGCCCCGGCACCAGCGTGATCGCGCCGGCGTCGGCGAGCGCCTGGACATGACGATGGACGACGCCGCGAGAGCGGATCCCGATCCCGAGCGCGATCTCGGCGAGGCTCGGGGCGTGGCCGTGCTGCAGGCAATGGCGGCGGATGAAGTCGAGCGTTCTCTGCTGGGCACGGGTCAGCATTGCGTGTTCCCGTTTTGTTCTCACAACGGGATGATAGGCGACATAATGAGAATATTCAACCGGGAGACAGCACAGGATCTAATGGGGTCAGGAAGTGCGGGCCTTGCTGCTACGGAAGGTCACCGGGTCGAGATGATAGCGGTGCAGAAGCTTGTAGAGCTCGGTGCGGTTGCGCTGGGCGAGGCGGGCGGCCTGAGTGATGTTGCCTTCCGTCATCTTCAGCAGGCGAGTCAGGTACTCGCGTTCGAAATTGTTGCGCGCCGATGACAGCGAAGGCAGAGTCCCGCTCCTGTAGCGCAGCGCACGCTGCACGAGGCTTGCAGAGACCACCGGCGTCGTCGACAGCGTTGCCGAATATTCAATGACGTTCTGCAACTGGCGCACGTTACCCGGCCATGGCGCGGTGATCAGCCGCTCCATCGCCTCGGCCGGGAACGACCTTGCCTCGATCACGCCGCTATTCACGAGTTCCTTGAGGAAATGCGCGACCAGGAGCTGGATGTCTTCCGGTCGATCGCGCAGCGGCGGAATTTCGAGCCGCGCGACACTCAGTCGATAATATAAATCCTCGCGAAACTTGCGCGACTTCACCAGGTCGTCGATATCACGGTGACTCGCCGAGATTATGCGCACATCGACCGGGACATTATGCATCGCGCCGACCGGGCGCACCTCCTTTTCCTCGATCACGCGCAGCAGCTTCGATTGCAGCGCAAGCGGCATGTCGCCGACCTCGTCGAGAAAAAGTGTGCCGCCGTCGGCGGCCTGGACCAGACCCGGATGATCGTTGTCCGCATTCGTGAATGCGCTGCGGGCATGGCCGAACAATTCCGATTCGAGCAACAGCTCCGGGATGTCACTGCAGTTGATTGCGAGGAACGGGCGGTCATGGCGCGAACTCGCCTTGTGGATCGCGCGGGCCAGTAACTCCTTGCCGGTGCCGCTCTCGCCGTGGATCAGCACGCCGGCGTTGCTCTCGGCAAATCGGCGAGTCTGGTTCAGCAGCTCCTCCATCGCCGCGTTGCGAGTGATGATCTCTCTGCGCCACTCGTCGCCCGGGGAGAGTCCGCCGCGGTCACTGGGAACCCCGCTCAGCCGCAGCGCCTTGTTGACATGATCGAGCAGTTCCTTGCTGTCAAACGGCTTGGTCAGGAACGTGAATACGCCGCGCTTGGTCGCCTCGACCGCCTCCGGAATCGTGCCGTGCGCGGTCAGGATGATGACCGGCAGCGTCGAGAAGCGCTCATGGACGACGTCGAACAGGGCCATCCCGTCCATACCTCCCATGCGCAGGTCGGTGATGACGACCTGGGGCGTTTCATGATTGAGTTGCGCCAGCGCGCTCTCGGCACTGTCGGCGGTCCTGACTTCCCAGCCCGCCGAGGCGAGCCGGATCGCCAGCAGTCTGAGCAGGTCGGCGTCGTCATCGACGACGAGTATGCGGGGGCGTTGCGTCATGGGAGTGTCCTGATGATGTCGGGGCTGTCACGTTCGCGTAACTGCTGCTCGATGGCCTTCAGTTCGTCGAGCTTGCGCTGTAATTCCTCATTCTTTGACGTCAATTGTGCCATTAAACGTTCCCGTTCATCCAGCAAATGCAGGACGACTTCAGCGAGCGGGTGCAGTTTGCCCTCGCCGATCGGCGTGTGATTGAGGGATAACCTGGCGCGCAGGTCATTGCGCACACGTTGGTGGTCGCCTGGCTGATCCGTCTGGGTCAGGGCCGCATACAACCCGAGCCTGACCAAATTGATGTCTGTCGAATCATTGAGATAGCGCGTTACCGCCTCGCTGAATTCCTCGCGCTGCGCGTCCGGAGACAGCGTGAAATAACGGTTCGCCTGCTGCAACAGCTCGGTTTGCAGGTCGGGAATCGACGACAGGTCGGCGCCAGGGCCGGTGTCCGATATACCGGTGCCGTCCGCCGCAGCATTCCTGTCGGGCGGCGGCGCGCTGGAGTCCTCGGCCGGGATGTCCATGTCGGGTTTATCTGGCGCCGGCTCCCTCTCGTTATTGAGCGTGCTGCACGCGCCGAGCATCAGCGCGATGCACGCTGCGAACAGGACTTCAGTCGGGCGATGGCGCATGAGTGTCGGGCTTGTTGCAGGGCAGGGTGAGACGGAAGTGCGCGCCAGGAACATCATCAATGATCTCAAGGGTGCCGTGGTGCAGGTTGACGAATTCGCGGGCGATCGACAATCCGAGTCCGCTGCCTTTGACCGGCCCGGATGACTGCGCTCGCCCCTGATAGAAGGCATCGAAGACCATGTCCCGTTCATCCAAGTCGATACCGGGCCCTTGATCTTGTATGTCCATGACAGCGCTGCCATTGCGGCGCGCCAGCGCAATGTCGATCACGCCCCTGGCAGGTGAGTACTTTACGGCATTGGAGATCAGATTGTCCACAATACTGCCGACCTTCTCGCGGTCGGCATCGATCACGAAGGGCTCGAGTTTCAGCCGCATTTCGATCGATCTTGCCTTCGCCGTCAGCTTGTAACCGGTTGCGATGCTGCGGATCAACTGATCCAGTGCGATCGGTTCCGCATTGATGCGCAAGGTGGTGCGGTCGAGCGCGCTGAAATTCAGCAGGTCCTCGATCAGCTTCTGGAGCCGCAGACTGTTCTGCTTCAGCATATGGGCGATCTCCATTTGCTCAGGGTTCAGCTTGCCAACCAGTTGTTCGTTGAGCAGGTCGCTGCCTTCGCGGATCGTCGTCAGCGGTGTCTTCAGTTCATGCGACATGTGACGCAGGAACAAAAGCTTCTGGTTCTCGAGCATCTGGATGCGCCGCCGCATCCATTCGAGCCGGCTGCCGAGCTCGCGCAGGTCGTTCGGTCCCCCGACCATGATCTCCTCGTCGAAATGCCCGTCGCCGAGCCGCCGAATCGCCTGGTGCAATCGCCGCATCGGCCTGATGACCAGCACGACCAGCAGCGCGGTCAGCACCAGTACGACAGGAATCAGACCCATGGTCTGCCAGAACAGCAGTTTCTGTGCGCGGGAGGCGAGCCGCTGCATCTCGTTGACGCCCTCGCTGATCAGTTGGCTGCTCTCGCCTAGGATCGCGCGCGCGGAGGCATTGATCGATGGAAACGATTCCACCGCGGCGGAGAGCGCAACCGGGTTCGGCCGGTCATCGCTCAGTCTTTCAAAAAGCATCATCTCGCGCGCGGCGAGATTCTCGACCGCCGCCTGCTGTGCCGTATCGCGCGACAGCCGGCTCAGTTCATTGGCAATCAACTGGAACTGCAGGTGGCGATCCCGATAGGCCTCGAGCAGGGCCGGGTCATTCAGCACCTGAAACTGGCGGGCGCTGCGTTCCATCGCGATGATGTGCTCGACCAGCATGCGGCTCGATTGGGTCGCGGTCACCGCCTCGAATACGCTGCGTTGCCCGTGCCGGGCCAACTGGTCGACGTAAACCGCCGCGGTCACCAGCGCCACGATCAGCGGTACAGTCACAACGACGAAGCTGATCAGGATCAGCTGGAGTATCGATCTGGTGCGGAAGAAGTTCACGCGCGCAAAAGAAGGGGGGTCAGCCCCCGTTTTCTTGTGATTTCAGCCGGGGAACCTGATGCACTGCCCGAAAAAGGGGTTTGACCCCATCACTTGCGGCGCCCGCCGCCACGCCGGCGATCGCCTTCGTCGAAGCGCACCCGCAGGAACTTGCCGCCGTAGGACTTGCCGTCGAGCGCTGCGATAGCCGCCCGCGCCTCGTGCCCCTCCATCTCGACGAAGCCGAAACCGCGGCACTGACGGCTGAATACGTCGGTGGCGAGCTGAATCGAGCGTACTGTCCCGAATTCCGAGAACAATTTCCCGATCGACTCTTCCGAGGCATCACTGGGCAGGTTACTGACGAACATTTTCTTCACTATTCGGATCTCCGGGATGCTGTGGAATGGATTGCGCCGACCCTGTGCGGGACGGGAGTGCGGCGTCCCGCGGCGAGATACCGCGGGACGCACTCTAAGATGTGATTCGGGATCAGGACTGGACCATGACCTGGGTCGCTTGCGGACCTTTCGCACCGACCTCGACTTCGTAGGAAACGTTCTGGCCTTCTTGCAGGGTCTTGAAGCCGCCACCCTGGATTGCGGAATAGTGGACGAAGACGTCCGCGCCGCCGTCCTTGGGAGAAATAAAGCCGTAACCCTTGGATTCATTGAACCACTTGACAGTACCTGTTGCCATGAAGAGCACCTCTGTGTAGCTGTGACTTTAGATCTTCAATTGCCCATCCACCCGGGAATCAACAGAAGATACTGCGCGGGAACTTCTGAAAGGAACTGGGTAATGTGCAATTGAATTTACCCTGCCGATGCAGCGGACCTGGCCTGTTTGTCTCCCGCCCGTTGGTCGGTTGAGCTACCCCGGCATGTTGCCGGGGAAACCCCTGCAAACTATACGGCTCGTGATCCGGCAATGCAAGATTTGACGCTCAGGACATGCGCTCGTCGTCGGGTGGAGGCGCGAAGGCGTGGGGATACAGCACCAGGTGGCGGCGGGGTTCGCTGCCTATGCTCTCAGCCATCATTCGGTGGCGGCTCGCGACCCGGTGCTGCAGCCGGCGCAGTGACGCGGATCGTGGCGCGAGTTCGACGGCGACGCCTTCATGCATCGCGCGACGTATCCCTTCCTCGGTCTCGCGTACTGCGAGCTCCGCCTCGTTCTCGTCGACGCCCGGCATCACGTTGAACACGTTGCGCAGCAGGTGGCGGATCTGCGCAGTCGAATTCTTCTTCACGGCATAGATCGGCGCGCCAGTGGTGCGTACCACGCGTTGCAGGCGGCCATCGTTGCTGCGCGAGCGCAGTGCGACGATCAGGTTCGCGCGCTCGGGGCGGCTGACGACCTGGGCTTTGATCTGCAGGTCGCGTATGACGCGATCCACCATGTCGCGGCCGAGCGCATGGGGATAGATTTTAACCGTCTGCTTCAGATCTCCGGCGGACAGCGGCTGGATCGAATCTTCGAAGGCGCGTGGCGGTTCCGGGCGCTCGAGCCGCGGCGCCGGCTCGATGTGCTCGCCGTCCGGCGTGCGGCGCACCGCGCCCGGCGGCTGCCCGCGCAGCAGATTATCGACCGCGAGGGCGGTATCGGTGTGGACGATGACCTCGTCGTGTCCGACGATTTCGACGACGGCATTGAAGGTCGGCGGCGCCTTGCGTTCGGTGATCGTCTTCTGGGTGCCGCGGTTGCGCGCCTCCTCGTCGCCGAGGGTCACGGTCTGCACGCCCCCGATCAGGTCCGACAACGTCGGGTTGCGCACCAGGTTGTCGAGCGTGTTGCCATGCGCGGTGCCGATCAGTTGCACGCCGCGCTCGGCGATCGTGCGCGCCGCCAGCGCCTCCGCACCGGTGCCGATCTCGTCGATGATGATGACTTCCGGCATGTGATTTTCGACCGCCTCGATCATGACCGCGTGCTGCGCCTCCGGGTAGGCCACCTGCATGCGGCGCGCCGCGCCGATTGCCCGATGCGGAATGTCGCCGTCACCGGCAATCTCGTTCGAGGTGTCGATGACGACGACGCGCTTCTGGAAATCGTCGGCGAGTACCCGCGCGATCTCGCGCAGCTTGGTCGTCTTGCCGACGCCGGGTCGTCCGAGTAACAGCACGCTGCGGCCATCCTCGATCAGGTCGCGGATCAGGTCGATCGTGCCGACCACGGTACGCCCGACGCGCAGTGTCAGGCCGACGATATCGCCACGGCGGTTGCGGATCGCGGAGATGCGGTGCAGCGTGCCCTCGATTCCGGCCCGGTTGTCGCTGCCGAATTCGCCGACCGCGCTGGTGACGAGCACGAGGTCGGTCTGCGTGATCGCTTGCTCGGAGAGATTGACCGCGCGGCCGGGGAGCCGAGCCTGCGGCAGGCGACCGAGGTCAAGCACGATCTCGAGCAGTTGCTCGCCAGGGAATTCGCCGATGCGCTGCTGCAACTCCGGCGGAAGGGTCCTGATCAGGAGCTGAAGGTCATCGGTATGCGGGTGTACGGTCATCTCGTACGTTGCGCTGCTGCGCCTGCATCAGATAATCGGATTATATCATTCCAAAAGGGTCAGACCCTATTAATAGGGTCTGACCCCGTTCACGCTGATCATCACGGAAACTGGATCTTGCCGCCGCCGGGCATCCCGCCCATGCCGCCTTGTCCCTGCGGAATCACGATCGAGGAGGCCGCCTCGCGACGCATCTCCTTCAATTCCTCAATGGTTTCCTGCGCTGCCTGCTCCGCCGCGGCACCGAAGCGCGCCGTCGCCTCCGCGAGTGAGCTGGCATCGATCTCGAAGTGCAGCGGCAAGGCGCCGAGCGGGGTCAGCATCTGGGTCTGTCCGGTAAAGAGTGTTGTGCGCGTCGTGTCGTCGCTGCCGTCGGACTTGACCGGGATCAGCCGTCGCACTGTCCCGGTCCTGTGGTCGGTGAAGGTCTCCTCGCGATAAAGTTCCGACGGATTCATATCGAAGTTGCCGTCCGGGCCCGTAGCGCTCACATCACGGTCCTCATCTGATTGCGCCTCATCTGATTGCGGTGGTGTCTCGGCAAAAGAGTAGCAGATATCGCGCCGGCATGGGAAAGGCCGTTATCATCGCCACCGCGCTGGTGTACCATAGGTGCACGCAACAACGGGGCGCGCAGGAGGCAGGCATGATCGAAAAGGTCATCTCGGGCGGACAGACCGGCGTCGACAGGGCCGCCCTGGATGCGGCGATGGCGAGCGGAATCGCCTGCGGCGGCTGGTGCCCGTCGGGCAGGCATGCCGATGACGGCCCGATCCCGGACCGCTATCCACTGCAGGAAACCGCGGACATGGACCACACCGTGCGCACCGAGCACAACGTCCGGGATTCCGATGGGACGCTGATGTTGTACCGGGGTTCGTTGCAGGGCGGCACGGCCTATGCGGTGCTGATGGCCGGACACCTGAAGCGACCGGTCATGGCGCTCAATCTTGACGCGGCGCCGGACCCGGCGGCGGTTGCCGACTGGATCGATCAGAACCGGATCCGCGTGCTGTACATCGGAGGCCAGCGCGAATCGAGCAGCCCCGGCATCTACGACGCGGCCCGCGCGCTGGTCGCGGACATCCTCGCAGTCTCCCGGACTCACGGCGCCTGACCATGGATCCCGTCACCGACTGGCTCGCCCACACCAGCCTCGTCTCCCGCTTCTGTACGCAGAACGGCTGGGTCGACAGCGACTCGCTGCGCTACGAAATCCAGCAGCAGGATGATCGCCGGCTGCGCATCAATGTCCGTTTCACCGAGATTGTCATGGAAGGCTCCGGCTGCGTCGCCGATCGCGTCGAGTGCTTCGGGCAGATCGAACTCGAAGTCGACGCGGGTGGCGCGATCGTTGATGCGAGGGTGCTCTAGTGATGCAGGATGCGGTGGGGCAGGAACCGCATCCTACAGATGGGCGGCAATGATCGCGGAGATCGTCTGCTGCTTGCGTTCGATATCTTCGACGAGACGGAACTGGGTTTCCGCGCGCCGCAGGTTCTGTTCCGGGTACTCGGTCCTGAAATAGCGATTGCCGTTCAGGTGGTCGGCGAGGAAACGCACGCCGAGTTCGAACGGTATCAGGCGGATCGCCCCGGCGAGGTGCTCCGTACGCAGACCGCTTGCGGCGCCGTCGGCCTCTTCAAAATATCCCGTCAGTGTCGCAGCGCAGATCTCGAGGTCATAGCTGACTTGCAACCCGGCGCCGGGCGTTTCGCCGGCGCGGTTGCAGACCGAGCGCAGGCAGTCTGCGATGTCGTGATGCAGGATGCCGGGCTTGAACGTATCGAGGTCGATCAGGCTGACCGCGCGTCCGCTCCTTTCATCAAACAGGAAATTGTCGAGCTTGGGATCGCCATGGACCGGCTGCTGACGGATTTGCCCGGCCGTGAGTGCCGCTTCGATCGCACCGGCGCCTGCGCGGCGTGCATCGACGAAGTCCAGGCAGGTCTCGACGCCGGGCAGGAGCGCGAGTCTCGAGTCCGCCTGCGCAAGGGCCTCGGCAAGCCGCGCGAGGTGGCGCGGCGTGTTGTGAAAATCGGGGCGGGTGTCGTGGAGTCGCGCGATATCGAGATCGCAGACCAGCGCATGAAACCGCCCGAGCGCGCGTCCGGCCTCGTGCGCCTGCGCCGCATCGCGCGGCTTGTGAAAGCTTTGCGTCCCCTCGATATAGCTCATCGCGCGCCAGGCGTCGCCCTGTGCATCGATCAGGAACGGCGCCCCGTCGTTTGTCGAATACAAACGCGGAAAACGCAGATCCCAGGTCCGTCCGCGTTCAGCGGACTGGCGCCGGGCAGCATGTTCGAGCAGCACGTGAAGATTGTCGAGAATCCCGGCGGGGCGGGGGAATGCGGCGCGGTTCAGGCGTTGCAGGATTACCCGCGATGTTGCGCGACCGCCAGTCGTGACGAGCCAGGTATCGTTGATCAACCCGGTGCCATGCCGCTGAAGTCCGGTGACCGCGCCGTCGAGCGCGAACGCGTCGGCGATTGCTCTCGGCGGGTTCATGCGCGCCGCTCCTCGACCGAGAACCGCAGCGTTTTCTGCGCGTCGCCGTCCCCCCACGCGAGCCGGTCCCTGGCAACCAGGCGGGGCCAGCGCGATTCGCCGGCCATCTCCGGCTTCCACAGCACCGGCTGGATCCAGCCGTATTCATCGCGCGTGAATCCCGCGGGCACCTTGCGTTCGATCAACGCCTTGACGATCGCGCGCTCCGGCGACTCCGCGGTCACGACCGCATTACGCTCGAGCTCGGGGCGTTCATAGAACGCGGTCACTTGATAGGTCGGCATGGTCTTGCGCACGTCTCCCGCCTGCAGGCTCTCGGCTGCCATGATTGTAATGGGGATTCAACTGCTTGCGAAGCGGCACGCGATGGCTTGCGAAGCCCCTCCGCGGCATTCATGTTACCATCGGGCCCATGCGCTGCTATCTGCGAGTGCCCGGGTGCGAATCCTTCGCCTGCATCATGTAAGCGTCATTGTCGCCGACATGGCGCAGGCGCTCGCATTCTACCGGGACCTGCTCGGCATTCCCGAGGTCCCGAGGCCGGATCTCGGCTATCCGGGCGCGTGGCTGGCGATCGGCGCGCAGCAGATTCACCTGCTCGAACTGCCCAATCCCGACCCGGTCGACAACCGGCCGCGCCATGTGGGTCGCGACCGCCACACGGCCTTCCACGTCGAGGACGTGGACGCGCTCGCTGCGCGGCTCGAGCAGGCCGCGATTGCGTTCACGCGCAGCCGCAGCGGGCGCCGGGCGCTATTCTGTCGCGACCCGGACGGTAACGGCATCGAACTGATCGAACATAAAGGAGTGGAATTGTGAGCGGCAGCAAGACACGCAGCACCCCGGAGGCATACCGTAACGAGGGCTTTCTCGGCAGCAGCAGCGCGCGGTCACTGCGCATACTGTCGGAATACATCGAACCGGAGAGCCGATTCGCCCATCATGCGGTCGAGGACACGATCGTGTTTCTCGGTTCTGCGCGGCTGAAGTCCCGCGCGGATGCCGAGGCGGCGCTGAAGGCCGCCGAGACGGAAGGCGGGAACGTCGCGCATGCGCGGCGCGACCTCGAGATGTCACAGTATTACGAAGCTTCGCGCGAGATCGCGCGGCGGCTGACCGGGTGGTCGAAGCAACTCGGCGAAGACCAGCGCCGTTTCGTCGTGACCACCGGCGGTGGCCCCGGCATCATGGAGGCGGCGAATCGTGGCGCATCCGAGGCGAAGGGCATGAACGTGGGCCTGACGATCTCGATCCCGGTCGAAGAATTCGACAATCCGTATGTTACGCGGGAACTGTCGTTCCATTTTCATTATTTCTTCATGCGAAAATTCTGGTTCGCATATCTTGCCAAGGCCGTACTGGTATTCCCGGGCGGCTTCGGGACGCTTGACGAGTTGTTCGAGATACTGACGCTGCTGCAAACCCGAAAAATGCGCAAGCACCTGCCGATCGTGATGTTCGGCACCAGGTTCTGGCGCGAGGTCGTCAATTTCGACGCGCTGATCCGCGCCGGGACGATCAGTCCCGGTGATATCGATCTGATGCATTTCACCGACTCGATCGATGACGCCTGTGATTACATCATCCGTCACCTCGAGGAACACTCCCTCGACGAACGCGGCGGAAGAATGTGAAGACTTTTTCCTGCCATTGCGGCAATACCCTGTACTTCGAGAACAGTATCTGCATGGTTTGCGGGCGGACGGCGGGTTTTGTCGCGGAAATCCTCCGCATGTGCGGACTGGATCAGGACGACGGAGGTCTGTGGCGCGATCCGGACAGCGGCGCGCGCTATCGCAAGTGCCGAAACTATCAGACCTACGATGTCTGCAACTGGATGATTCCGGTCGAGGATCCCGAACCCTTCTGCCGCTCCTGCCGCCTGAATCTCGTCATTCCGGATCTCGACACGCCACGAAATCTTACACTCTGGTATCGCGTCGAATCCGCCAAGCGCCGCTTGTTGTATACCCTCTTTGAGCTGCGACTGCCGGTGCTCGACCGGCGGCAGGATTCCGCCCGTGGCCTGGGCTTCGAGTTTCTCGCCGATGCCGAAGACAGCGACGAGTTTGCGAACGATCTTCTGCCGCAGGCCACCGTCATCACCGGTCATCGTGCCGGCATCATCACAATCAATATCCGGGAGGCCGAAGACAGCGCGCGCGAGGAGATGCGGGTCCTGATGAACGAGCGATACCGCACGCTGCTCGGGCACTTCCGGCATGAGATCGGACACTATTACTGGGATCAACTGGTCGCGCGCAATGGCGGGCTGGATCGCTTCCGGGAGCTTTTCGGCGACGAGCGTGACAACTATGCGCAGGGACTCGAGGCCTACTACCGCGACGGACCGCCGGTCGGCTGGGAGGAATCCTGGATCAGCGCCTATGCGAGCGCGCACCCGTGGGAAGACTGGGCCGAGACCTGGGCACACTACCTGCACATGGTGGACACGCTCGAGACCGCGCATGACTACGGTTTCAGCATCGAAGGCCGCCGGCTCGCCGCGCCGCATGCAGCAGCGCAGGCGGCGCCGGGCTACGATCCCGCCGCCTCGTTCACGCGGCTGATCGCGGACTGGGGCGCGCTGACGGTTGCGCTCAATGCGATGAACCGCAGCATGGGCCTGCCGGATGCCTATCCCTTCGCGCTGTCAGGCAAGACCCTCGAAAAGCTCGCCTATGTTCATTCGGTGATTGTCCGCGGATAAACGGGGATCAGACCTCTTTTTCGACCGGTTACTCAGCATTCCCGGCGTAATCCGGAGAAAAGGGCCCTGGCTCGGGTTTATTCCCAATCGAAGCGCGGCAGATCGTGGAAGGCGCGTTGGAGTCCTTCGTTCCAGCGGGTTCGCAGGGTGTTATAGAACGTGGTATTGAGGTCCAGTTTGAGCCGGCGTGGTTCCGCGAGGGTGCCGGTCTCGTAGATTGCGACCTCGAACGGCGGGCCGACCGAAATGTTGCTGCGCATCGTCGAGTCGAGCGACACCAGTGCGCATCGCGCGGCGTCTTCGAGGCTGGTGTCGGCGCTGATCACGCGATCGAGGATCGGTTTGCCGTACTTGTTCTCGCCGATCTGCAGATAGGGCGTTTCCGGCGACGCGCTGATGTAATTGCCCTGCGGGTAGACCAGGTAGATCTCGGGCGGGCGACCGGCGATCTGGCCACCGACGATGAAGCTGGCCTCGATCGGCACCTTTGCGGTCTTCATGACCTCGGCGTGCTGGTGCTGCTCCGACCGGTTGATCAGTCCTACATAGTGAGCAACTTCGAACATGTGGTTCATGCATCTGAGGCCGGACTCGGTGTCGCCGTCCTCGATATCGTGCTGTATCCGGTTCAGAACCGCCTGCGTCGTCGCGAGATTGCCTGCGCTCAGGATCGTGATGAATCGCTCGCCAGGCCAGCTGAAAATGTGCATCTTGCCGTAGGTGGTGACGTAGTCCATGCCGGCATTGGTGCGCGAATCGGAGGCGAAGACCAGCCCTTTGCTGATCTTGATCGCGAGGCAGTAGGTCATGAGTGTCCTCGAATAACGGTATGTGATAAAAACATTATATGGCGATCCGCTGGGGCAGTTACAAGATAAAGGGTGTCTATGACGAGCTGATGCGCGCGACCGGCCGCCCGCGACCGGCCGCCAAGGCCCTGTGCCAGTACCTGCGCGCGCTGAAGGACGACGAGATCCACCAGAGCCGGGCCGCCGCCGAACTCGCGATCCACATCATGGGGATCACGTTCACCGTCTATACCGAGGAGGACGGTTCTATCGACCGCGCCTGGCCGTTCGACATCATCCCCCGCATCATCGCCCGCGACGAATGGATGAGCATCGAGCGTGGCCTGCGCCAGCGCGTACGCGCGCTGAACCTGTTCATCGACGACCTCTATCACGACCAGCGTATCCTCCGCGACAAGGTCGTGCCGCGCGAGCTGATCGCGGATTCGAAAAACTTCCGCAAACAGTGCGTCGGCGTCAATCCGCCGCTCGGGGTGTGGGCGCATATCTGCGGCTCGGACCTCGTGCGCGACCGCGACGGCACGGTCTACGTGCTCGAGGACAATCTGCGCGTGCCGTCCGGGGTGTCGTATATGCTCGAAAACCGCGCCGTCATGAAACGCGTGTTTCCGGACCTGTTCCAGAGCTACAGCATCCTGCCGGTCGACGACTATCCGTCCCAGCTCTATGACATGCTGAGCTCGCTGTCGCCGCGCGACATCGCCCAGCCCGAGATCGTCGTGCTGACGCCCGGCGTCTACAACTCGGCCTATTTCGAACACTCCTACCTCGCGCAGCAGATGGGCGCCGAGCTCGTCGAGGGGCGCGACCTGCTGGTCGGCGACGACGACTGCGTCTACATGCGCACCGTCGACGGCCTCGCGCGCGTCGACGTGATCTATCGCCGCGTCGACGACCAGTTTATCGATCCCGAGGCCTTCAATCCGGATTCCCTGCTCGGCGTACGCGGCCTGATGCGGGCGTGGACAGCCGGCAAGGTCGCGCTCGCGAACGCGCCCGGCGCCGGGGTCGCCGACGACAAGGTTATCTATGCCTATGTGCCGGAGATCATCAGGTACTATCTCGACGAGGATCCGCTGCTGCCGAATGTCCCGACGTACAAGTGCATCGACAAGCAGGAGCGCGACCATGTCATCGCGAACATCGAGCGCATGGTCGTCAAGCCGGCCAACGAATCCGGCGGTTACGGGATGCTGGTCGGGCCGGAGGCGAGCGCGGACGAGCGCGAGCGCTTCAAGCGCCTGATCCGCCGCGACCCGCGCAACTATGTCGCGCAGCCCTACCTGACGTTGTCGACGACGCCGACGCTGGTGGGCAGTCGCGTCGAGGCGCGCCACGTCGATCTGCGGCCGTTCATCCTGTCCGGCAGGGATATCAGCGTGACGACCGGCGGCCTGACCCGCGTCGCGCTGCGCAAGGGATCGAGCGTCGTCAATTCCTCGCAGGGCGGCGGCAGCAAGGACACCTGGGTCGTCGACGTGGAGGCGTGACCGGAATGCTCTCGCGGGTCGCGAACAATATCTACTGGATGGCGCGCTACATCGAGCGCGCCGAGAATACCGCGCGCCTGATCCACGTCAACACCCACCTGCTGCTCGACTTGCCGCGCCGCGTGCGGCTCGGCTGGGAACCGATCATCCTGATCACCGGCGACACGGCGGTGTTCTACACACACTTCCAGGAGGCCGACGAGCGCAGCGTGATCCGCTACATGGTCTCGAGCCCGCATAATCCGAATTCACTGCTGGGGACGCTCGCGAGCGCGCGCGAGAACGCGCGCACCAGCCGCGACCTCATCCCGCGCGAGGCCTGGGAACAGATCAACGGACTCTACCTGTGGATCAAACACGAAAACCAGCGGGCGCTCGTGCATCGCACGCGCTATGAATTCCTGAACGACGTGATCCTCGGCGCGCAGACCATCACCGGCCTGCTCGCCGGCACCATGGCCCAGGACGGGGGCTACGACTTCCTGCGCATCGGCCGCAATCTCGAGCGCGCCGACATGACGTCGCGCATCATCGACGTGCGCTCGGCGACGCTGTTGCCGGATATAGACGGCGTACTGACGCCGTTCGAGAACATCCAGTGGATGAGCGTGCTGAAATCGCTGTCCGCCTACCAGGTATACCGGCGCATCATGCGCATCCGGGTCGGGCGGCCCGATGTCTTGCGCTTCCTGCTCCGCGAACGCACTTTCCCGCGTTCGTTTTATCACGCGATCTGCGAGGCCGAGGCGAGCCTGATGCGCCTGCCGCGCAACGAGAGACCGCTGCAGGCCCTGCAGCGCCTCAAGCGCAAGGTTACCCGCGCACGTCCCGAGACGATGAGCCAGGAAGCGCTGCACGAATTCATCGATGAGCTGCAACTCGGTCTGATCGACCTCAGCGACCATATCGGCGCGACCTATTTCTGATCATTCGATCGCCCGGTCGTCCCCGAAGACCAAAAGGGTCAGACCCTATTTATAGGGTCTGACCCTTTTGGTCTTCGAAGCGCCATGCGCCGGGCGCGAGGCCATCGAGTGTGACGCCGCCGATCGCGACGCGGATCAGCCGCAGCGTCGGATGGCCGACCGCCGCGGTCATGCGACGCACCTGGCGATTGCGGCCTTCGCGGATCGCGAGCTGCAGCCAGGTCGTCGGGATGTGCGCGCGATAACGGATCGGCGGGTCGCGCGGCCACAGGCCCGGGGGCTCCGCGATTGCCTCGATGCGCGCGGGTCGTGTCCTGCCGTCGCTCAGCTCGACGCCGCTTGCGAGCCGGTACAGCGCGGCCGCATCGGGCGCGCCCTCGACCTGCACCCAATAGGTCTTCCACAGCTTGAAACGCGGGTCGGCAATGCGCTGTTGCAGACGGCCGTCGTCGGTCAGCAGCAACAGGCCTTCGCTGTCGCGGTCGAGCCGGCCGGCCGGATAGAAGCCGGGCGCGTCGATATAGCCGGCAAGCGTCGCGCGACCGGCGCCACGGTCGGTGAACTGGCACAGCACATTGAAAGGCTTGTTGAACGCGATCAGCCGGGAGCCCGTCATTATACCGTGATAATATCGTCGCTCCGGCGTCCACGCCATGACAGGACGCCGCCACCGCGCAGGTGGCGAAACAGGTAGACGCGCTGGTTTTAGGTGCCAGTGGGGCAACCCGTGAGAGTTCGAGTCTCTCCCTGCGCACCAGAATCTTTCAGCGCTCCATTTGGAAGGCGATCTCGAATGACTCCGCGCCCTTGAGGGTATGCCTGCCCAGTTTACCGTGAAGTCCGGATTTCAAAAGGGTCTGACCCTTTTGCCGCGATACCCGGTCCATGCAGGCGAGCAGGAACAGCTCCCTGACGAGGCCGTGGAGCGCGGCGCCGGCCGGGCACGTGCCGCAATCGCACGATTCGAGCGTGTCCGCCGGCGGGCCATCGTCCTGCGGCGACCATTGCACGCAGACCCGGCCGGAGTCCGCGTCGGTGATCCTGATACAGGGTTTGCCTTGCTCGAGCCAGGCCTCGATCCGGCAGTTCATGACAAATTCCTTGCGCGACAGCGCGGTTCGGTACCCGGGGAGGGGCACCCATTTTTGTAAATGATAATCGTTATCATTTAAATGTCAAGCGACTTGCCTAAATCGTGTTCCAGGGTCAGGCCCCTTCGGGGTCTGACCCTTTATGCTAAATTGAGTAGCCGTGAAAACCGCAGATCCGCCAGGACTTCGCAAGGGCCGCGGCGCGCTGTCGAACGCCGACGGCCGCTTCGAACCGTGGACCCGCGAGGCCGCCGACGACGGCTGGAACATTCTCGACGACGCCCGGCCGCCGCTCGCGACCCGCATCTACCTCGACAGCGCCCGCAGCATCATCTCGCGCAACCAGTCGCCGGACATCCCGTTCGACCAGTCGATCAACCCGTATCGCGGCTGCGAGCACGGCTGCATCTATTGTTACGCGCGCCCGACGCACGCGTACCTTGGCCTGTCGCCGGGCCGGGACTTCGAGACCGAGCTGTTCGCGAAGCCCGACGCCGCGCGCCTGCTCGCGCGCGAACTTGCGCGGCCCGCTTACCGCGTCAGCCCGATCGCGCTCGGCACGAACACCGATCCCTACCAGCCGGTCGAGCGCCGCCTCCGGGTCATGCGCGGCATCGTCGAGACGCTCGCGGCCTGCGATCATCCGCTGACGATCACGACCAAGGGCGCGCTCGTCGAACGCGATCTCGACCTGCTCGCGCCGATGGCGGAGAAGGGTCTCGTCGCCGTATTCATCAGCGTCACGACGCTCGATCCCGAACTCGCCCGCCGCCTCGAACCGCGCGCGTCGAGCCCGCAGCGGCGCCTCGATGCCGTGCGCAAGCTCGCGGACGCCGGCGTTCCGACCGGCGTCATGTTCGCGCCGATCATCCCGATGCTGAACGACGACGAGATGGAGGCCGTGCTCGACGCCGCCACCGCGGCCGGCGCGCGCCACGCAGGCAAGGTGCTGCTGCGCCTGCCGCACGAGATCAAGGACCTGTTCCGGGAATGGCTGACGGAGCACTATCCGCTGAAGGCCGAACGCATCCTCGCGCGCATCCGCGACGCGCGCGGCGGCAGGGACAACGACCCGCGCTTCGGGCATCGCATGCGGGGCGAGGGGAAGTATGTCGAGGTGTTGCGGCAGCGGTTTCGACTGGCGTGCAGGCGGCTTGGTCTCAACCGCGACCCGCTGAACCTCGATATCTCGCGCTTTCACTCGCCACAACTGCCCGGCGGTCAGCTCGGCCTGTTCTGATTCATCGATCCTTCCTTGATCGATCGTCCGTTTCAGCGGGCGGTCGGCCCGGTCTGCTATAGTAGCCCGATGCTTCACTTGCGCATGGAGAAACAATAATGAAATTCCTGGGGCGCATCCTGCTCAAAGGCATCGTCGCCGTTTTGCCGATAGGCCTGACCCTGTACCTGATTTACTGGCTCGGCGTCTCGGCCGAGAGCCTGCTGAATCCGGTCATCATCGCGATCGTTTCAGAGCGGTATTACCTGCCCGGCATGGGTCTCGCGGCCGGACTGGCCCTGCTGTTCCTGATCGGCCTGATCATCAACGCCTGGATTTTTCAGCGCCTGCTGGGTCTCGGCGAAGACGTGCTCAAGCGCATTCCGCTGGTCAAGTCGGTTTACGGCGCGCTGCGTGATTTCATGGATTTCTTCTCGACCGCCAGCCAGCGCAAGGAACTCCAGAGCGTCGTCCTCGTCACGGTCGCCGACATGCAACTGATCGGCTTCCTGACCCGGGACGACATCCACGACATGCCGGGCATGGGGCAGTTTCCGGAAGGGACCGTCGCCGTCTACCTGCCGATGAGCTATCAGATCGGCGGTTATACGGTCTATCTGCCGCGCTCGCAGGTCCGGCCGATCGACGTGAATGCCGAAGACGCGATGCGCATGGTGCTGACCGCGGGGGTATCGAGATCAGCGTAGCGCCGTCGCTCCAACCCCGTTGTTTTACTGCGGTATGTTAGCCGGCAATGCGCCCAACCCGCTGGAATTGACGTGTAACGAACCCACGATGTTGTCCAGCAGCTTCTGACGTTCGGCGGCATTGGCGCCCAAAAGAGTGACGTCGACGTTCTGTACCCATTCGCCGTGGGCGATACCGACGGTGACGTAGGCCTCACGCAGCGTATCGTTCAATACGATCGGCGGGTCGAGTTCAAGCGTGACCGGCGCCGGTTCCGGAAGCCCGCCGTCATCGATATCGACCTTGACGTGGCTGGTGCACTGGCCGGCGTCAGTCTCGGCGCAATAATCCGCGCGGAGCACAAACATCCGGCCCGACAGATCCGGCACCCCGGGCTCCGTCGTCGGATCGTCCGTCGAGGCCGCGGTGAACTCCACCATGCCGTAGGCCTCGCCGGCCAGGCGCACCAGCGCGACGCGGATTCCGCAATAGCGGCCCGGCGCGATCAGCTTGTCGCCGAGCGGCAGAATGAAGCCTTCCTGCGTGACGATGTCGATGACGTTTGGTTGATCCAGCGCACGGCCGCCGACCGGCTCGGTGCCGTGACCGGCATGGGCGTGCGCCGCCGGGAAGAGTCCATCGACGATCATCCCGGGCAGGCGCGCCAGACTCGTACACGGCGTCAGTTCCAGGCCGTCGACCACGAGATAGGTGCGATACAGCGCCAGCGTGCGGCCGTTGACGTCCCGGATCGGGTGCCTCTCGAGACCCGGATCGTAACCTCCCTGCGCACTGCCCGGCACGACGGTCACATTGACTTCCGGGGCGCCCGGTCTGGCAGACACATGAACCTCGGCTACATGCACGACCAGACCATCCTCGATGCTGTTGTCTTCGACGCAGCCTGCAGCAGTGAATATTCCGCCGGCGATCACAAACGCGGCAATGATCCGATCAGAAGTCATAGGTCACTCCGAGGCGGAAAATCGGATCCTCTTCCTGCCGCCCGTTGAGATTTTCGATCGCGGGGATCTGGTAACTTGCGTTGAATATCAGGTTCATGACGGGCGTCCATGAGATCCCCGGGGTCGCCATGATCAGCACGCCGCCGGAATCCTCGTCGGGTTCGCCGGAGAACAGGTCCCGTTCCTTCCAGCGGCCATCGAGGCTGAAAGACAGCGCGAGCTTGTCGTCCCATAACCCGTACTGGGCGAGGCCGGTCAGCAACAGGCCATCACCGGCATCATATCCCTGGTAGCCGGTGTCGACCGCGTGCATGTAGACGGCGCTGGTGTACATGAATACCGGCGCGCTGAAATAGCCGTACCACAGGCCGAGGTTAGGTATCGTCGCGCCCGCACCCGGCTGGGCATCGAAGTCTATGGTCTCGCCATCGCTGGTCTGCTCGGACGACGTCGGCACGCGGACGCCGAACTGCAGGCCCCACAGGTGTCGCCGGGAATGGCTGAGATACCATCGCGCGGTCAGATCGGTATCGCCGACCCCGCTCGCCGACTCGCGCGACAGGTCGAAGCGCCGCACCTCCTTGTTGACGAGGGGCACACTGATGGCCAGGATCCATTTCTCGCTCGGCGCAAAACTGACGCTCAGGGTGAGGCGCTCCTCCTCGATCTGGTGTTCGCTGACGCCGGGCTGTCCGACCGTCTCACCGCGCGTCAGCCATTCGATGCTGCCGCGCAGGCGGCCGGTGTACGGCTTTTCCGTCCCCATCGTGGTAATGGTCGGATCACCGGCCAGACAGGTCGCGCACGCAAACGCCTGGTTCGCGGGCAGGCCGGCTACGAATCCCAGTACGAATCCCAGAACGGTGAGGATGACACGGCGCAGCGATACGCCCGTTGTCCGATAGTCAGTCAGCGGCTTCACGGTGCAGATTGTCGTCCGCCCCGGCGGCGATGAAAATGTGACAGATTGTCGCAGCATGGATACGACGGTTCCCGGGGATCCCGAGTGCGTCAATATGCCACATTCAGCTTCGCCAAACGGTTGTATAGCATGTGACCCCTGACCCGGTTCATCCATTCCATGTGACCTGAGAGAAGAAGGAGAGATTCATGAAGACAGGAATCACCGCGATGATCGCCTCCGCAGGGATGCTGCTCGGCATGCTGCCGGCCGCCGAGGCCCATGTCAGCTTCGTCAACAGCCGCGCCCCGGCGGGCACGAATTTCATCGCCACGGCGAACGTTGGCCATGGTTGCGAGCCGGAGGGCGTCGAAGGCGGCCTGGATAACACATCGGTCGTGATGGTTATCCCGGCAGGCATCACCAGTTTCCGTCCGATACATTCGACGTTCGGGCTCGCGACCGTCGACGGAAACACGATCACCTGGACGGCAAATGAAGCATCGGTACAGCCATCCGATACGCACTACCATCAGGTGAGTTTCCGGTTCTCGGTGCCGAATGCCCCGTTCACGTCACTGTTCTTTGATACGACACAGTTCTGCGGTGAGGAGGTACTGGCCTGGAAAGACGAAAGTCCGGTCATCGCGATCGTCCCCGGTCCCCGTGCGATCGGCTGGAACAAATACACTGCCCAGAGCGATATACTCGCGGCGGACTTCGCGACGTACTTCGGCGACGCCGAGATCGTCTGGACGGTCAGCCCTGCGCAGGCCTACAGTGCGAATCCGCATATCAGCGCGCTGATCCAGAACCCGCTGACCATAATCCCGGCCGGCGCGAGCTACTGGGTCAAGTATTGAGCAGGGAGGTTGAGTTCATGAAACGATCCATTCCAGCAGTCATGCTCTGTTGCCTGTTGCTCGCGGCATGCAACAGTTCGAATGATTCCAGCGAAGGTTCGCCGCTCGCCACCGGCGGCCTGAATCCGCCGACCGCGATCGCGTCGGATCTGCTGGCCCCGCCGACCGGCAACCAACTGCCGGCGGACCTGCTGCCGCCCTCCTGACAGTGAGTAGTGGATGCGCATGACTGGACGCATGGCCTTCGTGATCGCGGCCTGGCTGCTGCATGCCACGCCGTCCCATGCCTCCGACCCGCTCGCGGACTTCGGGGTGATCACGCCGGGCACCCGGGCGATCGCCCCCGATTTTTCGCTGCCCACGCTGGAGGGCCCTAACGTCAGCCTGGTCGACTACCGGGGAAAAGTCATCCTCATCAATTTCTGGGCGACCTGGTGCGCGCCCTGCAGGGAGGAAATGCCTTCCATGCAGACCCTCTGGGAAGGCTACAAGGACAAAGGGTTTGTCATCCTGGCCGTGGCAACGGACGGCCATAACAGAAAGGCGATCGACAGGTTCGTCAAGAAACTCGAACTGGATTATCCGGTGCTGCTGGATCAGGACGAACAGGTCCGGGACCGCTATAAGGTCGTCGGCCTGCCGATCACCTACTTCGTCGGCAGGGACGGCAACATCATCGGACGCGTCATCGCCGGCCGCGACTGGGCATCCCCCGAGAGCGTCGCGCTCATCGAGTATCTTCTGCAACAATAGTTTCTTCAGGCGTCAGTCGCGACGATGGCGGGCGCCGCCGGCGTAGCGGGTCAGGATCCTGTCGAGGTTGTTCGCGAAGTCCCTGCGTTCGCCCTGGCTCAGCGCCGGCGGCCCGCCGGTATTGACGCCGCTGCCGCGCAGCGTGTCCATGAAATCCCGCATGTTCAGTCGCGCGCCGATATTGTCGGCTGAATAGAGTTCGCCGCGCGGCGTCAACGCATGGCCGCCTTTCGCGATCGCCTCGGCCGCGAGCGGGATGTCGCTGGTAATGACGAGGTCACCGGTATCGAGGCGCTCGACGATCTCCTTGTCGGCGACATCGATACCGAAGCCGACCTGCAGGAAGCTGATGTGCTGCGACGGCGGGATGCGCACGGGCTGATTGGCCACCAGCGTCAGCTGGATGCCGGTGCGCTCGGCCGCCCGGAACAGGATGTCGCGGATCACCACCGGGCAGGCATCGGCGTCTACCCAGATTTTCATGATTTTTAACCTTCCAGATACCGGCGCATATACTCACGCAAAACCTCGTTGATCTTCGACTGGTACTTTTCATTCCGGGTCTTGAACCAGGCGAGCACATCCGCGTCGAGCCGCAGGCTGACCGCTTTCTTGACCGGTCGATAAAACCGGCCGCGCACCGCATCGTCCCATTCCCGTACTTCCGGGAAATCGGCCGTGTCGATCTTCGCATCGGGCATGCGTTTGAGCGCCTGAATCTCCTTGCTGCGTCGGGACGGTTGTTTAGCCTTGCTCATAACGTCTCCGTTCGTGCGCCGTTGCTTTCCGCGCAGAGATGATCCTGATGATTTCTTCGCCTTCGTATTCATATACCGTATGACTCACCAGCAGCAGAATGCCTTCGACCATTCCCAAGGTATGCCAGCGCTGCTCACCGCCTGTAACCCGGTCCGGTTTACTTAGCGCGAGTTGGTCTTCAAAGACTTCCCGGGTCAGCTCGAAACTGACGCCATGCTTGATCCTGTTCGAGCGGTTCTTGTTCTCATTCCATGAGATATACATAAGGCAAGTCCTTTTGCCTGTATATATTTAATTGTATATACAAATATCATGACGTCAAGCGTCATGTCCCCGCAATCTTTGAAACGAAGTGACCTGATTACGCAGCCACCGGCTCGATATGCCGATACCGCTCGGGCTGCTGCTCAAGCTCCCACAGATCCAGCGTCTCCTGCATGCGCAGCCAGCTCTCCGGCGTCGTCCGGGTCAGGCGGCTGATCATCCTGCGGGGTGGTCGAATTCACCCATAAGTATTAGCGTCCACTACGTGCTGGTTGCATGAGGTCAGTGGCGGGGGCAGGATATCCCACGGGTTCGAGCAAGCAGGTACATCTGCATGGAGGCAGAGAAATGGATAAGGACATCATCCCGATCGAGGAGATCGGCAGTCAGATTTACACCGTGCGCGGAAAGCGCGTGATGCTGGACGCCGATCTGGCGAGGCTGTACGGCGTGACGACGGCACGGTTAAACGAGCAGGTCCGGCGCAATCCGGGCCGGTTCCCAGAAGATTTTTCATTTATATTGTCCAATCAAGAAATTAGAGCTTTGATGTCGCAAAATGCGACATCAAAGCCGGCACCGACTGGCCGTGGCGGCCGACGAAAGGCCACGCGGGCATTCACCGAGCATGGCGCCATCATGGCCGCCTCCGTCCTGAACACACCCCGGGCGGTCGAGGTCAGCGTATTCGTGGTCCGCGCCTTCGTGAAGCTGCGTGAACTGTCCGCGACCCACAAGGAGCTTGGGCAGAAACTGGACGAGCTGGAGCGCAAGGTCTCGGGGCACGACCAAGCCATCGCGGGACTGATCAATGCCATCCGGGAACTGATGACGCCGCCGGAGGCGAAGAAGAAACGACCTATCGGTTTCGGGTCGTGGGATGAGAAGTAACAACAACGATAGTGCAGTCATGGAAAAGAGGGCTACCCCAGGTGTATGGGAGCTAGTGCCATTGAATTAAGTATTAGCGTCTGCTGCTGCACGCGTGCATTGGCCCATAAATCGTGCATCGTGTTAAGATTTGCCGCTAACTCCATGAATAAAAGAACAACGTGGCCAAGCGCAGAAAATCCCCTGAAAAAGCAAACGGTAACGGTAACGGTAACGGCGCCAACCTCGGCTTCGAAGCCAAGCTCTGGGCCGCCGCCGACGCGCTGCGCAACAACATGGACGCGGCCGAGTACAAGCACGTCGTCCTCGGCCTGATCTTCCTCAAGTACATCTCCGACGCCTTCGAGGCGAAGCACGCGGAACTGGAAGCCCAGCAGGCGCAGGGCGCGGACCCGGAAGATCCGGACGAGTACCGGGCGCAGAGCATCTTCTGGGTGCCGCCCGAGGCGCGCTGGCAATACCTGAAGGCCATGGCGCCGCAACCGACCGTCGGCCAGCTCATCGACGACGCGATGACCGCGATCGAACGCGACAACGCTTCGCTCAAGGGCGTGCTGCCCAAGGACTACGCCCGCCCCGGTCTCGACAAGCAGCGCCTCGGGCAGATCATCAACCTGGTCAGCGACATCGCGCTCGGCGCGCCCGCCGACCGCGCCAAAGACACGCTCGGCCGCGTCTACGAATACTTCCTCTCGCGCTTCGCCAGCGCCGAGGGCAAGAGCGGCGGGCAGTTCTACACGCCCTCGCACGTGGTGCGCGTGCTGGTCGAGATGCTCGCTCCTTATAAGGGCCGCGTCTACGACCCCTGCTGCGGCTCGGGCGGCATGTTCGTGCAGAGCGAGAAGTTCATCGAGGCCCACAGCGGCACGATCGGCGACATCTCGATCTACGGCCAGGAGTCCAACTACACCACCTGGCGCCTCGCCAAGATGAATCTCGCCATCCGCGGCATAGACGCGCAGATCGCCCACGGCGACACCTTCCACAATCACGCCCACCCGGACCTCAAGGCCGACTACGTGCTCGCCAACCCGCCGTTCAACGACAGCGACTGGCGCGGCGCGCTGCTCAAGGACGACAAGCGCTGGGTCTACGGCGTGCCACCCGCGGGCAATGCCAACTACGCCTGGGTGCAGCACTTCATCCACCACCTCGCGCCGGCCGGCCTTGCGGGGTTCGTGCTCGCTAATGGATCGATGTCGTCGAACCAGTCGGGTGAGGGCGAGATCCGCAAGGCGATCATCGAGGCGGATCTGGTGGACTGCATGGTGGCGCTGCCGGGGCAGCTCTTCTACTCGACGCAGATCCCGGTCTGCCTGTGGTTCCTCGCCCGCAACAAGAAGAACGGCCGCTTCCGCGACCGGCGCGGCGAGACGCTCTTCATCGATGCGCGCAAGCTCGGGACGATGGCGACCCGCGTGCACCGCGAGCTGACCGACGTCGACATCGCGAAGATCGCCGGCACCTACCACGCCTGGCGGGGCGACAAGGACGCGGGCGAGTACGCCGACGTGCCCGGCTTCTGCAAGCGCGCCACGCTGGAGGACATCCACAAGCACGGTCACGTGCTCACGCCCGGTCGCTATGTCGGCGCCGAGGCCGCCGAGGACGATGGCGAGCCGTTCGAGGAGAAGATGAAGCGGCTCACCGCGACGCTGCGCGAGCAGCAGGCCGAGGCCGCGAAGCTTGATGCTGCGATTGCCGCCAACCTGAAGGAGCTTGGGTATGGCGGATGAGTGGCAGACACTCACGCTTCGGGAAGCTGGAGTGACTCTGATTGACTGTGATCATAGGACGCCACCGGCAGCCGCGAACGGCTATCCGTACGTGGCCATTCCACAGTTGCGCGGCGGCCGAATCGACCTTAGTAACGTGCGACGAATCACGCAGGAGCATTTTATCGAGTGGACGCGAAAGGCAAGGCCACAGGTCAACGATATTGTCCTGTCGCGACGCTGCAACCCCGGAGAATCAGCGTATGTCCCGCCTGATCTGGAGTTTGCCGTAGGCCAGAACCTCGTACTCCTGCGTGCCGATGGTGAACGCGTCTATCCGCCGTTCCTGCGATGGCTCACCCGCGGTCCCGATTGGTGGGAGCAGATCGGGAAGTTCCTAAACGTCGGCGCTGTGTTCGACAGCCTCAGGTGCGCGGACGTACCACAGTTCGAATTGAGGATCCCTCCGCTCCCTGAACAACGGGCAATCGCCCACATCCTCGGCACGCTGGACGACAAGATCGAGTTGAACCGGCGGATGAGCGAGACGCTGGAGGCGATGGCGCGGGCGCTCTTCAAGTCGTGGTTCGTGGACTTTGATCCGGTGCGGGCCAAGATGGAGGGCCGCGACCCTGGTGTCCCCAAGCATATCGCCGATCTCTTTCCTGCTCGCCTCGTTGACTCCGAACTTGGCGAGATTCCGGAGGGGTGGGAGGTGGGGACGCTCGCAGATCTGTCGATTCTGAATCCTGAAGCGTGGACGAAGCGAACGCGTCCTGCCACGATCGAGTACGTCGATCTCTCCAGCACAAAGTGGGGACGAATCGAAACTGTCATCACATATGAGGCCGCCGATGCGCCAAGCCGAGCACAGCGGGTCTTACGGCCGCATGATTCGATTGTCGGAACCGTCCGTCCTGGAAACGGCTCCTATGCGTTCATCACTGCCGATGGGTTGACCGGAAGCACTGGGTTTGCAGTGCTTCGCCCACGGGCACTTCATAACGCTGAGTTCACCTATCTGGCCGTCACAGGGGCAGAGAATATCGACGCTCTCGCACACCTTGCCGATGGGGGTGCGTACCCCGCCGTTCGTCCAGAGGTCGTGGCCGCAACTCCGATTGTCCGTCCGAGTGCCAAGATACTACGTCGGTTCTCTCGGATAGCGGGCTCACTACTCTCTAGGGCGAAGCACAGCGAGGAAGAGTCTCACGCCCTCACGATCCTTCGGGATGCCCTGCTGCCAATGCTCATCTCAGGCGAGTTGAGACTGACGAACACCAGCGACCGTTGAAGGAGTTGACTCGATGCTTATTACAGAGAACCAACTGGACGAGTGGGTCCGCGGCAACGCGAGAGACGCTCAGGGTGTAATCGTTGAGCTTGTCTGGCGTTTGGTCGC
>CAYTGL010000027.1:0-34619 GCA_964437335.1 uncultured Chromatiales bacterium
CCACCGCCACCGCCACCGCCACCGCCACCGCTACCACAGCCGGCCAGCAAGATGGAGAGAAACAGCAATGAAACGAAGTTCCGATACCGGGCGAAACCTTTGCGCTCGATCCCGTGAATTCCGTCATGCCCCGGACCAGACAACACCGACTTCTGTACGTTCATTGCAATCCCCCCAAGCTATATATGTATATGTGCGCCAGGCGCCTTAATTAACGCGGAATCTTTAGACGACATTCATTTGGGGGAACCGGCCTGACGCACGCCGGGCGCGGAATTCGGACAACTCTTGGATTTCCCCAACATTTCATTCCCGAAGGAATCTGCCGCCGCATATCCGCTCCCTGAGGACCGGACCGCGCCTCACGGATATGCGTTTTTCTACGTATTGGGAGGGAAGATAACTATCGCTTCCGCTACCGAACAATCCCCATTTGGGTGCGTTCGATCGGTGACGCTGACGGGACTACCTATCGTTTCCCGCGTTCTGCGCGTATGGCCCTTGGGCACCCGCGCGCGCGATTCTCTGGAGCAGTTCGACCTGGCGGTGAGTATCCGTCTTGCGGAAGACGGACTTGAGATACGAACGCGCGGTTTCGTAGGCGACTTTCATACGGGCCGCCGCGTCACGGACCGAGCGGCCTTCGATCAGGTGGCAGACCAGGCGGACCTCGGTGTCGGTCAGCCCGTATTGCTCGCGAAGCTGCGTGCCGTATGGCTTTGGATTTTGAATGGAAGTGCAGTCGTGTACCAGCACCACTACCCCGCCGGCATGGAGATCGGCTCTCTCTTTCCGGCACAGGACGGGAATCGCGCGGAGCGAAAACTCGTTTCCGCATACATCCTCGATCCATACCTCGCTCGTGCGTGCCTCGTCCTCGCGACCGGAGCATCCCGCGCGCCCCAGTATCCGGTCGAGTTCGCGCTGGCGCGCCGCGTCGGCCGCTTTCAAACGATTCCTGGTGATGCTCAGCCCGCGGTCGCCGCGCAACATCCTCTCGGCTGCGGGGTTCACGTAAATGACCTTTCCATCCGCGGTCAGCAGAACGGCCGCCACATCCATGTGTTCCACGATCACTTCGGACGCCCATCGCCGAAGACCAGCCGCTCCAGGATGTCTGGACATTATAATTTTTTTGGTTGTCTGATTATCCTGCTCGACGAGCAGGATAGGAGCGCTACCCGTGCCCGTACTTTTTTATTTATTCGTCCATGTACGTAGCGAGTAGCTATCGGGAAAAATAGCCATCGACTCCACACCCCAACAACCCCAACGGTCGACATGAGAACGGGCAGGAAGTGTCCGGGATGTCGATACTGAAGTCGGCCGCCTGAGGGAGGCTTCTGAAATGAGTCTAAATAACTTTTAGTGTTACGTCAATAACTGAAAGTAGTTTATGCCGCCATTAGACTGGCCGCATGAGAAGCAAACACAAAGAACGGGCTCAGCAGGAGTTTTCGGCTCGGTTCTGCAAGGCTTTGTCCAATATAGGATATTCTCCGTCCCAGCAGAACCTTCTGGGACGGCTTTTCGGGGTATCCGGTCAGGCGGTGCGCAAATGGGCGGACGGTTCGGCGCTGCCGAATACCGCCCGGATGCCGCACATCGCGTCGGTCCTCGGGGTGCGCCGGGCCTGGCTGCAGGACGGCGAGGAACCGATGATGCCCGATCTCGCCCGCGTTTCGGAACCGAGCGGGCGGGGTGCCAGGCGGGGCGAGGAGATCGCGATCTCGGCCGAGGAGGCGAAGATGCTCTATACCTTCCGCGCCCTGACCGCGGCCCAGAAGGACGCGGTTCGCAATCTGGTCTTTCTGTTCAGCGAAAAGAACCGGGCCTGAGCGCGTCCGCCCAATTCGCCTTCACGCGGCGGCGGCCGGGCGGTGATGGTTGGCGATATCCCTGACCGTTTTGGCGCCGATACCCGCCAGCTTCGCGAATTCCGGCCATCTTTTCACCGCATCCGCCACTTCGTCGATGATCGCGCCGGGTTTCGGCAGGCTGATGGCGTTGCCGACGGCGATCAGATCTCCCTTCGTAAACTCATCGCGCTTGCCGTTCAGGCTCATCTGATGTCGGTTGGTCCATTTCCCGGCGGGATTGTGCGCGTAGATGACGTCATAGGCGGGCGACAACTTCCATTTCCCGCTCCGATCCATCAGGAACGATATGTTCTTGGTGTGATCGTCGAGGTTGCGCGCGATGACGTTGAACACCATGCGCCGGTATTGCTGCGCCGCTTCCGCCTTGCTCAGGCGCAATCTGCGCATGACGGCGAACACTTGCTCGTAGCTGTAGGCGCCGGCCATGTTGAAGTCGTAGTGCGCCAGTCCGCACAGCGTCTGGAGGTGGAGTTTCCCGCCGTCGGCGCGATCGAATCGCCTGGTCAGGAAATGAGCGCGACCGTTCTCCTCGAGCAGCCGGCACTCCGTCATTTCGATGCCGGCGGCCCTGGCCATCAGGTGATAGGCATATTCGATGCGGCCATAACCCCTGGTCTCGCCGAGTTCGAGGTCGGTGACGCCGTCGAATTTCAGAATCCAGTAGTCGAAGCCCGGCGGCGCGCCGAGTTGCCCGGACCTGATGTTGCCGGCGTCGTCGATCGCGATGACCGCCTTGGCGCGCGCGCCGCCCGCCGATGTGCCGATACGCAGGATGTCGGCGATCGCGTCGGCGTTGTCCTGTTCGGATCGGCCAAGCTTGCCGTCCAGTTTATTGCGTTCATTTAAGATCTCCCGGGTCAGCGCCACCAGCCCGTCTATTTCCAGCGGGGTCGAGTCGTCGTACCCGCGGACCAGGGCGGGGGAGAATTCCAGCGTGCCCATGCCGCGCCTGCCGGTATAGCAGAGCCGCTCCACCGGACTGAAGTCGGCGGCATCGCGTCCCTGCCGCGCGAGCCAGACGTCGATGATGCTGTTGCCGAACTTGTCGGGCAGGGCGTCGGCGAGCAGGCCGGGCAGGCCGAGAAAGGTAGTCCTGTCGAGGGCCGGGAATGAGAAGATCGGTTCGCCTTTCCTGGCGTCGGCCAGGCTCATGTGCAGCGGGGCGATGTCGAGTCCCTTGTTCAGAAACGCGCGATCATATTCGAAAACGGCGTAGCCGCGTTCGTTCAGCCACGAGACGGCGCCGACGCGATCGCCCCATAAATGGACTTCCGCGGTCTCGACCTTCTTTACCATCCGACGTCGTCTCCGGGATCGTTTCCGGATGAACTTCCGGAGGCCCGTTCACGGATTTTGCCCCGGCGTTTGGCTAGTTCGATGGGACTGATCGCGGGTTCGGGAATGAAGCTGTCCAGGGCATCCAGCGCGCCGAGTTCCCTGAGCACAGCGATGAGCGTGGACAGCGTTCCCTTGCCGGATTCGATGCCCTTGATCGCGTTCGGCGACAGCGTCGTCGCTTCCGCCAGCGCCTTCTGGGTAATGTTCTTTCGCAGCCGCAACGCCCGGATGCGCTGGCCGAGCTCGGCCCCAATGGCGCTGTCTGATAAAGAATAGGGATCCATAAGGATCTATTATAAGGCTATAAATATAAAATACCAGATATAATAGCCCAATATAGGGCTATTATATGGTCTTATCGGCAATACTGGAGGGCGCTGAAGGGGCTGCCAGGAACGCGATAGGGGTCGGGGTTCACTTATTCCCGCTTTTCCCCGATCCGCGGTTCGGTCCCTTCGCTGAGGTTCCTTATATTGGACCGGTGTCGCCACAGCAGCAGCAGACTCATCAACAGCGTCGCGCCGATGTATTCCCAGGCGCCCGGCGCTGAAAGCCACATGACCACCGGTGCGGCGACCGCGGCGGCGATCGCCGCGAGCGACGAGATCCGGAACACCAGCGCCATGCCGAGCCAGATCGCGATCAGCGCGATGCCGGCCGGCCACGCGAAGCCAAGGATAGCGCCGAGCGCGGTCGCAACGCCCTTGCCGCCCTTGAAGCCGAAGAAGATCGGGAACAGGTGGCCGGCGACCGCGAGCAGTCCGGCGAGCGCGATGGTCAGCGGCTCGAGCAGCAACACTATTGCAACGACCACCGGGATCAGGCCCTTCAGCACATCGCCGGCGAGCACCAGCGCCGCGAGTTTCTTGCTGCCGAAACGCAGCACATTGGTCGCGCCCGGATTGCCGGAGCCCGCGCTGCGCGGATCGGGCAGGCCGGCGATCTTGCACATGATCACGCCCGAGGACAGCGAGCCGAGCAGATAGGCGAAGACGCAGACGGCGATGTCGAGATACATGGCGTATGTTAGGATTCGGTAATAGGGACAGGCTCCTATTATTAGCCAGCGATATGGCATCCGCAATGGCCACCGACACCATCTACCTGACCGACCTCAAGATCGACACCATCATCGGCATCTTCGAGTGGGAGCGCCGGACCCGGCAGACCGTCAGCCTCGATCTCGAGATGAGCACCGACGTCGCCCGCGCGGCGGCGACCGATGCGATCGAGGACGCGCTGGACTACAAGGCGGTGTCCAAGGCGGTCATCGAATTCGTGCGCAACAGCGACTTCCAACTCGTCGAGACCCTCGCCGAGCGGGTCGCGGAACTGATCATCCATGACTTCAACGTTGCTTCGGTGCGTCTGCGCGTCAACAAGCGCGGCGCGATCCGCGGCGCGAAAGACGTCGGCGTCGTCATCGAACGCGGCGCGCCGCGCTGAACCGGCCGGCTGCGATGGCGCGCGTCTATGTCAGCATCGGCAGCAATATCGATCGCGCCGCGAACATCCGCGCCGGCGTCGCGGCGCTGCGCGAACGCTACGGCGAGGCCACCTTATCTTCGGTCTATGACAGCCGTGCGGTCGGTTTCGACGGCAAGGACTTCTACAACCTCGTCGCGGCCTTCGATACTGATGCAGGAGTCGACGAGGTCGCCGCCTGCCTGAGAGAGATCGAACGTCGGCAGGGCAGGGTACGCGCGGGGTCATCCGGCAGCTTCGTGTCGCGGACCCTCGACATCGACCTGCTGCTCTACGACGACCTCGTCGTCGAACGCAAGGGCTTCAGCCTGCCGCGCGACGAGATCCTGAAATACGCGTTCGTGCTGGCCCCGCTCGCCGGGATTGCGGGCGAGCGGCGGCATCCGGTGCTCGGGCGCAGCTTCGACGAGTTATGGGCAGAATTCGACAGGGAGCGCCAGCCGCTGACCGTCGTTGATTTCGACTGGCAGGAACCAAAAGAACCAAAAGGGTCAGACCCTATTAATAGGGTCTGACCCTTTTGATGCATCAGATTTAGATGTAAAGCGACCGGCCGCCGTCGACGGCGATGATCTGGCCGGTGACGTAGGGCGTGTCGCGGACCAGGAACAGCACTGCGCGCGCGATGTCGTCCGGATTGCCCTGGCGTTTCAGCGCGGTGCGCGCGAGGATCTTCGCCTGCTGTTCGTCGCCGAGGTCGTCTTCGGGCCAGAGGATCGCGCCCGGCGCGACTGCGTTGACGCGCACTTTGGGCCCGAGCTCGCGCGCCAGCGAGCGGGTCATCATCACGAGACCCGCCTTCGCGATGCTGTAGACGGGATAACCCTTGAGTGGTCGCTCGGCATGGACATCGGTGATACTGACGATGCAGCCCTGTTGTTTGGCGAGCGCGCGGGCCGCGGCCTGGGACAGAAAGAACGGCGCCCTCAGGTTGCTGTCGATCAGTTCATGCCACTGCGCCCCGGTGATCGTACCGACCGGGGTCGGATAGAATGTGGAGGCGTTGTTGATCAGCGCATCGAGGCGGCCCCAATGCGCGAGCGTTTGGGCGATCAGATCGTCGAAGCCGGCAGTCCGGCTGAGATCGGCGGCGAGCAGCGCGGCGGAGTCGGAGCGAATGGCATTCAGTTCGTCGCGCAGCGCGCGGGCGTCCGTCGCGGAGGAACGGTAATGCAGCACGACGCACATGCCCTGGCTGTGCAGTTTTCGCGCGATCATCGCGCCGATACGACGCGCGGCGCCGGTGACCAGCGCGACCTTGCCTTGTAGCTCCGATGAATCCGTCGTCACGATGTCCTTATACTACCATGACGGCAAACCCGCACACGTGACCTGATGCCTGATTCACGGATCGAACTGCCTGAACCCGATGAAGATGCCCGCGCCCACAGCGCGCGCCTCATCGACCTGATCGCCCGCCAGATCGATGCCGCCGGGGGTTCGCTGCCGTTCGCGCGGTACATGGATCTCGCGCTGCATGCGCCGGGGTTCGGCTATTACAGCGCCGGCAGCGCGAAACTTGGCGCCGCCGGCGATTTTATCACCGCGCCTGAATTATCGCCGCTTTTTGCGCGCTGTCTTGCCCGGCAGGCGCGCGAAGTCCTGGATGTCCTCGGCGGCGGCATCATCGTCGAAATCGGCGCGGGTTCGGGCATCATGGCTTGCGAGCTCCTTGCCGAACTCGAGCGACTGAATGCGCTGCCGGAACAATACGCGATCCTCGAACTCAGCGCCGACCTGCGCGAGCGGCAGCAGGCGCTGTTTCGCGAACACATTCCGCATCTGATGTCGCGCGTCGCGTGGCTCGATCGCCTGCCGCCCCGGGGTTTCAGCGGTCTCGTGATCGCGAACGAACTGCTCGATGCGATGCCGGTGCATCGCGTCATCGCCGGCCGCGACGCCGAGGTCCACGTTTGTCGGCGGGACGGCGGCTTCGCCTGGGCCGAAGGGCCGATCTCCGACGCGCATTTGCGGTTGCGTGTTGATGCCTTGTTCCGGGAGCTCGGACACAACAACTTCGTGGACGGCTATCTGATAGAGATCAACCTCGCGATGGAGGCCTGGCTCGCGTCGATCGCGGCCAGTCTCGATCGCGGCGCGATCCTGGTCATCGACTACGGCTATCCGCGCCGCGAGTATTACCATCCCGAGCGCCGCGCCGGTACGCTGATGTGCCACTACCGCCACCGCGCCCATGACGATCCGCTGATCCTGCCCGGCCTGCAGGACATCACCGCTCACGTCGATTTCACGGCGCTCGCCGAATGCGCGGTCGCGCATGGGCTGTCGGTCGCGGGTTATACCTCGCAGGCCTATTTCCTGCTCGCGAGCGGTCTGCAGGAGATCGGCGCGACGCTCATCGACCTCCCGGCAGGCGAGCGCATGAAACTCGCACAGCAGATCCAGCGCCTGACGCTGCCGGGGGAGATGGGGGAGAAATTCAAGGTAATGGCGCTGACACGGAGACTCGATCTGCCGCTGTGCGGGTTTTCGTTGCGGGATGATAGGGGAAGGCTCTGACCCCGCCAGTGATTCGATCAGGCGATCGCTTCACCGGCGGCCTGGCGGTCGGCGTGATACGACGACCGCACCATCGGCCCGCTCGCGACGTTGCTGAAGCCGAGGCCACGCGCGGCCACGCCGAGTTCGTCAAATTCTTCCGGAGTGACGTAGCGCTCGACCGGCAGGTGATGGCGGCTTGGTTGCAGGTACTGTCCGAGCGTCAGCATGTCGCAGTCATGGGCGCGCAGGTCGCGCATCACCGCTTCGATCTCTTCGATCGTCTCGCCGAGACCGAGCATCAGCCCGGACTTGGTCGGGATATCCGGGCACTTTGCCTTGAACAGCTTCAGCAACTTCAATGACCACGCATAGTCGGCGCCGGGCCGCACCTTGCGATAGAGCCGCGGCACCGTCTCAAGGTTGTGATTGAATACGTCCGGAGGCGCCTGTTCGAGCAGCGCGAGCGCGACGTCCATGCGGCCGCGAAAGTCCGGCACCAGCACCTCGATACGGGTCTGCGGGCTCAGGCGGCGCACCGCGTGGATGCAGTCGACGAAGTGCCCGGCGCCGCCGTCACGCAGGTCGTCGCGATCGACCGAGGTGATGACGACATATTTGAGACCCATCGCCGCGATCGTGCGCCCGAGATTTTCCGGTTCTTCGGTATCGAGCGGTCCGGGCTTGCCATGGGCGACGTCGCAGAACGGACAACGCCGGGTACAGATGTCGCCCATGATCATGAAGGTCGCGGTGCCGTGCCCGAAGCACTCGCCGAGATTCGGGCACGAGGCCTCCTCGCAGACGGTGTGCAGGTGGTGTTCGCGCAGAATCGCCTTCAGGCGCGCAACGTTCGGGCTCGCCGTGCTGCGCGCGCGTATCCAGGGCGGCTTCCGTTGTAACATCACGGTGGGCTCGACCTTGATCGGGATGCGGGCCACCTTGGCCGCCCCGCGCATTTTCTCGGGTGTGCTCATGACAGGGCGTCCATTCTAGCGTATCCGAGTCTTCGTGTCAGGATATCGGCCAGGCTGTTTCCCAGAATATCAAGGAGTTGCGCCGGGTCATCGCTGTCCAGTGACACCAGATCGCGCACCTGCGTCACGCCAAGCCCCGGGAGGCCGCAGGGATCGATACCGCCGAACGGCGCCAGATCCATGGCGACGTTTAGACTGATCCCGTGATAACTGCGCCCGCGTCGCACCCGCAGGCCGAGCGCGGCAATCTTGTCGCCGCCGACGTAAACCCCCGGGGCGCCGGCGCGCCGCTCGGCCATGATAGAAAGCTGCGCCAGCAGATCGATGATCGATTGTTCAAGGGCATTCACGAACGGCCTGACGCCGAGGCCGAGGCGTTGCAGGTCAAACAGCGTATAGGCAATCAGTTGCCCGGGGCCATGGTAGGTGATCTGGCCACCGCGATCCGTTTGCACGACCGGGATGCCACCGGCATCGAGCAGGTGTTCGCCGCGCGCGGCTCGGCCCAGCGTATAGATCGGCGGATGTTCGAGCAGCCAAAGTTCATCAGGTGTTTCTGCGTCGCGTGCGTCGGTGAATTCCTGCATGCGCGCTGCCGTCTCCATGTAATCACGACGTCCGAGGCGGCGTAGCAGCAGCGGCTGGTGGAGCAAGGGTCAGAGCACCATCAGGATATCGTCGCATGCGGTCAGCGCCCGATAGATGTCGTCGAGCTGGGCGCGGCTGATCGCCTGCACGGTGACCGTGACCGATTGATAACGGCCATGTCGACTCAGGCGGCTGCGGATGGCAGCCTCGCCGAGATCCGGCACGTGCGGTCGCACCAGGCGGAATACCAGCGCATCGAGATCGCAGCCGGCCTTGCCGAAGACCTTGATCGGGAATTCGCATGGAAATTCGAGCAGGCTTTCGCTTGCTTCAGTCACTACCGGCGCTGCCCGCGGGTCTGCCAGATGCGCTTGTAGTCCTGGTAAAGCGCGATCATCCGTATCCACAACGGACCGGGCCGCCCGCCGCCGATCGCCGCGCCGTCGAGCCGGGTGACCGGCAGGATCTCGCGCGTCGAACTGGTCAGCCAGATCTCGTCGGCGTCGGCCAGCTGCCGCGGCGTGATCGTGGTTTCGCGATGCATGATGCCGTGTTCCGCGGCAAGTTCCATGACCAGGTCGCGGGTAATGCCGGGCAGCAGTCGCGGCCCTTTCGGCGGCGTCATGATGACCCCGTCGTGGACGATGAACAGGTTGCTCGCCGCGCCCTCGGTGATCTCGCCGTTGCGTATCAGAATTGCCTCGGCCGAATCCTGATCCAGCGCCTGTTGGCGCAGCAGGATGTTCGGCAGCAGCGAGATCGTCTTCAGGTGGCAGTATTCCCAGCGCGTGTCCTGCAACGTGATCGCCGCGACGCCTTTCTCGCGAATCTCGTCCGCGATTGGCGCCAGCGGCGTGCTCATCGCGAACACGGTCGGCGGGGTGTTGCGCGGAAAGGCATGGTCGCGTTTTGCGACGCCGCGGGTGATCTGCAGGTAGACCGACTGGTCGGGCGCCTGCTGGCGGGACACCAGCCCGTCGAGGATGCGGGTCCATTCACGTTCATCATGCGGTGATGCGATGCGCACGCCGGACAGGCTCTGTTCAAGGCGCTGCAGGTGTTCGCCGAGCCGGAACAGTTGCCGGCCATATACCGGGATTACCTCGTAGACCCCGTCTCCGAAGATGAAGCCGCGATCGAGCGGTGAGATCATGGCCTGATCGGCGGGCAGAAATTCGCCGTTGAGAAAGACCGTCGCCATTCGCGCCGGCCTATTCGAACATCATCATGATGCGGTCGGTCATGCGCTGGATAAATCCGCCTTCGTCGATGGTCTTCAACGCGATCAGCGGGCGCATCGCGATGTTTGCGTTTTCGAGCGTGACTTCAACGCTGCCATGAGGCTCGCCGCGCTGAATCGGCGCAACGAGCATGGGGTTGATGCTCGTTGACGCATTGACCCGGTCGTAATGATTGCGCGGGATCGTGATATAGAGATCCTCCTCGAGTCCGAGCGGCACTTCCTGTTCCGCGCCCTGCCAGACCCGCACATTCGTCACCGGCGTGCCGGCCTCGAAAAGCCGGCGGGTCTCGAAGAAGCGGAAGCCGTAGTTCAGCAGCTTTTGCGTCTCCTGCATCCGCGCTTCCTCGCTGCTGGTGCCAAGGACGACGGTGACCAGGCGCATGTTGTCGCGCTCCGCGGACGTCACGAGACAGTAACCTGCGGACTGGGTATGGCCGGTCTTGACGCCGTCGACGCCGCTGTCGCGCCACAACAGCCGGTTTCGGTTCGGCTGGGTGATGCCGTTGTAAGTGAATTCCCGCACCGAGTACCACTTGTAGTATTCCGGAAACCTGCGGATCATCGCCCGGGTCAGCAGCGAGAGGTCGTGCGCGGTTGTGTAGAGTTCGGGATCCGGCAGGCCAGTGCTGTTCGTGTAATGCGTGCCGGTCATGTTCAGGGAGCGCGCATATTCGTTCATCAGATCGGCAAACGCGGATTCGCTGCCGGCAACATGCTCGGCCAGCGCGACGCTCGCGTCATTGCCCGACTGGATGATCATTCCTTTCAGCAGATCCTCGACCGATACCCGGTTGTTGACTTCGATGAACATCCGCGAACCCTGCATGCGCCATGCGTTTTCGCTGACCAGGACCTGGTCGTTCAGATTGATGTTGCCGGTGCTGACTTCGTTGAACACGATATAGGCAGTCATCAGCTTGGTCAGGCTCGCGGGTTCCATGCGTTCGTTCGCATTGCTCTCGTAGAGCACGCTGCCGCTGTGGAAGTCCTGCAGCAACCAGGCGCGGGCGTTCACCGCCGGAGCGGCGGGTATCGGGGCCGCCGCGTGCGCGGCCGGGGTGAATATCGGGACCGGCGTGACCAGCGCGCAGGCGATCGCGAACAGGATGGCGATGGCAATGCCGGAGTGGATCCTTGCCGGGTCTTGCATTACAGGCATGTGTATTGTCACTCCAGGGGGTCTCCCGTTGAATTTCAAAGTCTGGGATCAGGACGTCGTCGAGGGCCGATCCGTTCCCTGGATATTCTAACGGGAATCGGCGGGGCAGGGTAATTCGCGCGCCGCGCGATCAATCGGTCACGATACGGGCGCCCTCGACGCCAAGCGCGAGCAGGTCGCGACTCACGCGGTCCGCCTCGGCCCTGTCGCTGATCGGCCCGATGCGCACCCGGTATATCGGGGTCACCGCAGACTGCACGCGCACGATGTGGATACCGCGATCGGAAACGATACCGTCGAGACGGGAGCGCAGGCGGGCGGCGTTCTCGGCCTGGCTGAAGGCGCCTATCTGCAGGTAGTAACCATTGGTGATTGCGGAAGCATCACGCTGCGCTGTTGCGGCGGCCATGCGGTTCTGCCAGTCGACCGGATCGATCGCCCTGACCTCGACCCGGCCGGTGCCGGTCTGTTTGATCCCGAGTCGCGTGGCGGCGGCGTAGGACAGGTCGATCAGGCGATCGTCGACAAACGGCCCGCGATCATTGATCTTGACGATGACACTGCGTCCACTGTCGAGACTGGTGACTTCCGCGTAGGTTGGCAGCGGCAGCGTCTTGTGCGCCGCAGTCATCGCGTACATGTCGTAGGGTTCACCGCTGGAGGTGCGTCGGCCGTGAAACTTGGTGCCGTACCACGAGGCGGTGCCCCGCTCGACATATCCGGCGCTGCGCTGAAGGACATGATAGCGCCGGTTGAATACCTCGTAGGAGGACGGATTGCCGTAGGGGCTGAGCGGTTCGATTCTCGGGACGGCGTCGGGCACGCTCGATACATCGACCGGATGCGGCGGCGGACCGTCCTTCAGTTCGTGGTGTTCAATCGACGGAAACGCGCCGCAGCCGGCGAGAAGCAGCGCCAGGACATACGGAGACGATTTGCGCGACAGCGATTCCATCGTCATGTGGACAGCAGTTTGCGATGCGTATGTATCGACATGATGATCCCGAATGCGGCCATGACCGTCACCATGGATGTGCCGCCGTAGCTGACCAGCGGCAACGGCAAGCCTACCACCGGCAATACCCCGGTTACCATCCCGATGTTGACGAAAGTATATACGAAAAACGTCAGCGTCAGGCTGCCGGCGACCAGGCGGTTGAAGGTGTCCTGGGCCTGGGTCGCGATATAGAGGCCGCGGATCACGATGAAGAGATACAGCGCCATCAGCAGGACGATACCGATCAGTCCGAACTCCTCGGCGAATACCGCGAAGATGAAATCGGTGCTGCTCTCCGGCAGGAATTCCAGGTGTGCCTGCGAGCCGTTGAGCCAGCCCTTGCCATACAAGCCGCCCGACCCGATCGCAATCTTGGACTGGATGATGTGGTAGCCGCTGCCGAGCGGGTCGTTCTCGGGATTCAGGAAGGTCAGGACGCGGGCGCGCTGGTAATCCTTGAGCGCATACCAGAGCAGCGGGGCGCATGCGGTCGCGGCCAGCACGGATCCGACGATATATCTCCAGTGCATGCCCGCGAGCAGCAGGACGAAGATGCCCGCGCCGCCGATCAGGATCGCGGTGCCGAGATCCGGTTGTCTCGCAATCAGGATGACCGGCACCAGAATGATCAATGTAGCGAGCGCCAGTTGTCGCATGTTGGGCGGCAACGGATGCTCCGATAAGTACCAGGCGATCATGACCGGCACCGCAAGCTTCATCAGTTCGGAAGGCTGGAAGGTGAACAGGCCGAGATCGAGCCAGCGTTGTGCGCCTTTGCCCGTTTCGCCGAACAGCATCACCGAGAGCAGCAACAGCAGGCCGGCGCCGAACAGCCAGGGGGCCCAGAATTCGATGTAATGCGGCGGAATCTGGGCGAGAACGAACATCACGGTAAACGCGAGGCCGAGACGCAGGCACTGGCGCATCAGCAAGTCGGTGTCCTGGCCGCCCGCGCTGTAGAGAATCGCGAGGCCAAGTGTCGCGAGCGCTATCAGCGCGATCAGCAGGGGGATATCGAGGTGCAGCCCGCGGACGAGCATGCGCGAGCCACGCCGGTCACCCCAGCGCACGACCCGGCGTTGCCCGGCCGAGATCATGTACCGCTCGCTCCGAGATAGTGATCCATGACTTTGCGCGCGACCGGCGCCGCCGCTCCCGAGCCGCTGCCCGCGTTTTCAACAATGACCGCGACCGCGATCCGGGGATTATCGGCCGGCGCAAAACTGATGAACAGGGCATGGTCGCGCAGGCGTTCCGCGACATCTTCCTTGATGTATCGCTCATCCTGGCCAATGCCAAAGACCTGCGCTGTGCCGGTCTTGCCGGCGATCAGGTAGTTCGCGCCCCGGCTGATGGCGAAGGCCGTGCCCTTGGCGGTATGCACGGTCTTGCGCATCGATTCGATGATATCGCCCCAGTTGTCCGGGTCGACGACCTCGATCGGCGTTTGCGCCATCGGGGCCACGAGTTCGTGCGCGCTGGTTTCCGGCGCCTCGGTCGAATGGACGATGTGCGGGACATACGAGCGGCCCTTCATCGCCAGCGCGGCGGTCGACTGTGCAAGCTGCAGCGGCGTGACCAGCATGTAGCCCTGGCCGATGCCGGTGATCAGTGTCTCGCCCGGATACCACGGCTGCCGGCGCTGCGCGCGCTTCCAGTCGCGTGACGGGAGCAGCCCCGTTGATTCGTTCCTGAGGTCGATGCCGGTTGCGCGGCCCAGATTGAACAGATTCAGGAATTCATAAATCCGGTCGATGCCGAGCGTCCGGGCGAGGTCATAGAAGTAGACGTCGCAGGATTCGACGATCGCCTTTTCGAGATTCGTCGTGCCGTGGCCATGTTCCTTCCAGTCGCGATAACGATGGCTGTCGCCTTCCAGGCTGTACCAGCCGGGGCAGAAGGTCGTCGTGTTGATCCTAACCCGGCCGCCCTCAAGTCCGGCGAGAGCGATCAGCGGCTTGATGGTTGAGCCCGGCGGATACTGCCCGTTCAGGGCGCGGTTGAACAACGGTTTGTCCGGTGAGTTCTGCAGGCGGTTATAGGTCGGGACATCGATGCCGGTGACGAACAGGTTCGGATCGAAGGCCGGCGTGCTGACGAAGGCGAGCACGTCGCCGTTAGTCGGGTCGATCGCGACGACTGCGCCCCGCCGCCCGTCCAGGGCCCGCTCCGCAACCTGTTGCAGTTGCGCATCGAGCGTCAGGTACACATTGCGGCCCGGCGCCGGGGCGGTGTGATCGGTTTCGCGCAGACGCCGCCCGAGGGCGTTGACTTCGATCTGCTTGAAACCGACCTGCCCGTGCAGCACGTCCTCGTAATAGCGTTCGACCCCGACTTTGCCGATGAAGCGGGTGGCACTGTAATTCGAGGCGTCGAGCTGCTGCAGTTCGTCTTCGTTGATCCTCCCGACATAGCCAACCACATGCGCGGTCAGTTCGCCGTGAGGATAGTGGCGGATCACACGGGCTTCGGTCTCGACGCCGGGAAAACGGTGGCGATTGATCGCGAAATGGGCGATTTCGCTGTCATTGAGATGGAAACGCAGCGTGATGCTGGTGAACGGCCGTACTTGCCTCAGTTGCCGGTGAAAGCGCCGGACATCCTCGTCGCTGATGGCTATGATGCTTCTCAATTCCTCGATGGTCTGCTCGAGATTGTCGATCTGTTCGGGAATGATCTCGAGACTGAAGGACGGGATGTTCTGCGCGAGCAGGACGCCATTGCGATCGAAAATGAAGCCGCGCATCGGCGGAACCGCGGTGATGGTGATGCGGTTTTTGTCGGACAAGGTCGAGAAGTGCGCATGGCTGATGACCTGGAGGTAGACCAGGCGGGCACCGATCGCGAGCATCAACAGCGCGGCAATGAACAACGCAAATGCAGCGCGTTCATTGAACAGCCTGGATTCCCGGATGTTGTCCTTGATCGTAAGCCGTACAGGCATACCGGCTCCGCAGCGTTCGTCAGGATACCCTGAACCTGCGTCGCAGGTCGCGCAGGCCCAGGAATAATATTGGCCAGATCAGCATGCTGCTCAATGCCGGCAGCAGCCAGGTCCAGCTGTGGCTCGTGTCCCCGGAGATGCCTGTGATCCATAATTGCAGGATCAGGTGCAGGAATATCAGCACCAGAACACTGCATGCCTGCTGCCACAAGGGGAAGACCCGGATCCGCTGGTACAGCTGTAATGTAATGTAGGCGATGATCGCAAAGGACAGTGCGTGCTGTCCGAGCAAGCCGGCGCGCAGCACATCGACCAGCAGACCGACGGTCCAGCCGACACCGACGCCGACGCGGTTCGGCAAAGCCATGCACCAGTATATCAACACCAGTGCGGCCCATTCCGGACGCAATACCGAGAGCCAGCCGGGCAAGGGTATGATGGTCAGCATCAGGGCGACGATGAAGCTGACGACGATGATCCCGCTTCCCTGTGCCATACGCTCAGTTCCCCTTCTGTGTCTCGCCGTTCGCCGCAGGGGCTGTCGTGGCGCCGTCATTTGCGATGGGATCGGCGGCCGCGACGACCAGCAGCACGACCCGGGTGCTTTCGAGGCGCGCCAGCGGCTCGGCGCTGACCCGGGCGAACGGGCTGTCCGGCTGGCGATCGATGGCGGTGACGCGTGCGACCGGATAGCCGGGCGGGAAGCGACCGCCGAGCCCTGAGGTCACCAACAGGTCGCCTTCCTCGATATCGACGTTGCGGGGCAGATGAGACAGCTCCAGGCGGTTTGATTCGCCGGTGCCCTGGGCGATTGCGCGCAGTCCACTGCGATTGACCTCGACCGGGATTGCATGACTCGGGTCGGTGACCAGCATCGCGGTGCTGGTCATCGCCGAGACCCTCACGATCTGGCCCATCACGCCGTTGGCATCGAGTATCGGCTGGCCTTCGTGCACGTCGTGGTGGCTGCCCTTGTTCAGGACGATCTGACGGGAAAACGGCGCCATGTCGACCGAGACCAGTTCGGCGATCAGGACCGGCTGTTTCAGGTCGATCGACGAGTCGAGCAGATCGCGCAGGCGGTAATTTTCCGCTTCCAGCGCCTCGAGCTTCAGCAACTGGGTATCGAGCAGGAGTTGACGCGCCTTCAGCATGCGGTTTTCCTCCTCGAGGACGCGTCGCGACGAGAAGCTTTCGCCCCACCAGTCGCTGGTCGTGGCCGGAAGACTGACGATGACCTGTATCGGGTAGACGATATAGGAGAGCATCTGGCGGACATTCTCCATGTGATGCTGGCGATGGTCGATCGTCATCATCACAATGGATACGAGCGCCAGCACCACCACACGAAGCGTAATGGAGGGGCCCTGCAGGAAAAGGGGTTTTATTTCACACCTCTCGTGATCGTTCAGTCACCGGCGTGGCGCCGGGCCGACGCCGGATTCCAGTCCCGGCCCGGATCATTCCCTGGTGAATATGTCCCCGTTGTGCTCGTCGAGCATCTCCAGCGCCCGGCCGCCGCCGCGTGCGACACAGGTCAGCGGATCCTCCGCGATGATGACCGGAAGCCCCGTCTCTTCGGTCAGCAGCCGGTCGAGATCCATCAGCAGCGCGCCGCCGCCGGTCAGTACCAGACCGCGTTCGGCGATATCGGCGCCGAGTTCCGGCGGAGTCTGCTCGAGCGCGGCCTTGACCGCGCCGACGATACCCGACAGCGGCTCCTGCAATGCTTCAAGGATCTCATTGCTGTTCAACGTAAAGGTACGCGGCACGCCTTCGGCAAGATTGCGGCCGCGCACCTCGATCTCGCGGATCTCGTTGCCGGGATAGGCCGAGCCGATCTTGTGCTTGATCATCTCGGCGGTCGATTCGCCGATCAGGCTGCCATAGTTGCGGCGCACGTAGTTGATGATCGCATCGTCGAAGCGGTCGCCGCCGATGCGGACCGACGCCGAATAGACGATGCCATTCAGCGACAGCACCGCGACTTCGGTGGTGCCGCCGCCGATATCGAGCACCATCGAGCCGCTGGCCTCGCCGACCGGCAGGCCAGCCCCGATGGCGGCGGCCATCGGTTCCTCGATGAGGTAGACTTCGCGCGCGCCGGCGCCGGCCGCGGATTCCTTGATCGCGCGCCGCTCGACCTGGGTCGAGCCGCAGGGCACGCAGACCAGCACGCGCGGGCTGGGACGGAGGAACCTGTTTTCGTGCACTTTGCGGATGAAATGCTGTAACATCTTTTCGGTCACGGTGAAGTCGGCGATGACGCCGTCCTTGAGCGGACGAATGGCGGTAATGTTGCCCGGCGTACGACCGATCATCAGCTTGGCCTCGGCGCCGACTGCGGCGATCGTGCGCTGCCCTCCGGTCCCCGGCTCCTGACGGATCGCCACGACCGATGGTTCGTTGAGTACGATGCCTTGCCCCCGGACGTAGATCAGCGTGTTGGCGGTGCCGAGATCGATCGACAGGTCGTTGGAAAAAATTCCGCGCAGCCGTTTGAACATGATTGACCGGATTCCTGTTTATATAAGGTATGGGGCCTGAGCCGGTGATACTCTATCAGCGGCAGAAAACCTTAGCAAGTTGAGTGCCAGAAGCAATTTTTTTGTTTTGGCCCGGGAAAAAACGGTAACTTGACATGTCTCTTGACGAGTCCGATGTGGAAAGAATCGCGCACCTCGCGCGCCTCGAAATCGACCCCGCCGACATCGATGGATACCGGCGGAACCTGTCCGATATCCTGGCCTTCGTGGAACAAATGAACGCCATGGATACGACGGGCGTCGAACCGATGGCGCATCCGCTCGACGCGGCGCAACGTCTGCGGGAAGATAAGGTCAGTGAAGAAAACCAGCGCAGCGCCTTCCAGGCGATTGCGCCACAGGTCGAGCGTGGGCTGTACCTTGTGCCGAAAGTCATCGAATGATCCCGGGTTCGATTCAGCACCGTCTTTGAACGACCGATGCATACCCGTACGATCAGCCAGTTGTCCGCCGGCCTGCGCACCGGCGAGTTTTCCAGCGAGGAGTTGACGCGCGCGCTGCTCGACCGGATCAGCCGGCTCGATTCCCGTCTCAATGCCTTCATCACCGTCACCGCTCCGCAGGCGATCGAGGCAGCGCGGGCGGCCGATCGCCGGATCCGGGCCGGCGCCGCCGGACCGCTGGAGGGTATTCCGATCGCGCACAAGGACATTTTCTGCACGCGCGGCGTCAAGACCAGCTGTGGTTCGAAAATGCTCGACAACTTCATCGCGCCCTATGACGCGACCGTCGTCGAGCGGCTGATGCAGGCCGGCGCGATCATGCTCGGCAAGACCAACATGGACGAGTTCGCGATGGGGTCGTCGAACGAAACCAGCTATTTCGGCCCGGTGCGCAATCCCTGGAATACGGGCACCGTGCCCGGCGGCTCGTCCGGCGGTTCGGCAGCGGCGGTGGCCGCGCGCCTCGTCCCGGCGGCGACCGGCACCGACACCGGTGGTTCCATCCGGCAGCCTGCGGCGCTTTGCGGCGTCACCGGACTCAAGCCGACCTACGGTTCAGTGTCGCGCTACGGCATGATTGCGTTCGCATCCAGCCTCGACCAGGGCGGACCGATCACGACCACCGCCGAGGATGCCGCATTGATGTATTCGGCGATGGCCGGATTTGATCCGAAGGATTCGACCAGCCTTGACCGGCCGCGGCCAGACTGCCTTTCTGCGCTGAATGCGCCGCTCACCGGCTTGCGCATCGGCTTGCCGGAGGAGTACTTCGACGCCGGTCTCGATGCTGGCGTCGCCCGCGCTGTCGAGCAGGCGATCGCGGGCTATGAACGTCTCGGCGCGAAGGCTGTGCGCATCAGCCTGCCTAACAGCCGGCTTTCGGTGCCGGCCTACTACGTCGTTGCGCCAGCCGAGTGTTCGTCGAACCTCGCCCGTTTCGACGGCGTGCGCTACGGTTATCGCTGCGATGAGCCGCGCGACCTGTTGGACCTGTACAAGCGTAGCCGCGGCGAGGGTTTCGGCGCTGAGGTCAAACGCCGCATCCTGATCGGAACCTATGTCCTGTCGTCGGGCTACTTCGATGCCTATTATCTCAAGGCGCAAAAGATACGCCGGTTGATCAGCGCGGACTTTGCCCGCGCCTTCGAACAGGTCGACCTGATCCTGGGACCGACTTCGCCGAGCCCGGCCTTTGCGCTCGGGGCGAAGGACCAGGACCCGCTGACGATGTATCTCTGCGACATCTACACGATCGCGGCGAACCTTGCCGGCCTGCCGGGCATGTCGATCCCGTGCGGTTTTTCCGGCGGCCTGCCGGTCGGTCTGCAGTTGATCGGCAACTATTTCGACGAGGCGCGCCTGCTTAACGCGGCTCATGTTTACCAGTGCGAGACCGACTGGCATCGCCGCCTGCCGGCCGGATTCGAATAATCGGGAAGCCAGTCGGATGGAATGGGAAACAGTGATCGGGCTGGAGACGCATGTCCAGCTGCGGACCCGAAGCAAGATATTCTCCGGCGCTGCGACCGCCTATGGCGCCGAGCCGAACACCCAGGCCTGCGCGGTCGATCTCGGCCTGCCGGGTGTGCTGCCGGTGTTGAACCGCGAGGCGGTGCGCCTGGCGGTCCGCTTCGGGCTCGCAATCGGCGCGCGGGTCGCGCCGCGCTCGGTATTCGCGCGCAAGAATTATTTCTATCCCGACCTGCCGAAGGGCTATCAGATCAGCCAGTACGAACTGCCGATCGTCGCGGGCGGCAGCCTGGAAATCAGCAGCGGGGGCGGCCGGCGCAAGGTCGTCGGCATCACCCGCGCGCACCTCGAGGAAGACGCTGGCAAGTCGCTGCACGAGGACTTTCACGGCATGAGCGGCATCGACCTCAACCGCGCAGGCACGCCGCTGCTCGAGATCGTCACCGAACCCGACATGCGCAGCGCCGCCGAAGCGGTCGCTTACATGAAAAAGCTCCATACACTGGTGCGCTGGCTCGGCATCAGCGACGGCAACATGCAGGAGGGTTCGTTCCGCTGCGATGCGAACGTGTCGGTACGTCCGCGGGGATCGGATACGCTCGGCACCCGCGCCGAGATCAAGAACCTGAATTCCTTCCGCTTCGTCGAGCAGGCGATCGAATACGAAGTCGAGCGCCAGATCGGCATTCTCGAAAGTGGTGGCCAGATCGTGCAGGAGACCCGACTTTACGACCCCGACCGGCATGAGACCCGTTCGATGCGCAGCAAGGAAGAGGCCTTCGACTATCGCTACTTTCCCGATCCGGACCTGTTGCCGGTTGTGCTCGAGCCGGGCTTTGTTGAAGAGATACACGCATCGTTACCGGAGCTGCCGGATGCGCGGCGCGCGCGCTTTGTCGGCGATTATGCACTGCCGGCCGGAGACGCCGAGGTACTGACCGCGAGTCGGGAACTTGCCGATTTCTACGAGGCCACGAGCGAGGCCTCCAGAGGCGAGCATCGGCTCGCGGCGAACTGGGTCATGGGGGATCTGCTCGGCGCGTTGAATCGCGACGGTCTCGACATCGAAGCGTGCCCGGTTTCGCCGGCGCTGCTCGGCGGCCTGCTTGCGCGCATCGCCGACGAGACGATCTCCGGCAAGATCGCGAAGCAGGTGTTCGAAGCGATGTGGCGGGGCGAGGGCGACGCCGACCGGGTCATCGAGCAGAAGGGCCTGCGCCAGATCACCGACAGCTCTGAGCTCGAGCGCATCATCGACGAGGTCATTGCCGCAAATCCCGATCAGGCCACGCAGTACCGCGCTGGCAAGGACAAGCTGATCGGTTTCTTCGTCGGCCAGGTCATGCGCGCGACCCAGGGCAAGGGCAATCCGGCCCAGGTCAACGCGCTGCTCGCGAAAAAGCTGTCCGGTTAGTAGATCAAAAGGGTCAGACCCTTTTGATTTACTATTCGATTTCCAGCGGGACCTCGATCGACGCGCCGCCGCGGATGCGGTAGCCGCGCATCTCCAGCACGCCCTTCGTATTCAGGGAGATGATCAGATAGAGCGCTTCCGGCCAGCCGGCCTCGGCGATGTCGATCGCGGACGGCGCGGCCGGGCTCGCCGGATGCGAATGATAGATCGCATACAACTCCTCGCCGTCCTTTTCCATCCGGAACAGTTCCCGGATCAGCGCTTCGGGATCCATGCAATAGCGATGTGCGGGATGGCCCGAGACGTTCGCGATCGGTACGCAGGAGACAGGCACCCCGTCACGGGCCGCGATCACCCCGCAGATCTCCCGTCCCGCCTCCGTGCGTGCATGATCGAGGAGAGAGGTAGCGATCCGTCGCGGGATTCGCCCGATCATCCGTCGTGTCCCGGCTGGCGTGCAGCCGCGACACGCGGATGCCCGGCGAAATCGCGGAGGCTTTCGGTATCGACATAGCCATGATCCGTGAACAGGGCTGCCACCGCATCGGCCTGATCATAGCCGTGTTCAAGGATCAACCAGCCGCCGGGCGCGAGGTGATCGTGCGCCTGCACGACCAGATCGCGGATCGCCTCGAGCCCGGTCGCGCCGGCGGCGAGCGCGATCGACGGCTCGTGACGCAGGTCACCTTCTTCAAGGCGCGGATCGCGGCTGGCGACATACGGCGGATTGCTCGCGATCAGGTCGAAGACCCGGCCATCGAGACCAGCGAACCAGTCGCCGGAATGGAAGTCGATATTGGTCACGCCGAGGCGCGCGGCGTTGTCGCGTGCGACTGCGAGCGCAGCGCCGCTGATATCGGTTGCGGTAACGCGGCAGTCCGGGAGTTCGAGTGCGAGTGTCAGTGCGATGATGCCGCTGCCGGTGCCGAGATCGGCGATCTCGCAACCACGCCCGGGACGCAGGCGCGCCAGCGCCGCCTCGACGAGATGCTCGGTTTCCGGTCGCGGTACCAGCGTATCCGGCGTGACCCGGAACGGACGCGACCAGAATTCCCGCATGCCGATCAGATACGCGACCGGATGACCTTCGGCGCGGCGCACTATCAACGCATCGAAACGCCGCGCAGCGTCTGCATCGAACGCTTCGCGCTTGTGCGTGAGCAGCCAGCTGCGCGGCCGGTCGAGCGTGAAGGCGAGCAGCACTTCGGCATCCAGTGCCGGGCTGTCGCTGGCCGCCTCGAGTCGCCCGGCGGCCTGCCGGATGGCGGCGCCGATGGTCGCCGCGCCCATGGCAGCATTTGACGCCGCCATCGCCGTCATTCCGCCAGCGCCGAAAGCTCTTCGGCCTGGTATTCGCTGATCAGCGGGTCGATGACAGGGTCGAGGTTGCCTTCCATGATCTCGTCGAGCTTGTACAGTGTCAGGTTGATGCGATGGTCGGTCATCCTGCCCTGGGGAAAGTTGTAGGTGCGGATGCGCTCTGAACGGTCACCGCTGCCGACCAGCAGCTTGCGGGTGCGGGCCTGTTCGGTTTGCTGTTTCTCGCGGGCCTGCGCGGTCAGGCGCGCCTGAAGCAGCGACATCGCGCGGGCGCGGTTCTTGTGCTGGGAGCGCTCTTCCTGACATTCGACGACCATGCCACTCGGCATATGCGTGATCCGGATAGCCGAATCGGTCTTGTTGACGTGCTGACCGCCGGCGCCCGAGGCGCGGTAGGTGTCGATCCGGAGATCGGCCGGGTTGACGACGATGTCGTCGATCTCGTCGGCTTCCGGCAGCACCGCGACCGTGCATGCCGAGGTATGGATGCGGCCCTGCGATTCAGTCTCTGGAACGCGCTGGACCCGATGCGCCCCGGATTCGAACTTCAGCCGCGCATAGACGCCACGTCCGACAATGCGCGAGATGATCTCCTTGTAGCCGCCGTGCTCGCCATCGTTCGCGCTGATGACCTCGATCTGCCAGCGGCGGCGCTCGGCGTACAGCGAATACATCCGGAACAGGTCGCCGGCGAACAACGCCGCCTCGTCGCCGCCGGTCCCGGCGCGGATTTCGAGAAAAGTGTTCGATTCGTCGTGCGGATCGGCGGGTATCAGCAGTTTTCTGACTTCGAGCATGAGTGCGTTGATGCGATTTTCGATATTATCGAGTTCGTCACGGGCCATCGCCCGCACGCCGGGATCCGCGTCATTCAGCATCTCTTCGGCAGCAGCCTGCTCGTCAAGGCTCGTACGATAGTCACGAAACGTCGCGACGATCGGGCCGATCTGCGCATACTCGCGCGACAGGTCGCGGAAGCGACCGGTGTCCTGCAGGGTTTCGGGGTCTGCGAGCAGGGCCTCCAGTTCCTGGAAGCGATCGCTCAGGGATTCAAGCTTGCGCCGGATGGAAGGCTGCACGGCAAGTTATTCGTCCGTGTCCTTGATGTCGAGCAGTTCCCGCGCTGCGCGCAGCAGGTCGCTGCGGCCTTCGAAGCCTGCCTGGCGCAACTGGGCGGTCGGCGCGTGGGCCAGTTTGTTCGCCAGCGCGCGCGTGGTCATCGCAAGCACCTGTTCGGGGTCTTCACCGCGGCGCAGCATGCGGATCGCCTTATTGAGTTCGTGCTCGCGCAATTCATCGATCGAGCTGCGGTAGGCGCAGATCGTCGATACCGCATCGAGCGAACGCAGCCAACCCATGAAGTGCAGGGTCTGGGTGTCGATGATCTCTTCGGCCTGCAGCGCGGCTTGCTGGCGCGACTTCAGACCTTCGTCGATGATCTCCTTCATATCATCGACCGTGTACAGATAGACGTCGCGCAGATCGCCGACTTCGGGTTCGATGTCGCGCGGCACCGCGATGTCGATCATCAGGATCGGACGGTGCTTGCGGACCTTGATTGCCCTTTCAACCGCGCCCTTACCGAGGATCGGCAACTGGCTTGCGGTGGACGAGATCACGATGTCGGCCTCGGCGAGGCAGGACGGGATTTCCGCGAGCATGATCGCCATGCCGTTGACTTCGGTGACCAGCGACTCGGCACGCGCCAGGGTGCGGTTCGCGATGATCAGGCGGCCGATGCCGTTATCCCGCAAATGGCGGGCGGCCAGCTCGATCGTGTCGCCGGCGCCGATCAACAGCGCGGTACGCTCGCGCAGGTCGCTGAAGATCTGCCTGGACAGGCTGACCGCGGCAAAGGCGACCGACACCGGGCTCGCGCCGATCGCGGTGTCGGTGCGGATCTGCTTGGCGACGGAGAATGTATACTCGAACAGTTTGTTCAGTTGCTTGCCGACGGTGCCGGCCTCGCGCGCGGCCAGATACGCGTCCTTGATCTGGCCGAGGATCTGGGGCTCGCCAAGGATCATCGAGTCGAGCCCGCTCGCGACCCGGAGCATGTGCCGGACCGCACCCTGATCGGGGTGGGTGTAGATGTAGGGCAGGATTTCCTCGGGACTCAGCTTGTGATAGTCACTGAACCAGCGGATTATCAGTTCCCGGTCTATTTGCTCGGCCGAGCACACCATCTCGGTGCGGTTGCAGGTCGACAGGATCGCGGCCTCGGTTACGCGGGAGTTCGAGGTCAGGTCGCGAAGCACGAACGGAAGCTGATCGCGGGCAAAGGCCACCCGCTCCCGGATCGGCAGGGGAGCCGTTTTATGATTGAGTCCGACGGCCAGTAACGCCATACGCTTCGCCCAGCCTTGTCAGCGCATGCCAGAGGCGCGCTGAGGGTATTGACGTTTCGAGTTTACCAATTTTACCTGATTTTCTTGGGAAAAGAGGATATTATCCTCACGTTGGGCTACACCGGGGAGGGGGTGCCATTCTGTCCAGACCAGGGTCATTGTCGATGCGAAGATTCCCGCTTTGTTTTTTCCTTGTACTGTTTTCCTTGGGATTGACCGCCTGCTCGAGCCTGGCCATCCAGGGTCCTCCAGTCGCCGCCGCCCCGCCGGCCGCGACCACGTCGAACGCCGCCTCGCCAGCGCTGCCCATGCTCGATTTGAGCGGCCAGCTATTATACCAGATCCTCGAAGCCGAGATCGCCCTTCAGAGACAGCATTATCCGGTCGCAGTTTCCCGCTTTCTGCAGCTTGCGGAGACAACCCGGGATCCCCGGTTTGCCGAGCGTGCCGCGCAGATTGCGGCATTTATCCACGACGACCCGGCGCTTCTCGCGGCAGCCCGCCTGTGGGTCGTTATCGATCCCGGCAGCAGTGATGCCAACCAGATGATGGTGGTCGCCGCGATCAGGAACGCCAAACTCGAGATGGCGCTCAAGCACATGGAAATCGTGCTGTCCGGCGCAAACGGGCCGCTCGAAGAGCGTTTTGAGCTGATGGCCGGGCTGCTGAGCCGCGAACATGACCTCAATGAGGCTGTGCGCCTGATGGAGCATTTCGTCAGTACGCGCCAGGATAATCCGGATGCATTGTTTGCCTACGGCAATCTCGCGTTGCGGGCGGGCGATCTTGATCGGGCAAATGATGCGGTTCAGCAGGCGCTCGAGCTGCGTCCGGGGTGGTTCGGCGCGATCCTGTTGCAGTTCCGGGTGCTGCAGATGAAGGGCCTGCAGGACGAGGCGACCGCCTTTCTTGCCGACGCCGTTGCTAAAAATCCCGCGGATACGCGACTCAGAATCTCCTACGCGCGGCTGTTGATGGACTCCCAGCGTTATGAAGAGGCGATTGACCAGTACGAGCCGCTGGTGGATCAGGTCGCGCCGAATACCGAAATCCTGTTCACGCTGGGATTGATTCACCTGCAGATCGAACATCTCGATGATTCCGAATCCTACCTGCTGAAAGTGCGGGATGCCGGCGACCATGCCGGCGACCTCAATTATTTTTTCGGCTGGATCGAGGAGAAGCGCGGTAATGACCGCGAGGCGATCTCATACTATTCCCGCGTACCGTCCGCAGACGAGAGTCATATCGAGGCCAGGGTCCGGCTCGCGATTCTGAGCGCGAAGCAGGGTGATATCGCCGCCGCGCGCCAGAATCTGCACGACCTGCGGCTGCAGCATCCCGAGCAGCGGAAACGACTCTATCAGATCGAAGGCGAACTGCTGCGCCAGGCAGGGCAGCCCGAAGCCGCGATGGACACGCTGACCGCCGCGCTTGAACTCTTTCCCGGCGATTTCACCCTGCTTTATACTCGCGCGCTGATGGCCGAAGTCGTCGGCCGCATCGATATCGTCGAGCAGGACCTGAAATACATCCTCGAGCGTGACCCCGAGCACGTGGACGCGCTTAACGCCCTCGGCTACACGCTGGCGGATCGCACCGACCGCTACAAGGAAGCCTATGGTTACATCACGCGTGCGCTGGACCTCAAGCCCGACAGCTACGCGATCCTCGACAGCATGGGTTGGGTGTTGTATCGACTCGGCAATCACGAAGAAGCGATCACATACCTGCGGCGATCGATCGAGCTTCATCATGATCATGAAGTCGCTGCGCACCTCGGCGAGGTGCTGTGGGTGTCCGGCAAGACCGAGGAAGCAATCGAGATATGGAAACGCGCCCTCGAGGAATTTCCGGACGAGGAGAATCTGCGTGCAGTGATGCAGCGATTCATGGAGTAGCCCTTGCGGCGTCGTTCATCCTGGTTGCGGGTATCCCCGGTACAATGCCTGGTCGTGTCGGCGCTGGCCGCGCTGCTGTCCGGCGGTTGTTCGGTCGCGCCGCCGCGCGCGCCGCCAGGTGTCGATCCAGCCGAACTATGGCTGCAGCGCGCGCAACAACTCGAGGCGCTCGAAGACTGGGTCTTCAGCGGCCGCGCCGCGTTGAGCGGGAAAGATGTGCCGGCGAGAACGATCCGCATCCGCTGGGAACAGGCGCACAGCGGTTTCAATATCGCCTTCCAGTCGCTGATCGGGCAGCGGGTGGCCGAACTGAGCGGCGATCCGGCCGGCGTCATCCTGCGGCTGCCGGGCGAGGCGCCGGTCACCGCGGCAAGTTCCGCTGTCCTCTTGAGCGAGGCCATCGGCTGGTCCGCGCCGGTCGAGAGCCTGCGTTACTGGGTGCTCGGCCTGCCTGACCCCCTTGCGCACGACGAACATGAACTCGATTTGTGGGGCCGCTTGATATACCTGAAGCAAGATGGCTGGCGGATCGAATACGGTCAGTATGTCGCGATCGGCGCCGTTGAGCTGCCACGACGCGTGACCGCGACGCATCCTGACCTGCGCATCCGGCTCGTCATCGATCGGTGGGAGCTGGAGCGCGGCAATGGCCGTGGTTGAGCCCGCTGCGGTCTGGCCGGCGCCGGCCAAACTCAACCTGTTCCTGCATATCACCGGCCGCCGTCCGGATGGCTATCATTTACTGCAGACCGTATTCCAGTTCATTGACCTGTGCGATGCGTTGCGCTTCGAGCCACGCGACGACGGCCGCATCGTCCGGATCGATCCGCTCCCGGGTATCGCGCCGGAACAGGACATCACGGTGCGGGCGGCGCGGCTGCTGCGGGCGCGGGCCGGCAGCAAGGCCGGGGTCGCGATCCGGATCGACAAACAGATCCCGATTGGCGGTGGCCTCGGCGGTGGCAGTTCGAATGCCGCGACGACGCTTTGGGCACTGAACCGGCTCTGGGGGCTGGGGCTCGGGGTCGATGAACTGGCCCGGCTTGGCCTGACGCTCGGCGCGGATGTTCCGGTGTTTGTCCGGGGCCGGGCGGCCTGGGCCGAGGGGGTCGGCGATCGTTTGACCCCGCTCGCGCTCGATGAACCCTGGTACCTCGTCGTCGTTCCCCCGGTCCAGGTCCCGACCGGGAGCATCTTCGCGGCGCCCGATTTGACACGTGACTGCGAACTCCTCACAATAGGCGGCTTTCTTTCGGGTGATCAGGGGCTTAATGTCTGCGAGCCGGTCGTATGCTCGCGTTATCCGGAGGTTGCGGACGCGCTGGGCTGGCTGCGGCGGCATGTCCCTGCGACAATGAGCGGCACTGGCAGCTGCGTATTCGCGCGCTTCGACGACCCGATGGTGGCCGGTGACCTGCTGTCACGGCTGCCGGCAGGCTGGCGCGGCTTCGTCGCACGGGGCCTGAATCGTTCGCCACTGTTGACCCGAATCGGGGACTCAGATTTCGCAGAGGGTCAAGGTAAACTGTAGCAGACTGACGGCGTGCGGCACAGGATGCGCTATTGGGGCGTCGCCAAGCGGTAAGGCACGGGATTTTGATTCCCGCATACCCAGGTTCGAATCCTGGCGCCCCAGCCATATTTCGCTTCGGGACCCGCCGGAGGCAGTCGACTACGGACATGAACGAATCAAGAACGCGGACCGGGGGCGCGTAACATGAATTTTTCGGGCGAGGTGGGATTTCGCGGGCCCGACAGCCGCATGGTCGTATTCAGCGGCTCTGCGCATCCGGAACTCGCGGCGAGCATCACGGCGCGGCTGAACCTGCCGCTCGGCAAGGCCAACGTCGGGCGCTTCAGCGACGGCGAGGTGCAGGTCGAGATCTCGGAGAACGTGCGCGGCAAGGACGTCTTCATCGTCCAGCCGACCGCGAACCCGACCGACAACAATTTGATGGAACTGTTGCTGATGATCGACGCGATACGGCGCTCATCGGCCTACCGGATCACCGCGGTGATTCCGTACTTCGGCTATTCGCGTCAGGATCGGCGCCCGCGCTCGGCGCGCGTGCCGATCAGCGCGCGCGTCGTCGCAGACATGATCACTGGCGTTGGCGCGAACCGGGTGCTGACGGTAGATCTGCATGCAGACCAGATCCAGGGATTCTTCGATATTCCGGTCGACAATGTTTATGCCTCGCCGGTGCTGCTGACCGATATCTGGCGCGCGAAGTATCAACGCCTGATCGTCGTCTCGCCGGACGTCGGCGGGGTGGTCCGCGCGCGCGCGATGGCGAAACAGCTCGGCGGCGCGGACCTGGCGATCGTCGACAAGCGGCGGACGGGGCCGAATATCGCGAAGGTCATGAACATCATCGGCGACGTCAAGGGCAGGACCTGCGTACTGCTCGACGACATGGTCGATACCGCCGGCACGTTGTGCGAGGCCGCGCGGGTACTGAAGGAAGAAGGCGCCTCGAAGGTTGTGGCCTATTGCACGCATCCGGTGCTGTCGGGTCAGGCGGTGTCGCGGATCAATGCGTCGGTGCTCGATGAACTGGTCGTGACCAACACGATTCCGCTGCAGGCCGAGGCCCGCGCTACGGACCGGATCCGCCAGCTGTCGGTCTCCGACCTCCTGGCCGAGACGATGCGGCGCATCAACTCCGAGGAATCGGTCAGCTCTATTTACATGGATTGACCCGCTGCGGCGGGACTTTGGTAACGGCCTCCCTCCTGGTCGCGGGCGGGGGCCGTGTTCTTGTCAGTGTGATATCTGGAGATAACGACGATGGCCATCAACTTTGAAATTGAAGCACAAGTCCGTCACGACGCGGGGAAAGGAGCGAGCCGCCGCCTGCGTCGTGAGGGCAAACTTCCGGCGATCCTGTATGGCGGCGGCAAGCCGCCGCAGAATCTGATGCTGGCGCATAACCCGGTCATGCACAAGCTGGAGCATGAAGCCTTCTACTCGCATATCCTCAATGTAAAGGTCGACGGCAAGGTCGTGCGCGCCGTGCTGAAGGATCTGCAGCGCCATCCCTACAAGGCGATCATTCTGCACATGGACCTGCAGCGCGTCAGCGAGGACGAGAAGCTGCGCATGCGCGTGCCGCTGCATTTCATCGGTGAGGACACGGCGCCGGGTGTCAAGGTGGGCGGCGGCATCGTCTCTCACCTCGTGACCGAGGTCGAGGTTTCCTGTCTGCCGAAGCATCTGCCGGAATACCTCGAGGTCGACGTCAGCAATCTGAACGTCAACGAGACACTGCACCTGTCTGATATTCGCTTGTCCGAAGGCGTGGAGCTGATCGAGTTGTCGCATGGCGCCGAGCATGACCAGCCGGTCGTGTCGATTCATCTGCCACGCGCCGCGATCGAGGCCGAGCCTGGTGTAGCAGCCGTCACAGCGGCGGTCACGCCCGAAGGCGGCGCAGCAGGCGAAGAGAAGAAAGACTGACCTCCGGCGCGAGGCGAGGGATCACGGATCTTGCAGCCGCCGGTTGAACTCATCGCCGGTCTCGGCAATCCCGGTGACAAGTACAGCCAGACCCGGCACAACGCCGGATTCTGGCTGCTTGACGCGCTGGCTCGTCGCCTCGGCGCCGAGTTCATGCCGGAGCCGCGTTTCAACGGCGAGACCGCAAACGGCGAGATTGGCGGCCGCCGCGTTCGCCTGATCAAGCCGGCGACGTTCATGAACCTGAGCGGACAGGCGGTCGGTGCGGTCGCGCGCTATTTCCGTATCGCGCCCGAAAGCGTGCTGGTCGTGCACGACGAGATCGACTTGCCGCCCGGCGTCGTCCGCATCAAGCGGGGCGGCGGCCATGGCGGTCACAACGGCCTGCGCGACATCGTCTCGGTGTTCGGCGGTGATGCCGGCTTTCTCCGGCTGCGCATCGGCGTCGGTCATCCCGGCAACGCCGATGAGGTCGTCGACTACGTCCTCAAGACGCCGCCGGCCGATGAACGTTCATTGATACTGGAGGCGATCGACCGGGCGCTCGCGGTGCTGGCCCAGGTAGTCGCCGGCGACACTGAAAAGGCAATGCACCGGCTCCACAGCGCCCGGGACGAGACGCCGCCGCGGACCTGAAACCGGACACAAGACGGAACTCCGATGGGATTCAAATGCGGTATCGTCGGCCTGCCGAATGTCGGCAAGTCGACCCTGTTCAACGCGCTGACCAAGGCCGGTATCGAGGCCGCGAACTATCCGTTCTGCACGATCGAGCCGAATGTCGGCGTCGTGCCGATGCCGGATCCTCGCCTCGCCGCGCTCGCGGCGATCGTGCGCCCGCAGCGCGTGCTGCCGACGACGATGGAGTTCGTCGACATTGCCGGCCTCGTCGCCGGCGCATCGAAGGGTGAAGGGCTCGGCAACCAGTTTCTCGGCCATATCCGCGAGACCCAGGCGATTGCACATGTCGTGCGCTGCTTCGTCAACGACGATATCGTTCACGTTGCCGGCCGGGTCGATCCGCTCAGCGATATCGATACCATCAACACAGAACTCGCGCTCGCCGATCTTGAAGCCGTCGAGCGCCACCTCGACCGAGCGACGCGCGCCGCGAAGACCGGCGATAAGGAAGCGCTTGCGCGCAAGGCGCTGCTCGAAAAGGTCAGCGCTTGCCTTGACGAGGGCAGGCCGCTACGCGCCGCCGGCCTCAGCGACGATGATTTCGGAAAATTGCGCGATCTGCATCTGCTGACGATCAAGCCGACGATGTACATCGCGAACGTCGCCGAAGACGGTTTCGTCGACAACCCGTATCTGGGCGCCGTGCGCGAACGCGCGCGCGGCGAGGGCGCCGAGGTCGTACCGGTATGCGCGGCGATAGAATCCGAGATCGCCGAGTTGCCCGAGGAAGAGCGGGCCGATTTCCTCGCCGACCTCGGACTCGAGGAACCCGGGCTGAACCGGCTGATCCGCGCCGGTTATCGCCTGCTGAGCCTGCAAACCTATTTCACCGCCGGCGAGAAGGAGGTGCGGGCGTGGACGATCCCGGTCGGCGCGACCGCGCCCGAGGCGGCCGGCGTCATCCATACCGATTTCCAGAAGGGTTTCATCCGGGCCGAGGTCATCGCGTACGGGGACTTCATCGCGTGCAACGGGGAGCAGGGCGCGAAGGAGGCCGGCAAGTGGCGGCTCGAAGGCAAGGAGTATGTCGTCCGGGACGGCGACGTCATTCACTTCCGGTTCAACGTGTGATCGACGTCTTGGGGCGGACGGCCCCTGCGGAGCGCGCGGCCGAAGACTTGACTTGCGAATGAAAATCATTAACATCACATGCTGGATCGCCTTAGGGCAGGCGTGAACCACTTCGTGAACCGGGAGATTTCAGTTATGAAAAGCAGAATGAAAAGAATAAAGAGAATCGCACTCATTGCGGGCATGGTATTGGCCATGGTGACTGTCGCCGGCTGTGACGACGGCCAGGACGGCGCTCCCGGCCCGGTCGGCGCTGCGGGCCCGGCTGGTCCCGCAGGCCCGGCCGGCCCCGCAGGTCCCGCAGGCCCTCCGGGCGCGGGTGGCGGCGGCGGTGGTGCGGGCAGTTCCGGTATTGTCGTGGCGGCCGACAGGACGACCACGTCGGCCAACGATCTGCGCGGCCTGACCTACGCGAGGGTCGCGCCCCATGCCGGCAAGATCTACGCCTCCGGCCATGTGGGCACCACCAACGAAACCCGTCAGGTCGTGGTGGCGCGCTTCAATGCGGACGGTTCGCCGGATACCACGTTCGACGGCGACGGCTTCGTCGAGCTGGAGGGCACGCCCGGCGTGTTCGCCAACGGCGACGAGAACTCCCTGGGCGTCGCCGAGTTGCAGAGCGGCGACGTGGTCGTTACGGTCAATGCCGCAGACGCCGGCGGCGGCCAGTCCATCTATCTGTTCCGGCTGACGCCGGACGGCGTGAAGAAGTCCGACTGGGGCGATGTCGACGGCAAGGTCGAGGTGGTCTTCGGCTGGGCGAATGCGGATAACGGCACCTTCCCCCTCGCTCCGGCGACCTTCCCGTCCGACACGGCCTGGGACGTCCAGGTCGACAGGAGCGTCGTAGAGGACCGCGTGGTGGTGTTCGGCTTCGGCTCGGCGGCGGGCGGCGTTCGTACGGACAACGACCGCTACGTGACGCGGCTCAGCATCACCGACGCCGGTGCGGTGGTGGACCCGGCCTTCAACGGCGGCAGCGCCTTCACCTTCCATTCCTCGGGTACGCTGGCTGACAACGCCCGCCGTGGTAGCGTCGAATCCGACGGCAAGATCGTCGCGGCGGGCTATACCAATCTGGGCGCGGGCCTGGGCAATCACGTCATCCTCTTCCGTCTGAACGCCAACGGCACGCTGGACAACTCCTTCGGCGGCTTCAGCAGCGAGCCGGGCACGGTGGCCGCACAGCCGGGCGTCGCCGTCTTCAACCCGTTCAAGGTCGATGGCGGTGTCGCGGAATGCTATGCCGTCGGCAAGCAGAGCAGCGGCGCCTATGTGACGGCGGGCTATGGCCAGGCGACAGAGGCCGACACGGGGACCTCCACGCTGGGCTACCGCACGACGTTGGGCCCGGTTTTCGCGGATGTCGTGAGCTTCCGGGTGTTGGGCGGAGCAGCCTCCGATGTGGACACGAGCTGGGGCAATACCGGCCATCTGGCGATCCAGAGCGAGGGCAAGGGCTTCCCGACCAACGAGGATCGCGGCCGCCACATGGTGATGCTGCCGGATGACCGCGCGATACTGGTCGGCCGCTTCGGCGGCAACGCTGCTGCCTTCGTGCTGACCGCGGACGGTCAGCCCGACACGGGGGTGTTCGGCGATGGCATCATCGAGCTTCCGAATGCCACGGTCAACGCCCAGTTCTTCGCGGCGGCCTTGTCGGAAGACGGCAAGCGCGTGGCGATAACGACCGACAACAACGCCAACGGCGCGCGGCTCGTCGTGCTGAAGGTAGCGGCGGATTGATGTGATGCGCGGGATTTCCCTCCCGTAGCTGAGGGGAGTCCGACCTGAACGGCAGCCGGCCGGTTCTCCGCAAACGGGAAAGTCCCGGTGCGGGGGACCGGTACGGCGGCCGGTTTCTTGTCGGCCCTGTTCATCGAGTCGGTTCACACGCCGCATTCATTCATTTAATTTATAGTAATCGCGCGGCCCCTGCGGGCCGTTTTTTGCTGGAGAGCGACCATGATGCAAGTTTTCGTCCACTTTCGCGCTGAACTCCCGCGGCCCGGCATCTGGCGTGCCGGTTTGCTGGCTGCCGCCCTTGCGCTGGCCGCTTGCGGAGGCGGAGGTGGCGGCGGCGTCGCTCCTCCCCCCCTCGGCGGAGACGAGGCCCGCCGCGCCGTACTCAAGGACATCGGTGAGGAGATTATCCTGCCCGCGTTGCAGGACTTCGATGCCAGGGCCGGCGAGCTGAAGACCGCGGCCGATGCGCTGGCGGCAGCGCCGGGCGATGCCGGGGCGCTGACCGCAACGCAGGCGGCATGGGAGGCGGCGATGGCCTCCTGGCAGCGCAACGAGGTCTTGCAGGTCGGGCCGGCGGGCCGCGCCACTGGCGCCGATGCGGTGACGGGCGGCCTGGATTTCCGCGATTTCATCTACTCGTGGCCATTCACGCTCGACGTCTGCGGCATCGAGGCGGCGGCGGACAACGGCGCCGCGGTGGACGGCAACACCGCCATCAATCTCACCGGCCTGGGCGCACTCGAGCACCTGCTGTTCACCGACGCGCCGCCGGTCCTCTGCCCCGCGCAGCCCGATGCCGCGAAGCGGGCCGTGCACGTACAGAAGCTCGCTGCCCGCGTGGTTCAGGTGGCGACGACCTTGCGCAACCGCTGGGAGCCTGCGGTCGGCAACTTCATCGCGCAGTGGAGCACGGCGGGCTTGAGCGGCAGCGTGTACTCGCGGCCCCAGGATGCGCTCAACGCGCTTTCGATAGCGCTGTTCTACGCCGAGAAAACCACCAAGGACCGCAAGGTTGCCTACACCGCGGGCCTCCCCGCGGCGGGCTTGGACTGCGCCAATCCGTCGAGCTGCCCGGAGTTCCTGGAGTCGCGCCTCTCGCGCCGTTCGGG
>CAYTGL010000028.1:0-33284 GCA_964437335.1 uncultured Chromatiales bacterium
GTATCTTCTTGTATATATGAAGCAATTCAACGACATAGGCGACCTAGAATCCAATGCTGGAAAGTGACAGCGCACGGTATGTAACCGCCTCGATTAATGTACTCTAGCTCTCGCTCACACGCGGCTCTGCCCCTGTTGTCCATACTTAGGTATTCCTGTATGTATATATATGGATTTGGCATACTGGTTACATGTATATTATGGATCGGTATAAGTTAACCCATTCCTGGAACGTACGCACTTCAAAGGATGTAGACCCCTTACCGTGCTTACTTATTACATGAATGTGCAGATTCTTTATTATGCCGTCTTCTTACACAAGAAGAAGATCCTAAGATAGTAGGCGATGCACTTGTAAGGGTTCAAGGCGTACTAATGTACCAAAGAAACCATTGCTGGGCGTTCGCCTTCCAGAACTGAACGTGCTTCTTACGTCCCATGTATTCCCTAAGATTGTCGTACATAACCCAGTTCTTCTCCCGAAGACCTAGGTAACAATGTATGTACAGGTACGGATTTACCCTAACCATCTACACACCATACTTTAATGTAGTTGACAAGACTAAAGTAGCATGGGTTAGCGCGGTGAAGTTTATATACTGTGGCTGCTTCTATGGACTCGTCTAGGTATGCAGAGACAATACAAGAATGGTCTATTGTCAAGTAATCCATTGCGTACCGCATGCTATACTGCATCTTAGCTACATTTATAAGGGCCATTATAGCTGGCAAGGGGGGTTCATGGTTGTTTACAAGATCTAGTACCAGCCATGCCGAGCACCTGGCCCGCGAGCCCAGTCTGCGAAATGCTTGTATATTGAGGAACTACTTTTCGCAATCAAAATGAAATTGTACCGGGTACCTAGGTCAGCTAGGGCATCTGGGGAGGTGCCTATTTGTAGATACTTGGTTATGAAGACGTAAGGGTTCATGCTGCCTATTTGTAGCATATGCGCTTGTACTTTTTGTATGTGTACGATATTAGAGTTTTCAAGCTCTTATACTCCGGGCGTTTCATTACTATCTCCATGAAGTAGAACCGCCCTAGATCATACCTGTTTCTATTGCGTTTCACTGAAACGCGTAGGCTTACACCGTTTACAACCTGCACCTTGAACGGTTTGGTCACCTTCATGTAGTGATACACGTACCGAAGACTTTTAGCCAGCTTCTCTAGCTGGTCGCTTTCCATTTTTCCTTCTCATTGGCGAATCTAAGAACTTCATGCCACGATGAAGCCCATGTAGGTAAGGAGCGTACAGTGCTATTAAGGTATGGCTTCTCACGCTCAATCTTTAGAAAGAGAGATATGTATAGAATGCACTTCTCTATCCTTACAGCTTGTTCTTTCGTAAACATCATTTCGCCCTACTCTCGTACTTTAGTGGATGAGATACCTAAAATCACACACTGCAAAACTGTTTTTGGTATACGAAGGCCATTGTAGCCGGCATCCTAGTCTCTCCCTTCATTATGAGTTTATCAGGCATGAAGCAGAACTCTTCTGCGGTCCAGTCACCCAGTAGGTTGCAGTCTTCCTCGACCCGTGAAATGGCTAGGTACCTAGCCACGTATCTGCCTGCTAGCTTGATCTTCTTCAAGCGTTTGCTGGTTGGAGCCATAGCCCTAACATCCCATACCATGGGTTTATCCCCTAATCAAAAGAAAAGGACCGTAGGGCATTACCCGCTACAGTCCTCTAAGCCCTCACCACTTCTTCCCTACATGTTACTCTGCTAACTGTTCCATTGTCGTTAACAAGGCGGCCTTCGGAGAGAGGTCATATATTAGACCTATACCATCCACTGTCAAGTCCACTGTGCCTTCTTCATCTTCATTCAAGTACCAGGTAACCTTTTCTCCAACTCCTACATGGAAGCGTATAAACTTAATGTTGGAGCGGTCCACAATCGGTTGAGGAGGCAGGTCATAGTATCGTAGTATGTAGGCTATCCTTTTGCATATATCCTCGCTGCGTTCATTCAATGGAGCATTCAATGGTTTTCTTCCAGGTTTCGTGCCCAGGATATACATCGTAGCTTTCTCCTCATGTGGTGCTTTAATTATACCACAGAGAAGGCACTACAATAAATTATTACTATCGGCGGATGTTATCCTATAGCTTTTTTAGAGTAAGAGCAATAGTAAACTTCTTCATATCGTAAACCAAAGGCATTGGCCGTAATAAACTTACTTTATCCCGAAGTCCTATCTTGAAATTAGGTTTCTCTTCAGTAATAGAGGCAAACACGGGTACAGGTATATCTAACTTAAGATACCTTCTTACGTAGAATATTCCTGCCATTACTCTAATGCCTCTATCGGCGCACTTCATACTCTTTGCATTTAGCAAGCATGTTGGGGCGCATTATTGGCCCAACAGCAGTGGCGATGGACTCTAGATCCTGTGGTACTGGGTTTAAGCGAATCCATAGGTCATTAGGTAGCCACTCATAGCGAAACCAGTATAGGTGCTCTAGCCCTTCTGAGTCTATTACCTTGGCGTGCCTATACGAATATAGCTCTTCGTCTCTATTCTCAATAAGCAGCAATAGGTACCCTGAAGCGCTGTCCAGGTCATCAGCTACTGACATAACGTGTATATCTTGATACGCATCAGTTTTGTCAATGTTGGGGTCTTCGAACTCGTCTTTGCTGACTACGATATAGTACATTTTTCTTCTCTCTTAGTGTTATTAAGGGTTGCCTTTTTATTATATTTGTGAACGGATTCCAGATTTGCTGTCAAGACACAAGTAATATCCAAATATTATGATCTAGGGTGTGTCAAATTAGACACAGGGGTATACTCAATTTGTGACATTTTGTCACAGTCTTGACACAAAGTGAACCTTGTCAGTCGCTCTTGTGATTGCTGTATACATCCATTTTTCGTATTCATCAAATGATGAAGGCATATCCTTGAGTATGAAAACTTCTTTACTGGAGGACCCTTGGAATTTATGACAGGTAGTGGCGTAGCCATGGTCGAACAATACTGACTTATTACCGTGTGACAAGTCAAGAGTCTTTGGTAGCCCGAACTGCTCCTTATTGATCTTAACGTTGGTTGACTTATCTCCGTAGTCAAACTCGATATTACCTATGTAGTCATGCCCTATATCTCGCAACGTGTCAACCAGTATTCCACGGTCACCATTGAAGATACCTATATCATTAGCGTTTCTGAGGCAGATTACTTGTCCTCCTACTGCAACATCTGTTGAGTTAGTTAGCTTCTCTAGAATCGTGTTGTTAATCTTTACACGATTGTTGTTTGTAAAACTTAACACCACAGTGTTTTCTTTACCCACAGTAACGTACTTCTCCTGTAGTGTGGGCCAGGCAAAGCTAAACTTTAGATAAGAATTGCAGTCGTACTCGTCCAAGTCCAAAGGCAGGCGCTTCTTCTCCCTAACGAAGGTAGCTAGCCTAATGATTGGGCTGCCTAGCGCCTGCCTGTGAGGATGTTCTAGCCTCACGTTTGGTCGCCTCATCCAGGTACTGACTCCGTTGACTGGAGGCAGCTGGGCGTAGTCGCCGACGGCAAGGATGGGCACTCTATAGGCAAGCAGGTCTTGCTCCATAGTATGGTCCACCATGGAGCACTCATCGACGACTATGAGGTCTATACCGTCAAGCCTGCGCTTCTTTACCCAGCGCACTATGTTGCCTTGCCAGTCTAGCTCTGGGTAATAGATAAGGCTGTGAATGGTGCCAAGGTGCACCAACTGTGCCTTAGTCTCGTCGCTTAGCCTGGTCGCTATGACCCGTGACGCCTTAGCAGTCGGGGTCGTTACGGCCACTCGCAGCCCTCTAGACACAGCAATCTCAGGTAGGATGTGCTCTGCTAGTACAAAGCTCTTACCGCTACCTCCTATGCCTGCCATGCTGAAGTGGCCATTCCTGTTTTTGGAGAACCATTCCAGTATCTTATCTTTGGCTGTCTCTTGGCTAGCATCTAACATGGCGTGACCCTAGCTCTTATCCTCGTCGCTGTCAATACTTAGCAGGTCTCCAAATCTTGCTTTTATGCCAGCAAGGGGGTCTGAAGGCTTATGCACATAAACTCCCTTGTCAAACAGTTGCCTGCGGTACTGAATCTTTACCACATCAGACCGGGACAACCGTTTCTTTACTTCCTTCCCGACTTCCTTTGCTAGCTCCTCTTTAAGGTAATCCTCTAAGGTAATAGTCTCACCTTTTTCGTCCTTTGTAAGGTCGTCTACTACCTTACGGGGTCTACCGCCCCTCTTAGATGTGTCTTCATAGGATAAGCCCTTGGCTGCTAAAGCTTCGTCGAGCCCAGCTTCTAAAGCGTTCTTAATGATTGAATAGCGAGACTGAGAAGGGTCATCCTTACATAAGGCATCAATCTTGCCTGCGAGTCTCGCAGTATTTATACATACTTTATGGCTCATTCACTTTTCCTTTGGTTTGGCACCCCCATAGCAGCTGATTGCTATGGCGTATCAATTCTTCTACTATATTGGCGGCAATCTTTTGTCAATCTTGTTCGTTTGTGTTTCATTTATGTTTCGTGTCGCTATTGTATTGACACCTCCCGCAGTTGCGCGTTATACTAAGATCGTTGAAAACGTTTCAACAGCTAAAAAGAAGCTAGAGCTGGCTAAGTTCTCTTCGAAGCTCGAACGAGCACAATAACACGGCGTTCGTAGCCAAGCCAGTAATTACTGTTCGTGGCGCCGAAGGCCCACGAGCCAGGCGTCCTCGCCTGGCGGACTAATGGCTCCCACGAAGAACGAAGCGACCAAGGGCGTTGTAGGTTTAAGGATAGATCTAACTCGCCTTCGTGCTCGTTCACTTGATGGCTCTCTGTACACGGCGCCTACGGCGTTGAATCGTTTCTGACGGAGACCACGTCCTTATAGAGGCGCAGCCCGAAGACGGGCCTTGCCAAGTAAAGAGGCCCAAGGCGGCCTCTTTACTTACTTTCGTTGCCTAGCTGACGTACCATACCTAAGATCACTGTTTTCATGTCATACAAGTTATGCTGACGGAAAGAAGTGGTTGCAAATCCTAAGAATACGTTTTTACTGTTAACTGTTTCGAACACAATGATATTTTCTTTACAAGCTTGTAAAGATTGAATGCATAAGTAGCCCCGTATATACTTGTAATTACGCCTATGAAGGTCTACTTTCTCAGTGAATGTCATGAGTTAAGTCTCTTGTGCTTAGTCAAGAAAATAAGTACTTTTGTAATAGAAGGCATCCTCTTGTATTCCGGTGTTACTGTAAAAGTCATTATGTAGATGGTTCCCTTTCGCTCAGACAAAGCATACTTGTTCTTTTGAGTAATACTTAAGTAGCTAGCTACATATTCAACGTAAGTAACGTACGTGATAGAAGGTATTTTACCCATATGAGGAAATGGTTCCTACTTCTTGTAATACCGGTTACACTGTTGCTGGTGTGTACAGCTTACACACCCAGCTATACCGTACTCAAACAAGAAGGCTTTGCAACTGTTTAAGAGCTCTAATAGTGATTTCCTGATTCGCTTGTGTTTTATTTCACATAAGATGTTGTTTCAGACGAAAGTTGCTTGTTCTCTCAGGTGGATGCTTTACGGTGGGGACATCTGGTGTGAAAGCCCCAACTGGAGAAAGTTATGCCGAAATGTAAGAAACACTACGCTGAATGGCCTATGTTGGTCTATAGGTTCCCTCTGCACCTTGACAAAGAGAACGAATCTTTATTAGAGGGGAAGTTCGAGCTAGCCACTGAGTTCTATAAGGAGCTAGTTCGTAGTATTAATTCTAAGTTATATGACTGGGATTCTAGATACAGAGATTGTAACCCAGAGTATGTAGATTGTATTGAATTGTATAATTCTGTATGGTTTGGTAGGCTGATGCCTTCAGAAGAAGAGGCTAAAGATGAACATTTGAAAGACTATAAATTGCGTGTTGATGCTGAGCGTAAGAGAGTCTTACCAGACGGATACCTTAAGTACCGTAATACTAACCCAGTAAAGTATGAGAATGGTGCAGTTAGTAAAGGTAGGGCTAGTGAAGCTTCAGCGGCATTATCGTCTGCATTTACTGCTGTTAACACTGACACAAGATACCGTAATCTATTGTGGAAAACTAAGAATAGTATAAAAGCAGCAGTAGTAGCTTCAATAGAGAAAAAGCTACTATTTAAGTATTCTGAGTTTCTTAATGAGAGTAGAAAGTGGTCCCAAATAGGAGGCCAAACAACTCAGAAATCTTTCGTACCTATGAATAATATTAGAGAAGTACTATTCTCGCCTCATAAGCATACTAATGCTGCTGGTAGAACTTATTCAAATTGGGAAAGATTTACATACTCTGACGGTGTAAATGCACCTTCGTTATCTGGGCTAGTGCAAAGGTACAGGGAACTACCTACTGATAGTATTATTGGTTATGTTTATATAAGTAAGGGCGACCATCCTACTAGGAAGAGGTATTACCTTTCTTTTACTGTTAGGTCACAGATGTTCCCAAAGAAACCTGAACTGGGTTCTACTGTTGTAGGGTTTGATGGCGGGTGGGCACAGGACGGGTCTGATATTATTGCTGGAGCGTTTTCTGTGGGGGATACAGCATACTTGCCCACAGTAACTGTGCTGTACGAAGCATTAACTAAAGCTGACTCTATTATCTCGTCTAACAGTAAGGATAAGAGCATTGACTTACGCCAGGCAAGGGCTACAGTCAGAAATGCTGTCAACTCTCGTAACGCAGAGTATGCGAAGTTAGCTAGGCTGCTGAGAGATAAGTACGGAGCTGGCGTACTAGCCATAGAGGATGTAAAGACTATGGCAGGCGCTAGTAAACTAGGAGGAAAGCAAACACGGCGTCAAAGAAGTATTGCAGCTATGTCTATAGTGCGGACTATATTTAAGAAAGAAGGATTCTCTATCCTAGAAGTTCCGGCTAAGAACACTAGCAACACTTGCAGTCAGTGTGGTAATATAGACAAGAGTTCAAGGAACGGTAGAGAATACAGCTGTTCTCAGTGTGGGGCGTGTATGCACGCTGATGTGAATGCTGCGAAGAATATCGAGAGGCTTGGTGAAATAGAAAACCATAGCCCCTCTCGCACAAACGATTACCCTAGTAATATAGAGTACTTACCTCTTTGCACTAGTGAAATAAGTAGGCGAAAGAATAGACTGTACAATAGGAGTAAAGGTAGGCGCTCGAAAATAGCCTGTTAACTAGTTGATATAACTGGATTAAATAGAAATGCTATGGAAATAGGTATCTCATCACCTAAAGTATGAGACTGACAGAATAGCCCGTGCCATCCGCCAGGATGAAGGCAGATGGAAATAGGTATCTCATCACCTAAAGTATGAGACCCGTGCTGGCTTGGCTGGTAGATAGGTCCACAGACGAATGGAAATAGGTATCTCATCACCTAAAGTATGAGACTCTTCTACGTGCGCGGAAGTAACCCAGGCACGACCAATGGAAATAGGTATCTCATCACCTAAAGTATGAGACGAGGCAGTTCGCTGGTTTACCGTGTCTAGGTTCTTTGTATGGAAATAGGTATCTCATCACCTAAAGTATGAGACGCTGGATGTTAGAGGGGGGCGGCCACTGTGTACTTAATGGAAATAGGTATCTCATCACCTAAAGTATGAGACACGGGAGTGTTCACGTTCAGCTTGGACGCTGCTTTCATGGAAATAGGTATCTCATCACCTAAAGTATGAGACATCATGATCGGACCTTGTTCTGCTTGGCCCAGGGCTTGAATGGAAATAGGTATCTCATCACCTAAAGTATGAGACCCTCAGTCATCAACAGGACGTTCGCGCAATACCAGTTCATGGAAATAGGTATCTCATCACCTAAAGTATGAGACGCACGGTAGCCCGTATCGCTATGCTCAGAGGCTTGCAATGGAAATAGGTATCTCATCACCTAAAGTATGAGACGGACTTTAGCGGAGACCGCCGCTAAACTCGACACTGGGCATGGAAATAGGTATCTCATCACCTAAAGTATGAGACTTGCTCACGAGTATTACCATGGAATGGGTCTTGGTCACGATAAGAATGTCAACAGTATTCTGAATGAAGTTCCATGGTTATCTGGTGGTGCGATTCTTCTGGACGGACCTAGGTTGTTTGTGAGACACTCATATTACGGTACACACAATGAATATAGAAGCAGTTGTAGATAGCTGTAATGTTTTAGGAAAAGACGACCCGGTAATACATCTTAGGCGTTTGCTTTCGCACTTGCTTGAGCAACAAAGTGATGTTACACTTAGCAGCTATCAACGTAACAGGATAAAGAAGAGTATCTCTGCTTTAAACGCAGGTATTGAAGCATTACAGGTAATGATTAGCGCATGACTAAAACTGTAATGGTATTAGATATAGATATGACTCTAGCTGACCATACGCATAGAGCCCATTTGCTTCAAGACTTTTGTAGCGCGTGTGGTTGTGCCTCTACCATTACTACTTGCAATAAAGATGGCAGTTCATCAAAGAACTGCATGATGTGTGACTGTGACGTGTTCGTTACTCCGAAGGCAAGCTGGATTGCCTTTTGCCAACCAGATTTAATGATGAAGGATGTTCCCTTCAAGAAGGCACAAGCGGTTGTAGCTAAAGCTATGACTAAAGATAGCATTGACGTTCACTTCATTACTGGCCGTGCAGACTCAGATAGAGAACTTACAGAAGAGTGGCTTAAGGCACATTACGGGTTCAGTCCAGTTTTCAATAGCTTATATATGCGAGCAGGTAATTCGTACACCGACCGAAACGTTGTGCACACTCCGGCGAGTGTGCACAAGAGATGGTGCTTTACTAAACTATGTGCGGACCGTGGATATACTGGCTCAGAAACTTTCATGTTCTTCGACGACGATAGACACGTAATAGATATGTACTCAGAGTTCGGTTTCGTGTTTAAGGCGCCAGAGTGTTGGGATATTATGTCACCTGATAAGCAAACGGCACAAGAGAAGCTTCGTAGTAAGTAATGCTTATTCTTTGCCCCATCCTACCACGTGGTAGGATGGGGCTTTTCTATTTCTACAACAACGTTTTGTGTGGGGAAACACATTGGAAAAGTTCAAGCTCAACGCTAAGTTCATCGCAGAGTACAAAGATAAGCAGCCACCATGGGGACCTCTTGGCTTGGTCACCTACACGCGTACGTACTCCCGTAAGATGGATAACGGCAAGCAAGAGCAGTGGACTGATACCATTCAGCGCGTTGTCGAAGGTTGTTACGCTATTCAGAAGGACCACTGCAAGAAGCTAGGCGTTGAGTGGGATAACGAGAAGGCTCAGAAGTCATCGCAGGAGATGTTCCGCCGTATGTGGGATATGCGCTTCCTTCCTCCAGGACGTGGCTTGTGGATGATGGGAACTCCCTCTCTAGAGAGACACGCTGGCGGATTGTTCAACTGTTTTGCTGGTGACACAGAAATAATCACTAAGACAGGAACAAAGAAGATAAAGGACGTTGTCGGCACAACGCAGACCATTCTTAACGGTAATGGTGGATGGCAAGATGCTCCCATCAATTCATTCGGAGAACAGCGTCTATGGAAAATGACACTGTCCAGACAAGGTGTTGAGAAAACTATCTTTACCACAGCTGCTCATAGGTGGTTCGTAAAGGATAGAAGGGCACAAGGACGTACATCATTTAAAGAGGTCCTTACAAAGGACCTAAAACCTGGTGTTCATACATTCAAGTCTATGCATGGGCAAGGTATAAAGAATGTAAAGCCTTCTCCTTTTGGAGTGGCGCACGGCTTTACTTTTGGTGATGGGTCAACAACGGCCGATGGAGCGGCTACATGCGTTCACACGTTTGGAGACAAGGATTCTGCATTAAATAAGTATTTTGCATTGTGTCCCTCTTATCAAGTGTCGAACGGGACTAGATTTACTTCTCTTCCTGATCATTATAAGAATTTACCATCAATAACAGAGAATAAGTCATACCTGCTAGGATGGCTAATGGGTTACTTTGCGGCTGACGGTTCCTGTACTGAACTAGGACAGGTTTCAATAAGTTCAGTAAGTAAGGCCAATATAGAAGCTGTTCGCGACATATGTGTAGTGCTAGGAATAGGTACTTACTCTATTCAAGAGGATAACCGTATCTCTAATCTAACAAACAGAAGTCATACTATGTATAGAATGACGCTGCAACGTCAGACCCTGACAGAAGACTTCTTCCTAGTTCAGACTCACAAGACAAACTTCCTGAATAACAAGACAGAACAGTCTCCAAAGAACTGGCATGTTGTAAGCTTAGAAGAGACCGACTCTATAGAAACAGTATACTGTGCTACTGTAGAAGGTTCTTCTTCTTTTACTCTAGATGGAAATCTACTTACTGGGAACTGTGCGTTTAGAAGCACCTCTACTTTGCATGTAGACTTAGCAGAGCCGTTCTGTTGGGCCATGGAAGCCTTGATGCTTGGAACAGGCGTTGGCTATGATAGTAAGGGTGAAGGCTTGTTGATTAGGTCTCCTCGCCAATCCGAGGATGTCTTTGTCGTAGAAGACTCTCGTGAAGGATGGGTAGAGGCCCTACGCGCTGTAATATTCCCTTTCACTGGTAAAGGCTTCCTACCTGCAAGCTTTGATTACTCAAAGGTACGCGGCGCAGGTGAACCTATCAAAGGCTTTGGCGGCGTATCATCGGGTCCTGGTCCGCTAGACTCGTTACTTCAGTCTGTGAAAGCTATACTTCATAGTCTTGAAGGCAAGCATCTAACAGTTACAGCCATCAATGATATCTTCAATCTCATTGGCAAGTGTGTTGTAAGCGGTAACGTTCGCCGTAGTGCCCTTATCAGTTTGGGTAATCCTAGTAGCGATGAGTTCTTGAACCTTAAGAACCCAGAGATAAACATGGAACGCCTAATGTCGCACGGCTGGGCGTCTAACAATAGCGTGTTCGGCGAAATAGGCATGTCTTACGACAAGATCGGCGAGATGGCTGGTAAGAACGGTGAGCCCGGCATTCAGTGGCTAGAGAACTGCAAGAAGTTTGGCCGCATGAAGGATCAGTCAGACAACAAGGATTACCGTGTAAGCGGGTGCAACCCATGTCAACCAGCCTGGGCAACTGTTCTAACACCCGAAGGTATAAAGACATTTGGTGACATTGGTATTGGCTCTGTAATCTGGTCTGGTAAGCAGTGGACTAAGGTTGTAAATAAATGGTCCACAGGCGTAAAGACTGTCAATAAGTATGTTACTCGTGCTGGCGTGTTCGAGGGCACAGAGAATCATCGCATCTTCCAGAATGGCGAACGTATCGAAGTTGGTCTTGCTGACACTATTGATACCTGTCAAGGACCTGCGCGCAGTATCAGCATTATTCCTGACATTGTCATGGATGGCTTGATGATAGGCGATGGGCATAGGAAGATTGAGCGTAACCGTACAATAGCTTTGTTAGACGTTGGCTTTAAGGACCAAGACTACTTCACCAGTGAAGTGTCGTCTTTACTACATGAGAACTACTCTAAGGATACATCATACAAGGTAACGACATCTGTTTGTCCGGTCACCGAGCTGCTACCAAAGCCAGAAATAGTAATACCAAACAGGTTCATGACTGGCACGCCCTCACAGGTTGCTAGCTTTCTAAGAGGACTGTACTCTGCGAACGGCTCAGTGGTACGTAACCGCGTTACACTAAAGACAGCGTCAGAGCAGCTTGTTAAGCAGACACAGATGCTATTGTCTTCTTTGGGAATACGCTCGTATTACACAACAAACAAGCCATCTGATGTAGAGTTCTCCAACGGCATGTATACATGTAAGAAGAGCTACGATCTAAACATCAGCACAGATCGTAATAAGTTCGCCGAAACCATAGGCTTCTTGCAGAACTACAAGAACGAGAAGCTAGCGCAGGCCATAGGATCTGTCGGTCAGAGCAAATACAGTCACTCGTCGCCAAAGACATCTTACGAGATTGTGGACGTGGAGACTGTAGGTGAGTTCGAGGTATTTGACATAACGGTAGACGCTGACGAGCACTCGTATTGGACAGGCGGATTGTTGGTGTCTAACTGTGCCGAACAAGTTCTAGAAGACGGCGAGTACTGTTGCTTGGTTGAAGTCTTCCCAGCCAAACATGATAGCTATAAAGACTACGAGCTTACTCTCAAGTATGCGTACTTGTATGCTAAGACTGTCACTCTGTTGAAGACATCGTCTCCTAAGTCCAATGCCATCATGCAGCGTAACCGCCGCATCGGTTGCTCCAACTCTGGCATCGTGCAGGCTATTGCCAAGTTTGGACAGCGTGAGTTCTTCAAGATGTGTGACGATGGCTATACTTACCTAAAGGAGCTCGACCGTACTTACTCAGAGTGGTTCTGTATTCCTCGTAGTGTGCGCATGACGACTGTAAAGCCAAGTGGCACTACCTCACTGCTAAACGGCTCTACTCCTGGTATTCACTTCCCACACTCAGAGTTCTACATTCGCCGTATCCGCTTTCAGGACAATAGCCCTATGTTGCCTACGCTAAAGGCAGCCGGCTATCCTATAGAGAAGGACTCTTACTCTCCTAACACGATGTGTGTTTCGTTCCCTGTTCAAGAGAGTCACTTCTCGCGCAGTAAGTACGATGTATCATTGTGGGAACAGCTAGAGTTGGCGGCCAATATGCAATACTTCTGGTCAGACAACTCAGTAAGTATTACTGTTACTGTTAAGGAGCAAGAGAAGAAGGACATTAAGTATGCATTAGAACTGTATGAGACTCGTCTCAAGACTGTTTCATTCTTGCCACTAGAAGATCACAAATACGTTCAAGCTCCATACGAGACCATTACAGAAGCTCAGTACAACGAGCTAGTGTCAAAGATTACTCCTGTACAGTCGTTCAGCGATGAGGATACGCACGAAGTAACTGAGGTCTTTTGTACTAACGACGTATGCGAACTCGTGCCTAAGAAGAATGTATAGAAAACCCTACATTGGGTAAAAGTACCTAGTAAACGTGTCTAAGGCTACGAATCGTCATTTAGTGTTGCCCTAATTGTGCTATAATTCCTGAAATAGGATTTTACTCACACAGGGGTCACTAAATGGCGAAAAGTTCCTAACCATCGCTACTTCGTCGACCCTAGGTAGCTCGGTAATATTACTTACAATTGTTGCCATGTAAGATTCCTTATGTGGTATACTACTTGTAAGTAATATTAAGTGTAGGTGTATGCAATGGCTAAGAAACTACATAGACTATTAGGGCCAGCAGACGGCATACACGCTATCTTTGCCTGGGCTCCTGCTACAGAGATGGCTCGTCTAGCTATTTCCGTAGTTAGCGCAGACATTGGCAAGGTAGCTCGCCAAATAGATACCGGTGACTTCTGGATTCTTAGAAGCACCGGCCCGGCAGTATGGGAGCTATTAGGTGCTGGCGAAGGTGGCGTAGGAGATACTGGTCCAACCGGACCTACCGGACCTACCGGCCCAACGGGTCCAACCGGAGACGCTGGTCTAGATGGCGCTGACGGTATAGACGGTATTACTGGACCAACAGGAGCCACTGGCCCCACCGGAGCGACTGGTCCTACCGGTCCAACAGGTATTACCGGCCCAACGGGTGCGACCGGACCAACTGGACCAACTGGAGCCACCGGGGCTGACGGCGTCCAGCAAGTATTACCTACAGTAGACGCCATCAGTGCTCTTAGTGTTGTAAAGTTAACAGCCGATGGTGAAATCGATTACGCAGACGCCTTCACTGAAGACGATGCTGATGCCATCTGCGGTATTACTCTAACGGCTACGTCAGGTCCTGGTGAAGACGTAGTAGTAATATTTCATGGCGAGATGGTCAATGGCGTTTGGAGCTGGACTCCTGGTGCGCTCATCTATGCCGGTGTTGAAGGGTCTCTAACCGAGACGCCTGATGAAAGCTGGGCGTTCACAATGGTTGTGGGCGTAGCAGTAAGTGCGACTCGTATAAACGTAAGGCTTCGCGAGCCTATTTTCGTAGGATAAGACCATGGCAAAATATATTGATCACGAATCTGGTAAACTGGTACAAAAAACAGCTACAGCTGAAGGTGGAGATTCTGAGTTAGGGGACCTCCTAGTAGCTACCAACGAAGACGGTCTCATTGCAGACTCTCTTATTAACGCTGCCGAAACCGGTGAAGGCGTTGTAGTAAAGACAACTGAAGAAGGTCTAATTAATGATGCGACTCTAGGAGCGTCAACCTCTTCAACTGCTAATGCCATTGTAAAGCTTGATGAAAATGGCAAGCTAGACCCAGCGATGCTTCCAACCGGCTTTGGTGATGACGTTGAAAGCATTGTTTCATTCGAGAACCTCTCAGCTGGAGACTATGTACACGTGTTCAGTGATGAAGGTACGTTTTCCGTGCGTAAAGCAGATGCTGCTTCTGGCTTCGCTGCTCATGGCTTCGTCCTAGCCTCTGTTACTGCCCCTGCTGCTGCCTCTGTTTATTTCGAAGGAGCAAACACAGGCGTATCTGGGCAGACACCCGGTACTGTATACCTCTCTGCTTCAGTAGCCGGCGCTGGCACAGCAACTGCTCCATCGACTTCCGGTAACCTAGTCCAGGTTATTGGCGTAGCTGTAGCTTCGGCTAAGGTTAACTTCGAAGCTGGCGAGCCTGTAGAACTAGCGTAATCGTAAGCGGGACCTCATTTAGGTCCTGCTTTTCCTTTAATTCCTCGTTATAATGGTGAAATATGGCAAATGTAGTACGATTAGTAGACGGGAAGTTAAAGGCAGAGCAGACGGCTGTAACTAGCGCCGGAGCTGGCGATGCTGGAAAGCTAACTGAGCTAGATGGTGCTGGAAAGTTAAGCACAACAGTAATACCAGCAGCTGGTATGACGTTTTCTAAAGAACTGCATGTAAACTACCAGTACACAGGTTCTATTGAAAACGGAGCTCCACTAACTCCTTTTAAGACATTACAGGCTGCTGTTAACGCAGCAAGTTCCTCTACTGTTATCTTCTTACATCTTACAGGTTCTGCTACAGAGAACATAACTATATCTGCAGCCAACAACTTGTTCATTCAGGGCGTCGCAGGGCACGTAGACAGCCAGCAGTTCGAGCTTAACGGCCGCATAACAATCTCTGGAACGTCTACTAGAGTTAGATTGAAGAACTTTCAAATAACTCCTACTGACGAAAACCCAGCAATTACTGTAGATGGAAGTTCAGGACGTCATTACTTTGAGCGCATTTCTTGCACTGGGCAAGGAGTTACGTTCACCGGTACGTACTCTAACTGGTGCGAATTCCGAGACTGTGGCATAGAAGGAGATATAAGTATAGCTGGCACTCCAGTACCTGGTGCTTCTGTATCATTCTATAATACACTGGCTCTTACAGCTGCTATGACTGTAAATAGCCCAGATGTAACAGTACAGATGTTTGGCACCAAAGGGTTAGGTAGTCTTACACATACTACTGGTAACCTAATAATCAATGATTTCATAGGCATAGGCTCTGCTGGTATTACGTCGACTTGCAACTTTGGTAGCGGCGTGTTTCTTATGGGAAATGCTAGCATGTTGACGCCAGCGTTCTCCATGGCCACTCTTAATAAGAGTGGAACGTGCCTTTATGTTCTTGGTAACGTAGTACGCAATGAGGCTTCTGACACAGTAAACGGAACTAGACTATTCCAAGGTGCATCTTCAGCCGATATGCTATTTGTGCCTTCAACCTCTGGAAACTGGAGTTCTACTCCATCTAGTGTGAAGGCAGGATTAGACCTACTAGCTGCAGATTCTGCTAAAGGCAAGTTTCGCATAGTCACTCCATCTGTTGACAACTACGACTTGCTCCTAGAAGATTCTAAAGACACGCTTATAGTGATGGACAGAGAAAATCCTTGCTCTGTAGTTCTGCCCCTTAATGCTAGCATACCTATAGAAATAGGACGACAGGTCACTATAGTTGGAATAGGTGCCGGACAACTAACAATAGACGGTTCCGCTGTCACAGTAATTACATCTATGACAAATATAGCTAGAACTGTTGGTAGCATAGTAAGCGCCATAAAGATAGCTACCAATACATGGCTTCTTACTGGAGATTTGGAAGCCCCATAATGCCATCGCCAGCCGTAGCAGTAATTGTTGCGAATCTTAGCCCAGCTGCCACTCCAGCTCTGGCACAGAATAGGGTAATAGCGAACGACGACCCTATACAGTATATGAAGACAAACTCAGATGATTATGTTGGCTTCTTATCTGAAGAAGAAGAACCATAAATTGTTATTTAGTACCCAATAGGGTATACTAGGACGCCTATGTCAGTTAACAAACAAACTACGTATATTCGAGCTGCCTATGCTGGCCAGGTTTATAGCCGCCAGTTTGTAACTGCTGGTGAAGTCTACAAAACTCCATCCGAATGGCGCGGGCGTATAGTACGTTTCTATGCTGTAGATGGCCATGGTAGGCTCATGTTTGGTGAGACTGACCAGATTGCCATTGATTCAGAAGCTGTTTCTGAGCTAGACGAAGACGGCAATCTTTTGGCCAATGATCAAACTTGTCCAAAGAATCTAAAAGATTGGTCTTTCACAGATATTATGATCTCTAAGAATAGTACTGACCACTATTTCACCGTAAAGGGTGATGAAGATGGAATAGGCTATTGGTACGCTCATTTGGCCGACTGGGGCAAGTCAGTAATATAATGCGCGGTCCAGGACGTAGACAGGACCACTTATACGTCCCTACTGATGGCGGGGGCGGCGGTGATTTTCCCCCAGATGACGGCTCTGAGTATGTCATTACTGACATAGATGAGACTGACGTAATCACCAATAATAACAGTTGGGTTTACACAGATAACGAAGATCCAGATAGCTTGTTTCTTCTTACCATAGGCGGTGACACCATTCAAACCCTATTAGGGTTGGATGTAGTAACCGAGGATATCGTTCCGCCAGACCCAGGAGAAGATACTTATCTGCTATCTATTCTAGGTGACACCATTAGGACACTTGGCGGTGACGACGTAATAACTGAAGACCTTCCTATCGGTGCTAATAGTTATATACTTTCTCTTGGTGGCGACCAGGTAGCTGGTCTATCTGGCGACTTAATAGTGTGGGAGTAATACATGGCTGATAAGCTACATATAAACGTCGACACTGTACTAGAAGGTACACACGTCCTTCATGCCTGGTCGGTAGCCGATGAGCCTGAACGTGACGGTCTTAGTGTTGATGCGTCTGATATTGGTAAAGTAGTGCACATAGTTGGCGCCGCTACATTCCATATCTTAGCAAGTGTGTCTCCTTCTGTATGGAAACCTTTGAAAGGCTTCGCAGGTCTTACTGGCCCAACGGGTGCGACAGGGCCAACAGGCGGAACCGGACCTACAGGTCCTACCGGCGACCAAGGTATTCAAGGTATTACAGGTCCTACCGGCCCAACAGGCGATCAAGGACCTACCGGTCCAACCGGTCCTACTGGTAACCAAGGCCCAACGGGTCCTACTGGTCCAACAGGACCTACAGGTCCCACAGGCCCAACAGGCCCAACAGGCGGTATAGGAGACACAGGTCCAACAGGAGACGCTGGCATTCAAGGACCTACTGGACCAACAGGCGGAACCGGACCAACAGGACCAACAGGACCAACCGGCCCAACCGGCATAGTAGGTCCCACAGGCCCAACTGGTCCTACCGGTGCTACTGGTATTACAGGTCCAACAGGTCCAGAAGGTCCAAGCGCATGGGAGCGAGGTTCTCAGTACATACTGTTTCCCGGCGCAAGTAGTATAACAGCCATTGGCCACTTGGCGGGCGTATCTGTAGGCACGTACTCTAGAACGTCAGATGGTGCCGCACGTGCAACTTCTACAGCTGCAGCATCTCAAGGTGCAAGGATATCTGTACCTACTACTAACGCTTCACCAGTAATATTGAATGGCGGATTTATTCTAAAGTTCAGATTTAGAATAGCGGCAATAGCTACTCTGTCAAACTGGTTTTCCGGTATAATAGCTAACGTAGCTCCTACGTTCGTAGGAGCTAATACGCCTCTTTCTTTCGTTAATATGATTGGAGTAGGCCGTGACAATGCTACTGGTACTAATCTTCTAGTAATGCATAACGACGCTTCCGGTACTGCTACTAGTATAGATTTAGGTTCTGGATTCCCAGGTACTACTATAAATCTAATATACGAATTGCAGCTATCTGGGACTTACGGCGGCACATCCGTGGATTACATGGTTACTAGACTAGACACTATGGCCAACGCCACTGGCACTATCTCAACAGATATAAATCCGGCCATAGGGCACGGCGTCATGATGTGTATAAACAACTACACTGGTGATACAACTTCTGTTGCTATGGACTGGTTGTCCTTCGCCATGACTACTTTCTACTCTGTTTAACGTAAAGGCACTGCAAATATGGCAATAGTACAGCACAAAGACTTAGCTATAGCGGATGGGATACATTCGGCACATAACTGGTTAGTAGCTGATGCGGCAGAGAGAAACGGCCTGTCAGTATTGTCTACTGACGTAGGTAAAGTCTTGCTTCAGCAGGATACTGCTGAGTACTATATTCTACATAGTGCCTCTCCTGTTGTGTGGATTTCTAGGGCCGGCACGACAGGACCAACTGGACCTACAGGTCCCACAGGTCCAACAGGCCCAACAGGCCCAACAGGCGATCAAGGCATCCAGGGCGTAACTGGCATAGATGGACCTACAGGTCCTACCGGTCCAACAGGAGTTATTGGTCCTACCGGTCATACAGGTCCTACTGGTGCCACAGGACCAACAGGCCCAACAGGCGATCAAGGTCCCATTGGTCCAACAGGCGATACTGGTATTTTAGTAGGTCCCACAGGCCCAACTGGTCCTACCGGTGCTACTGGTATTACAGGTCCTACCGGTGCTACTGGTCCCACTGGTGCGCCAGGATCTACGGGTGGTCAAGGCGACCAAGGTCCAACAGGTCCAACAGGAGCTACAGGCCCTGATAGCCTAGTAGCAGGGCCAACCGGTACTACAGGAACTGCAGGCTTTTCTAAATACGTACCGACATACACAAGGGCAAACTTCAATCTAAACACAACTTCTGCTTTTGGGCAACCTAGTAATTCTACGGGCGCAGCTGTTAATCCCTCTCCTTCAAGTGCTACTGGTTTCCTAAGATACCCAAGCATTAGATACACGTCTGCCGCAACCGCTGGCGCTGCAGTATATCACCTAGGTCAAGGTGGAGCTAGAGCAGATGGATTCGTGTGCGTACTGCGTTTTGTTCCAGTAATAAACGTTTCCAACACTTCTAATAGATGGTTCGTAGGAGTAAAAGCTGGTAGCGGTGTTCCACCAAACGTAGCCGTAGATTCGCCGCTTGATCGCATAGGTGTAGGAAGAGATCCCTCCTTTAGTACAGCAAACGTATGTTTGGTGCATAATGATGGGTCTGGAAGCGCGACAGTAACAGACCTAGGCTCTGATTTTCCAAATAGCAATACAGGTACACAGGACCAATTTTATGAGCTCATTCTCAGAGCATATAGAGGTAGCTCTTCTATGGAATACGCCTTCCGCAGATTGGATAATGCCTCATTGAGTACTTCTGGTACTGTGTCCACCAAATTGCCTACAAGCTCCCTGAGAATTAATCCAGTTTTCTGGATGTCTAACAACGCCGACGCTCTGGCATGTAGTCTATACGTAATAGACTTCGCCTTCTTGCATGAGTTTTAATAATGGCAACCAAACTACATAGACTACTAACTACACTAGATGGTATACACATTACTCACACGTGGGAGGTTGCTGACTCCGCTGCATTAACTGCATTGGGTTTGACCGTTTCTTCCGTTGATGAAGGAAGAGTAGCACTTCAGTTAGATACTGATGAGTTCTATATATTAGCAGAGTCTTTTCCTGTAACTTGGGTCAAGTTCCAGGGGGTCGCAGGGGCTACAGGTCCAACAGGTCCAACAGGTCCAACAGGTCCAACAGGTCCAACAGGACCTACCGGCGACGACGGTGATCAAGGCGTTCAAGGTGTAGATGGCCCAGAAGGACCAGAAGGACCAGTAGGCCCAACAGGCGTAATAGGACCTACAGGCCTCACCGGTCCGACAGGCCCCACCGGTCCGACAGGCATTACAGGAGACCAAGGCCCAACAGGAGACCAAGGCCCCACAGGACCTCAAGGCTCAGCAGGACCCACTGGACCCACTGGACCTACTGGACCAACTGGACCAACTGGACCAACTGGACCTACAGGCGACCAAGGTATTCAAGGAATAACAGGTCCTACCGGCCCAACAGGGGCACAGGGTGGCGCCGGTCCAGAAGGCGACCCAGGGCCTGCGGGCAACCACCTCATGCCAGCCACAGAAGAGACATTCTATTGGCTGGTCTCAAGAGCGACTGATACACATATACACTATGTTAACGATAACAATGCCACTGTCGTTGGTTCTGCCGCTTCCTCTACAAGCGCTACTTCATATCTACTTGGTAGACTACCTTCAGTAGAAGTATCTCAGCTATACACTGTTGATGGTAAGTCTTTTCCTATGAATAGAGATTTTACATTTATAGGAAGATGTGGCTTTAAGACGGGAAATCCATTATGTCGCTGGTTCATAGGGCTAACCGCTTCTGTATCTGCTTCTACAAACGTAGCTGTTGATTCCCTACCAGATATTATTGGAATAGGACGCGACCCTGCACAAGGCGATAACGTATACGTGTACCACAACGATGCCTCAGGTACAGCCACTTCTATAGACTTAGGAAGCTCTTTTCCTGGTACTGGTGCGAACACTTTTGCTGTATATCAACTAATTCTATATAACATAACTGGTTCTTCTACAGTTGAATATCATGTAAAGAGGCTAGACGTTCCTGCAGAAGTTAGCGGAAGCATAACCACCAATCTGCCGTCTGTTTCATTGAAGCCTAGATTGGCTAGGTTCAATGGGAGTTCAACTGTTGAATTCATTAACATTTATGGATCTATTACTTACTAATGTCTAATAGATTTCACGAAGAGATAGACACCTTAGTAAATGGTACTCACCCAATTCACGCTTGGGAAGTAACTGATGAATCTGCACGTCTTGATTTAGAAGTAATAGAAACAGACATAGGCAAAATAGCACGCCAACTAGACAATGGCGGCTTCTTTGTTCTAGTAGGCGTAGAGCCATCAGTGTGGTCTCCTTTCCAGGGGTTTATAGGCCCACTAGGGCCTACTGGTCCCACAGGGTCTGATGGCTCTACTGGCGCAACCGGCCCAACAGGCCCCACTGGCCCCACAGGCGATCAAGGCCCTATCGGTGATATAGGCATTACAGGCCCCACTGGCCCAACAGGCGATCAAGGTCCAACAGGTCCCACAGGTCCAACTGGAGTAATAGGCGATAAAGGTCCAACAGGCGATATAGGCCCCACTGGCAATGTAGGACAAACAGGCGTTTTAGGCGTAGTAGGGGCAACAGGGGCAACAGGCGCCCAAGGCCCAACAGGTTCAATAGGCCCAACAGGAGATCAAGGCCAGACAGGCGCCCAAGGACCAACAGGTTCAATAGGCCCAACAGGAGATCAAGGTTCGATAGGCCCAACAGGACCAACAGGTGCCCAAGGACCCACTGGCCCAACAGGAGACCAAGGACCAACAGGAGACCAAGGCGGGCAAGGACCCACTGGCCCAACAGGTGCCCAAGGACCAACAGGAGACCAAGGCGGGCAAGGACCCACTGGCCCAACAGGTGCCCAAGGACCAACAGGCCCAACAGGACTAACAGGCGATACTGGCTTACCTGGAGTAACAGGTAATGTCGGCCCAACAGGAGACCAAGGTCCAACAGGCCCAACCGGTCCTATAGGGCCAACAGGGGACCCTGGTCTACCAGGCCCTACAGGATTACCGGGCACAACAGGAGGACAAGGGAATACAGGACCAACAGGACCAACAGGGCCAACAGGGACTGACGTAGGCCCAACAGGCCCAACAGGCAGCCCAGGTATAATAGGCCCCACTGGCCCAACAGGCCCAATAGGCCCTAACGGTGTAACTCCTGGGCCTACAGGCCCTACTGGAGGTAACGGATACTCTACTTACATTATAGCTATGGCGAGAACTAGCGCTAACTCTACTGTAATATCCAACCTAGGACTGCCTATATCTACTGTTGGCACTGTTACAGCCAGAAGTGTTGTTAATGGAGGAACTACATTAGAGAAGTATCCAAGAGGCAGTGTAGTGTCTGCGCCAGCCATAAATGCAGTCGCTGGAGTATATAGCGCTTCTAACCAATATAGTTCTGTTGCCAACTTTATATTTACTTTGCGATTTGGCATTTCTACTACTTTCCCCACTATTAGATGGTTTGCAGGAATGTCAGCAGCTGTTGGTGTCCCTACGAACGTTGTTATAGGTTCTCTTGCTAATTGTATAGGAGTAGGAACATCTAGTTCTAGTGGAAATATCTCGTTCTATTGTAACGACGGTGCTGGCCTAGCCACTGAGGTAGATTTAGGTTCTGATTTTCCTGCCTTCACAGCCGGAGAAATGTACGAATTGAGTATACACGGAAATGGGTCTACTTTCCTTTACTACTGTAAAAGAGTAGGTACAGGCCTCTCCTCCTCTGGCAGTGCCTCAGTTGATATTCCAAGCCCAACAACTGCCTTATCGCCAAGATGGTGGGTTTCTAACAACACCACAGCCAGTGCAGTGTCTATTGACTGGACTAGTTGTGTTATGCAAATTCCTGTAACATAAGTGATTTCAATATGGCTTTGCATACACACAGAACGTTAACGGCAGCTAGCGGTATACATGGCATACATGCGTATGAAGTTTCCACATCAGATGATGTGGCAGATCTACAAGTATCTTCTGCTGACATAGGAAAGGTAGTACTTGTTCTGGATGTTGGTGAGATATACGTACTGACTGCTGTATCTCCTGAAGTAGTTTGGGTTCTTTTGAGTGGAGAAGAAGGTCCTACAGGTCCTACAGGTCCTACAGGACCAACAGGCCCAACAGGAGGCCCAGGAGTAGAGGGTCCAACAGGCCCAATCGGTCCAACTGGTTCAACAGGCCCCACAGGCGAACAGGGTCCTGAAGGCCCCACAGGTCCCGAAGGCCCAACAGGAGAACAAGGCCCTACAGGCCCTGAAGGCCCAACAGGCGATCAAGGTTCTATTGGTGCTATTGGCTCCACAGGACCAACAGGCGACCAAGGTCCTATTGGTGCTATTGGCCCTACAGGCAATACTGGCCCAACAGGAGAACAAGGCCCTACAGGCCCAACAGGAGAACAAGGTGTCCAAGGCCCCACTGGTCCAACAGGTGGTCAAGGCCCAACAGGGCAAGCAGGTGTTACTGGCTTAGCAGGACCAACAGGACCAACAGGGGAACAAGGGCCTACAGGCCCAACAGGCGATCAAGGTTCTATTGGAGTCTTAGGACCAGTTGGTATAGCAGGCGATCAAGGTCCAACAGGTCCAACTGGTCCCGTAGGTAATACAGGATCAACAGGCTCAGTAGGCCCTAGCGGTCCAATCGGTCCTACTGGAAATTCCGGTACAGCAGGCCCAACAGGCCCAACAGGCGATCAAGGTCCAACAGGAAACCAAGGTCCTACTGGCCCGACAGGTGATCAAATTGGTATTGTCGGACCAACAGGCCCAACAGGCCCTACTGGCCCAACAGGAGTTCAAGGTATATTAGGTCCTACTGGTGATACAGGAGACCAAGGACCAACAGGCTCACTAGGGCCAACTGGCCCCACTGGCCCCACTGGAGAAATAGGCCCAACAGGGCCGACAGGGCCAGTAGGAGACCAAGGACCTACAGGACCAACAGGCCCCACAGGACCAACAGGTACTGGGTCTGGCCCAACAGGTCCCGCCGGCCCTGCTAACGTAGCTGCTCTAGAAAACCATTGGGCACAGGCCACCTTTACTACTGCTACGCTTTCTACGTTTGGCCTTCCTATAACATTTCAAGCTAACGCTGTTGACTCTGTTGCCCTTCCTGTGTTCACTAATACCACAGCTAGGTTTCCTTGGTTTCCTTACATAGCAATTACAACATCAACTACAGCTGGCAATGTAGCCTACGCAAAGAGTTCCAATCAGTTTTGCATAGGTACAGGGTTTATAGCCCAATTCAGGGTATCAGCCTCTACGGGAACGGCCACTAACTATCCACAGAGATGGATGGCAGGCCTTACTAGCTCTATAGTAGACAACTTGGGTGGCAGTGCTGATTATTCTGCCACTAATACAGAAAACATGATTATGCTTGCGAGAACTGATGCTAGTGGTAATCTACGTATTATACATAATCTAGCCGGCAATGCTCCTACTTCTATTGACTTAGGAGCAGAATTTGCCGTTACGCCAGTTAGTAGCGCTCCTTGTTTTTTCAAGGTTATTTTTACTGCCACTGCAGGTAGTGCTAGTGTAAACTACTCTGTCACTAGGTTAGATAGAGTGAATGCTCCTAATAACGTCCCTGTTACCGGCACAATAAACGCCAATCTTCCTGCGTTAGGTACTTTGCTTGGTGTGCGCGTATCTGCTGCTAATTCTGCTGGCTCTACGCTGAGGCAAGTAAACTTCCATAGCATCTCAGTTAGGATACCTGTGGTGCTATAAATGCAAACAAAACAACATAAAGACATAACAGTATCTGATGGAAGGCATTCTGTCCATAGTTGGACAGTACCAAACACCTACGCCCGTGACACCTTGTCTGTATCAGCCTATGATATAGGCAAAATTGTTCATGTTTTAGACATCAATACTTTTTTCATACTTAGCGCTATTTATCCTACTATATGGGTGGATTCTACTGGTATTGTAGGCCCAACAGGACCTGTAGGAGACCAAGGTCCTACAGGTCCTACTAATCCTGATGCAGGACCAACAGGTCCAACAGGACCAACTGGAGATCAAGGTCCAACGGGTCCTACAGGTGTTATGGGTCCTACAGGCCCAACCGGAGTAACCGTAGGACCAACAGGTCCAACAGGCCCAACAGGGTTACCTGGCCCAACAGGCGATCAAGGCCCAATAGGACCCACAGGAGACCAAGGTCCTATTGGTCCAACAGGACCTACTGGACCAACAGGGCCAACAGGCGACCAAGGACTAATAGGTATTACTGGTATTACTGGAAATGTAGGCCCAACGGGAGACCAAGGGCCCACAGGCGACCAAGGGCCCACAGGCGACCAAGGTCCCACAGGCGACCAAGGGCCAACCGGTAATACAGGTATATCTGGTCCAACAGGACCAACAGGGCCAACAGGCCCAACAGGAGATCAAGGCCCTGAAGGAGGTCAAGGTCCTACAGGACCAACTGGGCCTACTGGGCCTGTAGGACCAACAGGAGACCAAGGACCCATCGGCTCAGCAGGTCCAACAGGATCAACAGGACCAACAGGCCCAACAGGCGTTACTGGTTTAGTAGGACCAACAGGACCAACAGGCCCAACAGGCGATCAAGGCCCTACAGGACCAACAGGGAATACTGGGCCTACAGGAGCCCAAGGCCTCACTGGCCCTACAGGTCCAACTGGTCTTACTGGGCCAACAGGACCAACTGGATTACCTGGTCCAACAGGAGAACAAGGTACAACAGGCCCAACAGGTAATACAGGTAACGTAGGCCCCACTGGCCCTACAGGCCCAACAGGGGATCAAGGGCCTACAGGGGAAACGGGCACAACAGGAGAAACCGGTGGAGGTGGTCCAGCAGGCCCAGCAGGTCCTACAGGAACGTCAAGTATATACCAGCAAGGTGAGCCTAATTTTCTAATGCCTACAGCTGGGTCAAACGCATTCGCCATTTATGGAGTGCCTTTAGCTCAATCATTAGGAACTTCCTCTTTTATAGCAGCAAATCCATCCTCTGCTGTATACGCGGAACGTCTACCTAGGCTTAGATATACTACGAATGGAACTAGTAACTTCTTGGGAGGATGGCGTACAGGGCCAATATCTGTAGGGGTTAATGGCTTTACAGTCACTATTAGGTTTTCAATTAACAGTATAGCCCTGCTGCATAGATGGATGTGTGGTATACGAACTAATACTAACTTCACTAACGGTAATCCTGATAATGTAAATACGGCTAATTACTGTGTTGGAAGCAATTCTAACGTTACAGTCATGAACCGTGTCAGTAACGGCGGAACAGCCCCAGGAGATATAGTTAACCTCAATGCCGCTAACTTTTTAGGTAAGACTTCAGGGGCAGCATATGAAGTAGTTATTCAAGGCAATGAGAATGCTATGGGCAATGCAACTACATATACAGTTACCAGGTTAGATGTTCCTTTCACGACTTCTGGAACATTTGCCTTGGCTCCATATCAATTTCCATCTGGAACTGTCTTTTCCATGTACTTTGCTATGCAGGATGTCAATGCTGGAGTACCTATGAGTATAGATTTCCTAAGTGCTACGTGCGTAATTCATACTAGGTAAATATATGGAATTCCTTACAATAGCGTTAGAGCACTGGCCCTTTTTTGCTGCTTCTGGACTTTTGTGGGCCATTGGACAGGTTATTAAAGCTATAGTGCCCCCCGCAGCTACCAATAAACATTGGTCTATTGTATGGAGATTATTGCCTTTTTATCCGTTCTTGTTTGGTCTGGTAATAGGCTGTTTACCGTGGGCTCCTCTTCCTCCAGTGGTGAAAACTCTTGGCGGTTTTGTCGGTTTCCTGTATTATGGTGCCTCTGGTGTGCTCGCCTCTTGGTTTCATGATATTTGGTCCACTTTCAAGAAGTACAAGCTTTCTGTGTCGGAGGACGGTACAGAGTAACGGATTTTATATGTCTGGCAGGCTTCCTATACCGGAACGGATGGCAAAGACTGAGACTATTACTGAGCGGTTAAAGAGTGACTTTAATGAGCTCAAAAGTAAGATGTCCGACATGGAAGAAGATGTGCAGACCCTTATAGTGTCAAACGCCCTACAGACGCTGACACAAGGGAATCATTCGGACCAGCTAGCTAAGATATCAAAAAGCCTAGAAGAGCTTCAACAAAGCACGAAAGCTCTCATCGGTACGGTTAACCGAGCTCAGACTGGAAAGGACTTAGATAAGGATATTACCTCTGCTGTTGCGGGTATGTCTTTTGCTAAGATCAAGAGCTATTTCATGGCTGGCACTATTATTGCAGGTGTTCTGTGGAGCCTGTATGGCATGGCAGTACAGGCAAGTAAACCGAATACAAAACTGCTGGACGAGCATGGACACGTCGACAAATAAGTAGCCTTTTGCACCTATTCTTTGGTACTATTGAAGCCACGTAGAAATACGTGGCTTTCTTCGTATAAAGAGGTTGTTTTGAAGAGGTATCTTGTTTCGACGGCCATCAACGCGACGCCAGTACATGCTGGATTCGTGGCTTCTGTTACGCACTATCCTGGTGAATTCATTGTAATTCAAGGTAGATACCGCAATCCTACCTCTATCTGGACTGACTCTGACCGAGGAGACCAGTGGTATGCTGAGGAAGTCCTTCCTTATTTATTGAATGATAAACGACAACTTTGCAATAACTTGGTGATTTACGGCAACATCAAAATTAGGCCAACAGCCAAGCGCCCACTCACTGGCTGGGAAGTCACTGTTGGAAAGAACAGTGCAATCTTGGGACACACCAAGCATGCGTTCAGAACCGTAGCTACTGCAAGTCGAACGCCTCGCCTACTTCTAACCACTGGTGCATGCACTGTTGCCAATTATACAGACTCTAATGCAGGCCAGCACGGTGTAGCCCACCACATTATAGGAGCCGTTGTAGTAGAGGTAGAGGACGACGGTACGTACTTTGTACGACAGATTAACGCCGAGCGCGATGGTTCATTCATCGATCTAGATAAGCGCTATACGCCAGATGGCGTCGAGACAGCTCCACCTGCTTTAGTTCTAACTATGGGTGATATCCATGTTGGACAGGAAGAGCCTGCTGTTCTAGAGGCCACAAAGCAGCTTGCCAAGCTTATTAGCCCTAAGTTCCTTGTATTACATGATGTACTAGACTTTCGTTCACGAAACCATCATGACAATAAGAGCATCAAGAAAGCTCACAACAAGTTTGTAGAAGGCACAGACTCAGTAGAGAAGGAAGTCTTCAACGCAGCCAACGCTATAAGAGTTCTATCGCAGTGGGCCAAACAGACGAGAATCGTACGCAGCAATCACGATGCTGCCTTCGACCGCTGGCTAGAAGAAATGAATCCGCATCTTGACGCGGCCAATGCGGAGTATTACTTTGGTGTTTGGCATAGGCTGTTTGAGGAGAAGAAACGCACAGGTACGTGGGTTGATGCATTTGAGCTAGAAGCTCGTCGCCTTGGGGTTCCTGAGAACGTACAGTTCCTAGGCCGCAATGATGACTTCACAGTTCGTGATGTAAACTACACCTTCCATGGTGATATTGGTATTGGTGGCGCCAGAGGCTCATCCGGTCAGTTTGCCAAGCTTGGTGTAAAGACTGTAACTGCTCACTCTCATGCTCCTGTTGTAGAGGACGGCAACTTCACAGCTGGCGTTACAGCCAAGCTTGACCAAGATTACAACAACATACCTTCTAACTGGATGCACGCTCACGTGGTCCAGTATGCCAATGGTAAGAGGACCTTAGTAGGCATAGTAGCCGGTAAGTTCAGAGGAACATAGTATGCCGAGGCAGCGTAAGAGAGCTATCTCACTTCTAGGCATATTCGATAAGGTAAACTACAAGTACCTCAAGGGTTTATGCTGTGCTGGCATACACTGGGGTAGGTTTCCTTTGAAGCATGAAGAAGAGCAAGTGCTCCTAGCTACGGCTGACACAGCTACGAGAATCATCAAAGTAAACAACATACTGCAACACATTGAGACACCAGCTTACTTTATTGAGTCAGTTATCTTGCATGAGGCATTGCACCTAGTGTACACTGCCCATCAAGCTGAATACGATGGTTATATCGGTAAAGATCCTGCCCACAGCCATAGATTCTTATCATTAGAATCTAAGTTTGACATAACTGAAAAAGCTGCTAAGTGGGAAGAAGAGAATCTCCAAGACCTGTTGGACGAGTACAAGAAGAGGAACATCAAATGATCAACGACGTAGAAACGGTAGAAGAAGTAGTTAGCGTTAACGCCGGCCCTGCTCCAAGTAGTAAGAAGGTACGTACAAGTTTTCTAATTGAGTCTGAGCTAGCAGCATGGCTAAAAGAGACAGCAGCTGCCAATAAGGTATCTGTTTCCTCATTGATCTCCAAGGCAGTGGCTGCCCAGCGTCAGGCCGAAAATGGATGAAGCCTCATTTGAGACGTTGATGGAAGAAGTAGAGTACAGCGAGACACTTAGCTCTGCTGCTATCGAAGCGGCTTGTTCCTCAATGGCATTTACTCAAGCATTTCATGACTTTATGTCTGACTGGCGCATGGTCAATACTGTAAAGGTTGACCATACTGCGTTGGAGAAGGCTTTTGAGGCCCTCGTAGCTGAGTATCAAGCTGCTTGCATATTCTTAGCCAGCTTTACCGGTGTTGAAGAGAAGCTGCTAGCCACACATACAGCTTTGACAGCCCGCAAGGATGACTCTGTTCCTAGCGTAGTGATAAACGGATACAAGAAGCTAGCTGAGCGCGTGGCGCATACTAGGGCTTCGTTTACAGCAGACTCCGACGAAGAGTGAACACAGTCTACTTACCTGGAAGAGGCGTCAACCGGGTCCAGGTGTTCGCGGTTTTGTTACTAAGCGGTTTAGCTGTAAATACTAGATGGGCAAAGAAGTACGTAAACTATGGATTTGTTTACGTTAATGGGGAACAGATACTATCCATCAAAGCTACTTTAGAAGTTAACAAACCGTACACAGTAGAGGTTCGGTTTCCTCATAATAGAACAAAATCCCTAGACCTAACGATAGTAGAAGCACCGTGGCTAGGGTTTCCTAGAAGGAACATGAAATGACACGCTCCATGTACGATATTGACCCAAAGACCTTCAAGAAGGCTACCCCACGCACAGACTGGGCATCCCAGGGCAAAGCAGCTTCTGTCCCCACCCACCCCAAGGCAGAAGCAACCGTAACTCCTCTTTCTTTGTCCCTCTTTCAAGGGGAAGAGACATTAACCGGAAAGGCCACTACCCTATCAAAAGGGCGATTAGTAGTACAGAAAGAAGTCCTGAATTCCGGCGCTCTCACTGGTGTGCGTTGTAACCCTTATCTAGATGTAGTTTATGTAGTACTAGAAGGTCGTGTAACCAGTAACGTAGATTGGGTACAAGGAACCCATCTTCCTGGTGACGTAATTCATGCTAAGGCCGGAGTAGAATACAGTCTAGCCTCATTGGATAACATTGCTGTACTATCGGTAATCAAAGAAATATATTATGATGAAGAGCTAGTCCAACTGTCAGACCCTGTCCCTGGGCATGCTCCTGTTGTTACTGGGCTCCCTCCTAGGGAGCGCTACCAGTCCAAGGCAGCCCTTCAGTCTCAGCTAATGGCTGAAGAAGCGGCCAAGCGAGCAGAATTAGCAGCTTCCTACCAGCCAACAGACGGTATTAACGCTGTCTTAGTATTGCCACCAGAGGAGTAATACTCAACTTAGTGGATGTATTACTGACTACCTTATGGTAAAATAGGGTAGTTTTCTATTATACTTACACAAGAGTAATCATCTTGGCGGTTAGATTCTATATAGACCTGCGTAAAGCGTCAACACCTGCCGCTCCTGTTTCCAAGGAGGCCCAGGTAAAAGCTTCACCAGAACCTAAAGGAGTTGCTACACCAGCTTCCGTTGGGGATAAGGCTGATAGGAAAGCTCTTAAATACGGACAACCTGCTGCCTTCGTTGACAAAAATAGGTACCCAAAGCGCCCAGATAACGCTATCGGAGATACTAAGGCTACTTGGGTAATACCTAAGGGCCAAAAGCCTATGTATGGCGGGGCTGCTGCGCCAAAGAAAGAAGAGGAGTCCGGTAAGAAAGAGGCCAAGCCAGAGCTAGCTGCTACTGGTAAGCAACCAGCTGTTCTCCCAAAAGATCATGGCGAGGTTAAGAAGGTAGAAGAGAAATCTCCTTCTGCTACTTCCCAAACTCTTCTTACGTCAACAGAACAGAAGCCAGCTACCAAAGAGGTCAAGAAAGAAGAAGACCCCAAAGCAGTCATGGCCAAGCTTAATAGCGGCGAGGTTCATGTCGACGAAGAAGGCACTAAGCTTTACTCCAAGCGGGATAAGCATGGCAAACTCCTAGCTCACGTGTCGGTCGGTAAGGATGGCAAGAAGGACTTCTTCCGCTCAGACGAAGAACTGCAGAGCCATCTTTCTAAGAAGAACGGCGGCTCAGGAGCTGCTACTCCGTCTGCCGATGACCACGAAGCCGTAGCAAAAGTAGCCAAAGAGTCACTTCAGCCTAATATAGCGGCTGGGCATGCCAAGATGGCAGAGGCTAAGAAGAAGCGTGAACAAGCTCTAAAGGACAAAGAAGCTGCTAAAACTAACAAAGTTAAGGCGGATAATGCAGCCGCAGATGAGGCTGCCAGTGAGTTTTCACGTAAGCAAGCAGCTAAGAAGCAAGCTGAGCATGACCGCAAAGTTGTAGAATCTCGTGACATTGATACAGCAGATAAAGCAGCAGCCCAATTTCGCCAACAACTAGCTAAGAAGAAGGCCGCCAACGAGAAGAAGGCCGCTGCTAAACTAGAGCGCCAGAAGCGCTCAGCAGACGAGAAGGTAGCTAAAGAGGCTATCAAGCAAGATAGAGAACAGAAGGAAGAGAAGGCTCGCAAGAATAAAGCGCCAGATTCTCCTGAAGGACTTGCTTCCCACGCTATCCATCAAAAGAAGGCCAAAGAGACATCTGATAAGATAGATTCTCTCCTTTCAGACAACGATGTTGACCAAGCTGACAAGGACCAACTTACTGCACTCAAAGCCGCTGTAGGAGACCATGCTAACCAGAAGCACGAACCTAACAGTGAAGAGCGCCGACGCCTAGGAGAGCTAGCAAAGGTAGTGAACCACTTAGACGGTAAGCGCTCTAAAGAAAACAAAGCTTTAGAACGCGACAAGCTCAAGAACGATAAGTTAAAGGTCAAGGAAGAAGCCAAAGCTCATAAGGACGAAGAGAAGGCCACCAAAGATAAGGCTAAGGCAGAAGAGAAAGCTGCCAGGGAGCAAGCCAAGTCAGACAAAGAAGAGGCCAAGAGAGCCCGGCAAGAAGGTACAACAGAAGAGACTATTGCCCACCAGAACAATAAAACTCATAAGGAGAAGATTGGCCTAGGAGCTTTTCACTCTGGTAGAGCTGCTGGAGAGCAAGCTAGTACAGCCGCCGGCTCAGACACAGGGGGATCTCTAGGATCAGCAGCTCTAGGCGGGGCGGCAACTGGCGTAGCTAATGTAGGGCACAAGTTACTAGGCGGCGAAGAAGAAAAGGATAAAACTACCTTCGCTACACGTAAAGTTAAGCCCCCAGAGAGCTTGACTAAGTCTCTTTGGTTTGCAGCAGATACAGAGTACGAAGATACCACTTCAATGCTAAAGTCGTTGAATAAGAGCTTGAAGCGCATTGTAAAGCCAGTTACTTTACGAGAAGTAGAGTTCCTAACCAAGGAATGTGGGTACCAGGAAGAAGAAGTACGTAAAGGCTTGGTTACTATCTCAGGTACACTAGAAGTTAGATATTCAAAGTGGCTAGCGCAAAAGTCTATTGATTCTATAAACACGCTTCGAAAGATGATTTAACATGAGTGACTGGGATGACAAGTTCGCTAGCATTAGACTAGGACAGCCTCCTGCTTTTGATTTGGTCAAAGGTAAGTTGGCCGCCACTTCTCCTTCTCGTGCCCCGCGCTCTTACCAAGAGAATCCTATGGATGTCCAAGCCCAAATGGGCTTCAAGGACCGTAGGTACTCTATTTCGTTTGACCTTTTGCGTACTATTCCGCAGCAGTTGTCGATAGTAGCCGCTATTATTCAAACTCGTTGTAATCAAATTGCAACGTTCGCGAAACCATATCGTGAGAATAACGGTGTAGGGTTTCGTATTACTCACAAAGATAAGCATCGTGAGCGTACTCGTGGAGAAAATGAGTTCATACGCAATGCTGAGAACTTCATACGTAACTGCGGTCAAAAAGCTCATAACAAGCTTTCTGATACTCCTCGTGACCATTTCGAGATCTTCCTAAAGAAGATCATTCGTGATTCATTAATCTTGGATCAATTATGC
>CAYTGL010000029.1:0-32963 GCA_964437335.1 uncultured Chromatiales bacterium
AGAACCGCTACGTCGGCATGAAGTCGCGCGGCTGCTACGAGACGCCGGGCGGCACCGTGCTGCTGAAGGCCCACCGCGCGATCGAGTCGATCACGCTCGACCGCGAGGTCGCGCACCTGAAGGACGAACTGATGCCGCGCTACGCGAGCCTGATCTACAACGGTTACTGGTGGAGCCCGGAACGCGCGATGCTGCAGAAGATGATCGACGCGTCGCAGGCCGTCGTCAACGGCACGGTCCGCGTCAGGCTCTACAAGGGCAACGTCATCGTCGCCGGCCGCCGCTCCGACAGGGACAGCCTGTTCGACGCCGACATCGCGACCTTCGAGGACGACGCCGGCAAGTACGACCAGAAGGACGCATCGGGCTTCATCAAGCTGAACGCGCTGCGCATGCGCATCGCCGCGCGGCTGAACCGGAAGCCCGGCAAGGGAGACTGATGCGCCTGCTGCACACGATGATCCGCGTCAGCGACCTCGAGCGTTCGCTGAAGTTCTATACCGAGGTACTCGGCATGCGCGTGCTGCGCAAGCATGACTATCCGGATGGCCGTTTCACGCTGGCCTTCGTCGGCTTCGGGCCGGAGTCCGAGACCGCGGTCATCGAGCTGACCCACAACTGGGACACCGCGTCCTACGACCTCGGCAACGGCTTCGGGCATATCGCGATCGCGGTCGACGACGCCGCGGCGGCCTGCGACGAGATCCGCCGGCGCGGCGGTAACGTTGTCCGCGAGGCCGGGCCGATGAAGCACGGCACGACGGTCATCGCGTTCGTCGAGGACCCTGACGGCTACCGGATCGAGCTGATCCAGAAGAAGCACTGAGGAGGTATCGCGATGCCGAGACCGATCCTGACACCGGCGCTGCTGCCGGCGGCGTTACTACTCATGCTGGCCGGCTGCTCCGACTGGAGCGAGGCGCTGAGCGCCAGCGCCGGCGAATACAAAGTGCAGTTCAAGACGACGCCGTGGCCCCCGCAGGTCGGCAGCGACGCCGCCGCCGCGATCAGGATCAACGACGGCAGCAACCGGACCGTGCGAGCGTGCCACGTGACTTTCCGGCAGTACATGCCGGAGCATGAGATGAGCTCCGACGACGTCGTCGTGCAGATGGAAGAACTCCGTTCCGGCGTCTACAGCGGCAAGAGCCCCGAGTATTCAATGGGCGGCGACTGGCACGTCGAGGTGACGTTCGACTGTGGTACCGGCATACAGCAGGCGAATTTTGATTTTGCTCTCGCTTGGCCGGAGTAGACTTGACCCCTCAACTGGACTTCCCCGGGTTTAATGGGCGCGCCGCGCGGCGGACGACGGACCGTGCCGATACGCACGCCCTCGTCCTTTGCTCTGGGGCTGCCGAGCCGGACGATACGCACCGCCATCGCTCACTCCCGGAATGACTGACTCGACCAAGAGTCTGAGGCCCCGAGGCTCAGATGTCGGGGATCTTCGGCGGCGTGATCGTGCGCTCCACGAGGATCTCGCGCGACGCCGCGCCGTCGGCGACCGCGATCGTGCCGGTGACCGGCACTTCGTCGAAAAAGCACAGTGATTCGTTGATCGCCTCGCAATAGTAAGTCGTAACGACGCCGTCGAGCGTGGCCGGCCCGACGCTTAATGTGATCGGCAAACGGATTTGCGGCTCGCGAAACGGCACATTGCCGGTCTGCGCCGCTGCGGCGTTGCCGGTGACGGTGAAACTCACCTGGGAAGGGGCGTCCGGGTTGATCTTGTAGCCTTTGGCAAGCGCGATCCGCACGACGATCTCGACGCGTCCGGGCGCTACCGTCTGCGAATCCAGCGTCACCGTCTCGCGCGCACGCTCGCCGCCACCGATCACGGTCGTACGGCTGCCGATCTGCAGGCGCCCCGGGTTCGGAAACGCGACCGTCGCTACCGTCCGGGCGGTCAGGTCGATCACGCGAATCGCATGGTTGTTGGTGTCGGCCACGTAGAGGTTGCCCGCCGCGAACGTGAGCCCGCCGGGCTCGTCGAATTGCGCGGCGAGCCCCGTGCCGTCGCGAAAACCGCCCATGCCGCCGGCGCCGAACAACGTCGTGGTTCTGCGCGTCGCGGGATCGATCGCTTTGATGCGGCTGTTGTAGGTATCGGCGACGTACACCGGACCGGTTTCGCCGCCGGCCACGCCGAGCGGATGCTGCAGGCGCGATTGCCCGGGCCGGCCGTCGCGGTCGCCGAAGTCGAACAGGTTGTCGTCCACCGTCCCGGCTACGGTTTCGACGCGCCCGAGGGCGAAATTCGCGGCGCGAATCGTGCTGCTCTCGCTGTCGGCGAAATACAGCACGTCGTCGCGATAGAACAAGCCGCTCGGTTGCGCGAGCCTGCTCGCCGCGAGCGTGCCGTTCAGCGCCGCCTCGCGGCCATCGCCGACGACCGGGCCGACCGAGTGCGCTTCATCCGGGTACATCGCCCAAATCTGATGCGGGCCGGCCATCGCGATGTACAGCACGCCGTCGGCGCCGAAAGCCAGATCCCATGGGCTGCCGAGATCGGTGCTGCGGCCCGGAGCGCGGCTGCCGAAAGGCAGGCGCGCGTGGCCCTGTTTGCCGGTACCCGCCAGCGTCGTCACGCTTTTCGCGGCGAGATCGACCGCGCGGATCGCATGGTTCTCGGTATCGGCCACGTACAGCACGCCGTTCCGCAGCGCCATGCCTTGCGGCTTGTTGAACGTCGCGGCGCCGTAAGCGCCGTCGGCGAAGCCGCGCTCGCCGCTGCCGATCACGTCGAGCACCTCGTAGCCGCGCAAGCTCGCGACCACGATCCGGTGATGATTCGTGTCGGCAATGAACAGCCGTCCGCCCGGTGCGTCCGCGAGCACCTTGCCCGGGAATGCCAACAGCCCGGGCGGTTTGCCCGAGCCTTCCGGGACCAGCGCGAGCGGTGTGCGGTCGAGTTCGCCGCGCTTGTCCCAGAACGCGACCATGTTGCCGAGGAATTCGTCGAACGTGTCGTACGGGATCTCGCCCGCCTGCTGCGCGACGACGTTGCCGCGCGGATCCACGATCACGAACGTCGGCCACGCGCGCACGCCGAACGCGCGCCACACGGCGAAATCGCTGTCGTTGATCACCGGATGATGCAGCTCGTAGCGCTGCACGATCTGGCGGATGTTGCCCGTCTCGCCTTCGTTCGTGAACTTCGCGCTGTGCACGCCGATCACCGCCAGCGCGTCGCCGTAGCGCTCCTCCAGCCGGCGCAAGGTCGGAATCATGTGGATGCAGTTGATGCAGCCGTAAGTCCAGAAATCGAACACGACGATCTTGCCGCGCAGCGACTCGATGCCGAGCGGGGCGACGACATTGATCCAGTCGAGGTCGGCCGGCAGCCGCGGCGCTGCGGCACCGGGGCGTCCGGCATAGGGACTGTCGAGCGGCGCCTGCACGTCGCGCTCAGCTCCGGGCGCCGGCGTCTGCGCCGCGGCGGACGCGATGGCCGTGCCGAGCAGCACGGTCAGGAACAAACAGCGTGCCTTCGCGAATGTCGTTCGTGCCCAAGACATCTGGAGTCCTCGAATCGCGCCTTTTTCCCGGAGCGTTAAGCGGCATTTCCGCCCACTATAAAAGAGTGCGTCGATACTCGCTAGCCGCCACGTTCAAAATGGTCGCCGGGATCTTCCTCGATACAGGCATTGGGATAGAACGCCATGTCCTCATCGGACCCGAAGTGTTCCATGACATCCTATTTCTTTGGTAGCAGGGTGTTTCACCGCGGTGACCGTCCGAGGAGAATATCCCTGAGTACAACAGCGTCATTATGAGCCTCGTCGTGCGCCGAGTAGACCAGGGTGATCGGTCCTCGCCGCGCCTGTGCACGCAAGCTGCGCAGTTCGTCGGGATGTTCGCGTAACTCGGCGACGTAGCGGCGGCGGAATTCCCGCCAGCGCGCGGGATCATGGCCGAACCATTTGCGCAGCTCGGTGCTCGGCGCGATCTCCTTCATCCATTGGTCGATGGCGGCCGCCGCCCTGGTCACGCCCCGCGGCCATAGCCGGTCGATCAAGATCCGCGTGCCATCCGCCTGGGCGGGCCGTTCATAGGCGCGCTTCAGCTTGATGTTATCGGCCGCGATCTTCATGCTCATCTCCCGTGCGCCGTCGGAACGGCGCACACACGCCTCATGCCTGTCTGTCGCCGTTGCCCAGCCGCCGGAATACCGCGCTGACCAGACGGTCGCAACGCGCGCCGTCGAAGGCAAAGGCGCCGGTGAGGGCAGCGCTCAGCTCGCCGGTGATCGTCTTCTGCAGCAGCCGGCGTGCCCGGTGGACTCGCGTCTTGACGGTTGCCTCTTCTATGCCCAGACATGCCGCCGTTTCCGCAACCGACATCTGTTCCACTGCCCGCAGTATGAAGGCGGCGCGGTAGTTGTCGGGCAGGCCGTCGATGGCGGTTTCCAGAAGACGGGAGAGCTGCGCTTCGTGCAGTGCCGCTTCCGGATTGGCGGCCGGCGACCGCGGATCGATCATGATGGCCTCCTGGTTCCAGGGATACTCCAGCGCGGTGAGCGGGTCCGACAGCGGGCTCGCACGGCGGCGGCGCATCAGCGCTTCATTGCTGACGATCCGGCCGAGCCAGGCGGGCAGTCCGTCGGGGCCGCGAAACTGGTCGAGCTTGAGATAGGCATGGATGTAGGCATCCTGCACGGCGTCTTCGGCCTCGGCATCGTTTGCCAGGATGCCGCGGGCGATGCGGAACAGGCGCCGGTTGTAGCGGCGCATGATCAGTTCGAACAGCGCTGCCTCACCGGCCAGTACGCGGGAGACGACGAGAGCATCGGGCAATTGCTCCAGCACCAGGCGGTCTTCCCGGATCGCTATCGACAGCATTGTTTCGATCTCCGCGTGTTATTCACTATCGGGCCTCTGCGCCGCTGCTGACGCCTACGCCATAATGATAGACCAGCCGGCCGCCGAGCCAGCCGCCGAAGGCCATCGCGGCGAAACCCGCGCCCGCAGCCGCCGTTGCCCATGGCGGCGGCGCCTGATCAGGGGGCAGGCCGCGCAGCGCCAGACTCAGCAGGAACAGCAGCCAGGACAGGCACATGAGCATCATGTGCCCGATCGCGATTTCCCGTGCCGGATGCCGCTGCGGAATCGTACCGTAATCGAGCAAGCCGGTTCCGAGGGCGGAAAGTCCGCCGATCAGTCCCAGGGCCTGGCATATAAAGCTGAACTGCCACCACAGGGGCTGGCCGAACAGACAGCCGCCGAACTCGGCGCCTGCCGCGACCGTCCACAGCGCGACCGGAAAGTGGACCAGCGCGGGGTGCAGCGGGTGATCGCCGAGGCGGAGTCGAAGGGCCATTACGATCCGATCAGGAATACGGCGGCAAGCAGCACCAGGAAACCGGCTACCGCCAGCAGGCCGTGGCCGATCACCAGGCTGTTGGGCAGTGGGCGGCCGCGCAGATGGAAGCTCAGCAGAGCGAATCCGCCGAGCGCTGCGAGCAGAAACAGCCCCAGGGCGAGACCGGTGCCGCCGCCGGCGCCGACGGTCATCACCGCCATGAGCAGAGTCACCAGCCCCGATGCGGCAAACAGGCCATGAAGTATCGCGAGCGCAGTCCGGGGCGGGGTTTTCCCGCGCAGATGTGCAACGGCCATTGCCAGGCCAATGACGGCGGCAGAGGCGAACAGAATGATGGCGGTGTTCAGCATGTCGGGCAGGCTCCTCGTTGTATTCGATCGCTCGCGGGTCGGGGTTGCGGCGTCGCCACATGGCAGCGGACGGCGCCTGTAAGGAAGATGCGGCAGGCGCGCAAAAGGTTTCAGGTTATCGATTCGAATATCGCGTGGATATTGGGCAACACGGCACCGTACTGATTATTCTGCCCGGCGGTGGCACGAGAAAACCTGGATGCCGACAAGGCGGTCGCGTAATGCATGCCTTGTCCTGCTCTACGGCGGTTACAGCAATCCCAACGGATTCCGCGGATCGATGCCGTCCTTGAACGGCAGTTTCCGGTCGTGGTGGGTGATCTGGTAGACCTTGCCGACCCAGTTGTTGATGACGGCCTCGGCGGTGTCGTGCCAGGTGTTGTGCAGGCCGTCGCGGATCAGCGCTTCCGGGAATTCGGGTATCGCGGTGTGGCGCTCGACCGCTTCGATGACGCGGTCCCGGTGTTCGTTCAGGATCGCCCGGACCGTCGGCGTGAAATAGTTGTCCGGAAACGGCGGATATTCCTTGTGCCGTCCCTGCGCGAAGTGCGTGACTTCCCGCTTGTACTCCTTGAGCAGGCTGATCGTGTCGTACTCCGGGTGGCCCTGGAAGAACACGAGCCGGAAGCGGTCCTCGCTGACGGCGAGGTGGACGCCGGCCTCGCGGCTCTCCGCGAGCACGTGCAGTCCGGCGGCCTCGAACTGGTCGCGTCCGACCTCGTTGAAGCGGGAATGCGGGACGTCGAACAGCGTGTTCACGTCGTTGACCAGCGGATGGCGCCGGTCGAGCACCCGGTGCCGGTAGACGCCCCAGCGCTTCGCCGGCAGGCGCCGCCGCCGCTGGCCGAAGCGGAACTGCAGCACCGCGTGGGTCGCGAGGCACGAGCACAGGATCGAGGTCACGTTGTCGGAAGCCCAGTCGATGACCTCGATCAGCGGATTCCAGAACGGCTCGGACGCGAGATCCGGTTGCGTGACGTTCGCGCCGGTGATGATCAGCGCGTCGAGACCGTCGGACTTGATCTGGTCGAACGATTCATAATACGCGCGTATGTAATCGAGCGTCTGCTCGCCGCGGTCGAGCTCGTCCAGCGTGAACGGATGCATGTAGAACTGCGCGATCTGGTTGCTCTCGCCGACGAGCCGGTAAAACTGGCGTTCGGTCGCCTGCAGCGCGGCGTCGGGCATCATGTTCAGCAGGCCGATGTGCAGCTCGCGGATGTCCTGGCGGCCCGCCTCCTGTTCGGTGAGCACGTTCGCGCCTTCCTGCTTGAGGCGCTCGAAGGTGGGCAGCCCCGATTTGGAAACCAGCGGCATCGTCAGTTCCGCCGCGCCACGGCCCGTTCAACCACGGCGAGGAAGCTTTGTTCGTCCCGGACGTCCGACAGTTCCTCGGTCGTGATCGTATAGCCGTATTCGCCGGCGATCTGCTCGTAGCGCGGGATGCGCGAGTGGAACAGCTTCGGGAATATCCAGCGCACGAAATCGTCGGGGTCCATCATCGCGACGTAGGGCAGGTTCTTTTCCTCCATGTAAATCGCGAGATGCTCGTCGAGAAACGACTCGCGGTAGTACAGCGGCTTCGGATCGCTGATCGCGCGCCGGATCAGCGCCTCCTCGTCCTGCCTGCTGGCCTTGATATAGAGGATCAGCGTGTGTTTGCTCAGGATGTCGATGACTTCCGGCGCGTCCAGTTCGCAGATGCTGCCGCCTGCGTCGTTGATGAAATGCTGATAGCCGTAGATGAACCGGGCCTTGTGGATGAAATCGGGCACGTCCTTCATCGCGGCGATCTCGCCGATGCGGTGCAGTTCCTGGCGGCGCTTGAACTCCTTGAGCGGCAGGCCGCCGCGCTGCGGGTCGCCGAGTTTGCCGAGGAAGCTCGCTATCGGTTGCAGGTTGTAGACGGTGATGTTGTTGTTGATGTAGATTGAGTCCGAGCGCAGCAGCTCGCGCAGGAAGGGAACCTGCATCGCCTGCTGCTTGATGTTGTCCAGGATCGGCTCGTCGAGATAGCGGGTGCCGATACGGTAGTCCCCGGAGAAATGGAACCAGTCGTCCTGCATCAGCAGGTCGGACAAGTGGGTCTTGCCCACGCCGGACATGCCGAGCAGCGTGATGCACTTGTTCTGCCAGGACCTGAACTCTTCCACGCCCAGTTTCATCAGATATGCCTTTTAACCGCGGAGCGACGTTGGATGGATTGTAACTTATCTTTATCCCTGCCGGAATTGTGCCATGCGTGACCTCATCCGTTATACGACGCTGTTCGGCGGCATCATCTACGGCCTGTTCTGCATCTCCCTGTTGGTGATCAGCCTCGCAATGGCCGGTTACGCCCTGTGGGACATCTGGCTCGCGGTCACGACCGGCGATGGGGTCATCGACAAGCTGCTCGACGCGATCGGCCTGATCGTGATCTCGATCGCGGTATTCGACGTGTCCAAGTATCTGCTCGAGGAGGAGATACTGCACGCGCGCAGGCTGCGCTCGCTGCGCGATGCGCGTCAGACCCTGACCAAGTTTCTCGTGATCATCTCGATCGCGGTCACGCTGGAGGCGCTGGTGTTCGTGTTCGGCGCGGGCCGGGAGGACATGAGCAAGCTGCTGTATCCGACGCTGCTGCTGTTCGCCGCGACGGTCCTGATCGTCGGTCTCGCGGTGTTCCAGCGACTCAGTGTCGATACCGAATACAAAGAACGGCAGGATTGAACAGGTACGTCAATACCGGCGCCAGCTTCGGCCTGACCTCGGGCGTCATCACGACGCTCGGCCTGATGATCGGGCTGCATTCCGGCACCCAGTCGACGATGGTTGTCGTCGGCGGCATCGTGACGATCGCGGTCGCCGACGCGCTGTCGGACGCGCTCGGCATTCATATCGCCGAGGAATCGAAGGGCGTCCATACCCAAGGCGAGATCTGGCTGACGACGATCGCGGCATTCCTGGCGAAGTTCGTCATGGCGCTGACGTTCCTGGTCCCGATACTGCTGTTCGACCTCGGCGTCGCGATCGTCGTCAGTATCGCATGGGGGCTGCTGGTCATTGCGTGGCTCAGCTACCGCATGGCGCACGCGCAGGGCGTCGCGCCGTGGAAGGTCATCGGCGAGCACGTCGGCATCACGGTGCTGGTCATTGTGCTGAGCCACTTCGTCGGTCTGGCCGTCGCGAGCGTGTTTGCTTGAGCTAGAGGGCCAGCCGGCGCAGGCATTCCAGGTAGGCCGCCTCGTCCGGCATCGCACCGTCGCGCTGCGCCCGCCACAGCGCCTCGCCGAGGCACTCCATCATCCGGTGCTCGGCCTCGTGGGAGTCGCCGAGCCGCTCGCTGATGCGGACGTGCAGCGCGGCGATCCCGGCGGGACTCCCCGCGGCGACCTGTTCCTTCAGCGCGATGTGCATGCCCATGTGCAGAAACGGATTCGTCGCGCCGAGCTCGGGCGGATACTCGCGGTCGAGCCGCGCGCCTTCGAACAGGCCGTGATATTCCGGGTGCTGCTCGATGACACCGGCGACCAGCCGTTCCATCGGTTCGAGCGGCGCCGCGTCGAGGCGCTTGCGCCAGGCCTCGGCGAAAAAGCGCCGCATCTGTTCCCGGTCCTGCCCGAACATCAGGTCTCCTTGTCGGGATATTCGCAGAGGTCCTCGATCAGGCACGATCCGCAGCGCGGTCTGCGCGCGATGCAGACGTAGCGGCCGTGCAGGATCAGCCAGTGGTGGGCGTCATGGCGGAATTCCCCGGGCACCGTGTCGAGCAGTCCCTGTTCGACCTGCGCGACGTTTTTCCCCGGCGCGAGGCCGGTGCGGTTCGCAACGCGGAAGATATGGGTGTCGACGGCGATCGTCGGCTCGCCGAACGCGGTGTTCAGGATCACGTTCGCGGTCTTGCGGCCAACGCCTGGCAGCGCCTCCAGCGCGGCGCGGTCGCGCGGGACCCGGCCGCGATGCCGTTCTTCGAGGAGGCGGCAGGTCTCGAGGATATTGCGCGCCTTGGTGTTGAACAGGCCGATCGTGCGGATGTATTCCTTGAGTCCGTCCTCGCCGAGCGCGAGGATCGCCTTCGGCGTCCTCGCGACTTTGAACAGCCGCGCAGTCGCCAGGTTGACGCTCTTGTCGGTCGCCTGCGCGGACAGGATCACCGAGACCAGCAGCTCGAACGGTGTGCGGTACTTCAGTTCAGTCGTCGGTTTCGGGTTGGCGTTGCGGAAACGGGTGAAGATCTCGCGGCGTTTTCGGTCATTCATGATCAAAGGGGTCAGAGTCGTTTGATCCGGCGTATCTGTGCGTATCCGATATCCGCGAGATCAAACGACTCTGACCCCTTTGATCAGGCCGCGCTTGGTTGCGGCGCCGCGGCGGCAATCCGCTCGGCGCGGGTTTTGCGGCGGCCGTCGATGACGTTCTTCATCGCGATCAGCAGGCCGAGTCCGATGAACGCGCCCGGCGGCAGGACCGCGAGCAGGAAACCGCGGTAGTCGGCGAAGACCGTAATGGCGAATCCCCGCGCGGCTTCGCCGAACATCAGGTGGGCGTTCGCGAACAGCGTCCCGGAGCCGATCAGTTCGCGCATGGCGCCCAGCGTAACCAGGACCAGGAGGAATCCCATTCCCATGATGAAGCCGTCGTACAGCGAGGGCAGTACGGGGTTCTTCGACGCGAAGGCCTCCGCGCGCGCGATGATCACGCAGTTCGTCGTGATCAGTGCGATGAAGATGCCGAGCACTCGATAGAGATCGTGGAACCAGGCATTCATTGCGAGCTCGATACTCGTCACGGCACAGGCGATGACCAGTATGAACACCGGGATGCGGATCTCGGGCCGGGTGTGGTTTCGTATCAGCGAGATCAGGCCGTTGGAGGTGAGCAGTACGAGCAGGGTCGCGAGGCCGAGCGCCAGTCCGTTGATCGTCGTGTTCGTGACCGCGAGCAGCGGGCACAGGCCGAGCACCTGGACCAAGGCCGGATTGTTTTTCCACAACCCGTCGCGCGTCAGGGCGCCGTAGTCAGCCGTGCTCATGCCGTGTGTCCTCGGTTGCGACGGGTTCGCCGGATTCGGCGTCCCCCGGCGGTTCTATCGGCCGAAGCAGATCGGCCTTGTGCTGGTCGTAGTATTTTAAGGTATTGTACACCGCTTTGACCACCGCACGCGGCGTTATCGTCGCGCCGGTGACCTGGTCGAAGATGCCGCCGTCCTTTTCCACTCGCCAGCCGAGTTCGTCCGGATCGGTCAGCGAATGCCCGGTGAAGCTCAGGATCCAGTCCGACTTTTCGGTCTCGATCCAGTCGCCGAGGCCGGGGGTCTCCTTGTGCCACAGAACCCGGACCCCCATCAGCGCATTGGACTGGCAGTCGATCGCAATCAGCAGCCCGATGTTGCCGCTGTAGCCGTCCGGCGCGACCGGCGTCATCACGACGGCTACCGGCGTTTCCCCGTGCCGGGCGCGATAGACCGTGACGTCCTTGGGCGTGCCCAGCAGCGGCCTGTGCCTGACCGCGATGACGTCCTGCGCGGGGTTGTTGTCATAGACGGATGGCGGCACCAGCTCGTTCAACATGCGCAGCAGCTCCTGCCGCTGGTTCTCGGCAATGAGCTCGTGGGTGTTGTTCTGGGTCACCGCAACGATGGTTACCCCCACGATCGCGAACCCGGTGAGCAGCGAAGCCGTGATCAGCATATGCCGTACCAGCACCGGTCTTATTCCTTGCGGTGTCCGTGCCCGAATACGCGGGGCTTGAAGTAGTTGTCGATCAGCGGCACCGCCATGTTCATCAGCAGCACCGCGAACGCGATGCTGTCCGGATAACCGCCCCAGACCCGGATCACATAGATCAGAATACCGATGCCGACGCCGTACAGCAGCCGTCCGGTCGGGCTCACCGCGGCGGTGACCGGGTCGGTCGCGATGAAGAACGCGCCGAGCATCGCCGCGCCGCTGAACAGATGAAACATCGGCGAGGCGTAGTGTTCGGGGTCGTACACGTAGAACAGCAGCGACATCACCGCCAGCGAACCGAGCACCGCGGTCGGGATATGCCAGGCGATGACCCGCTTGTACAGCAGCCACAGGCCGCCGGCGAGAAAGCCAGCGTTGACCCATTCCCATCCCTTGCCGCCGAGCGCCCCGAAGATCGGTATGACGCTGAGCAGCCGGCTGGTCTCCTCGTCGAGGCCAAACGTCGCCCGGATGTCCTCGACGGTGCTGCCGAGGCCCAGGTGGGTCCGCAGCGCATCGAGCGGTGTCGCCTCGGTCAGCGCGTCCATCTCGAACCCGACCGGCAGGCGGCCGGTGAAGATCAGCGCGACGTATTCGATAAAGCTCAGCGGATACTCGCTCAGCGACACCACCGGGAACCACATCGTCATCTCGCGCGGGAACGAGATCAGCAGCACGACGTAGCCGACCATTGCCGGATTGAACGGGTTGTAGCCGAGGCCGCCGTACAGGTGCTTTGCGACGACGATCGCAAACAGCACGCCGATCACCGTCACCCACCACGGCACCGTCGGCGGTATCGCGAGCGCGAGCAGCGTCGCCGTGACCAGCGCGCTGCCGTCGGTGATGAACTGCATGACCGGCTGCCGGCGGATCCGGAGCATCAACGCCTCGGCGGCGAGCGCAGTGCAGACGGCGATCGAAATGTTGACCACGACGCCCCAGCCGAAGAACCACACATAGGCGGCGACGCCGGGAATCAGCGCAAGCAGGACTCTCACCATGACGGTGGCGACGGTAACAGGGGCCCTGACGTGCGGCGACGTTGCTATCCTGAGCGGCATTTGTTTTCTTCTTCGATTAGGCGGGGCGTGGCGGGGCTTATTCTGTTTTGCTATCCGATTCCTTGGTTGCCCGGTCCTCGCCCTGTTGTGGTTGCCGTTGCGCGTCCGCGCGACGCTTTTCCGCTTCCTTGATGGCCGCGGCGCGACGCGCTTCGGAATGTTCCACCGCGGTCTGCATCCCGGCCTGGGCCCGCTCCTGCGCGGCGGCGGCCGGGCCGGCCGTGTCGAGCGCGGTCTTTTTCTGCTGGCGGCGCGCCTCGCGCTCGGCCTTTTCCCGTTCCAGTCTCTGCTGCCGCGCCTCGTGGCGCTTGCGCGCGATATCGGCCTTCTCCTTCTCGCGCTCCTGGACCCAGATATCGCCCTTCGCGTAGCGGAAGTACTGTACCAGAGGGATATTGCTGGGGCACACATAAGAGCAGGCGCCGCATTCGATGCAATCGAACAGATCGTATGTCTGGACCTTGTCCAGGTCCTTGGTCTTGGAATACCAGTACAACTGCTGCGGCAGCAGGTTCATCGGACAGGCATTCGAGCAGTCGCCGCAGCGTATGCAGGGCATTACCGGCTTCTGGGGCAGGATCTCGGCGGAAGCGGCGGCGAGGATGCAGTTGGTCGTCTTGATGACCGGCAGGTCCAGGCGATGCAGCGCGAAGCCCATCATCGGACCGCCCATGATCAGGCGTTCGATATGCTCGACGTTGCCTTCGCATTGCGTGAGCAATTCGTTCATCGGCGTCCCGATGAGCGTTTCCAGGTTGCGCGCCTTCCCGACCGCGCCGCCGGTGACGGTGACGATGCGTGACAGCAGGGGCTCGCCGTGATGGATGGCGCGGTGGACCGCGTAGGTGGTGCCGATGTTGACGCTGGTGAGGCCGATATGGAGGCTCAACTGGTTGCTGGGAACCTCCTTCCCGGTGAGTATCTTCGCCAGCAGTTTGGAGTCGCCCGAGGGGTAGAGCGTCGGCACCTGCATCACCCGGATGTTCCTGAATCCGCCGGCGGCTTCCCGCATCGCCTCGAGGGCCGCGGGTTTGTTGTTCTCGATGGCGATCACCGATTCCCTGGCCTGCAGCGCATGGCTGATGATGGCGAGGCCGCTGACGATCTCGGCCGCCCGCTCGCGCATCAGTACGTCGTCGCAGGTGATATAAGGCTCGCACTCGGCGCCGTTGAGGATCAACGTATCGATGGCCTTCATGTGGCCGGGGTTGAGCTTGATGTAGGTCGGGAACCCGGCGCCGCCCAGGCCGACGATGCCGGCCTCGCGGATCAGGTTGCGCAGCGCGCTCGGTTCGAGCGCCTCGTAGTCGTCGACGCCCGCGTGCTCGATCCATTCGTCACGGCCGTCGGGCTCGATGACGATGCACGGCGCCTTGAGTCCGGAGGGATGGGGGATCGCGTACTCGCCGATATCCGAGATCGTGCCCGACGTCGGCGCGTGGACCGGCGCGCTGACGAAACCGGCCGCACGCGCGATCGGCTGGCCCTTCAGCACCCGGTCGCCGGGGCTGACCAGCGCCTCGGCGGGCCGTCCGATATGCTGGTGCAGCGGCAGGATCAGCCGGGCCGGGAGCTGCGCCTTGATGATCGGCGACCGGGTCGACTCTGTTTTGTGCTGGGCCGGATGTACACCGCCGCGGAATCGCCATAACCGGTGGGAATCGACGGCTGCCGTCATGAAGCGCCCCCGGCCGATTTCCGTTCCCCTGCCTGTTCCTCAGGGTAGGGCCACTTCCAGGTCAGGACGTCCTGCCTGATCGGCACCATGTCGATGCAGTCGACCGGGCACGGCGCTACGCACAGGTCGCAACCGGTACACTCCTGTGCGATCACGGTATGCATCTGTTTCGGCGCCCCGACGATCGCGTCGACCGGGCACGCCTGTATGCACAGCGTACAGCCGATGCAACGCTGCTCGTCGATGACCGCGACGGTCTTCGGTTTTTCCCGGCCGTTCTCGGGGTTCAGCGGCTTCGGATCGCGGTCGAGCATGTCGGCCAGCGCGAGTATTGTTGCTTCCCCGCCGGGCGGACACTGATTGATGTCGGCTTCGCCTCTGGAGATCGCCGTGGCGTAGGGCCGGCAGCCGGGAAAGCCGCACTGGCCGCATTGCGTCTGTGGCAGTAACGCGTCGATCTTGTCGACGAGCGGATCTCCCTCGACCTTGAAGCGGACCGCGGCATAGCCGAGGCTGAGCCCGAATACGACGGCGAGCCCGCTCAGTGCAAGGACGGCGGTGAGCATATGCCCCTTACCCCCTGACCAGGCCGGAGAAACCCATGAAGGCCAGCGACATCAGCCCCGCGGTGACCAGCGCGATCGCGGGACCGCGAAAGGCGACCGGGACGTCGGCGACCGCGATGCGTTCGCGCATCGCCGCGAACAGGATCAGCACCATCGAGAAGCCGACCGCGGCGCCGAAGCCATAGAGCGTTGCGTGGAGGAAACCGGTCTCCTGCTGGACGATCAACAGCGCGACCCCGAGCACGGCGCAATTCGTCGTGATCAGCGGCAGGAAGATGCCGAGCACCTGGTAGAGCAGCGGGCTGGTCCTGTGGATCACCATCTCGGTGAACTGCACGACTGCGGCGATGACGAGGATGAACGTGATCGTGCGCAGGTATTCGAGGCCGAGCGGCGCGAGCAGATAGGTATTGACCAGGTAGCTGCAGACCGACGACAGGGTCAGCACAAACGTGGTTGCGAGCGCCATGCCGGTCGCGGTCTCGAGCTTGCGCGAGACGCCCATGAACGGACACAAGCCAAGGAACTTGACGAGCACGAAGTTGTTTACCAGGACGGTGCTGACCAGGATCAGGGCGTATTCGCTCATGGAGCCGTACTCTCTTGAATTTAAATTATATATTCTACTCGTATCGCGTTATTTTACCCGCATCCCGGCCTCGGCCCCCTGGTCCGGCTGGATCAGCCACAGTTCCTTGCCGCCCGGGCCGGCAGCGAGCACCATGCCTTCCGACACACCGAAGCGCATCTTGCGCGGGGCGAGATTGGCGACCACGACGGTATGCCGGCCGACCAGATCACGCGCGGCATAACGGGTCCGGATGCCGGCGAACACCCTGCGGGTCTCGCCGTCTCCGATGTCCAGGGTCAGTTCCAGGAGCTTATCGGCGCCATCGACGTCTTTTGCATCGACGATGCGCGCGACGCGCAGGTCGATCCTGGCAAAATCCTCGATGCTGATCTCCCCTGATACCGAGGGGTTATCGCTGACCCGCTTTGCCCCCTTGCGTGCAGTCCTTGCAGGTGTGGTCGTGTTGGCGGATGCGGCCTGCGCCTGATTCTCCCCGATCAGGGCCTCGATCTGCCGCACCTCGACACGTATCGCGAGATGCCTGTAGGATTTGATGCGGCGCCCGAGCATGAGTTCAACATGGCTGTCCCAGCGCTCGGTAGGAAGTTCCAGAAAATCTTCCACTTGTTCCGCGAGCGCCGGCAAGACCGGCTTCAGGTAAAGAGCCAGCAGGCGGAAGGCGTTCAGTGCGGTGGTGCAGACCTGCTGCACCCGCTCGCGTTCGTCCGGCGCCTTGATCCGGTGCCACGGCTGCTGGTCGTTGATCCACGCGTTCGCGAGGTCGGCGAGGTCCATGATCTGCCGGACGACTTCGCTGTAACGCCGCTCGTCGTAACCGCGGGCGATGGTGTCCGCGGCCCCCTGCAGGGTCTTCAGCAATGCGCGGTCCCCGACATCGATTTCCGCCGCGAGTCGGCCGTCGAAGTGGCTGTGAATGAAGCCGGCGGTACGGCTGGCGATATTGACGAACTTGCCGACGAGGTCGCTGTTGATCCGCGCGCAGAAGTCGTCGAAGTTCAGGTCGAGGTCCTCGATGCGGTCATTCAGCTTCGCGGCGAAGTAATAGCGCAGGTACTCCGGGTTCAGATGATTCGCGAACGAACGCGCGGTGATGAACGTGCCGCGCGACTTCGACATCTTCTGGCCGTTGACGGTCAGGAAGCCGTGCACGAAGATCCGGTCCGGCGTGCGGAAGCCCGCGTGATGCAGCATCGCCGGCCAGAACAGTGCATGGAAGTACAGGATGTCCTTGCCGATGAAGTGGTACAGTTCGGTCGCGCTGTCGGGTTTCCAGTATTCGTCGAAGTCGATGCCGGTGCGGTCACAGAGATTCCTGAAACTCGCCATGTAACCGACCGGCGCGTCGAGCCAGACATAGAAGTATTTGCCCGGCGCGTCCGGGATCTCGAAGCCGAAATACGGCGCGTCGCGCGAGATGTCCCAGTCCCTGAGGCCGGCATCGAACCACTCCTCGAGCTTGTGCCCGGCTTCGGGCTGCAGCGGGGAGCTGCGCGAGGGCGCGGCCCCGGGACCCTGGCGGCCAAGACGCAGCCAGTCTTCGAGGAATTCCCGGCACTCGCCGAGCCGGAAGAAATGATGCTCGGAGAGTTTTCTGACCGGCGCGGCGCCGGAGATCGCCGACACCGGATTGATCAGGTCGGTCGGCGCATAGGTCGCGCCGCATTGCTCGCAGGCGTCGCCGTACTGGTCCGGGGCGTGACAGCGCGGGCACTCGCCCTTGATGTAGCGGTCGGGCAGGAACATCTCCTTCACCGGGTCGTAGAGCTGTTCGATGGTGCGCACCTCGATCAACCCGCGGTCCCGCAGACGGCGGTAGATCTCCTGTGACAATGCCCGGTTTTCCTCGGAGTTGGTCGAGTAATAGTTGTCGAAGGCGACATGAAAGCCCGAGAAATCCTCGAGGTGTTCCCGCTGCATGCGTTCGATCAGGGCTTCCGGCGTAACGCCTTCCTGTTCGGCGCGCAGCATCACCGGCGTGCCGTGGGTGTCGTCGGCGCAGACGTAGTGGCAATCGTGGCCGCGCAGTTTCTGGAAACGCACCCAGATGTCGGTCTGGATGTACTCGACCAGATGGCCGATGTGGATCGAGCCGTTGGCGTAGGGCAGGGCGCTGGTGACCAGTATTTTTCTTGGCTTGTCAGGCATCTCGATCTGTCGGGAAAGAATGTCAAATAAAATGCGGTATTATAACCCAGTAACGGGGGAATTTCCGGTGTTCTCCGCGGTTACGAAGAGCGTATCCGGACGCGCCGGCTCCGGTTTGGTGTAGAATCTGCGGCTCGGTCGCCAAGGCATGGCTCGGAACATTGCCGGCGCGGCAGGACAAAGGAGACACGGCCATGGCGGAGGCCTCGAAACTGCAGATCGAAATGGCGATCAAGGGGTATGTTGATCCCTATCTCGGCAAGGACCTCGTATCCGCATCCGCGGTACGGGATATCGCCGTCGAAGGCAGCAAGGCGCGCGTGCGCGTCCAACTCGGATTCCCGGCGCGCGGCTATCATGAACTCCTGCGCGACGCGCTGCGCGAGCGCATCGAGGCCGTCGACGGCATCGATAGCGCCGATATCGTTATCGATTCCAGCGTCATCACCCACGCGGTCCAGAAGGGCGTCAAGCCGATCCCGAACATCCGCAACATCATCGCCATCGCTTCCGGCAAGGGCGGCGTCGGCAAGTCGACTACCGCAGTCAACCTCGCGCTCGCGCTCGCCGCCGAAGGCGCCAGCGCCGGCATCCTTGACGCCGATATCTACGGCCCGAGCCAGCCGCGCATGCTCGGCGCGAACGAGCGGCCAAAGTCCATCGACGGCCGCTCGATGGAGCCGGTCATTGCGCACGGCATCCAGTCGATGTCGATCGGCTACCTCGTCGACGAGGAATCGCCGATGATCTGGCGCGGTCCGATGGTGACCCAGGCCCTCGAACAACTGCTGCGCGAGACCCGCTGGCAACCGATGGACTACCTCGTCATCGACCTGCCGCCCGGCACCGGCGACATCCAGCTCACGCTGGCGCAGAAAATCCCGGTCAGCGGCGCGGTCATCGTCACGACGCCGCAGGATATCGCGCTGCTCGACGCGCGCAAGGCCCTCAAGATGTTCGAGAAGGTCGACGTCGCCGTGCTCGGCATCATCGAGAACATGAGCATCCATATCTGCAGCCAGTGCGGATACCAGGAAGCGATCTTCGGTGAAGGCGGCGGCCGGCGCATGGCCGACCAGTACCACGTCGACCTGCTCGGTCAACTCCCGCTCGATCGCCGCATCCGCGAAGAGGCCGATGGCGGCAACCCGAGCGTTGCAACCGACCCCGACAACGCCATCGCCCGGGCCTACCGCGAGATTGCCCGCAAGGTCGCCGCGAAGTTGTCACTGCAGGCCAAGGACTACAGTTCGAAGATACCAAACATCGTGATCGAGCAGACCTGACTGCATGACGTTCTATTGTGGCGAGTGTCCGGGCAGAAGATGCCTGTTACAGGACCTTCGGCCGCAGGGATGCGGCCGTAGAGCGTACAGGGATGTATTCACAGCGTGTCCTGTAACAGGCATCTTCTGCCCGGACACGGATCAGAACCACTGACCAGGGACCTAAACATAAAATGAGCATCAAGTCAGACCGCTGGATCCGCGAGATGGCCGAAAAGCACGGCATGATCGACCCCTTCGAACCGCGCCAGGTAAGAGAGAACGGCACGGGCAGCGTGATCTCGTACGGTACCTCGAGCTACGGCTACGACATTCGCTGCGCCGACGACTTCAAGATCTTCACCAACATCAACTCAGCAATTGTCGACCCTAAAAACTTCGACTCGAACAGCTTCGTCGACATCCGGTCCGACGTCTGCATCATACCGCCGAATTCATTCGCGCTCGCGCGCACCGTCGAATACTTCCGTATCCCGCGCAATGTGCTGACGGTCTGCCTCGGAAAATCGACTTACGCGCGCTGCGGCATCATCGTTAACGTCACCCCGCTCGAGCCCGAGTGGGAAGGTCACGTTACGCTCGAATTTTCGAATACCACACCGCTGCCCGCCAAGATCTACGCGAACGAGGGGGTTGCCCAGGTGCTTTTCCTCGAGTCAGACGAAGTGTGCGAGACCTCGTATCGCGACCGGGCGGGGAAGTACCAGGGTCAGCGCGGCGTTACGCTACCGAAGGCGTGAACTCCGGGAGAGTCTGCCCCCCTACCTGATCCCGTCGATGGCGGATACCGTCACCGCGACCATGCGCCGGTTCCTGTGCTGCTCCAGACGCACCGGCAGATAGCCGAGATCAATCGCGGACCAGACAACCGTCTTGCGATCGCCGTGAATGCGCTGCAGCTTGATGGTCTTCAGGCGTCCGACCGGCGTCCGCAGCTCTTCCCGGCCGACAATCTCAAACTGGTAGACCTTCATTTCACCGCCGTCCGCGACGTTATATCCGAGCTCCATCTCGCCGTCCTGCATGTCGAGCATCATCGTGTACTGGTAAAGCAGCTTATCCTGGGCGTCTACAGGGACCTTCATGTTCCACGGATCGTCGTTGACCGTGTTCGTCACCGAGCCCTTGTCCCAGTCGAAATCGAGTACAACGTGGCGTTCGTCCTTGCGACCGGTATGGTGGTACTGGTATTTGAGCGGACGCGGCCGGTCGTTGACGTACTCCCAGATGCTCTGCTCGACGATGTGATCATTGAGTATCGCGGACAGGATACCTGCCGGAATCGACTTCGATTCGTAGATATAGGTGCCGTTGTCGCCGCGGCGCAGCGTGCGTTCCATCTTCGCGAGCAGCATCGAGTTGTGCCTGACTTCATACTGGATCGTGAACGGCTGCATCGGCGCGGCTGCCGGCGAGGCCTGTGTGAAACAAAGCGAAACCAGCAGACACAGCACGAGCGTCACGGCCACGCGCAGTGATGGCTGATCATGGAGGGCGGGATCAGCGCGCCGACTATTTCCAGTTATGGGCAAGCGTGTCTCCGGGCATCAGGATATCCGGTTAGAAATCGGTGAGATCAAAGGGCGCTTCGATCGGATGGCCGTCGAACAGGATACTTGCGCCGACTTTGCGCAACCGGCCTTCAGCAAACCAGCGAATCGCGAGCGGATAGATGCGGTGCTCCACCGCGAGTACCCTGGCGGCCAGGTTCGCCGCATCTTCATGCTGTAATACAGGTATCCTTCCTCGCAGGATTACGGGCCCGCCATCGAGTTCATCGGTAACGAAATGCACGCTCGCGCCGTGCTCAAGCGCGCCGGCCTCGAGTGCGCGGCGGTGGGTATTCAATCCTGGAAAATCAGGAAGCAGGGACGGATGAATATTCATCAGCCGCCCGTCATAAATGCGTACGAACTCGCTGTCCAGGACATGCATGAAACCTGCCAGCACGACGAGTTCGGGCCGGTAGGCTTCGACCCGTTTCAGCAGCGCATGATTGAAGGCATCGCGGCTGCCACAGGTGACTGGATCGATGACCGCCGTCGGTATGCCGGCCCGCGCGGCGCTCGCGAGCCCTTGCGCCTGCGCGCGATTGCTGATGACAGCCCTGACCACGGCACGCAGTTCTCCGCGCGCTATCGCGTCAATGATCGCCTGGAGATTGCTGCCGCGACCCGAGATCAGGACGACCAGCGCAAGCGGGTCGAGGCGCGGCTCAGGCAATGATGACACGGGTCGCGGCCGCCTGCCGTGACGCAAGGCGGCCGATACGCCAGGACGCTTCTCCGCTGCGGGCGAGCAGGGTCAGCGCCTTGTCGACATCCGCCTCGGCGACGGCGATGACCATGCCGATGCCACAATTGAATGTGCGCGCCATTTCCTCATCGGCGATCTTGCCCTGCTGTTGCAGCCAGTCGAATATTGCGGGTCGCGGCCAGCTCGAGGCATCGATGACGGCCTGGGTATCATCCGGGATCACTCGCGGGATGTTTTCAGTCAGTCCCCCGCCGGTGATATGGGCGATCGCGTGGATGTCGATCGCGTCTTTCAGCGCGAGAATGCTTTTGACATAGATCCGTGTAGGCGCGAGCAGGGTGTCGCCGAGCGTACGCTCACCGAACGGCATCGACAGGTCGACCTTGCGGGTGTCTATGATTTTGCGAATCAGCGAGTAGCCATTCGAATGGGGACCGGATGAGGCGATCCCGATCAGCGCATCACCGGAGCGCGCGCGCGAACCGTCAATTATTGCGCTTTTCTCGACGATGCCGACGCAGAAGCCGGCGAGATCATAGTCGCCATCGCCGTACATGCCCGGCATTTCGGCGGTTTCGCCGCCGACCAGCGCCGCGCCCGCCTGCTCACAGCCAGCGCCGATGCCCCGGATCACGTCGGCCGCGATGTCCACGTCAAGCTTGCCTGTGGCGAAATAATCGAGAAAAAACAGCGGTTCGGCGCCCTGTACTACGAGATCATTGACGCACATCGCGACGAGATCGATGCCGACCGTGTCATGCCGGCCAAGCGCGACCGCGAGCCTGAGCTTGGTACCGACGCCGTCGGTTCCCGAGACCAGCACCGGCTCCCGGTAACGGTCGAGCGGCAGTTCGAACAGCGCGCCGAATCCGCCGAGCCCGGCGAGCACACCGGGACGCGCGGTACGGCGCGCGATCGGCTTGATCCGTTCGACAAGGCGGCTGCCGGCGTCAATGTCGACGCCGGCGTCGCGGTAACTGAGGGGCTTGGCGGGGTTCTCGTCCTGGCTCACGGGATATGGGCTTGTTATGCATGATTCGGGGTGTTTGGCTGCGGCAATTGTAACGCATAATCCCGGTAGTAGGCATAGGCCGGAAGCTCCTCTGTGGTCCGGACTTTGGGCATGGGTTATCATGCGCTGCTTGCGCCGCCGGATTCGAGAATCATGCATGTGAAGTCCTTATCGAAGACAGGACGGGTCGCGATCGTGCGCGGGTTGCTTCTCGCGCTCATCCTGTGCGGTCATGCGGCCGTGAGCCAGGCCGAGGAACTCTACGAGACCCAGGTGCCGGTGAGCGGGCAACAGGACCGGGAGCGCGCCCGGGCGCTGCGCGTCGCTTTCGAGCAGGTGCTGCTCAAGGTTACCGGCCATCGCGATACGGCGCAGGCGCCAGCCGTCGAGTCTGCGCTGCGCCAGCCAATGGGCTATGTCCAACAGTTCCGCTATCTCCCGCTGGCCGACGACGGGACGGGCGAACGCATGCGGGAGGACGGTTATCGGGAATTACTCCGCGTCAGCTTCGACGTCAATGCCGTCAATCAGATGCTGCAAGCGGCCGGTGTCCCGCTGTGGGGCCGCACGCGCCCGGTGACACTGATGTGGCTCGCGGTCGAAGACCAGGGCGGTCGCTGGTTGCTCGGGGGGGATATTCGGCCCGACTTTCGCGACGCCACCGAGCGTGCGGCGCGGGCGCGCGGCATCCCGGTGCTGCTGCCACTGATGGACCTCGAGGACCGCAGGGAACTGCACTTTACCGACGTCTGGGGCAACTTTCAGGACAGCCTGCTGCGGGCTTCGGCCCGCTACCAGCCGGGCGCGGTGCTGGTCGGGCGCCTGCTGCACGGGCCTGACGGCGGCTGGACCGGCCGCTGGTCGCTGTACCATGACGGCAACGTCGATCACTGGTCAGTCGGCGGCGACGGCTGGAACGAACTGCTGGCTTCCGGCATAGACGGCGCGGCGGACCTGCTGGCGACGCGACATGCGCGGGTGATCACGCCGGACGGCCACCAGTTTATCGACATCGTCATCACCGAAATTCGCGACATCGCCGGCTACGAACGGGCGATGAAGTACCTGCGAGAGCTCGATCCGGTCGAGCGCCTGCAGGTGGTCGGGCTCGAGGCGGACCGGGTTCGATTCCGGCTCGCGCTCAGTGGCGACAGCGACACGCTGGTCCGGCTCATCGGCTTCGGCTCTGCGCTGGTGCCGATCCCGGTCTCGTCCGCCAGCGGACGGCCGCACAATGCTCAGGGCCGGGAAGGCGTTCAGGAGCTCAGCTATCGTCTGCTACCGTGACACGGGCCGATATCCCAAACCTGATCAGCATGGCGCGCGTCTTCCTGGTGCTGCCGACCGTGATGGCGCTGCTGAACGAGCAATTCGTGCTCGCACTTCTGCTTTATACGATTGCCGGCATATCCGATGGCCTCGACGGTTACATAGCCAAGCGCTACAACTACATAAGCCGTCTTGGCTCCATCCTCGATCCCCTGGCGGACAAGCTGCTGCTGGTCGCAACCTATGTCGTTCTGGCGTGGCTCGAACTGCTGCCGATCTGGCTTGCGATCGCGGTCGTCGCGCGCGACCTGTTGATCCTGCTCGGCGCGAGTCTGTATCACCTGATGATCGGCAAGTACGAAATGGAACCGACGCTGATCAGCAAGCTCAACACCCTGGCGCAGATCATGCTCGGATTGTTGACGGTTTTTTCGGCCGGCATTTATGCGTTGCCGGAATATATCCTGGACTGGCTCGTATTGTTCGTGTTCGGCACAACAGTAATGAGCGGACTCGATTACATGTGGATATGGGGGAGGCGTGCGTGGCATGCCCGGTCGTAGTCCGGTCGCGGCGGCGACGGATCCGCCTGACCGCCGCGTCGTCGCGGCACCCATGAACGTGCAACTGCCTCTCGGCATCAGTCTGCGTCCCGGCGCGACGTTCGCCGGATACGTCGACGGCTCCAATGCCGAAGCGGTCGCCGCCCTGCGTGATCGGATTGAATCTGTTCGCAGCCTCTACCTGTGGGGCGGCCGCGGAACCGGAAAATCGCATCTGTTGCAGGCAGCCTGTCACGCTGCTGCGGCGCGAGGGAAAGGTACCGTCTATCTGCCGCTTGCGCAGGCCAGCGAATTCACCCCCGAGATCCTGGACGACCTCGAGGCACTGTCGCTTATCTGCGTTGATGACATCCAGGCGATTGCCGGGCGCGCGGACTGGGAACAGCGCCTGTTCCATCTCTACAACCGGGCGCGCGAGCAGGGCCGCTCGATTGTGATCACAGGCGACCGGCCGGCGCGTTCGCTGGGCCTCGGTCTGCCGGATCTCGTTACGCGACTCGGCTGGGATCTGCTGTTCCAGTTGAATCCGCTCGATGACGATGGCCTCGGCGAGGCGCTGCGCCTGCGCGCCGCAGCGCTCGGCATGGAGCTGCCTGAAGAAGTCGTGAACTGGTTGTTGCGACGCTGCGCGCGCGACGCGACGGTGTTGTTCGCGTTACTCGACCGGCTCGACCGCGCTTCGCTGTCCGCCCAGCGCCGCCTGACAATCCCGTTCGTCAGGGAACTTGTCGATATGCCTGATGCCTGAATGGTTTCAGGGTCTGGCCCATAGGGTCAGACCCCGCGGCGTTACAGCAGCGGTTCGAGCGCGGGCCAGATATTATCGAGGATCAACGGCTGCGCCTGCGCATTCGGGTGCAGCCGGTCGTCGAGGAAATGAGTGTTGTTGTCATCGAGTCCTTCGAGCAGGAACGGCACGAGCGCGGCGCGATGTTCCCGCGCGAGTCGCGCAAAAATGCGCGCGAATCCGCCGGTGTAGGCTGGTCCATAGTTCGGGGGCAGTTGCATGCCGGCGAGCAGCACGGCGGCATTGCGCGCCTGGATGCGCGTGATAATGTCGGCGAGATTGCGCTCAATCCCGTCGAGCGGCAGTCCGCGCAAGCCGTCATTGGCGCCGAGTTCGACGATGACGATGTCGGGGTGGTGCCGTTCGAGTGCGGAATCGAGGCGGGACAGGCCGCCACTGGTTGTTTCCCCGCTGATACTGATATTGACGACGCGATGCGGAAAGCCGTCGCGTTCGAGGCGCTGCTGCATCAGGTGCACCCAGCTTTCATTTTGATCGATGCCGTAGGCAGCGCTTAAACTGTCGCCGAGCACCATGATCAATGGCGCGGCGATAGCCGCGGCAGGCGAACACAGAAACAGAATCAGCAGGAGTCTTTTCAGCATGTCCAATCCGGAGTCCCGGCCTGTAATCGAGGTGCAGGCACTGTGCAAGCAGGTCAAAAGCCCCGAAGGTCAGCTCGAGCTGTTGCAGGACATAGAGTTTAACATCCTTCCCGGTGAGGCCGTCGCGATCCTCGGCGCGTCGGGATCGGGCAAGACCACGTTGCTCGGACTGCTTGCGGGGCTCGATACGCCGAGTTCAGGGCGGGTCATGCTGAACGGGATCGATATCTTCGCGCTCGACGAGGATGGCCGCGCCGACCTGCGGCGTGACATGACTGGCTTCGTATTCCAGTCCTTCCAACTGCTGGCGAACCTGACCGCCGTCGAAAACGTGATGCTGCCGCTCGAGTTGTTCGGCCGTCGCGATGCACGCGAGGCCGCGGAATCGGTACTCGAACGCGTCGGGCTCGGCCGCCGCCTGCACCATTATCCGCGGCATCTCTCGGGCGGCGAGCAGCAGCGTGTTGCAATCGGGCGCGCCTTCGTCACCGGGCCGCGGCTGTTGTTCGCCGACGAGCCGACCGGCAACCTCGACCAGGTCACCGGCGAGCGTGTCATCGAGCTGCTGTTCGAGATGAATCGCGAGCGCAAGACGACCCTGATTCTGGTGACACATGATGAATCGATTGCGCGACGATGCTCGCGGCGCCTGACGCTCGAGAACGGCCGCCTGACGGGAATCGCCTGATGCACGTGATGGTGTCCTTCCGGATGCTGTTGCGTGACTGGCGCGCCGGCGAGTTGCGCGTGCTCGTCGCCGCGCTGGTCGTCGCCGTCGCCGGGGTGACCTCGGTTGCGTTTTTCACCGATCGAATCCGGATCGCGCTCGAACAGCAGGCAACCGAACTGCTCGGCGCCGACGTTGTCATCACCAGCGACCGCGCGCTCAGCCGCGCCGTCGAGGAACTCGTCACCGACGACCTGCAACGGGCGCACACGGTCGAGTTTCCGAGCATGGTGATATCGGAACAGGACAGCAATCTCGCGGCGATCAAGGCGGTCAGCGACGATTATCCTCTGCGCGGGAGCCTGCGCATCAGCCGCGAACTGTTCGCGCCCGACGCCGTTGCCGAGGGCATCCCGGTGACCGGGACCGTGTGGCTGGAATCCCGGCTGCTGGGGCTGCTCGGCGTTGCTATAGGCGACAGCGTGATGCTCGGCGACGCAAGCCTTCGAGTCGCTGCGATCCTGACCAGCGAGCCGGTCACGGACGGCGGTCTGCTGTTCAGCGTCGCACCGAGGGTCATGCTGAATATCCGGGATCTCGATCGAACCGGGCTCGTTCAGCCCGCGAGCAGGGTTCAGTACCGCTGGCTGTTTGCCGGCGATCCGCTCGCCATCGAAGCCTTTCGTATGGTTGCGGCGAAGCGCCTCGTGAACGGGGAACGTATCGCGGATCTGAGGGACGCCCAGCCGCAGGTGCGCGAGGCTCTCGAGCGGGCGCGCAGTTTTCTCGGGCTTGCGGCGCTGGTCAGCGTGCTGCTGGCCGGTGTTGCGGTTGCGATGTCGACCCGCCGCTTCATCGCGCGTCATCTGGATGGCTGCGCGGTGATGCGCTGCCTCGGCGCCCGGCAAGGGTTGATACTCAGGCTGTACGCGCTGCAAATGTTATGGCTCGGCCTGCTTGCGGCGGCTGTCGGCTGCGCGATCGGGTGGGCGGCGCAATTCGGGCTCGAACGGGCATTGGGCGAGATGGTGCAGATGTCGTTGCCGCCGCCTTCGGCCCGGCCGCTGATGCTGGGCCTGATGACTGCGCTGATCGCGCTGCTCGGTTTTGCGTTGCCGCCGCTGCTGCATCTCAGCAATGTGCCCGCGCTCAGGGTCATGCGGCGCGAACTCGGCGGTATCTCCGGTGCCGGGCTGCTGGTCTATGCGGGCGGCGTCGCGGCGATGACCTTGTTGATCCTCTGGCATTCCGGCGATCCGCGGCTCGCATTCACGATCCTGTTCGGAGCCGCGGGCGCGCTGGGCGCGCTGGCGCTGGTCACTGCCGGTCTGATCCTGTTGTTGCGGCGTTTGCGACCCGTGCTCGGCGCACGCTGGCGTTTCAGCCTGTTCAGCCTGACGCAGCGTTCAGGGACAGCGGTCATCCAGGTGATGGCCTTCGGGCTCGGCATCACGGTGCTGCTGCTCCTGCTGGTTGTGCGCGGAGACATACTCAGCGCCTGGGAAGACGGCCTGCCGCCGGATGCCCCGAATCGTTTCCTGATCAACATCCAGTCGGAGCAGATCGCCGCCATCGGACAGTTCTTCGAGATGCGCCAGCAACGGATCCCAGAGATCTTTCCGATGGTGCGCGGCCGGCTGGTTGCGATCGGGGACAGGCGTGTCGCCCCGGAAGACTACGCCGACGATCGCGCGCAGCGCCTGGTCCGGCGCGAGTTCAATCTGTCCTGGGCGGAACGGTTGCAGGAAGACAATCGCATCGTCGCCGGGCAGTGGTGGACCGGGGCGCAGCATGGCGCGCCGGTCGTGTCGATCGAGAAAGGCCTGGCCGACACGCTCGGGATTCGCCTGGGCGACCGGCTGGTCTTCGACATCGGCGGCGGCGAGGCCGAAGTCGAGGTAACGAGCCTGCGCGAGGTCGAATGGGACAGCTTTCGCGCGAATTTCTTCGTGCTGGCCCCGCCGGGCGTGTTCGACGGCTATCCTGTCCAGTTCATCAGCAGCTTCCACGTGCCGCCGGGACAGCACGGGATATTGAACGAGCTGGTGCGGGCGTTCCCGAACATCACCGTCATCGACATCGCGGCGATCATGGACCAGGTTCGCCTGATCATGGATCGCGTCGCGACCGCGGTCGAGTATGTGTTCCTGTTCACGCTGGCGTCCGGTCTGCTGGTGATGTACGCGGCGATCCATGCGACGCTCGACGAGCGCATCCGGGAGACGGTACTGCTGCGTACCCTCGGCGCGTCGCGGGCACAACTGCTGCGCGGCCTCGCGGTGGAATTCACGACCCTCGGACTGATCGCGGGGCTCGTCGCGGCGTCGGCGGCGAGCCTGCTCGGCTGGCTGCTGTCGACGCGGGTATTCGAACTCGACTACGCGCCGAACCCCGGCCTGTGGCTGATCGGGCTGCTCGTTGGCGCGGTCAGCGTCGGCGTCGCCGGGGTGCTGGGGACAAGGTTCATATTGAACGCGCCGCCGGTCAAGGCGTTGAGGGAAACCTTGTGAAAATATGAAATCCTTCTAATCATATGCGAAAAAATTGGTTCAGTCCGGAGGTTCGGATCTTCTAGAGTCTCAGTGTCGAAACCATGGAGGCACTGAACGTGAGACGCTTCGAACAATTCCTCTTGTCATCGGTGATGCTGCTGCTGGCAATCCCCGCTTTCGCCGCACCCGGCGATTTTCTGGTCAGCACCGATTGGCTGGAGAAAAACCTCAACGACCCGAAGCTGCGGCTGATCGAGGTCAGCGTCGATCCCGGCGTCTTCGAGCGCGGACATATCCCGGGCGCAACGAACTTCCGGTGGCATACGGACCTGGTGGATGCGGTACGCCGCGATATCGTGGGCAAGCAGGGCTTCGAGCAGTTGCTGCGCGAGGCCGGCGTGTCGAACGATAGCACCATCGTGCTCTATGGCGACAACAATAACTGGTTCGCCGCGTGGGGCGCCTGGGTGTTCGATATCTACAGGATCCAGAACGTCAAGCTGCTCGACGGCGGACGCAAGAAATGGGAGGCCGAGGGCCGGCCGCTGAGTCCTCTGGTCAAGGAGCCCAAGGCCGGCAATATCAAGGTAGCCGAGCCGAACTGGGCGCTGCGCGCGCGCCTCGGCGACGTACTGGCAGTCGCCGAGAAGAAGCGCGATGGCGTGCTGGTCGATATCCGGTCGCCGGACGAGTACAGCGGCAAGATATTCGCGCCGCCCGGCGTCCAGGAACTCGCGGTCCGGGCGGGTCATATACCCGGCGCGGTGAACGTGCCCTGGGGCCAGGCGGTCGCCGCGGACGGGACGTTCAAGTCCGTCGACGAGCTGCGCAAGGTCTATGCCGCGGTCGGCATCGACGGCAGCAAGCCCGTCATCACTTATTGCCGTATCGGCGAGCGTTCTAGCCACACCTGGTTCGCGCTCAAAAAGCTGCTGGGCTACGAGGTCATCAACTATGACGGCTCATGGACCGAGTACGGAAACGCGGTCGGCGTGCCGATCGTCAACCTGGCGGGCACCGTGTGGGGCGGCAAGTAACCCGAGGGACGGCGGGGGCGCGCAATAAAATAAGAGCCCATCCTGACCGGAATCCGGCTTCATCGATGGCGGTGCACGCACCGCCTTTTTCTGTTTGATATTCGAGCCTCTTGATATTCGAGCCTCGCGAATGTCTGAACCCGTTTCATCCGCGGCGAGAATATTGCTGCCTCCCGTGTACTGGCTGACGGCCGCACTCGTGCTGGCCGGCGCATGGGCGTTGAGCCGGGTGCTTGTCGCGCTGCCCGACGGCGACGATCTCTCCCTGTCGCTATGGCTGGGAGTGTTTTTCGGCGCGCTGCTCCAGCGTTCGCGCTTCTGTTTCTATTGCGTCAGCCGCGATTTCATCGAATCGCGGGACGCGCGCGGCCTACTCGGGATCATCGCCGCGCTGGCGGTCGGCACGCTCGGTTACCATGCGGTGTTTGGCGCGTTTCTGCCGGAACCCGCCGCGCCGCGGCTGCCGCCCGGCGCCCACATCGGGCCAGTGAGCTGGGTCGTCGCGGTCGGCGCCTTCAGCTTCGGCCTCGGCATGGCGGTCGCTGGTTCTTGCATCAGCGCCCAGTTCTACCGTCTTGGAGAGGGCGCGCTCGCGGCCCCGGTCGCGCTGCTCGGGACGGCGATCGGCTTCATCCTCGGGTTTCTGTCCTGGAACTCTCTGTATCTGCGCGTGCTGCAGGAATCCCCGGTGCTGTGGCTCCCGCATCACCTCGGCTACGGGGGGTCGCTGGCCGTGCAGTTGCTTGCACTCGGCGCGCTCGCGTTTCTGCTCGCGCGGTGGCATCGGCCGTCCGCTTCCGCGCCCGGGACGGAATCCTGGTGGAGGCGGCGTTGGCCCGCCTACGTCGGGGGGATCCTGATCGGCGCGCTGGGTGCGGTGGCCTACCTGCGAATCGCGCCGCTCGGGGTCACCGCCGAGTTGGGCAGTCTTGCGCGTACCGCGGCCGACAGCGCCGGCCTGCTGCCGGCGCGACTCGAAGGACTGGACTCGCTGCGCGGCTGCGTCGCCGCGGTCAAACAGGTGTTCTGGTCCAATAACGGCGCCCTGGTGACGGGCCTGGTGCTGGGCGCGCTGGCCGCGGCGCTGTTCGCCGGTGATTTCCGGCCGCGTCTTCCCGGCGTTTCCGAGCTGCTCCGGTCGCTGGCCGGCGGCGTGCTGATGGGCTGGGGAGCGATGGTCGCGCTGGGCTGTACGGTCGGCACGCTGCTGTCCGGCATCATGGCCGCTGCGGTCTCGGGCTGGGTGTTCGCACTGTTCTGCGGTGCCGGGCTTTATCTGGGCTGGCGGCTGCGGCGCCGGTGGGCGGCGGGCTGAACACGGTGCCCTGTTTCGGATCGGGTCCCGGGCCTGTTCCGGATCGGCGGCATCTGGATTAAACTGGAGTCCATGATCGCTCTTGGACTCCGTTTCCTGCCCGGCCTGCTCATTGTGGCGCTGCTGTTTTCCGCGCCGGGCGCCGGTGCCCGTGACTGGGCCGACAAACCGTGGCTCAAGACTGCCAAGCCGCTGCCCGGCAACGGTCAGACCATCAACTTGCGCACGACCTTCGGCACGAGTTTCATCGCGTATCTGAACGGGCCGGAGGACGCCGGTACCGGGGTGCTGCTGATTCATGACCGCTGGGGCATCAACAGCCACGTGACGGCCTGGGCCGATCAGCTCGCAGGCCAGGGCTATCGGGTGCTCGCGGTCGATCTCTATGACAGTCGTGAGGTGCAACGACCCGACATGGGCGACTTTGTCTGGCGCCAGATCGATCCGGTCTGGATCGAGGCGAACCTCGATGCCGCGATGCGCTTCCTCGGCAATAGCCAGGACCGGATCGTAGTATCGGCCTGGGGCAGAGGTATCGAGGCGGCGCTCACGGTTGTGCAACGCAAGCCGGGGGCTGTCGCCGCGCTGGCGTTGTATCCCGATCCCGAGACATCCGCGTTGACCCAATCCCTGCCCTGGATGCCGGCGACCATGTTCATGCACCCGGTTTCCCGCAGCCCGGTGCATCTGCAGAGTGACCGGTCGACCCCTCAAATCACCGAAGAAGCCCTCGGGGCAACCTTCGCATTCCTGACGGAACACGGCGGCGCGCGCCGGCCCTGAGCCGAACCTGGTGCTGATCAGGCCCCCGGGAGATTGCCTTTTCCCCTTTCCCCGCTGTGTGTTCTGTGAGCAGAATTTCCACAGGTTTCAGTCGCTTCCCCTATCTTTCGAGGTCTGAAATACTTACAATATCTGTTTCCTTCGATTTTGATGTCTGTCCGTGCGGTGGACCGGGCATTCTGCTGAACAGGGGTTATCGGGCGTGGAGCTGACGGGTGCGGAAATCGTGGTGCGCTTCCTGCGGGACGAGGGCGTCAAGCATGTCTTCGGCTATCCGGGCGGCGCCGTGCTGCATATTTACGACGAATTGTACAAGCAGGATGAGGTAGAGCATATCCTGGTGCGTCACGAGCAGGGCGCGACCCATGCCGCCGATGGTTATGCGCGTGCGACCGGCAAGCCCGGCGTCGCGCTGGTGACCTCCGGTCCGGGGGCGACGAACGCGGTGACCGGCATTGCGACCGCGTATATGGATTCGATACCGTTGATCGTACTGACCGGCCAGGTGCCGACCCATCTGATCGGCAACGATGCGTTCCAGGAATGCGATTCGGTCGGCATCACGCGCCCGTGCGTCAAGCACAACTTTCTCGTCAAGCACGTCGATGATCTCGCGATCACGCTGAAGAAGGCCTTCTATATCGCGATGACCGGCCGCCCCGGTCCGGTCGTCGTCGACATCCCGAAGGACGTGACGGCCCAGCGGACGCATTATGTCTGGCCCGAGTCGGTCAGCCTTCGCTCGTACAATCCGGTCGTCAAGGGCCACAGCGGACAGATCAGGCGCGCCGCGAAGCTGATGGCCTCGGCCGAGCGTCCGATGATCTACACCGGCGGCGGCGTCGTCCTCGGCAACGGGTCGGAAGCGCTGACCGAGCTGACCCGGCTGATGGGCTTTCCGATCACGAATACGCTGATGGGGCTCGGCGCCTATCCGGCGACCGACCGGCAGTTCGTCGGCATGCTCGGCATGCACGGCACCTACGAGGCCAATATGGCGATGCACGGCTGCGACGTGCTGGTCGCGATCGGCGCCCGCTTCGACGACCGCGTCACCGGAAACATCGAAAAGTTCTGCCCGACCGCGAAGATCATCCATGTCGACATCGATCCCGCGTCGATCTCGAAGAACGTCAAGGTCGACGTGCCGATCGTCGGTTCGGTCGACAACGTTCTGCGCGAGATGATACAGGTGATTCGTGACGAAGGTCTCAAGCCGAACGCGGGGGCGCTGGCGAAGTGGTGGAAGCAGATCGACGAATGGCGTGCGACGAAGTGCCTGCGTTACGAACAGGGGCCCGACGTCATCAAGCCCCAGTATGTGCTCGAGGAGCTCTACCGCGTCACGCGCGGAGACGCCTACGTGACCTCGGACGTCGGCCAGCACCAGATGTGGGCTGCACAGTTTTACAAGTTCGACAAGCCGAGCCCGCCGGAATTGATCCAGCGCCGCGGCTTGT
>CAYTGL010000030.1:0-30712 GCA_964437335.1 uncultured Chromatiales bacterium
TCGGCATCGACATGAACACCGACCACACGCTCGAGGAGGTCGGCAAGCAGTTCGATGTCACCCGCGAACGCATCCGCCAGATCGAGGCGAAGGCGCTGCGCAAGCTGCGGCATCCGAGCCGGTCGGAGCCGCTGCGGAGCTTTGTCGATTGACAGCGTAGCAACAACAGGAATACAACAAGGGAGCCTCGCGGCTCCCTTGTTGTTTGGTCATTTCCCGGGTTAGCGGGACGCTACAATCGCTATTGATGTTGATGCACGGAAGACCAGTGGTATGTAATGATTGAACCGGGAGCTTGTGCGATTCGGGCGCATTTCACGGGATTACCGACCTGGGAGAGTAAAAGATGAAATCTGGGACTTGGAATGTCCTGGCAGTGGCTGTGATCACCGGCCTCGTTGCAGCTTGTGCTTCGACGACCATGTTTCCGGACGCCAGCGCCGCCGAAAAGCGCTTTCAGGCTGCCGCGCTATTCCCCAAGGGAGACCTGGGAGACTTTGAACTGCAACGCAAGGATTTCCGCTTCAACAACTTCACTGCCTGGCTGAATCGCGATGGCGTGTGGCATGTCGATGGTCAGGTCAGTCACCGCGGACTGCTCTGCGGCACCTACGAAGTCGGCATGCGCTTTGGCATTGGCAAACCGGACTGCACGGACGTGCAATGGGTCTCGGGAGTCCGCTACGTGACCTCCCAATTCCAGTGCAACGAAGCCGAATTGCCCCACTCGGGCACTGAGGACGACGCCTCCCTGGCCGGACAGTTCGACGCCATCACCTGTGGCGAGTGGGTGGTTCGCTGCAGCGGCAATTGTAAATAATCATCCTGGGCGACGTTAGTGGAGAGCTGTCAGTTGGCTATTTTCCATATGCCGGGTTCTGTTCTGCAGAATGTAAATTTCCGGGTAGCAGTGAGATCATCGGCATTGTTTACGATGGACAGGGTACGGCAGCTGAGGCCGTTCCGATCAAAGGTCATAAGTACCGTCATCTCGCCACTGGCCTTGGTGTTCGAGTTCGACCACGAGCGGGTTTCGCCATCAACGCTATTGTTCAGAGTGTCGTTCAGCGTCTCGACGAATATCGCTCGATCCTCCTCGGTGAAATACGTTGACGGGGAATCCTTCAATAAATCGATATAAGACGCAAGGGCGGGTATGGCCGATGCAAGAATAACTATCAGCAGTCCGCGGCTTGCAAAAGCTTTAAATGACATTGACAGGGACCTGATCGATGTTGCGGCTGGGCTTAATTCATGAAACGGTGGCAGCCATGTTAATGCAGAACTTCCGGAGCTGAATCGGAATTTATCGTATCATCAAGTCTGCGGCCATAACAACCGGACACTTGAATCAGCAAGTCCTGTTGGTCACAGTGAGTATGCTTTGGCAATATCCGGTTAAAATTTTATGCCCAGGGACAAATTCAGGCGGACGTCGTCCTTTTCCGGGACGATACCGTCGGCGTCCGCCCGCGGGTTGCTCATGCGGTCCCAGACCAAAGACAGATCAAGTTCCAGCCGGCTGGTCAGATCGATACCCACCGTGACGGTCGCATGATGCGTGTCGCCGCCCGACGCGTCGTTGGCGACGATCAATTGGTAGTCGACTTCAAAATCGGTGCGTTTGGTCAGTTCGATCTCGATATTGGACTGAATGAGGGCCACCGGTGTGGATTCCGTGTCGGTCTCGCCGGGTCCTACCGCTGCATAGCGAATGTAACGGTAGCCCGGACCGCCGGCCACCAGCCATTCGACCACTGGCGTGTCGATGAAGTAATAACCGATGCCAACGCCCGCAGTGAACTGGGCATCGATGTTCTGAAACGGATCGTAATAGTACTCGGCCTGCGCCCCGCGCAGGAAGAGGCGCCGGGTGAGAAAAATGTCGAATAACTCGGTGGCGCGCTGGTTGTTGACGGTCTCGACGCCGTCGATCTCGCTGAAGTTGCCGACATACGAGAGCTGGAAATGCGTGGCCTCCGTACGTCGCTCCAGTTTTGCCGAGGTGACCAGGTCGGCCTGTTCTGAATTGCCGGAACGCAGATTCACACCCACGTTCAACCTGCCCGACCAGTAATCGATCTCACGCGGGGAGCCCGGCGCAATTCCGACCAGATCATACCGCGAAAACGTCACCTCTTCGCCCCCGATCACGGTGACGTTCTCCCGGTCCACGCGTATCATGCCCCAGGCGCTCTCGCGTTCGCCATAGGAGACCAGCGCCTGCGGCATGATTACTTGATGAACATCCTCCCAGTCGAACGTAAGTTCGCCCAACTCATCGCTCTCGAATTCCACTTTGCGGTTTTGCATGCCGTGCAGCGTGCCGCGCAGCCATTCACCGGACTTGAGCTGAATCCAGTCAGTACTCGGCTCGTCTGTTTTCAAGAACTGTCGGTACCAGCTGCTTGCGGCGGCGGCCTCATCGGTACTTGCAGAGCCGGCCATCGGTGGCGCCTCCACGATCGGTGCGGGCGGCGAAAACGGTTCGTCCGAAGGACCGGCCGCCGTCTCCATTGTCAGTGCAGCATCAAACTCGACGAGTTCGATGCGCTCACGCGACACCTTCAGCCGTCCCAGTACCTGGGATTCAAACACCACCTGCGTCTTGTCGTCCGAGATTACCTTGCCGATCAGTTTCTCTCCGCCTCGCAGGTGGAGGGTGTCGGCGATCGCGCCTGTGCCTGTGAGGAAAACCACCATGACAACCAGCATGCCGGCGCGGGTAACGGTATCCCACCGGATTGAGTCGGCCCAACGGAACGATTTGCTCACCGTTCGGGTGAGGTCATGGCTGCGCCAGAGAGACTCATGCGTCGATCTCACACCTGTCACGCACCACACCCCACGGGACGCATACTTCTCTCTCCCCATCCGCCGACGATAGAAACAACAGGGTACAGCCTGTTAATGTTTATGATCACATGTGCTGGCTAAATAAAAAAACAGGGAATCCATGATCAATGCCCCTGATATGCTATAACAGGCAGGGACACAGGGAAATGATGGCATTTTATTCTGGTTTCATGTCAGTCTCAGAACGTAGCGCGTGGCCCAAGGAAGATGTACGCATTGTACTGCTGTGTATCGGTGCGGCCATAAGCAATATAAAGCGGGCCGATCGGCGTATCGAATCCAAGAAACAGGCTGCCGGCGGTGATGCAGTTATTCAGCGATATATCCTCTGAGCGCTGCCAGACATTACCCAGCTCCAGGCTGACGCCGGCGTAGCTCTTGAAGAACTGGACATTGATCAGACGGCGCATATAGATCAGATTGATCAGCCCGGAGTTCTGCCCGCTCAGCTCGTCTTCCTGCAAACCCGACAGGCGCAGGAACCCGCCAAGCTCGAACAGTGCGTCCAGCGGCGCATTATCGTCGACGGTAGTCGCGCCGGAAATTCCGCCAATCAGGGTGTTCTGCCCCCAGGAAATAGCATGGACGTAATTGAACAACCATTGCTCGTAGTCAGCGCTGGCGCCATATTGCTCGCGCGCCGAACGATATTCGAGCGTGCCGAAATGGCCGCTGCGTGGAAAATACAGATTATCCAGCTTGTCATCCGATAATCTGAGGAAAAGCTCGCCGCGATCCACGTCGATATTCTCTACCGGTATGCCGATACTGATCTCGGCGTCTCCGCTCTCGCGGCGATATCCCAGCCGGCCTTCACCCCAGGTGCCGAACTCGCGCCCTGCCCCAAGTTCTAAAGCTGTTGTACTGACCTGGTAAGTGGCCAGCTTGTTTCCGGAATTGTCGAACTGATTGATGTTGCGAGTCTGATAACCAACCCTGCCGGAGACGAAATAGCGTGACAAGGGATCCAACGGCTGGTGCAGTTCGGTGAAAATGCCTGGTTCATCGCCTGCCTGAACGCCGACTCGCCATTCACCATTCAGCGCATTGATCTCGGTCTGGGAGTAGAGTATGCCCAGAAGGAGCAAGGTATCACCCTGCAGATCGTTCGAGGAGACCAGGCCGAATTGCAGATAGGCAGGGCCCCAGCTTTTCTCCTTGGCAGACACGACGAGGCCGGTCTTGCCGTCTTCATGCACAAGTTCGTAATTTACCGATTCGAAGTTTTCCAGCCCGTAGATTTGTGCAATATCCCTTTCCAGTCGCGCCACGTCCAATGGCTCGCCCGCCCTGGCGCTGATCCGCGCGGCAATTACCGCGTCATCCAGGCGGGATTGATTATTGATGCGGACAAAATCTACTACCGGCGGTGCAGGCTGGCGTTGCTCACGCTGCGCAATATGCAGACGATATTGCTCCGGACTCAGCGAATAGCGCCGCAACATGTCGGCATGTTCGCGCGCGGCCATTTCGCCCTGCGGCACCGCCTCGCCGACCCGGGAGAAGTCGCCGCCGCTGATATCGCCCAAGTTCGGGCGCACGAGTACATCGTCCTGGTCCAGCATCTTAAGCTGGTGCTCGGTATTGAGGGTGAACAGGAAAGCGGTCAGCTGGCTGGTCACCGTCAGTACGGTAGTGATGTCCTTGCGATCGTAGAGACCCGCCCCGACATCCACGACGATCAGCACCTCGGCGCCCAACGCGCGCGCCACGCTTACGGGCACGTTGTTGGCCAGACCACCGTCCGCCAGCAGGCGGCCATCGATTTCAACGGGATCAAACACCGCGGGCACGGCCATACTGGCGCGGATTGCGTTAACCAGGTTGCCGTTGCCAATCACCACCTCCTTGCCGGTCTGCAGGTCTGTCGCGACGGCCCGATAGGGGATCGGCAATCGGTCGAAATCATTCTCACCCGCTACCGCCAGCGACAGGCGGTTCAGCGCCAGCTGCAATTTCTGGCCACGAATATAGGCCAGCGGGATTTCGATCCTGCCTTCCTTGACCCCGAGTTTGGCATCGAATGCGTATAGATCATCATCACGTTTGCGACGGAACGAACGATCCTCGCGCCGCGGGTCGTCCTGGAACAGATCAAGCCAGTCCATCGCAAGCATTTCCCGCTCGATCTCGGCGGGCGTCATGCCGGTGGCGTAAAGGCCGCCAACGACGGAGCCCATGCTGGTACCGACCACGAGGTCGACAGGAATACGCAGTTCCTCCAGCACCTTGAGCACGCCAACATGCGCTGCTCCGCGCGCACCGCCACCGCCAAGGACCAGACCGATTTTCGGTCGTTTATCGGAGGTGGATTCGGCAACCGTTTCATCGGCCTGCACCGGCGCAAGCGGGGCGGCCATCAGTACTAGGCCGGCAACAAGCACAATCATTAATGACGCGCGCATTTTTTGTACGGTATTCATTTTCATCAGCAGGGCCTGGTTACGGTTGCTTCGCTGCGTCTGCCGCCGGTGGTGCCGTGCGTATGCGCCGGGAGAAGTCCGGGTCATCATCCAGTCCCTGCGCCAGTGGATTGATATGTCCGCGACGGGTTAACTCGGAAAATGGCACAGAACCGTCCAGTCGCCCCTTGTCATAAAGATAGGCCGGCGTATATCCGCTTGCGAGGATTTTCCACGAAAATGGAATTCGTTCGGGATTCACCTGCGCATGTAGCCAGATCACATTGGTGCAGTTGGTAGTCAGGGTATTGTAAAAGCGCGGCTTCTCCCGCAGCGCATTGATGGCATTGATATACTCAAGGAAAAATCGGCGGGCGATAGCCGGTGAACCCTGCAGCCGATAGCGATACACGTCTTCCGGCGGGTCGTTTCGATAATTGGTGCGCAGGCGGAGCACATCGCGTTCATCCGCCACCACGTACATCAGCTCATACTGACGGAAGAAGCCCTTGATCGAGGAAAAACCCTCGCCCTGTTCCTTACGGGCCTCGATGGAAATTGCCAGGTAATCTTCATCACTGAAACCGAAGCTGACGATCATGTGAGCGATCGCAGGCCCCATCCAGTAGACGGCGAACAAATCTACACTGTCGAGCTTCTCCAGGTCGTAGCTGCGGGTATCGTATCTGGGAGTGAACTCGGTGTCGGTCTGGTAGCTGAAATTGCGAATGTTGTGCACGGTAACGCGATCACCCTCGATACTTGCATATGGCAATTGCGCCACATCAGGCTGCCAGCGTCGGTCATTGGATGGCGTAATGTTAAACCACCATCCCAGGACGACGGCAAACATGATGCCGTAAACCGTCAGGACGCGGCGGCGTATGCGTCGAAATGCGCTGCCGATAACTGCCGCGCAGCACGCAATCGCAAACCCGCCGGCAAGGATTGATTGAAGTTGGGAGGTGTGCGAATCGCCATTGTAGATGGCCAAGGTCGCCCATCCGCCGGACAGAGCCAGCGCGAGCATCACCAGCAACACTATCAGGCCGTGCGCAATCATGTATCAACGGCCTTGGCGCGCTTGCGCATACGGATTACTTCAGTGTGTAGGCTTCCAGTACCAGGCGGAAACGTCCGGCAGCATCATTTCACCCGCAACGCTGCCGGACGCCGGTCTGCAATATATTACAACTCGTGCATTGAGCCCGCGATCATTCGGCCAACGGTATCGCATCGGCCAATTCAACCTTGATCAGCACGCGAATCTTGTTTTCGATTTGCAGGTAGCGTGCGACCTTCTTCATGGGCAGTGCCTTGCCCAGCTTCGGGACATAGGATTTTTTCAGGTCGGCTTCAGCCTTTTCGATGGCGATCATTTCATCGACAAGTTTGTTGGCCTTCTCGTCGGTGAGAGAGTTTGCGGTATATTCGTCGGCATAGTTGCGAATCAGCGTCGCGGTGCGTTGATTCAGCTTCTCGAGATCTTTCTGGTAATCTTCGTATACAGGCCAGAACGCCTTGGCTTCCGCTTCGGTCAATTCCATGTTCAGGGCGACCACGAGTTTTTTATCAGCTTTTACCTTGTCACGCAGGATTTGCATGTCGTCGGCAAATGCTGTTTGCAGCGCAAAAAAAGCCGCGAAAATTAATACTATCTTAGCCAGGTGTTTCATGATGACTCCTTTCCATGTTGGTGTTGGGTTCCTGAAGGATCAAAATCCGGGCTTGACCGGCTTCAGTGAGTGGGGTGGTTGCAATGCCTCGATTTCAGTGTTCTATAGTTTCCTCCCGAGGTTGTCGGATGGCAAGTAGCAAAGGGACGAAAGCCGCCATGCGCTATAGTAGTCAGCTGGAATGACCGCTAAAAATACCAGAAGCCAAGCGAAGCAATGATATTCAGGTAGTCCCGCGCATAATCAGCGGTAAGTGTGAGCCCCCAGTCGTATTCGCCCCAAATACTACTGTGAAACATGCGCATTTCAAATCCGCCGGTCAGATGCGTCCGGCTGGCCACGCCTTCGTAAAACGACGGTTCATAATAACCTCCCAATCGGAGCCGCAACCGGCCCGGCAATGCTTCGATCTCCGTACCTGCCCGGACGCTGACGGTACTATGCCCTCCTATGGGTTGTAGCTTCTGGGCCAGCACCGATTCTACGCCCACTGCGTTTTCGCTCGACTCCAGGAAGACCAGATCACCGGCCATCAGCCATTTGTGATTTGTCCAAAACGGCGCTGACTTGACCTCATAGGATACGCCCACTCCAAAACTCGCGGGCAATATCACTTGTTGCGGAATGATCAGACCGTTTACAGTCACCGGATCGCCGCTTGTGGTATCGATTGACTGATCGGAACTAATGGCTGAGGCATACGCAGCGCCGACCCGAAAAGGTCCGCGTTCAGGGTTCCACACCGCGCCTACTTCCCAAGCTGTGCCGGAGATTTTTCCTAGCGTCCCTTCAATTCGTTTCTCGCGCAACTTGGTCATGGTGGCGCGCATACCGACCCCCACTGTCAATTCGCGATCCAGAAACTGCCGGCCCAATGCCAGGGTGGTAGTGCTCAGGATATATTCATCATCACGACCGTTGGGGCCCTCAAGTGCAAGGATTTCGCCGTTGCTCAATATTCCTATCCCCCAAGGCCCGTATTGGCCCATCAGTCCAAGGGAAATAATCTGGTGACTCTTGTACTCCGGCGGAGATTGTCCGTTGTTGTCGAAATCAGTGCTTTTCAGGTCGTTCAGGCTGGTAGTCCAGTCCCAATCAAATGCCGCTGTTGAACGTTCCAGGCGAAACGCCACGCCCGCAGGGTTGGAATTAAGGGACGTTATGCCTTCAGCCACTCCAATGTAAGCTCCCCCTAATGCCACTTGCCGGGCCGAGCCAATGATGGGGCCTTGCCGCAGATCCAGGTTGTAGTTGTTGTCCTGAATCGGCGGGCCATTGATCTCACTTTGCGCCTCCGCGCAAAAAATAAATGCCACCAGTAATAATGAAGATTTGATATTCAGCTTCATCTTGATCATGGCGCTAGTGAGTATATCAGCCAGGTCCAAGGTCGATGATAGTGACTGTGGAATGCCTGCTTCGGGCCATCGCCTCACCGTTGCCATTCAGGCCAGTCGGCCGCGACTGGCATGGCGCCGAAGTGATTACGCCCCGTTTCCGTGCCCCGCTTGTAGACTTGGGGGAGAAGGGCGTTTATTCTTCCTAAACTTCATGTGAGGGCAGCCCGAATGAAAAAATGTGCTCTGGCGGGCGTAGTCGGGATGATGGTTGTTTGCGCAGCACCGGCTACGGGACAAGTCAGCGCGCCGTACAAAGGTAACGTGTTCTATGGCGGCACGATTGGCCTGGGATTCGGCGATGTGGATTACATCGAGATTGCCCCGTTGCTGGGAAAAAATGTCACCCCGCAGTTATCCTTGGGCGGTTCCCTTATATATCGCCATCGCAGCGATAATCGCTATCAGGTCGATCTCAAGACCGACGATTACGGCGCAAGTATTTTTGGCCGTTACAAAGTGACGCCCCAAGTATTCGCCCAGGCTGAGTACGAGTATCTCAACTACGAGTACTACAATTTCAACCTCTCCAAGGATCGAGATACATCCAACAGTATTTTTCTTGGGGGTGGAGTCAGTTCGCCGGTGGGTCCCAATTCCTCAATGTACGCGACGGCCTTGTACAACGTGAATTACGACGACGATAACAGCCCCTACGACAGTCCGTGGGTTATCCGCATCGGCGTCGGAGTCGGCTTCTAGCATCCTGCATGAACAGGTCGGGTCCCGGTAAACAGCGGGTTGCAACAGGCCCGAAGCGCCCGTGAGGCGCACGTCCCGGCGCCTGGTCGCCGCGCATTGGTGAGCTGGGCGCATCCGGCCGCATTGAATGCGGGGGTGATCGAGCGTGCTGCGATTCTTCGCCTTGGCCACAACATTACTGGTCACGGGGTGTGCCAGCCTGCCTGCCGGATACGAGCGCGCCGAGTCTCATATGCTGCAGAACACCGCATCGACCACGCTGGCGTCATCCGTCCGTGACGCGCTGAACGCGCACGCCGGCGAAAGCGGATTCCGCCCGCTGCCCAACGGCGTCGAGGCACTGGTCGCACGCATCATCCTGGCCGATGCGGCCGAGCGTTCACTGGACGTACAGTACTACATCTGGCACGACGACCTGACCGGGCGCCTCTTTGCCCATTCGCTGTTGCGCGCCGCAGACCGCGGCGTGCGCGTGCGTATCCTGGTCGACGATGTCGGGACGAGGGCGAACGACGAAACGCTGTTGAGTCTGGATTCGCATCCGAATATCGAAATTCGCCTCTTCAACCCGGTCGCATCCCGCACATTTCGCGGCCTGGGCATGCTGGCCGATTTCTCGCGCACGAACCGGCGCATGCACAACAAGGTCTTCGTGGTGGACAACCAGCGTGCGGTGCTGGGTGGTCGTAACATCGGCGACGAGTATTTCGACGCGCATGGCGACATCGCCTTTGGCGACCTGGACGTGCTGACACTCGGGCCTGTCGTCGGTGAAGTCTCGAAGGCCTTCGACATTTTCTGGAATGCGCCGATGTCGATTCCCATTGGCGCGCTGACCGGGCGACCGGGCAAGGCCGGCAGCCTGGATGTGCTGCGCGCGATGCTGGCCGCATTCGTCGAAATGCAGAGCGACAGCGCCTATGTCCGCCATGCGCAGTCCACGGTGGCGCAGAGCCTGGCTACAGGAACGGACGGCGTGTATTGGGGCCGGGGCCATGTGGTCGTCGATGACCCGGCCAAGGTCACCCGGCCGCCGGACGATACCGAGGGCCATCTGTTACCGCAACTCGCCCGCATCGGCGTGCAGCTGCGCAGCGACTTGCTGATCATTTCGCCCTACTTCATTCCCGGCGATACCGGAGTGGGTGCGTTGCGCGCTTTTGTGGAAAAGGGAGTTCGAGTTACGGTGCTGACCAATTCTCTCGCGGCGACCGATGTCAGCGCGGTGCATGCCGGTTACAAACGGTATCGGGAGACGCTGCTCGCAGGAGGCGTGAGGCTCTACGAATTAAAGCCCGATGCCATCGACTACGAGCGGGCCAAAGGCAAGAACAGACTGATCAGCGGTTCGCGCGCCTCCTTGCATGCCAAGACCTTTATCTTCGACCGGCGTGCAGTGTTCATTGGCTCGCTGAATCTCGACCCCCGGTCCGCGCAGCTGAACACCGAGGTCGGGGTCGTCAGCGAGACCGAAGCCATGGCGATCGCGCTGGCGGACGGGATCGAAGGGGCGCTGGACAAAGTGGCATGGCGTGTCGAGCGGGTTGTCGAACCCGGTGGTAAGGCGCGCATCGTCTGGATCGAAACCACGTCCGCAGGAAACCGGCAACACCGGAAGGAGCCCGAGGCCAGCGCCTGGCGCAAGTTCGGTGTCTGGTTCCTCGGGTTGTTGCCGATCGAGTCACAGCTGTAGCAGGCAGCCGACCGGGATGACCACTGTTCCAAGGTCGTTCTGCGAGTTGCGCGGATTTCGTAGCCAGCCGGGAAGAGTCAGGACTGTACGCGTCGGGCTATCGCATTTTGCGGATCAAGTGATCGGGCTGTTGCAACAAGCGTGTCGTGAAGTCCTTGTCCGTAAGGCCATTATTGAATCTTAGCTCGCGAAACACATATTCCACGCTCGAGTCCAATTCGGTAACTTCGCCCGCCGCAGTGAGGCGCGTTACCATGTTGTCAACGTTAACCCGTTGCCGGTGCCAGAATTGCTCTTGCTGGCTCCACTCTTCGCTTAGCGCCTTGATCAGCTTGTCGTCCTTATCGAAAAACTCGGTGCGCTGGCGGTTGCAGCGATCCCAACTGCCGTCCTCGCGCAAGTAGGTGGAATTGACCTTGACGTAAGGCAGTTCTTTCGACTTCGGAATGATCTCGATCCTGTAGACCGTGCCGCGTTCATCCTCTCCGGCGCTCAGCAACCGCATGTCGCCATCGCCCCATTGCAGTACCTGCAAGTCGTCGCCAACGAGGCCCCATGTCTCGTCCGTTGCGTCACGTATCGTCAGGCGCCTGATCCGCTGCTGCTTTGGCACGTATATCCATTGGTCCGGTTTGCGGCCGCTGGCAAGGGTATATTCATAGCGAAGATAGCCAACGTCCTCGTATTCGGGAGGACCCAGGACAACCAGGATCGTTTTGCTCCACAGGTCATCCGCTCCGCGATAATCCTTCCAGAAGTAGACTGCCTGGCGATTTTTAGTCGTCTCGCCCGCTGCATTCTTGAATGAGAAATCGAGGTGGCCGCGCAGATCCTCGGCATTGCTTCTGTTGCGGCAATTGTCAAATATGTCCTTGGCGGTTATTTCTTCAGCCGCGCCCACCGACGCCGCAGCGAAACTGAATGCCAGCATGGAGGCGGCTATCCGGACAGTTCTATGTTTCATGATCGCCTGAATCCAGGCGCCTGGATGACACAACGATAATTGTTTCCAAACATGGCGGACATCTTAGCAGGAAATCATGCGCCTGGCTTATTCCCGGAGATGAGCTGCCGGGGCCCATGGATTTCTCGTTGACGGATGCGGATGCGGAACAGGGCAATTATGCTTCCTGTGCCACTCACTCGCGCCGTGATGGCTGTCGGCCTTATTGGCGAACCGCGATTCGCATGTCCGTCAACCTATACGGCGCCTCCGCAGCTTTCGCTGCAGGAGTTCGCCGCCTGCCAGCGATCAAATTCAACGCCAGCAGCGGCGTGCATACACCCATTGGAATCGAGTTCAATATCTACCAATCGGATTTATTTTTTGCCTTTTCGATACAACACGATATCATTACGGCGTTGAAACAGATGATCGGTGTTCGTCTGATCTTCGGGCCTGTAGCTCAGTTGGTTAGAGCAGGGGACTCATCTTGATGGTGCGCTCATGCCGAAAGGCATGAGATGAACGGGATGAATTCAGGGAAACCTTAACAGCGCGGCTGATGGCAACCCTGAGCCAAGCCGGCGGTACACCGCCGGAAGGTGCAGAGACTACCTGGGGACTCGAGTGTCCTTAATCACAGGCAGAGAGCGTCCCGCACCCTAACAACCCGGTTGAGGGTGGTGAGATAGTCCACTCCCGGTGGAAACATCGGGGCAGAGTGAATCCCTTGGTCCCAGGTTCGAGTCCTGGCGGGCCCACCAACGATCAAATACCCGCTGCAGCCATCCGCAACGCCTCGATGACCTTCCGATCCGGATGTCCGTCTGCGATCATCGCAGCGGAGCTCTGGAACCGGCTCAGCGCGTTCCGCGTCGACGGACCGAAGATACCGTCAGATGGGCCGGCGTCAAATCCGAGACGATTCAGGTCGCGCTGTATCTGCTTGACCTCTTCGCGCGACAGCCGCGGCGCATCTTCCGGCGGTGCCCGGCGCAAGGCCGGAGCGCCGGCGATACGATCGGCGAGATGCCCGACCGACAGCGCGAAGAACTCCGAACGGTTCCAGCGCATGATCACATTGAAGTTGTCATAGACCAGGAAGGCCGGTCCGCCATGCCCGGACGGGATGATCAGCGAGGCTTCGATATCCTCTACTGGCAGCGCTTCGCCGAAGGCCGTCCTGATACCGAGTCGGTGCCATTCCGACAGCGGCAGTCGCTGGCCGCGACCGGCGAGGTCGTAGGAGAATCCCTTCGGCAGCGCGACTTCCTGGCCCCAGCGCTGCTCGGCCTTCCAGCCGATGCCCCTGACAAAGTTCCCGGCCGAGGCCAATGCGTCCGGGACACTGCCCCACAGATCGCGCTTGCCGTCGCCGTCGCCGTCGACTGCGTAACGGAGGAATACCGACGGCATGAATTGCACATGGCCCATCGCCCCGGCCCAGGAGCCTTGCATGCGATCTGCGGTAACATCACCACCATCGATGATGCGCAGCGCATCCATCAGTTCTCCGGTAAAGTATTCGCTGCGGCGCGTGTCGCAGGCCAGCGTGGCGAGCGAGTCCGGCACCGGCATGTTGCCGAAATTGCGGCCGAAGTTCGTCTCCATCCCCCAAAACGAGACCAGCACATGTGGCGGCACGCCGGTCTCGCGCCGAATCCGGTCGAGCAGATCGCGATGATTCGCGACGAGCGCCTGACCCTGTTCGATGCGCTGGCGGGTGACGCGGCGGTTGAAATAATCGGCGAAGGTGGTCGTGAATTCAGGCTGCGCGCGATCCAGTTCGATGACCCGATCGATATGGGTGACCTGCCCGAGTACCTCGTCGACGACGGTCGGCGAGATGCCCTGCTCGAGGGCCCTGGCCTGGAGCCCGACGATACACTCGGCAAATCCGGCGCCGTTCGCGACCGGCGCGACAGCGATTGCAAGGGCTGCGCTCAGCGCCATCATCAGTGGATTGAAATTATGTCCGACCTGCATCGATGAAATTCCCCTGCAGTAATACTGTCCCGCGATTTTGAGCAGCCTCAGCATACTATGACTGTATCGGGGGGTAAAAGGTCGTCTTGATACCTGTGTCGCATCGGTCCGGGTGGAGGGTATTGCCCGGGCGATGACGCGTTATAATCGAACCACTGACGAATTTCCCACGGTTACCACAGATGGAGTCCGGTGCATGGCCCGAACGCCGCAGCGCAAATATCGTTTTTCCTGGCGCAACGGCAATCGCTTCGAACTGCTGATCGATGGCTCCGCATTCTTTCCCCGCATGCTCGCCGGGATCGCCTCGGCGAGGCATCATGTCCTGTTAGAGATGTACCTCTTCGAATCCGGGGTGGTCGCCGACCGTTTCATCGCGTCGTTGCTCGCCGCCGCTGGCCGCGGTGTCGACGTCAGGCTGTTGCTCGACGACTTCGGCGCCCTCGGTCTGGCTCGTGCCGATTGCGTCCGCCTTGAGCAAGGTGGCGTGCGACTCGTGTTCTACAATCCGTTCCGCCTCGGCAAATTGACCGACAATCTCGCGCGTGACCACCGCAAGCTGTTGCTCATCGATGGCGAAGTCGCATTCACCGGCGGCACAGGGATCACCGATGTCTTCGATCCGCCAGATCCTGCCACTCTGGCCTGGCGCGAGACAATGGTGCGCGTCGAAGGCCCGGTCGTCGCAGACTGGCAGGCAAGCTTCGTGTCGGTGTGGCGGCGAACCAACCGGTCGCAGCAGGCATCGGCGCTGAAGCCAGTCAATTCGCAAGCGTCCTTGTCACCGGGGAGCATGGGCCGCGTGACGCTGATCCGGGGACCGGCCACGCAGGAGATCAAGCGCTCCCTGCTGCGCCAGATCCACGTTGCGAATGACCGGGTATGGTTCTCGACCGCCTATTTCATCCCGTCGTGGCGCATCCGCCGCGCCTTGCGCCATGCCGCGCAGCGCGGCGTCGACGTGCGCCTGCTGCTGTCGGGACCGAATACCGATCATCCTTCGGTGCGTTATGCGGGCCGCAGATTTTACGCCCGGTTGCTCGCGAATGGCGTGCGCATCTTCGAATACCAGCTCCGGGTGCTGCACCACAAGATTGCGATCTGTGACAGCTGGGTCACGGTCGGATCCTGCAATTTCGACCGCTGGAACCTCCGCTGGAATCTTGAGGCTAACCAGGAGATTGATGACACGGACTTCGCCGCACGGACAATGACGATGTTTGAGGCCGATTTCGCCAGTAGCCTGGAGATCCGCTACCAGGACTGGATCGAGCGCCCGTGGTTGTCGCGCCTCTCTGAATCCTGGTGGGGACGGGTCGATGTGTGGCTGACCCACCTCGGGCGAGGCGCCCGCGACCGCGATTGATCGTACGGGGCTGTCCCGCTGCGTTCTCGATCCCGACGACTCAGGGGATCGGGATCGGCTCCAACAGGTTGTTTTAAATTATTTTTTCTTCTAATATCAAGCGCCGGACGACTTGAGTTCGGTGATTCCCCGGGGCGCTATGCACTTGACCGGAACTTATCGAGTCAATGACCTGTCCATATAGTCAGGTTCGTCGAGGTCTGTAGATCAGCTAAGGGCGAAATGGATTTCGCGCCTTGGCGAGCTTATCCATCCTGAAACTCGGGCAGGAAGCCCAAGGGCTGCCTGCCGCAGCTCCCGGTCAACGCTGCAAGCCTGCGGTCACACAAGGTCCGTGCGTTGGTCCCCCGCGAGGGAATTGCCGATAACTAGTGGTATCTGGGGCATTTATTGGGTTTCGCTTGCCGGATGCGCCGTGTCTTTAAGATGGTGTAAAACACATTGAGTTATAATATCCCAGCTAGAAGGCCCGCCCCGTCAGACCCCGCATCGGAAGCGCCAGTTTGTTTATGGCTGTCGGATATACCTGTATTCACCGGCCACTCGCACGTGGTGCGAAATGTATGGGAATAATGATGGAAGGTAAGGTCATCCGTGCAGTCATCTGCCTCTGTTTGCTGGCTGTCGCGCTGGGTGGCTGCAGTAACAGTGAAATCCCTACTTTCGAGCAAACCGGTAATACGATTAATACGATTACCGGGACGGTAACCGCGCCAGCCGGGGATATTGAGCAATTCGCTTCGGTCCAGACGGACAGCCTGTTTTCGAAAGTCGCCACTTTCGTGCTCGGTCCGGTTTACGCCGACATCATCGGCCTCGCGCCTGTCGCAGGCGCGACCGTCAACCTGGTACAACTCAGTAACGGGACGATCGTAGCTACGACGACCACCGGTCAAAACGGATCCTACACGTTCACCAACACACCCGCGATCGGTCCCAACAGTGCGTTTGCTGTCCAGGTGACGGGGCAGACGAATACCATGCGCGCGATCGTAACCGGGGCTGTCGTCGATATCTCCCCCACCTCCGAGGTCGTTATTGACGCGGTACTCGACAGCCTCGGCGGGGGCGTGACCATTGGAAACTTTTCGATTCAGGAGGTGGCGGCCCTGCATAGCCATCTGGTGACTTTGGATACCGATGTCACCGGCATGACCTTCGGCAATGCCGTCCAGGCGATCATGACTGCGGGCGGGACGGTATTCCTGAATCTGGTCGTCGCCTATTCGGCGCCCGGAACTGACGCCGTACTGCGTTCGAGCGACTATAGCGTGATGGACTTCTCCGGGGTGCTCAAGGACCCGTTTGTCGTTCCCGTGATCGGTGCCCTGGGCGGGGTGGAAATCGGCAGTGGGCAGGGGGCCATGATTTTCGGGGGCAACAGAGACTCACCCAATCCGGGTCTGGTCGCGACGGGCAAGTTTCTGCACGATTTCACGTCCGTTCAGGATCCCAGCGGCCAATCCGATAATGCCTTTCCCTACACCCTGATACTCAGCAATCTGCTGCACGTGACAAATGCAAATCGTCAGATCGCCATCGCTGACAGTATCAATCCGTCTTCTTCCGTTGCCGGAATCGGCGCCACGACCGAAACCGGCACGTACATGATCTACCCTCTCGATAACAGCGTGCGCGTCGAGGATGATGCGCTATCGGTGTCCGGCATGGGTCTCAGGTTCGCCGCACGATGGAGGCAATCCAACCAGGATGCGCAGCCGCCGCTGCAGGATCTCACGCTGCTCGATGCACCGGGAGGAGCTGGAACGGTCTATAACCAGATCCGGCTGCAGCAAACCCTGACTGGTGAGGAATCGGGCGCAAATACCGTGACCTTGACCACCGCGGTCGGGACGGCGACCTTCGATAGTACGGCCCAAACCTATGACTTCGACGAGCCCAGGGATTTCGGCAGCTTTGTTTCGAATACCGTAACTGACAGCCTGCAACTGAATCTGGCTGATTATTCCGTAGCCGCCAGCACCAGTTCGAACGTGCTGAGCGGCCTGTATTACGTACCCCAGAACGGCGGGCTCGTGCAATTCAGGGATTCAGCGGTGGGGACGCTGCTCGGCTGGGGATCCACGTCTTCAGATGGCGAGAGAGACGGAGAGGTCGTTGGCGTCAATATGTTCTCTGGCGGCTTCGCGGACCCGGTGACTTCGGTCGAGCGTTCGTTCTCGATCGCTATCAGGCGCGGCAGCGGTATGGGCACCGGCAATGTGTCCGGAGTCTATAACGTTGTCGAGTACGCGGGTTACTTGTCCGATGGTTTGAATGGAAATACGCCCACCGCGTTCGTCGAGACCGGGATAAGTTACGGAACGGTAAGCTTGAACGGTGCGGGAGGCATCACCGCGGGTACGCTGGCCCGCAAACGGGCGACCATCGATATAGCCGCGGCCAGGGGCGAGACCGGGGCGGAGCCCAATATCTCGGGCGAATCCGGCACCTTCACGACCGCCAACGCGGGCGCCGCCGGCGAGACGTTCGCGCTGGAGGTCGACGGCGTCACGGTATTCAGCTTCACGTCGACTGCCGCCGGCGATGCGGTGACCGCCGCGGATATCCAGGCCGGGCTCGACAACGCCACCGTCTTGTTCGATCTGACCTCGGCCGGCGTCACCGTCACCGGCACGGTGGCCGGAGGTGATCTGGTCTTCACCAAACCTGAAGGCGCGGCCTTCGACATCGTCGTGACCAACGAATTCACCGGTACCGCAAGCGCAGCCGGCGGCTTCGAGGGGGCCGATTTTGCGATCGGCACCCACACTATCGACAACGCCTCCCCGGCCGTACCCAATGCGTCGGGCGCATCCGGTGAGTTCACGACCGCGACGGCCGGCGCCGTCGGCGAAACCTTCTCACTGAGCGTCGACGATGTCACGATCTTCACGTTCACGTCGGCAGCCATTGGCGATACCGTGTCGGCCGCGGATATCCAGGGTGGGCTCAACGGCGCGAGTGCCGCGCTGAACACGGCTGGATTCACCGTCAGCGGTACGGTGGCCGGGGGAAATCTGGTCTTTACCCGGGCTGACGGCGCGGCCTTCACGATCGAGGTGATCAACGGCTTTTCCGGCACCGAGGGCGTGGCGGGTGGATTCGCAGGGGCGCATTTTGCGACCGGCGCCCGCACGATCGATAACGGAATCGAGGCCGTGTCCGAGGTGGCCAATGCCTCGGGCGCTTCCGGCGCGTTCACGACCGCGACGGCGGGCGCCGCCGGCCAGACCTTCTCTTTGACCGTCGGCGGGGTCACGGTATTCACGTTCGCGTCCGCGGCTATTGGCGATGCCGTAACCGCCGCGGATATCCAGGGCGGGCTCGACAACTCCACCGTCCAGTCCGCGCTGACCACGGCCGGATTCACCGTCAGCGGCACGGTGGCCGGCGGGACGCTGATCTTCACCCGCGCTGACGGCGCGGCCTTCACGATCGTGGTGAACAACGGTTTCTCGGGCACCGAGGGCGCGGCGGGCGGATTCGCGGGGGCCCATTTCGCGACCGGCACCCGCACGATCGCCAACGGCACCGTGCTGGTCGCGAATGCCTCGGGCGCATCCGGCGCGTTCACGACCGCGACGGCGGGCGCCGCCGGCCAGACCTTCTCGCTGACCGTCGGCGGTGTCACGGTCTATACCTTCACCTCAGCGGCCCCTGGTGACACCGTGACCGCCGCGAATATCCAGGGCGGGCTCGACAACCCCACCGTCCAGTCCGCGCTGACCACGGCCGGATTCACCGTGAGCGGTACGGTGGCCGGGGGAAATCTGGTCTTTACCAAGACTGACGGCGCGGCCTTCACGATCGTAGTGAACAACGGCTTCTCGGGCACCGAGGGCGCGGCGGGAGGATTCGCGGGGGCCCATTTCGCGACCGGCACCCGCGCGATCGCCAACGGCACCGCGCTGGTGGCCAATACCTCGGGCGCATCCGGCGCGTTCACGACCGCGACGGCGAGCGCTTCCGGCCAGACCTTCTCGCTGACCGTCGGCGGCGTCACGGTGTTCACGTTCACCTCAGCGGCCTCCGGTAACACCGTGACGGCCACGGATATCCAGGGCGGGGTTACCAGCGCCACCGGTGCATTGAACACCGCAGGCATCGCGGTTAGCGGGACAGTGGCCGGAGGAAATCTGGTCTTTACCCGGGCGGACGGCGCGAGCTTCACCATCAACGTGGTCAACGGCTTCACCGGGATCAATGGCGCGACCGGCGGATTCGCGGGGGCGCAGTTCGCGACCGGCACCCGCACGATCGATAACGGAATCGAGGCTGTGCCCGAGGCGGCCAATATATCGAGCGAATCCGGCACGTTCACGACCGCGACGGCGGGCGCTGCCAATGAGACCTTCTCATTGATCGTCGGCGGCGTGCCGGTCTTCACCTTCACCTCAGACCTCGCCGGCGATATCGTGGAGGCCGCGAATATCCAGGGAGGGGTTACCAGCGCCACTGGTGCATTGAACACCGCAGGCATCACGGTCAGCGGGACAGTGGCCGGAGGAAATCTGGTCTTTACCCGGGCGGACGGCGCGAGCTTCACCATCAACGTGGTCAACGGCTTCACCGGGATCAATGGCGCGACCGGCGGATTCGCGGGGGCGCAGTTCGCGACCGGCACCCGCACGATCGATAACGGAATCGAGGCTGTGCCCGAGGCGGCCAATATATCGAGCGAATCCGGCACGTTCACGACCGCGACGGCGGGCGCTGCCAATGAGACCTTCTCATTGATCGTCGGCGGCGTGCCGGTCTTCACCTTCACCTCAGACCTCGCCGGCGATATCGTGGAGGCCGCGAATATCCAGGGAGGGGTTACCAGCGCCACTGGTGCATTGAACACCGCAGGCATCACGGTCAGCGGGACAGTGGCCGGAGGAAATCTGGTCTTTACCCGGGCGGACGGTGCCGCCTTCACCATCGTAGTGACCAATGGCTTCACCGATGTGCCAGGCGGCTTCGCGGGGGCTGATTTTGCGAACGGCACCAACACGATCAATACCGGTTCCGTGGCCCAACCGGCGGTGCCTACGACCTCTACCGCATCCGGCGCCTTCACGACCGCGACCGCGGTCAGCGCTGGTCAGACCTACTCACTGACGGTCGGCGGCGTGTCGGTGTTCACGTTCACGTCGACCGCCGCCGGCCAAACGGTGACGGCCGCGGATGTCCAGGGCGGGCTGACCAGCGCGACCGGCGCGCTGAACGCGGCCGGCATCACCTTCACCGGTACGGTCGCCGGGGGGAATCTGGTCTTCACCAAGGCCGACGGCACGGACTTCACCATCGCGGTGACCAATACCTTCACCAATACGACCATTCCGGCTGGTGGATTCGCCGGAAGCGATTTCCTCTCGACCGGACCCCACACGATCAATAATGGTTCCGTGGCCCAACCGGCGGTGCCTACGACCTCTACCGCGTCCGGGGCCTTCACGACGGCGACTGCGGTCAGCGCCGGTCAGACCTACTCGCTGACCGTCGGCGGCGTCACGGTGCTCACGTTCACGTCGACCGCCGCCGGCCAAACGGTGACGGCCGCGGATGTCCAGGGCGGGCTGACCAGCGCGACCGGCGCGCTGAACGCGGCCGGCATCACCTTCACCGGTACGGTCGCCGGGGGGAATCTGGTCTTCACCAAGGCCGACGGCACGGACTTCACCATCGCGGTGACCAACACCTTCACCAATACGACTATTCCGGCCGGGGGATTCGCCGGAAACGATTTCCTCTCGACCGGGCCCCATACGATCAACAACGGTTCGGTGCTCGTGCCGACGGTATCCGACCCGTCCGGCGCCTTCACGACCGCGACGGCGGTCAGCAACGGTCAGACCTACTCGCTGACCGTCGGCGGCGTCCCGGTCTTCACGTTCACGTCGACCGCTGCCGGCCAAACGGTGACGGCCGCGGATATCCAGGGCGGGGTCAACGCCGCGACCGGCGCGCTGAACGCGGCCGGCATCACCGTCACCGGTACGGTGGCCGCGGGGAGTCTGGTCTTCACCAAGGCCGATGGCACGGACTTCACCATCGCGGTAACCAACACCTTCAGCAACTCGACCAATTCGGCCGGCGGATTCGCCGGAAACGATTTCCTCTCGACCGGGCCCCATACGATCAACAACGGTTCGGTGCTCGCGCCGACGGTATCCGACCCGTCCGGCGCTTTCGCGACCGCGACGTCCGTTTCCGCCGGCCAGACCTATACGCTGAGCGTCGGCGGCGTCCCGGTCTTCACGTTCACGTCGACCGCCGCCGGCCAAACGGTGACCGCCGCGGATATCGACGGCGGGCTGACCGCCGCGACCGGCGCGCTGAACACCGCCGGCATCACCTTTACCGGCACGGTGGCCGGGGGCAATCTGGTCTTCACCAAGGCCGACGGCACGCCCTTCGACATCGCGGTGACCAACACCTTCAGCAACGCGGCCAATTCGGCCGGTGGATTCGCCGGAAGCGATTTCCTCTCGACCGGCCCCCATAACATCAACAACGGCTCCGAGCTTGTCGTGGCAGTGCCGACGGTATCCGACCCGTCCGGCGCCTTCGTAACCGCGACCGCGGTTGCCGCCGGCCAGACGTACTCACTGACGGTCGGCGGCGTCCCGGTCTACTCTTTCACGTCGACGGCCCCCGGTGATACCGTTACCGCAGTGCTTGTCCAGGGCGGACTCGACAGCGCCAGTGGCGCGCTGACCGCCGCCGGGATCACGGTCAGCGGCACGGTCGCCGGCGGAGATCTGGTCTTTACCAAGGCCGACGGCACGGACTTCGACATCGTGGTAACCAACACCTTCACCGATGCGGCCAATTCGGCCGGTGGCTTCGCGGGGGCCAATTTCGCGGGCGGCGCCCAGCTGATCAATAACGGCGCTGTGCTTGGGGTCAATGCCTCCGGCATATCCGGCGCATTTGAATCCGCGATGGCGGGCGCCGCCGGCGAGACGTTCGCGCTGAGCGTCGGCGGCGTCCCGGTCTTCACGTTCACGTCGACGGCCGCCGGCGATATCGTGACGGCAGCGGATATTCAGGGCGGGCTCAACAACCCCACCGTCCAGACCGATCTGGCCGCGGTCGGTGTCACGGTCAACGGCACGGTGGCCGGAGGAAACCTGGTCTTCACCCGCGCCGATGGCACGGCCTTCGATATCGTGGTGATCAATGGTTTCACCGGCACGGTGAGTACGGCGGGTGGATTCGACGGCGCGGATTTCCAGCTGGGCGCCCACACTGTCGACAACGGAAAGCTCGCCGGACCGGCGCCGTCCCTTTCATCGATAGCCGGGCAGCAGGCCCTGTCGTCAGGTTCCTACAACGTGCAGGCGAATGGTCAGATGACGCTGATCCTGACCATCGGAGACGAAACCATCACGGCCAGCGGAGCGGTGACTCAGGCCGGTGACTTCATCGCACTCGCGACCAGCAGCAACAGCGATGATGACACGCGGAAGGGTCGCGGAATCCTGATCCTGATTCGCCGGCCGTAGACTGCCGACGCGCTACCTATTCCTCGTCGTCGATGACTGTCGGCTCAGCGCTCATGACTGCGCGCGCGGCGCCGAGCGCGCGACCGCGTTCGATCGGCGCATGGTAGTCGCCGAGCACGTCTTCGAGCGCGCCGAGGCAGAAAAAGACGTTGCGCGCAGTGCAGGCATGACCCATCAGTCCGATGCGCCAGACCTTGCCGGCCATCGCGCCGAGCCCGGCCCCGATCTCGAGGCCATATTCACCGAGTAACTGCGCGCGCACCAGCGTGTCGTCAATACCCTCCGGAATCCGGATCGCATTCAGTTGCGGCAGGCGCTCGTCTTCCGGGACAATAAATTCGAGCCCCATCGCCTCGATACCGGCGCGCAAGGCCTGGTGATAGTGAAGGTGACGCGCCCAGGCGCGGCCGAGGTTTTCCTCCTGCAGCATGACCAGCGCCTCGTGCAGCGCATACAGTGTGTTGACCGGTGCGGTATGGTGATAGGTGCGCTTGCCGGTCCCACCCCAGTAGGCCATGACCAGATTCAGGTCGAGAAACCAGCTCTGTACCGGCTTCGTGCGCGCCTGGATCTTCGCCTTTGCCCGTTCGCTGAACGTGACCGGCGACAGGCCAGGGACGCAGGACAGGCATTTCTGGGTGCCGGCATAGACGGCGTCGAGCTGCCATTCATCGACGAGCAGCGGAATGCCGCCAATCGAGGTGACGGTATCGACGATGGTCAGGCAGTCGTGATTGCGCGCGAGGTCGGCGAGCATCTTGACGTCCGAGCGGGCCCCGGTCGAGGTCTCGGCGTGGACAAAGGCGACGATCGCAGCGTCGGGGTTGGCCTTGAGCGCGGCCTCGAGCTTGCCGGGATCGACGGCCCGGCCCCACGGGTCTTCGACCATGACCGGCACGCCACCGGTGCGCAGCACGTTTTCCTTCATCCGACCGCCGAAGACGCCGTTCTGACAGATGATGACCTTGTCGCCGGGCTCGACCAGATTGACGAAGCAGGTCTCCATGCCGGCAGAGCCGGGCGCCGAGACCGGGAACGTCAACTGGTTGCGGGTCTGGAACGCATACTGCAACAAGGACTTGACCTCTTCCATCATCGTAATGAAGGCCGGATCGAGGTGGCCTAGCGTCGGCCGCGCCATCGCTTCGAGCACGCGCGGGCTGACATCGGAAGGTCCGGGACCCATCAGGGTTCGCCGGGGGGGGTGGAACGAGTTGATTTTCATATCCCAAGTATCCTGAGCAGTGTGCTATCCGATATGCCGGGGCGCACAAGCATAAAAGAATCAATGAGAATTTTCATCCCTGCGTGTCGTGAGGGGATGAGGTGAAGTGGTGGAGGGTCAGTGCTTGCGACTGACCGCGACGTACGACATCGTGAGTTCGGCCCATTCGAGCGCGGACAGCCAGGCGGAAGAAATCGTCTGCTGGTCGATGCCGGCAGAATCGACGTCGTCCCAGTCGCCGCGCTCGTGGGCGATCGTGGTCTCCAGCAGTCTGGCGTAGAATCCGGAGCGGTTCAGCAAGGCCTCGGTGATCTCCGGTGAGAGCGGCAGCAGTCCCAGTACGGTATCGATCGTCTGATCCATCAGCGCATCGAGCGTCGAGAACAGGCCGACCATGAAGGCGGAATCCTTGTTAGCCTGCCGGGCGCTTTCCGCCAGCAGTTCGCACATCTTGGCGCGAATCAGCGCAGTCGTGATCAGCTCCTCGGGCTTGTCGTCAATACCGGTCAGTGCGATCAGGCTGGCCCAGCGCCGGATCTCGCGCTCGCCGAGATAGACGATCGCATGGTGTATCGAATCGATCTTGCTGCCGGGCGAGAAAGCCGCTGAGTTGATGTAGCGCAGCAGCTTGTAGCTCATCGTCGGATCCTGCGACACGAGTTCCTCCAGACCCCTGATATCCAGTTCGGGGCGCTGCAGCTTTGCCATCATGCGCATCGCGTTGACGCGATTGGCCGGCAGGCGTTTGCCGGTAAGTACGCGCGGCCGACACAGGAAATAACCCTGGTAGTAGTCGAATCCGAGATTCCGGCACAGGTCGAACATCTCCGGCGTCTCGACCTTCTCGGCGATCAGCTTTACCGGATACCTCCGCAGGATCCCGAGATGTTCTCGCACCTGTTCATTGTCGAGGCCGAGCACATCGAGCTTGACGATGTCGGCCAGCTCGAGCAGCGGCGTGAGGTCCGGGTGATACGTGAAATCATCGAGGGCAATGACGTAGCCCCGATTCTTGAGGTCCTTGACTGCGGCCGTGATTTCGCTGTCGACGAGGATGTCCTCGAGTATCTCGATCACCAGCTGGTCGCCCGGCGGCGGCAGCAGCTCGCTGTTAATCAGAAAATTGCGGGTGACATTGACGAAGGCCTTGTGGGCGCCGACGACTTTGCCGAGCCCCATCTCCCAGAAGCTGTTGACGATAATCTGGGAAGTCGCCTGGTCGCCATCGGTGACATTGGAGAAGGCGCTGCCGCGATGCCGGTAGAGCAGTTCATATCCGATGACCCGCTGGCGGGCATCGAAGATCGGTTGTCTGCCGATGTGGTAATGCTGCATTACCGGGAGGCCTGTTCCTGGGTCGGTGATGGCCGCGGGCCGGACATCGCATTCCGGACGGAATCGTTCAGTATCATCGTATCCATGCCTTGCTGTGCCAGCAGAAAGGCCGCCGCGGCACTGCGCCTGACATTGTCGCAGCAAATGATGTAGCTCCGGCTATGGTCGAGTATCGCCGCGGTTTGACGCAGGACGCGCAGCGGCAGGTTGATGCTGTCGCGCAGGTGATGCCGGGTGTAGGCCTTGTGGGAACGAACATCGAGCAGCAGGCTCCCTTTGAGCATCAGGGGTGCGATGTCGTTAGGGCCGATCCACCGGATGAATGGCCGTAGAATCAAGTTAAGAAACGCGCCCTTGGGGAAGCGCAGCAACCTGCCGTCTTCCAGTGTCGTGACGCTGAAGTCATGAGATTCATTCGCGATCAGCGCGGCTTCCCCGAAGCCTTGCAGCCGCCCCAGGTCGCCTTGACCTTCGTCGTTATCCTGGCGCCTGCGCGTCACCCGGAACCTGCCTGATTCGACGATGTGATACCAGGCGTTGTCCTCGCCTTCCCTGAGGACGACATCGCCGGCCCTCGCCTCGAGGATATCCATGCCTTGTATCAGGGTCTGCAGACGGGATCCGGTCAGTCGTGAGAACAGCGGGGATGCGAATATCGGTCCGAGATCGAGGTCCGGGGCAGAGGATTTGGGGACGGCCGCATCGCCGGCCGTGAGCAGGGATTCGAGCAGGACGGTATCGACGCAGAGTACAGTCGCGGCGGTCCGCGCCAGCGCGGTCGCCTCGCGTGGCTGATGGCTTGCAATGGCTTGCCCGGCTTCCGGAGTGGCGGCCTTCAGCATACGAATCCGGTTGTCCGCGGAGACAAGGGCAAGCTGCCCGGCCAGCAGGAAAATCGAGCGGCCGTCGGAATCCCCGATATCGAACAGCCGCCGGCCGGGCGGGATACGTTCGACGCGGGAATGCTCGAGCAGTCGCTCGACCTGGGCGGGGGCGAGTTGATCGAGGGGTGAAAAAAGACTCAAATCGGCCTGATCAACGCCCGGACTTGCTGTTCCCATCCGTGACTCCTTGATTCTCAAGAATAAATTATTGACGTTCTGTATCAGAATTATGGGAGTTCTTATACGGGTATATAACGGCGGAGGGAGGGTTGGTCTTGAGTTCGGCGGATCTCAATCGGTGGCGGGGAATCCCGGTTGCGCTGTCGTGAATCGCTGCCCGAGCCAGCTTGAAATGGCGTCGATTTCATCCGGGCAGACGCTGTGTCCGATGTCGTAGTCGCGCCATTCAACGGTATAGCCGGCTGCAAGCAGCACGTCGCGGGATCGCAGGGCCAGCGTAATCGGGATGATCGTATCCCGTCGGCCGTGCGCGATCAGTATCGGGACCGCCCGGTTCGACGGATGGGCCTCGTCAGGCAGGCGCGCGGCGAGTGGCAGGTAGGTCGACAGCGCAATGATGCCCCCAAGCGGAACCGGATAACGCAATCCGGTCTGCAATACGATCGCGCCGCCTTGTGAAAAGCCTGCGAGTACGATGCGCTGCGAGGGGATGCCGCGCGCGATTTCCCGCGCTATCAGTCGGCGCAGATCCCCTTCCGAGCTTCTGATGCCGGTATCGTCTTCCTGCCAGCGCTGTCCGGGGCCGGCGATGTCGTACCAGGCGCGCATGACCATACCATTATTGATCGTGACAGGTCGGTGCGGGGCGTGGGGGAAGACGAATCGGACCGAAACGCTTCGGGCGAGTTTCAGGTGCGGAATGATGGGTTCGAAATCATGGCCGTCGGCGCCGAGGCCATGCAACCAGATCACCACGGCGTCGGCGACCTTGTCAGGTTCGATCGTGACGCAAGGCAGCAGTTCGTGATTTGCATCCATCATCGGCTCCCGGAATAGCGCCGGATTACATAGCGGGCCCGGCCGGAGCGTGCAACCGGGCGTCGATTCGCGCAGTCAGCTCGAACTCAATTATACTGACGAATACGGTCAATCAGGGGGAGACATGTCTTGATCAGCCGATTTCGGGCGAGCTGGCGCGCCTTGTTCGCGGTAATGTTGTTTGCCCTGCTGATGGCGGCATGCGGGCAGAAGGGTGATCTTTATCTCCCTGGCGTGGATCCTGCCGAGGAAATTCAGCAGGAAGATCACTATTAATGGACCATATTCTGGCCAGAAACGGCGTGTTGCATGCCGAAGACGTCGATTTGCGCGCCGTCGCAGCGGAATTCGGTACGCCCTGCTACATTTATTCGCGCGCGACACTCGAGCGGCACTGGCGCGCCTTCGATGAGGCCTTCAGCGGACGGGATCACCTGGTTTGTTTCGCGGTCAAGGCCTGTTCGAATATCGCGATCCTGAATCTGCTGGCGCGACTGGGATCTGGCTTCGACATCGTTTCCGGCGGCGAACTGGAGCGGGTGATTGCGGCAGGCGGCGATCCTGCGAAGGTTGTGTTTTCCGGAGTCGGGAAGAGTCGGGCCGAGATTCGGCGCGCGCTCGAAGCAGGCATCGGCTGCTTCAATGTCGAGTCAGCCTCCGAACTCAATCGCATCGAGTCCATCGCCGCTGAAGTCGGCCGGCAGGCACCGGTATCGCTGCGCGTCAATCCGGATGTCGATGCCCGCACCCACCCGTATATTGCGACCGGCCTCAAGGAGAACAAGTTCGGGATACCGGTCGATGAGGTGCGCGCGCTGGTCGCTCGCCTGTCCGGGATGACGCATGTCACGCTGGTCGGGCTCGACTGTCACATCGGTTCGCAGTTGACCGAGATCGCGCCGTTCGTCGCGGCATTGGACCGGCTGCTCGCGCTGGCGGATGAACTGGCGCGCGACGGCGCGGTGCTCCACCACCTCAATATCGGGGGCGGGCTCGGCGTCCGTTACCGGGATGAGTCCCCGCCGCCGCCGCAGGCCTATGCCGCAGCCCTGGTCGACCGGCTCGGCGATCGCAAGGTCAGCTTGCTGATCGAGCCGGGGCGAGCGCTGGTCGCGAATGCCGGCCTTCTGCTAACGCGGATCGAATATCTGAAGCCCGGCAGTGACAGGAGTTTTGCGATCGTCGATGCCGGGATGAACGACTTGATCCGGCCGGCGCTGTACGATGCCTGGCATGAGATCGTACCGGTTGCCGCAGACGATCAGGTTCCCGCGCGGGTGTGGGACGTCGTCGGCCCGGTGTGCGAGACCGGAGATTTTCTCGGCAAGGGCCGCAGTCTCGCTGTTCGTGAGGGCGATCTTCTCGCGGTTCGCTCCGCCGGCGCCTATGGCTTCGTCATGAGCTCGAATTACAATTCACGGCCGCGCGCTGCAGAGGTCCTGATCGATGGGTCGACTGTCCATCTGATTCGCGAGCGCGAACGCCTGATCGATTTATTCAGCGGCGAGCGCATCATCTTCTGATACTCCGAATCCATGCTGTCGCCATGCCTCGTAGACGATGATCGCGACGGCATTCGACAGATTCAGGCTGCGGCAGCGCGGCGCCATCGGGATGAGCAGGCGCTGTTCCGGCGGCAGGCTTTCCAGCAGTTCCGCAGGGAGGCCGCGAGTTTCAGGCCCAAAGAGGAAAGCATCACCGGGATGATAGCCGGCGGCGCTGTAGGCCGTGCCGCCACGGGTCGAGCAGGCGAACAGGCGCGGCGGGACGACCCGTCGAAGAAAACTGTCGAGATCCGGATATTCCCGCACGCGGGCATATTCGTGATAATCAAGCCCGGCGCGGCGCAGGCGGGCGTCGTCGAGTTCGAAGCCGAGCGGGTGTATCAAATGCAGCGTTGTCCGCGTGTTGGCGCACAGGCGTATAATGTTGCCGGTATTCGCCGGAATTTCGGGATTGAACAGGACGACATGAAACATGGCGGGGGTGCGGTGAGGGTTTCGCTGGTGATTTCCGGTTCGTGTCGATGAGCAGCCGGGTTCTCGATGAACGGGAGCGCCGCATGCTGGCGCTCGATTTCTGCGGCCTGCAGTTCGCGACGCCGCTGGTGCTGCTGTCGGGCTGCGTCGGCTTTGGCGAGGAGTATACCCGCGTCGAGGGGTTTTCCCATCATGACGTCGGTGCCGTCTGCCTGAAGGGTACGACGCTCGAGCCGCGGCTCGGCAACGCGCCGCACCGGGTCATCGAGACGCCGATGGGAATGCTGAACGCGATCGGCCTGCAGAACCCGGGTACCGCCCATGTGGTCAATCATATCCTGCCGACGCTCGATTTCAGCGAGACCCGCTTCATCGCGAACGTGTCCGGATCAACCGTCGAAGAATATATCGCGGTCACGCGCCTGTTCGACGATTCCCCGATCGATGCGATCGAGATCAACATTTCCTGTCCGAATGTCAAGGAAGGCGGTGTGCAGTTTGGCAACGACCCGGACATGTCGGCCCGGGTCGTCGCGGCTTGCCGGTCGGTGACCGCAAAGCCGTTGATCACGAAACTTTCGCCGAACCAGACCGATATCGCCGAAAACGCCAGGCGCTGCATCGAGGCCGGTACCGACGCTTTTGCGGTGATCAACACGGTGACCGGCATGGCGATCGACATCGAGGAGCGGACGCCGGTGATCGGCAACAACCAGGGCGGATTATCGGGCCCGGCGATCAAGCCGATCGCATTGCTGAAGGTTCATCAGGTCTACCAGGTCAGCAGGAATCACGGAATACCGATCATTGGGCAGGGGGGCGTCGTCAATGCAGAGGATGCGATCGAGTTCCTGATCGCCGGCGCGGCGGCGGTCGGCGTCGGGACCGGGCTGTTCTACGATCCGCTGGCCTGTCCGCGGATCAATGCCGGGATCGTCGATTATCTGAGGCGGCATGAGATGGGCAGCGTTGCGGAGCTTACCGGAACGCTGCGGTTGAATTGAATGGCTATTGAGCGGTTCGCTGCGCTTACTGCATCCTACGCGTCTTCTTCTTCCGACTCTATACCGAGTTCCTTGATCTTGCGGGTCAGGGTGTTGCGGCCCCAGCCGAGAAGGCGGGCGGCCTCCTGGCGGCGTCCGCCGGTGTGTTTCAGCGTGGTCTCGATCATTGTGCGTTCGAAGCGCGGCATGGCATCGTCGAGCAGCGCCTCGGCGCCCTGACCAAGGCGCTGCTCGGTCCATTGTCTGAGGATGTCCTCCCACGCGGTACTGCTGCCGTCCACAGGCGCCGCGGACCTGAGCTCGGGCGGTAAATCCTCGACGTGGATGACCTGGCCGGGCGACATTACAGTGAGCCAGCGGCAGGTGTTCTCAAGCTGGCGGACATTGCCATGCCAGTCGAGTTGCGTCATGGCCTTCTCGGCCTCCGCATCAAGCGACTTTGGCTCGACTGACAGTTCCTGGCCGGCCTGAGCCAGGAAGTGCCGGGTCAGCATCGGAATATCCTCGCGCCGCTCACGCAGCGACGGGATATGTATCCGTATCACGTTGAGCCGGTGATAGAGGTCTTCGCGAAACAGGTGATCCCTGACCCGCTGCTCGAGATCCTGATGGGTGGCGGCGATGATGCGTACATCAACGCGGATCGGGGTGTGGCCGCCGACCCGGTAAAACTCCCCATCGGCGAGTACGCGCAGCAGGCGCGTCTGAAGTTCGACCGGCATGTCACCGATCTCGTCGAGAAACAGCGTGCCTCCGTCGGCCTGTTCGA
>CAYTGL010000031.1:0-28320 GCA_964437335.1 uncultured Chromatiales bacterium
GCACGGTCGACTGGTCCGTGAACATCTCCATCATCAAGTCGTAGCTGGGAACATCAGTCTTCCTCTCCCCCATCCCGGACCACTTGGCTTCATACCATTGCCCCCTCGGATGGAGTGCGAACAGGATGTCCCACAGATACTTGTAACGCTGAAGATGCAGGCTCTCGGCGATCACATGGCAATCGCTGCGTAGTTTCAGGTTGGCAATTTGCGGGTCTTGAAAATGATCGGCCCATTCGCTCAACCATGAGGCACCGGCATCCGTGTCATGGCACAAATGGTAGAGTGCCGCCATCAGGTGCGATTTGCCCTGCCCTCTCGCCCCCAGAAGAACAACCGGCCTTGATTGTCCTTGTTGGGTTGCCTCGATCGTCTTAAGAAGATCGTGGGACGGATAAGTGATTTTGAGAAAGTCGGCGGCGGTAACATCCAACGCCCCAGTCCCCGACTGGTTCTTGAAATCAACCGTCGTGCCTTTGAGGCGACGGCCACGGAATTCTTCTCGTAGTCGAAGTTGGAGCATACTTACTTGGCCTTCTTATTGTTGTGTTTCGGTTTCATGGGCATTCGAGCTTTCTCAACAAGCTTCTCAAGTTCCCGGCGTTTGTAGAGTCGGTAGTTGTTTGCAGGATGTCGATACTCGGTAATCTTGCCCGTTGCACCCCATGCACGGACCGTGTTGGGGGCAACATCAAGTAACTTTGCGGCTTCTTTGACTGTGACGAAACCCTCACGCTGCATCATTGGGTGCGGTCCTGAAGGCGAGTGTGGTGAATGAGGATAGGTGCAAACCTTACCAAATCATGCACTTGGGGGCAATGTGCCACTACGAGGAAAGGTAGCTGTTGGGGCGCATCGCTGGTCCCAAAACCGCCGCCGCCTCGCGGCCAATAGCTATTTGGCACGTCCAGTGACCATCGCCGGATTTAGACGTTGCCTCTGTTGGTCGGGCTTGCTCTCACCTTGGTCTGCCTGCGCGGGCACGCGACTAACTGCTTCGCATCCTGCGTATTCCTGACGCGAAGGCAGGAGCAAGAAGTTTCTTCTCTCGCCGCCGGAATCTCGCATCGTATCACGCCGGACAAGGGCCGCCTCCGGCTGCTGCTTCGCCTCCGGCCCTGCGGGCGGCCTGCGCCGCTTTTTCCGGCCATCCGTAGCCGGAAAAAGACCTTCGGCAAAGACTCCCCCTTGCTTCGGCGTGTTCCTCCCTCGGGTGTTCCGGCGGGCGAATGCCTGAGACGCAGACGCTCGTCTTCCACCCATTTCGATTTCGGAGGACGAAACGATGAAGCGAGACGAAGTCAAACAGTTGATCGAACAGGGCGTGCGGGAGTTGAACGAGGCGCTGGCCGCAGGCAAAAGCGAGACGCTGCAACGGTTCATGGAGGTGATGGCGAAGTTCCCCCGCTACAGCTTCGGCAACTGCATCCTGATTGCGATGCAGAAGCCTGACGCGCATGTCGTGCAAGGCTACCAGGCATGGAAAAAGATGGGGCGCTTCGTGCGTAAGGGCGAGAAAGGGATCGGCATCATCGCGCCGATGGTCTACCGCAACAAAGAGGCGGCTGACGAAGACGAGGACCGCACGCTCCGCGGATTCAAGGTGGTGCATGTCTACGATGTCAGCCAGACCGAAGGCAAGGAGCTGCCGGAATTCGTTCGCGTGAGCGGCGACCCCGGAGAGCATATCGCGTCGGTCGAGCGGGTGATTCGACGCTACGGCATCGAGCTGGTCTACGAGGAAATCGGCTCCGGCGCTGACGGAGTGTCGCAGAAGGGCAGGATCGTCATCCAGCCCGACTTGGAGCCAGCCGAGCAGTTCGCCACGCTGGTCCACGAGTTGGCCCACGAGCTGCTCCACGCCGACGCCGAACGGCGAAAGGCCACCACCAAGTGCATCCGCGAGACGGAGGCAGAGGCCGTCGCCCACGTCGTGTGCCGGGCAGTCGGGATCGATTCGACCAGCCACAGCGCAGACTACATTCAGCTCTACTCCGGTGATGTCAACGTGCTGACCGCTTCGCTGGATGCCGTGCAGAAGGCCGCCGCACAGATACTCGAAGCGATGGCCGACAGCTCCGTGCAGAACGAGGAGGTGGCGGCATGAGCAACAATCAACCCCTCGAAGTGCATCCGATCGTAGCCCGGATTATCAACCGCGACTGCCATGTAGGCAGCTCCTACCGGAGCGTCATCCGGCACGTTGTCTCGAAGCTACGGCATGGTCAGGAGACCTTCCGGGCCATGCCCAGGGAAGACCGCCGGATGCTGATGCGACAGTGCATCCAGCAGCACCGCGAGAATCGCAAACTTTACCAGGAAGTGATGTATCCCAGCTATAAGCCGCTCGATGAGGAGGCCCCGTGACGCCGCTTATGCCGCCGCCCACGCACTGAGGCGTGGGCGGTGGTGGCAACGCTTCGCCGCAACAATTATTATGGTGGCCTTTCCAGCCGCAGGGGCTGCTTCCGCCTGAACCCCCGCTACCAGGACGCAATCACGAGGGACCACCATGACCTACTCTGCCCCGAGGGCGGCTGCGGTTGTCCTCTGTCTACTCACGACAGCCGCTCAAGCTCAGCACCACACCATCCGTTTTTTCGCGTCCAACGGCTACGCCCCCGCACTCGCTGAGCTGGCATTCTCCCCCGACGGCCGCCTGCTGGCGGTGGCCACTGAAGACGGCGTCGTCTCGCTCGTCTCCATCGCGAAAGCAGATTTTCAGGACCGCTTCCAGTTTAGCGCCTTTGACGTGGCGTTTTCTCCTGATGGCAAAAAGCTGCTCATGATGGGCAAACGCGAAACCCGACTGCTAGACCTCGGCAGCAAGGCTCAAACGCAAATCAACTGGAAACTCCCCGCCGGCACCCTCGGGCTAGGTTTTGAACAACAAGCGGGGAAGCTGCTGATCACCAAGGTCATTGATGGCGGCCCTGCCGCGCTGTCCGGTGAAATCAACGTCGGCGACGAGCTGGTGGCCGTGACTCAGCTCGGAAAACGAGAAAGCCTTTTGGGCTCAACCGTGCCCCGCGCCGTCGAACGGCTGCGCGGTTTCGCCGGGGCGGCGCTCGTGCTGCACTATATTCCCGCGCGGGAAGCGAAGCCCAAGGAGATCCGCCTCGTGCGGGCGCCAGGAGTCATCGAAGGCGACACAATCCGTTTTCCTCCAGCGGCAGCCACTCCTCCGGCGTCTCACGCCTGTATCGGCGTCGTCGACAACACGTTCGCCCTGCTCAACGCCGGCGATGGTCAGCCGCTCCGCGCTCTCTCGCCAATCGAGCTTGCTTCTTATGGCATGTACGACATATCCGCCGATGGCCGACGATTCGGCATCGTGGCGCGTCGTACGCTGGAGTCGAGCGTCACCGCCGTCGAGATATTCGACCTCACCACCGGCGAACGGACCCACTTTGCCCGCCTCCCGCGACATGGATTCTCCGCCGCCGCCTTCACTCCCGACGGCAAACTATTCGTCGCCGCCGATTACGACCGTCTGAACGTTCTGTGCCTCGATGACTCCGTCTTGAGGGCTCCGATCATGCTGACGCGCGATATGCCTGTGCTCCACACTGAGCCAACCGTTGCCAGCGAATCGACGGCAGGAAAGGCTGCGGCAGCCGTCCAAAAAGAAGTCGGGCCTCTGGTGGGGCGCTCCGCTTCGCGGCAATCCAACAATGCCCTTTCTTGCCTTGATGTTGCACAAGACGAGGTCGCCGCCGTAGGCACCCCCGTCGGTACGGTCGAGGCGTGGTCACTCAGTTCGGGCGCCTACCTGGGAGAATACCTCGGCCAGAAGTTTGCCACGGGCAAGCCGACCGAAGGCGTCGCCTTCAGCGCCAATGGCGAATGGCTCGCCTGCTATTCGGCAGGCACGCTCCATCTCCTGAACGTCGCCCAGAAGCCGTGGGAGGAAAAGGCAACGGAGCCGGAACCCGCTCAAACGGGCGGCTTCTGATGACCTACGCTGCCGCTGGCTCCAATTGAACCTCATCGAAGACCTGCCGGACCGGTCGCATTCGCGGCACGATGTCGGTCGGCAACTGACCATAACCGGCTCGGCGGCGTTCGTGATTGACCGCATTGATGATAGCGAGCACTTGCGCCCGCACAGGCCCATAGCCCTGAAACGGCAAGGTCAGGAACTCTTGAACGAGCCGGTCGGTTTCCCGGTAACTCGGGCGGGTCGCCAGGTCGATGAAGTGAGCCTTCACGCTGCGGTAGGTTTCCTTGTCGAGCCGCACGAAGACCTTCCACCGTTTCTCTACCTCGCTGAAAGTGTAGCGAATCGAATAGCCCTTCACCCGGAGCGCCGTGCGTCGGATGTCGCAGAGATTCTTCTCGTGGTCGGTGAAGAATATGTGACGGCCGTGGGTTGCCATCAGCACGAAGAACCGGCCATGCCGCAGATAGTGCATTCCGGCCTGTTCGCCCAACCGCCGACGGGCTCGCTCCCACTTCGGCCCGCCGATGCCGTAGAGTTCTACGAGCTTACGGTCGACCTGCTCGGGATCTTTCCGCTCCGGCACCATGCCCGTCACGTAAAAGTAGTGGCCGCTCGCCACGTAACGGACAAGTTGTGACAGGAATCCATCCAGGGTCGCCGGTTCGCAGTGATAGGTTCTTGGTTCCATCCCTTCCCTCTGCCAGTTGTTTGCACTCCAAAATGGAGGCGGTTGTTTACGGCACAACGCGCCTCAGAAAGCCGTTCCTTCAAGGGAAACCTCGTGGCGGTGGATGCGAGGCTCCGCACGCTCGGAAACTGACTTGCCCGCCCGCAGATGCGTCCTGCATCGGGGCTCATCGGGCAAATCGTCGCCGCGAGCGGCGCGAAACGCTTGCTCCCTCCAGCGACAGCTTCCAGGAGAATGGGCAGCGGTTGCTGCCACATTCTTTATTGCAGATGCACGCCTCAAGTGCGTTGCATCTAACTCTTGAAAACTGCGCTGGAAATCGCTGTTTCGCTGGAGCGCCGTCGGCGCCCAGCGATGTACGAAAACCTCGGCCGGCGGACGCAACACAAACGGGTAGCGTCCACCGTCATCACGTCGCCACAGGCGAACGGCCTCTCGGCCGCTCGCGGGTGGCCACGTCGAAGCTCCTCTCGAAGGGAGGCGCCCGTCGGCTCACGATTGCCGACGAGCGCCCCGCACGTTGTCGTCGCGGGCTTGATATGAACCCGCGTCGGCCCTTTCGTTCATGGCGTATCGCTCCGGTTACCAGCCGGAGCGCCAAACGGGTCGCGACTGCCTTGCCGCGCAGGCGTCAGGGACAACTCCCCTCACATGTCTGGACCTTCGCCCAGAACACCGCCCCGGCTCTCGCCGGGGTTCTACTAAGGCCACACTCCCAGTCCCCTGGTCAGTCCGCACGAATGCTCACCGGCGGGCACCACCCCGCAATACCAAGGGACTTTCCCCGATTAGTGATAGGCGTCGAATCGATAGTCAGGTCGCTAGACGGTCCTCCCGTCAGGTCGTAAGGGTCCGCCGGCGGCTCTCGCCGCTGGCGGCGTTTGCACTTGCTCGCAGGAGCAAGCGATTTCTCCGGGCCGAACGTGGAAGCACCCGGTTACCCTTCCCTCACGACTCTTCGCAGTTTGGCTGTTGGTCCTCGCTCATCGCTTGGACCCCCTCTCTGACGCCTGGCTCGTATGTGACCAGACGCCGGGCTTTCCATCAGCCCATCGATTCTTACTGAGAAGCCCTCTCGGGCCTTGGAATGGGTTGAGCTATTTCCGTTCCGGATTTTGCATCACCGGATACCCGACCGCCGCATGACAGTCGGTCTGGCGCGTTGCCGCGCTCAGAAGTCCCCCACCCAGACACGTTGAACGAAGCTGGCCTTGTTGGCCGCAGCCTCCGGGTTGTGAACCCCGAGGGCCTGGCTCCGGACCCCGTGTGCGGGATTCGGCGCATTCCCTGCGCCTCACCCGAGGGTAGCGTGCGAGCGCTACCCCGCCGCGACCGTTTCGGCCGCGACCTTCACCTATCACGACTCCTGTGCTGGTTGAGAAACAACATTCAACCGCACCGAAGCGCGTCTCGGTCGCCCCGGTTCCCGGTCAGCCATCGGGTCGAACATTGGGATTGGTCTCAGGCATCATGCCCGAGGATTACTCCAATGAGCCCCCGTCGAGACGGACAAGCAACTCTCGCTGCGATCCGCCTCTACGCGGAAGACGATACGGCCGATGGTGAGTCGGCGCCCTCTTAGCCCGGTTGGTAAGACCGGGTTTACCGAGATCGTCTTTGCCACGACGACAACGTCATCGGCATTTTCCGTCGATCACGATGCTGCGAGCGCTACAAATGCTCGCTGGCGAAACCATATCAGGAATTGCGGAACAGTCACGCACGCCAGGCTAAGCTGCTGGAATTGCAGATGCCTGCTCAATACACGCTCGCGCCCGTGGACAATCGGTCAATTCGCGTGCTATTTACTCGGCAATTGCAACAGACCAGGCAAGGAGGTATCGCGATGGCCAAGAGCAAAAAGAACAGCAAGAAATTCAACAACTACGTCACTACGATCCGAGACGGGGCGGTGGCGGCCAACATCTTCCGGGGTCAGACGGCCGACGGACACGCCTATCTCTATTTCTCGCTCAGTCGTGCGTGGAAGTCGGCCAGCGGAGGACGCGAAGGGTATTCCGACCGGTTCTATGAGCGAAATGAAGCGGCGATCCAAGGCGTGGTCGCCAAAGCCTGCACCTGGATGCGCGAGAATCCGCTGGCTGCTGACGACATTGAGGCCGGAGAAGCAAGCAGCGAATTGATGGCCAGTGCTTGATCGCGGCTGCCTCATGGCATTTGCCCCTGCTGATTCATCGAGCGTTCGCAAAGCGAAGTGAATTTCTCAAGGGTAAAAGCCAGCTTGGGACCCCGATGCGTCGCCTCCCTTAACAGGAGGGCGCTCGGGCAGTGACGTGATTCTCCGCCGCGCCCAGCCTCGGGTGAGGCGCGACGGCAGAATCCCTTTCCTGCCCGCGCTCCGGTCGGCGACTCCTCGCCCAAGCTGTCTTTACCTGCTGATTGTTCTGGCCGAGCGGCTGAAATGATCGAGCAGGATCAACTGCCGATACTGTTCGAAGATCGGACCGCCCAATTCCTTGAGCCGCAGGTAGCCGTCCCGCTTCGTGCGATCGGCCTGCTGAAGTGCTGCGGTGAGAAACGATTCTTGCTCGCTACTGCCGAGAGCGCTCCAGAAATCCTGGAAAGGCCGACGGGCCTCGTCGGCCTGCTGCCGTGACTTCGCTTCTTGTCGGCGGAGGCGTTCTTGCTGCTTCGCCCTGACTGCCTTGGCAGTTTGCCGCTCTCGCTCTACCTGCGCCTTCGTCCGAAACCCGCGAGGGAGCGAATACGGCGTGGTGCTCCGGATTCCGGCCACCAGGAAGCCAACTCCCCTTTCCTCGCCGCGGCCGTTGTGCCAGTCGAACAGTTCGATCATCGTTTGGATTCGCTCGGCCGAATATTTCTCGACCAGTTCGTCCGCCATTGCAGGGCCGACGCCTCGCTTGGTCAACTGGTAGGAAAGTTCATTCGGCGCCTTGGCGACCTCGACCGCTGGCGGCTTCCGGCGCTTCCGCTTGATGAACGTCACCTGCCACTTGCCACGGGACAGTTTCTCGAAGCGCTCCTCCGGCGGCATCGGCTTCAACTCCCAAAGATGTTCCAGTTCCCGAACGCCTTTAACAAGCGCCCGCTTCGCCTGGGCCGTGTTGTAGTTGGCGCTCAGCCGCACCTTGTTGAACGACAGCTCGTCGAGTCCGATTACCAACCGGTCCGAATGATAGAACCTCTTGTCGAGGAATCGGTACAGGCGCTTCGCCACGGGGTCTTTGAGCCGGAGGTAGAGATCCCAATCAAGTTTCTTGAGATAACCGGCCTGGAAACTTCCGAAGACGACTTCGTTCCAGGTGAACCAAGAATCGGCCGGCGCATCGCGACGCTGCTCCTCCTCCCGCTCGTAGATGTAAAGATTGTCGAAGACGCCGAAATCCTTGTTGACCCAGCTCTGCCGCGCCTTGTCATAAAATGCCCGGTCGGAATAGACCGTCAGCCCCTTCCAGCGGCGAAGCGAAGTCGCCAGCCGTCGGTAATACCGCGTTTCATCCGGCCAGCGGAGGAGTTTGAGCAGTTCGTAGCGGCTGAAATGCACTTCGCGCTGGTGGAAGTGGCCGAGGCTCGATAGCTGAATGCAGGCCAGGAGCACGTCGTCGTCCTTGGCCGTCGGCAAGCCGAAGCGATCCGAGCCGGAGATGGTGAGTTTGCGCGGGAGACGCTTCCGCTTCTCTTCGTCCCACACAGTGTCCTCGAAGACCACGGTTTTCGAGCCGTCGAGAAAGCGATCGCAAATCGCAGCCAGAGGAAATTCGGCCAGGTTCAGCTCGTCCCGACCGGCCTCGAAGGTTTCCAAACGGTGCAACCGCCGCTGTTTCTCGCCAGATTCCAAATCCTCTATTCCCAAGCCTCGACAACAACACCAGTTGTTGTTGTACGTACTTTATCTACAGAAGTTCCCTCGCTGAATTCTCCAATCGTTTCAAATGCTTAGCCTCATCAAACATGTGTCGTTTCACGGTAATCGCCGCCTCAAAAGTGTTTCGCCTCACGGGAAAACATGTCTCGTTTCACGGTGCTTCGGTGTTTCGTTTCACGGCAAAAAGTGTCTCGTTTCACGGTAGATCGTTTGAGGCTTCGTCGCGGGTGATGATGAGGCTGGTTGCCCAGACTCACCGCGACAAGACGGCCCCTGATTCTGGGCAAAAGAATTCGTTGACGGATCGAATTGGCGGGCGCTAGATTGAACGTCACCACAACATTCTCACGCGCCGCGCGAATTCGTTCGCCGGTCTCTGCAAAAAAGCCGACTCGCCAAAGTCGGTTTTTTTGTGCCCAAATTCTGCCTTCCCTACCCTTCCGCAGCCGCACCCGATCCGCGGCGCTTTAAGCGCTTTGAACCAAGTTTACCGTGACAGTACCTTCCCCTTCTGACAACGGACTTTTTACCCGTGCAAGCCAGCCGGCAGGCAAGCAAGCATGTTTGCTTGCAATCATGCTTGCCGCACGACTCGCAAGCCGCACCGCTGGCCGGATGCGGCAGGGTATTAGTCGCAAATGAGGTTCGATTTTCCGCGAAAGCAGCAAGCCGGCCTGCCGGCAAGTAGCGAGGCTGACTGGCCGCGTTGCCAGCCGGACAGCCCGCCTGCCTGCTGACAAGCAAGCCGCCTGCGCAGCCGTGCGGCCCGCAAGTCGGCCGGTCTGCCCGATGGCAATCGGCGCAGCCGGATTGCAGCGCGGCCAGCCTGCAAACATGCTTGCAGGCTGGCCAGCAAGTAACGCATCCGGCAGGCGTGAAATATTCCTTGCCAGCTCGCGGAGACCTCCTTTAACCTCGCGAGTAATGATCGTCGCACTCGTAAATTCCAAGGGCGGGGTAGGGAAGTCTACGCTTGCCGGGAACTTAGCCGCCTGGCTCGCCGAGCAAGGGCATAGCGTTATCCTTGCCGACTGCGATCCGCAGAAATCTTCATCGGAATGGATCGCCGAAGCGAAACCGGACATCCAGACGTTCACATTCAGCACGTCGGACGAAATCCTCGACAACCTTCCGGTGCTCAAAAGCCAGGCCGATTACGTCGTGGCTGACGGCCCCGGCAGCCAGACGGAGACCAGCCGGGCGCTCTTGATGTGGGCCGACCTGGCGGTCATTCCCTGCAAGGCAAGCATGTTCGAAGCCCGCGCGTTGGCGATGAACACGGCGTTCGTCCGTCAAGCGCAAGCGATTCGTAACGGGCAACCGGATGCCGTGGCCGTCTTGACGATGGTCGGACGCGATTACCGTCTGACGAAGGACATGCGCGATGCAGCGTCGGCCCTCGAACTGCAACTGGCCGAAACGCCCGTCACGCTCCGCCAAGCCTACGCCGACGCTCCCGGCCAATCGACATTCGTTTGGAGGATGGGCGCTGCCGCCCGAGACGCCGCCGAAGAGATCGATCAGCTTTTTCGTGAACTTCTCCCCGAAGCCTGCACCGAAAATGTGGTGCCGATGAGGCGGGGGAGGGGACAAAAGCGAGCCAACAGCTAGAACGTGAACACGATGGCCGAGCGAAGACCCCTTACTGCTGGATTGACGGTGGTTCCCCCTGGGGCGGACCCCGATGCCGTAAAAGCGTTCGTGACTCAAGAACGACGCCCCGAAGGGATCCACGAAGAAGCTCGCGCGCAATCCGAGCGGACTGCCGACGCATCCTTTGATGCCGATGAGTATCGCACGCCCCGCAAGCGAAAGGGGAGGAAGTCGCCCGTTCCGGTCGGACTCATTCCCGTCACGGTCCGGCTCAAACCGGAGTTCGCCGCGGCGCTCAAACGGGCTTCCCTGGAGCGACAGCTAGCGGGGGAAGAAATCTTCACGCAGCAGGATCTTGTCGAAATCGCCTTGGAGCCTTGGCTCAAGAAAGAAGGGTTTCTGTAGTTGGCCGCGCGAGGCATTAGCGATTATGCCATTGGATGCGACGGCTAGTCCCACCGCGAGTGCGCCGGTCTGTTGTTCAAAGAGCCGGACACTACTTCGCAGCGCGGCTTCCATATCACAGCGCTTTTGCCGGCTCGCATCAGTCACTCCGCCAATTAAGCTCTTTGTGACACTAGGCCCATAGTCCATACGGCCGTGAAACACCTATGCGGCACTACTTTCGTGCTGCAACGTGCAATTTACGGTTCACATTCTCTTCAATGGCTCGCTGCGCGCTGTAGGAAATCTGTTGCGCCACACCTATTGCTTGATTGGCGTCACGCTCACAGCTATGCTCCTTCGCATTTAGGGCGTAACCGTAGAGCAACCTGATGAGCTGGCTCCACTCGAAGCACCACCAAGGAGAGCTATGAAACGAGTAATCCTTTTAGTCGCGGCTGTAATGTTCTGCCTTCCAACGCTTGCCCAAGCATTTCCGGCGGACTTCGATGGTGATGGTAAAACTGATCTCACGGTGTGGCGTCCTGCATTCGGCCTTTGGTACTTACTTCCATCGACCGGCTTCTGCCCGGCTGGCTGGACTGTAATCGGTCCGGGTCAGTGCCAACGGCAGTGGGGGCTGCCCGGCGACATTCCCCTTGTCGGAGACTTCGATCAGGATGGGAAAGGCGATGTTACCGTCTACAGGCCATCGAACCAGCATTTCTACATTGCATATTCTTCAATCCCTGACTCAATTGGGTTTCAGTTCCCCGATGGAACCGGTGACGTCTATTCGAGTCCCTCTGACATTCCGGACATAGCTGACGTTAACGATGATGGTCGGTCGGACATAGTCATCTATAAGCCTGCGCAACTTCCCGCGAACCAGAGGGTGTATGCCCGCGTTTATGCAAACAACGCTATTACCATGTATTCCGGCTCACTTTCAGGACATCAGAACAACCTCGCCGTTCTTCCAGTCCAGCCATCTGCAAGCAATTATCGCGCTCCATCCCCCCCTAGTAACTTGTTCTTTGCTGAGGAGGTTGGGACTGCATGGCCTGAGCAGTCATCCAGTGTGTCACGCATGAGATGGACATACACTGATATTATCACTTGGGGCTCTTACGCATCCATTACGATGAATGTACCCAACGCTTCCCACCACAGGCGCGCTCGCGGCAATTTCTCTGGTTTTGCCTACGACCTGGAGGAATTCGCAGCATTTGATCAATCTACTGGTATTTGGCGCTATCGGCGCCTGCCTAGTTCGACAGTGCATACGGTGTCGTGGGGACTACCGGGAGATAGGGCCGTTCCTGGGGACTACAATGGAGATGGAGTAACAGATTTTGCAGTCTGGCGCCCATCCACTGGCACTTGGTTTATCTTGGTAAACCCACCATGTCCGGTATATTCTCAACCGACCGGCTACGGTGGATGCTTTCGACAGTGGGGCTTGTCGAATGACGTTCCTGTCTCACGGTAGAGTATTTATGATGCTAGGGAGAACCATATGAGACGATATCTTTTGTTGAGCATACTAGTAGGAGTCATAGGCATGAGTGTGGCTTCCCGTGCGGCGCTCGCACAATGCTTAGCGCGAGAGGTGCGATTCACCGGCGCTTTGGCTGTTGACGGAGAGTATTCCACCACGTTGCACAGTGCTTGTAATGACGCCGGCGTATGTGACGCATTAAATGTCAGGCTAAGATCGCATCGTATTGACGACGCACCAGTATTGACCCTTGCAGTGGCCCGATGTGAGACGGCACGTTCGCCTGAACACGAGTGCGGGCGGTGGATAGCCATTGGAAGCATCGGACTAAAGAACGAGGCGGAGTTGATTGCTGAGCCACCTGCAAATATGGTATGGCATGGCCTCCCGAGCTTTGTAGATGACAAAGCAGAACTGAAGATCGAGATAGTCGAGGGGGATGTTGCTCTAGCGGACGACACACAAATTCAGGCAATAGTGACAGAGCGATCACAAGAGTGTCGGTTATCGTTTGGAATCGTGAGCATAAAGACGAAGCCAGACGCAATGCGGGACGAACTTAATCCTTATCGCGGCGATATTCCGGACGCACGTATGCAGCTAGATGAGGGATATTAGCGAAATGCTACGAGCAATCAACTACTTCCTTGCAACCGTGGGTGTGGCATTATGCATCAACTCTGCGACCGTTGCATATGCACAAAATGGATTCGGTGTTGAGGGACATGTCTTTAACGCCGGGAGCGGGACGCCCCTAACAAATGCACTTGTTGAGCTACATATTTTTCCATACCCACCGGATGATAGCCTCTCCTCTATTGGCACGTTCACGGATGAGGGCGGCTTCTACCGATTTGAGTTTCAGTCGGTATACATTGATGATGATGGAAACGACAGCGCCGGATACGCTTTTGCCTACTCGTGCAATGGCGTAGTCCAAATCGTGCCGCTCTACACTCGGCTCCATCAAGACCGGGTCTATCAGCGGAATGTCTACCTCAACGTCCCTGCGGACGTGCGGCGATGCGACGGCTGAGTCCGTTGTAAGTTCGCAAGTTGATTGAAGGGCTTATGAGCACTTTGGCAGCGAGGCTCCCTCGCCAAAGCTCCTTTTTCGCTTCGCACCAGCAATTGTCTCAGCTCAAGCTCTTCCGATTCTAGGCCGACAGTCTGTACGGCCGCAAGCTGCTACGACGCCGCGGGCGGCGGTTTGCTCCTGGCACTTCGGCGGACTTGAGGTCGCACGAACTGCGCAGCCGCTCGAAGTGCTGAATGGCGTCCAGCGCGGCCCTTGCGGCCTTGCGCTCGGGGTCGTATTGAGCACGGACCTCTGTTCGGAACTGGGCTGTTCTTCGGTGGCGGAAGGGCCGATCAGTCGCTCCTCCAGGCTCGTGCGTATCTCGATCGCCTTGGAGTGCTTGTCAGGTATGTCCTTGCCGATTACCACCAAGCCCATCATGAGGATGGAATCGCCGCGATTGGCCTCGTCGAACTTGTCGTGGGCGACGATGGTGAGCCTAGTGCGATTTGTCGGGCTTCAGATTTGGGCGTTGCCTGCGGGCCGGGCTTGCTCCGGACTGCGCTCCCGCTCCGGTCTGCCGGCGAAACGCCCCGGCAGACTGCTTTCGCACCCTCCGCATCCCTAACGCGGCACGCCGCCGCTTATCAGCGGTTTCGGCGTGCCAATTCGTGCCATTCCCTGCCTTCTCTGCGCAAGCGTTGACCGGTGGTCTCGCACTCATCACCGTGAAGGAGAAAAAGCCTACGAACGCGCGGAGAAACGGCGATGACCGATACGAACTTAGCAGCGACGGCGCTCGACGTTCTCCGAGCATTAGCCGTTCAGATCAGGTTTGTCACACAGGAGCAACTCACGCGCGGCTGGTTCTACGGCCGAAGCAACGCCTCGGCCGAGTCGATGCGCGTCATTGAGTTTCTGGCGCATCGTGGGCTGATCGACCGTGCCCGAATCGAGGTTCGTGACTCCGACCCTGTCGCAAAACCGCTCTTTGCCTGGCGTCCGGGGGAGCCCGACCCATCTCCACGACGCTGGGAACAGCTCGCTGCTCATCTTGCCGCCCGGTGGAGCGAACGGTTTACCACGCATGAAGTACTCTTCGCATCGCCGGCTGCGGCCAATTTCTTCGGCGCCAAAGACGCGGGAACAGGCCGCCCGTGCGAATGGAGCCACGACTATCGCTTGACGGAAGTATATCTCCGCTATCGCGCCGTCGAGCCGAAGGCAATCGCTTGCTGGCAGGGAGAATTGGCTAGGTCGAAGTGGGGCAAGCAAGTGCCACGGATGAAAGACCCCGATGCGATGCTGCTCGACGACACGGGAACAATCCAGCGAATCATCGAAGTGGCCGGAAAGTATTCGGCCGAGCACTTGGCTGACCTGCACAATCATTGCGCCGGAGACGGCTACGAACGCCTGGATGCCTGGCAGCAGCGGCTCGGAACGCCGCTGCCGAACAATCCGTATGAACTTGTTGAGATTGGATACGAGCTATGGTGAAGACCATCAATATTCTTCCTGCGGCGCTGGCTCAACACCTGCAACGGTATCGGCTGACAACTGCGGCAATCGTTGCCGCACGGCATCTCTGCGACTGTTCCAGTCAGGTGGCCGCGGAGCAACTACTGAACCGGTTCGTCTATCAAGGTGCGTTGCAGAAGGGGCCATTGGCGCTCAGCAATGATTCGCCACGCTATTACTTGTTCACCCCGCGCGCAGCGCAACAACTTGGAGTGAATCCGCTTACTGTCAGGCAGCAGTCGCTCAATGATCGGCTCTCTCATTGGGCGATTTCCCAATTCTGCGCCGCCGAGCGGCCATTTCGTGAGTTGCTGACCAAAGACGAATTCTGCGAGCGGTTCGCCCCTCTCTGGCGACCGGGGCAGCCGCTCCGTTACTACCTGGAACCTGCCAAGGAGGGCGTATGTCTGGCGTTTCTCAAGGTTGACCTTGGCGGACCGTCACGGTGGGACCGGGTGGTCGATGCGTGCTACCGTTTTCTGGAGAAGCGGACACCGCGCCCATCTGCAAGTCGAGGACCAGCCGGTGGCGCTGAGCTGTTTCGACAGTTGATCGAAATGCGCCGGTTTCAAATATCTCTCTTGGTCGCCTGTCCCGAAAAGGAAGCCGCGATCAACGCACGCCTCGACCTCGATGCAGTGAAGCACGGCGTCCGAGCGCCGATCGTGCCGTATGCGGTCCCCGGCCTCTTCGACTTGCTGCTTGACGCTTTGCCCGGTGTGCGTCGGCAAGGGGCTCGCCGATAGCGAGGGGACTTCCGAAATCGCCGGATGATGCGTTTCCTGTGTTTGCACCGGCGCCAATCGCCCGCACCTCGCTGACATTATTAGCGTTTTGTGCAGACGGTTGCTAAAGAAGACGGGACTCAGGTAACCTGAGCCCCGTCTAGACAACCTACAACCGTGAGCTGACGTGCATCATCCCGAGCGCTAGCACGCCCAGGACGAACACCAGGAACAGCAGTCGCGGCAGGATTTGACTCCTGACGCGATCCTGTTCCCACTCACGGAACCTATTCTCTCGCCATCGTCTCAGCTCATCCTCGATCTGATGGATTGCTCTCATCATTTTTCTCCAGCATCGTGCGTTAGTAACAACTTCTGCGGGCCGACCACTGCGGCCGGTCCGTCAAAGCGTTCCTGTGCTGATAGAGGAGCAACGGCGACCCCATTGTTTTTCCGGCTCCCAGGGCAGGGAGCGACCAAATCCATCGAAGGGATTTGAAGGGAATTGCACTCCTTTCAGGAATGTGGGTGAAATGGGGCGTGGAGAGCTGTCATCTCTCCACACCCGGAAAACCTTAACTATCCAGTCGAACGAACCCGCCCTGGCGCTCGGCCAGGTCGAGCCAGCAACCCAGAACGAACAGGGACACGAAAACGTGTTCCTCCCGTTCTTCCGATGGCGTGTTGCAGAAGTTCGCGAGTTCGACCTCCATGAACTGGTCGAGCACGCGCTCTACAGCACTCCAAAAGGCTGGTGGTGGTTGGTTCATGCTTCACCTATGCGTTTGTCCCGGCGATTGACAGAGGGCGCCGGAGTTATCCCTCGGCGACGGCGGGCCGTCGCAGCGAGATAACGCCGCGTGGATCAGCGTGAACCTAGCCCCATTGTTTTTCCGGCTCCTCGGGCAGGGAGCGACTTAACCGACAGGTGCGGTCTGATACGTATTATATGGTCGCAGGAGGTGATCTTGATGGCGGCGTGGGAGTTGGCTCGGCTTGTCGCCGTGTGTCGCAGAAAGGCTTCGGAGCTTCGATGCCGCAGCGTCATGGCAAACAGCGCGCGGCTCAATGTTGCTGATTGCGCAACGCCTGTTGTCTCAACCCCGAATTGTAAAACCACCTAATCCCCGCCGCCCCGCCCCGCGAAAGGTTTCCCGCCAGCCGGCATTTCTGAATTTAGCACGGCGTCAAGGTCCGCGGCCGCCGTGAGCGGCCGCTGCTGCTCGGCCTATGGCCGAGGCTCCACCTTGACTTGCCGTGCTCCTCTGCCGGTCGGCCGCCGGCGGGCCACATCGAATTACGCGATTGCAGACGCCGGATGCAATCTTGCTAAAAGGAGCATCACCATGAAACGCACAATCACGACCAACATCGATTCACACGATCTTGGACCTTGGATCGGCCCGGATGGAGGCGCAACCGGATTCGTCGACGAGATTGCAGGGGAAGGCGCAATCGAGTTTCCGGCGTTTGTCCCGACACGGCAGGAGCTGCTGCTGCTCGCAAAGCACTATGCAACCGAGATACTGGATGGGTCACTCTTCTTTTATGTGACTAGTTCGAGCGGGAGCACCGACTGGAGGATGCGGCACTATGCCGATCGACGGTTGCACCGAATTGTTAAGCTGCTTGGAGAAAGTGCAATTGCTCAAGTCTGGCAAGAAGTCGAAGCTCACTTTGAGAAAAAGATGAGCGCAGCCGCTTGGGAGAAGTTCTGTAAATGGCGTAAGGGAGAATAAACGAGGAGCCAGCGGCAGCGCTCTTGCTGCCGCTGGTGTCTGCAAGAGCGACTCGAATGCTTACGCTGGAACGCGGCCGGACTTGCCCGCAGCGGCCGAACCGGCAGCGGCGACGCGAGTCGTAACCTCGGCCCCAAGCGCTTCCAAAATTCGCCCCGCGCGTTCGACCGTGATGCCGTGATACTCGTTTCGCTCATCTCGCGAGACTTGCGACTCATGAACGCCCAGCCGTTCAGCCAACTCCCGCTGGCTCATCCCTTGCGAAATCCGCAACGCAATCAACAGCCGTCCAAGCCCCTCGAAATTTTGCAGCTCCTCGAATTCTCCACGCCGTAATCGCTCGTAGCTGGCAACTTCTTCCTTGAGTTGATCATGGAACGACCGCATCGGGTCGAGCACACGCTTGACTTCATCCTTGCCGAGCTTCAATTCGTTGAGCTTGGCTCGCTGCGCTTTGAGCCGGGCTGACTCATCGGCGATTCGCTGAACCGCCTCCTGGTATTCGGCTTCATTGCGAATCATGGCGCTCCTCCTATCTTGATGATTCCCCGCGGTTGACCGTCGCGCCGCGACAGGCGAAACGCCGAAGGGAATTCCAATTTATTGCCAAACTGGTCACGAATTCCGCTCAACTGCCCGACGTGCGGATACAACTCGACGCGGTAGGCGTGCCACATGGGAAGCTGCTTCTTGGGATAGCCCCGGTATGGTCGTCGGCTCTCCGGCTCCCAGGTCCAGACCTTATGCGGGTCCAGCCGGTTGAGTTCCCGTTCCAATTCTCCCGAGGCGAGCCGCATCAGGTCGCACTCGAAATAGCCGTCGATGTCATTGGGATGATCCTTATCTTCCGCAAACGAACCATCGACAAAAATCTCCGTGACGCCGACCTGCCAGAGCTGACGAACGAGGATGCCCAAGTTCTCCACGAGCTTCGCCCGCCACGTAGCGTCCCAATGGAGATGCGGATACTCCTCAGGATTCGCGGGCTGCACGACCAGCCGCGACCAGGCAAGTTCGTCCAGCGTCAGAACGTAGTCGCCCGGCGGCAGCAGGCCATCCGTGGTGAAAGGGGGTAGGCTTCCAGCGTTTCCCATATTTACATCCTAGTCTAGTGTGACGTATATGTCAAGTCATGTCTTGCCCGCTATCGCGTTTAAGGCTAGCGTCCCGGCGCCCGAGGGCAGGACATAGGTAAGTCATACATATAAGAAGGGGAGGAGAGAACAAGTCTCTCCTCCCCAGGGAATCAAAAGTCTTCCAGAAGTCCACACTCGTCCAGAATGCCGAGGTCCAAAAGCGTTTTCTTCAGATACTCGTCGGCGAGGTCAAAGTTCTCCCGATAATCCTGAGTGCGACAGGGACCATACAGCCAGCCCGTAGAGGTGTGACTGCGGATCAGGTAGCACCGGATTTCCCAAAGTGCTGCCCAGAACGCAATCGGTAAGTGGAAGTCCTTGAATTCCCAATTTGCATCGTCGTCGTCCATACGTCCTCCATCGTGATTCGCACGCTCCTCAACGAGGGGCGGCGCGCGAATGGTTCATTGCCCCTCCGTGGCGGTGATCCGTCACGGCGAAGCAACTCGACGCAGGCTGACTAATGCAGTCCTTTGTTTTTCCGGCTCCCGGATCAGGAGCGAAACAAAACCGCGAAGGTGGGTTTGTTCGTATTCTACCGTCGCGATGACCGATGGTGGTCTGTGCGGACGAGTTGGCGTGGATTGTCACGCATTGACGTTGTGCGTCATCACCAATAGCGAGGCTCGACTTCATCGCCAAATACGGTCCAGCATCCGTCAGGAATTTCTTCTCGCCCGAACAGTTCCAGGTAGGGACCGGGGCTGACCTTCTCGACCAGATGCCGGAAGATGCCGGGTTTTCGACTATGGCTGCCGCGGCGGGCGCTTATCCAACTCGGCTGACTGCGATCTCGAAACCGCAGGCTGCCGCGAACTCCCAAGAGCAGGTATTCGTGCGAAATCCGCCAGTAATTGCCCATTCCGATCTGGTTCTTGATCCAGACCAGGCCGGACTTGTAGGCGAAGCCCCAGGCATCCATGATGTCGAACGCTTCTCGAAGAAAGCTGCTGGTCGTCCACAGGTGCAAGTGAGCGTTCCTGGCCGCAATCCTCGCCACCGGCAGCGAAGCGATCTCTTCAATCGCCATCGTCCGGTAGTGGGTCTCGGCCGCCGCCCGAGACGCTGTGTTCTCATACTGCCACGGCGGATCGCAGTAGATTGTCGGAAAGCGCAGGTCGCGCCGCAGCAGGTCGTTGATTGTGGTAACTACCAGCGGACGAAGGATTGGTTCGCAATTGCACTTCATTGCACTCTCCCTTCATAAGCATGAAGGCGAGGCGTGCAGTCGATAAGCGTAAGGATGGTTTCACGGACGTGAGGAGGAAGATGAGGCCAAGCATCGGCAATATAATCGAGTGCAGAAGCCGACTCGCTAAGCGAGCATTCCGCCACGCATTGACACTCGATGCCGCTGTTGCGTGGCCCCAGCGTGGACAGCGTTTCGGCGGAAAGTTGTAACTCTTGAGCACATTGATCGTTGCAGCGATCGTCCCCATCGATTCGATTCCCGCCGCCTCCATTCATCAACTTCTGTGCCAAAGAGTGACTTTGGTTGAGAGTTGGTGTCATAACCCTCGCTCTGGCGAGGGTTTTTGATTTGAGTCGGCTCATCTTCTCCATTCTCATCAGTGCCACTCGATGACGTATTTTGACGTTGAGCGCGGCGAGTTCCGCTGCCATACCGCTGCCAACTTTCCTTTTTGGCGTTCTTGGACTTCTTGGCAGCGGGCTTGGGAAGCTTGAGTGCTGCCAAGGCTTTGGCCTGGTCCTGAAGGCCGATGTGGGTGTACTTCATCGTGAGGCGAACGTCGCTGTGGCGAGCGAGTTCTCTTGCCTCGGGAAGCGTCGCGCCGCTTCGCAAAAGCTCGGTCACGTGCGTGTGCCGACCGGCGGCGTGGAAGTCGGCGATGCCATCGGGAGTTTCGTACTCGATTTCGACTCGCTCCAGGTCCTTCTTGACCATGAGCCACGTTTTCTTTCGGTCGAGCCGTGGAAAAAGCGGCTGGTCTTCCGGATGCCCCTTGAGCCACTCCTTTAGCATCGGGACAAGCTCAGGGTGAAGGGGGAGGACGTCAAGCCTTCGACGCTTGGAAGACGCTGCTTCGACGGTAAGAATCGGCTGTTTGGCCACGAGGTCAAAGCTCCGAGGAGTAAGGCTTGCAAGCTCTTTGCGGCGCAGCCCGGTCATGTAGGAGAGCAAATAGACGCGGGCTCGCTGCTCGCCCGCGTAATCCTGGACCTTTTCGTTGCTGTCCCGGGCGGACTGCACGAGTGCTGCAAACTCGTCGGGCGTTAACGCCCGACGCTTATGGCGAACATCGACCTCGGTGTTCAGCCGCTCAAGCCCGATGAGCGGATTTCTATCGAGACGGCCAGTCGCGACGAGCCAATTGCAGAATCCGTCTATCGCCTGAACGTAGTGGTTGTACGTGCGATGGCCAAATTTCTCCTTCCGCTTTAGCTCACGAAGACAGGCAGCGACTTTGTCGACGTTAATGTGTGCCGACATGGTGATATCCGCTGCGTTGATGATGCGACGGATGCGCGTCATCGTCAGCTTTACGTGCTTTGGTGTGTTGCTCTCCAAGCTCCTTTCAAATTCTTTCAAGTGCTCTTCGATTGGCCGACGCTGAGCCTTTGCCCGCCGTTCATCTTCGGGGTCAATGAGGCCCTTTCGGCGAAGCATCGCTTCGCGTTCCATTTTGGCAGCAAGGTCTTCTGTTGCACCTTTGTCGGTAAAACCTTTCAGCGTGCGACGCTTTCCGGTGTAGTCATCGAACGAAAAGTACCAGAATGAGCGTCGCTTGCCTTTGTCGCGGCCGCGTTTGAAGACGGACGCCATGATTACGTCCTCCAGAAAAGGTAGTAAATCGGCCTAAGAATTAGATGGTAGAGCAATGTGTTGAGTGGGGAACTGACGACAGGACAACCTTTTTCAAGCCAAGCAGAAATTTCGTTCCGTTGCCAACGAACACTGCGACCGATTTTCACAGGCTTGGGGATGGCACCGGCAGATTTGAGTCGCCAGACCGTTCGCTTGGAAATCTTGAGCCAGTCGGCTAATTCTTCCGCAGAAAGCATCTCCGGCAACGTGTCGAGCGATTTGCGAGCATTCTGTAAGCGGGCCTGGCTGCCGGTGTCGGCAGCAGTCGGCGACGCGTCGAAGAATTGGGACGCATTTTCCATCGCTCGCGGCTGATTTCAGCCGTCTCGTTACACGGCTTCTGCTTACAGGATTTACGTATGAGTCACGACTCAATTTCGGCAAAGTCGGCTCGACCGGCTACCCCAGCATCTTACCGGATTCGGGCGAATTGGGCAGCATTCGCCGGACATCCGGCCTCAATCCATTCGACTATATCGCTACGCCTCCAACGCACGTTTCGGGCAATGGTTACTGGCTTGGGAAGGTCTCCTCTGGCCTTAAGCCTCCACACTTGACGCAAGGAAATGCAAAGCGTCTCCGCAAGCTCGTCGGCGGTCATCATCAGCGGTGCTGATTCGAATGACTTCGCCGTGATGTTGCCGAGAACTTCGTCCTTCTTCCGCGATTTGACAGGTGGTTGGGAATCGTGGTCCATGATGGATGCCCCGCTGACCGGTTGGTCGGACGGCAGCGATATTATAGCAACTGGCGTTATTGGGGTCGCCGGACGGTTGGCGGCGTGCCGTCCGGCCGTTTCTGACCGGGGATGGAAGGCGACAGCCTATTTCCAGGCCAATTATTCACCTTGAATTCTCGATTGTCACCTGCGACTTTTCAAGGTAGTATTTAGGCATGCTTCGCCGCACCCTCCACCTGGACCGCGTGAAACGCCTGCTCAAGCAGTTTCCCGTGGTCGCTATCCTCGGTGCCCGGCAGGTTGGCAAAACGACTCTGGCTGGGCAGGTCCAAAGAAGCTGGAAGCAGCCGTGCCATGCTTTCGACCTGGAAAGCTCCTCTGACCTTGTCCGCCTCTCAAACCCCGACCTTGCCCTCCCGCCATTAAAGGGGCTTGTCGTGCTGGATGAAATCCAGCGACTGCCGGAACTGTTCCCGTTGCTGCGAGTGCTGGCGGACCGGCGGCCAATACGCACCCGCTTTCTCATCTTGGGCAGTGCCTCGCCCGATATGCTTCGGCAGGGCAACGAAACACTCGCTGGACGTATCGCGTTCTACCAACTCGATGGCTTTTCATTGGAAGAAGTCGGTGTCGCCAATCACACGAAACTTTGGCTTCGCGGCGGCTTTCCAGATTCTTATCTGGCTGCGTCAAATACCAAGAGCCAGATTTGGCGACAGCACTTCGTGACGACCTTTTTGGAACGCGACCTGCCTCAACTTGGCATCCAAGTGAGCGCCGCGACGCTTCGCCGATTCTGGACGATGTTAGCCCATTATCACGGTCAAATATGGAACGCTTCAGAGTTTGGTCGTTCATTTGGCGTGGCAGACAACACAGTACGGAATTATCTCGATATTCTCACGTCCGCGTTTGTCGTGCGTCAGCTTCAGCCCTGGCACGAAAACATCAAGAAGCGGCAGGTCAAGGCCCCCAAAGTCTATCTGTCGGACAGTGGAATTCTGCATTCATTGCTTGGTCTCGACACCAAAGCGGACGTGGAAGCCTATCCCAAGCTTGGGGCCTCCTGGGAAGGATTCGTGGTTTCGCAAGTCGTCAATCGACTCAACGTGCGACCTCACGACTGCTACTTCTGGGCCACGCACGCGGGAGCCGAGCTTGACCTCTTAATCGTTCGCGGCAATAAGCGGTGGGGCTTTGAAGTCAAGCGAACCTCCGCCCCAGCCATCACGCCGTCGATGCGGACGGCATTGGCGGACCTGAAGCTGCAACGGCTCTTCGTGATTCATGCCGGGGAACATTCGTTCGACATGGCAAAGAATATTCGAGCCATCGCCCTGCCGCATTTACTGGACGAATTGAAGCCCTGGTAGCCCATCGGGTCGGCCCGCTTGTTTGCCCGTGAGTTATCGCACGAACTCGATAAGGTCGGGGTGAATGTAAATGGGCACTCGTCGCTGATGACTCTTTAATCGTCGTTCTTCCCAAGCTTCCACGTCGGAGACGCGAGCATAGCGAATTCGCCCGCGTTGCTCATAGGGTAGTTCCCCGGAGAGCATGGCGGCGACGACGGTTTCGCGACGCATCCGTTGCTGCTTGCGGATTTGTTCGACGGACAGCCAGCGAACTGGCGGCTTGAGAGTTGTTGGCTCGACCATAACGCTTCCTTTCATTGGTGGCTGGGGCGTACTGCGACGATTCTATGCCGCTTGGTCTGCAATTTCATCCGCCATTTGAGCCGCTCTGTAAGCAATTCGCTGAAGGTCTGGGTCGCGATGCTTCCCAAACACGCCTTCTTTCAATCTCGTTACCAGCTTTTCCCGTTCTAGGATGTCCGTTTTGGGATTTAAGTTTCTTAGCGTTGACCTTTTCTCGATAGGGGTGTTGACCAAATCTCGAAGGGGTGTTGACTTTTTCTCGCATGCCGACGAGCAACCCTTTCGCTGGTCGGTAGGTGGCCGGCGTCGAGTGGTCTGGCGCGGCCGCACAAGCGACAGCATTGGACCATCAATGAAGAGCTGGCCGTAGCAATTCTCATTCTGCTTGTGAACTGGAGCGGTGTTCAAGTAGCCGCGGCTGACAAGTCGCTGCAAAATTCGCGACTGCGTCGCTCGATGTACGCCACTCCAAGCCTCAAACTCAGCATATTTCAGCCGGGCATAGTGCTCGTCTCGTTCAAGCCGCTGCATTGGCTTGCGTTGCGGTATGCGACGCAGGAAGTAGGCGAGACAGAAAAGGGCCTCAACCGTTGTGGCACTTCCGCGGGCGATGTGCCGAAGCACTTTCCTCGCAACGGGCTTCACTTGCGGCTCCCGCTCATCGCGATGCCATTCCGATTCGCATTCGGCCTGCAAGTTGGGCAGGAACTGGTCGAGCTTTTCAACCGCTGTTTGAATTTCGCCCTCAGAAAGCCTGCGATTTCCTTTTCGCTGCGACTGACAATTGATGATGCGGTAGAGCGACACACGGCTCTTTTCGTGGAGTGCCGCTTGTTCAAGCTGCCCCGCGAATACGCGGACCTCGTTGCGTCCGAAGTGGCCTTGGCGGTAGCCCGCAAGAATCGCCCTCAGCTTCGTATCAAGTGCTTGGGCATATCCGCCCGCAAACTGCCGGTAGCGGACGTTCCGCTTGTCGTTTCGATTTTGTGGCATGGTTTTCGTCCCTCGATAGGGCGATGACCGCCGATTGCGGGATGCAAAAAACCTGTACGGCCTATGTCGTTTGTCCGTTGACTGCTTTTGCGGGATGTTGCTACTCTCGGATTGCGAGTTCGGGAGTAGTTGTTTTCCTCACATAAGCGGCCTGAATCCAGGTCTGCTTCTTAGCTGTCTTCGCCGTTAGTCCATTATGACTCCGTTCATGGGGCACCGGCGAAGTCCGCCAGTGCGTCCGTAGTTTTTTGGTAGTCGAGAACTAAAACTAACAGGCGCTCTGCGAATCTGTCACCAGGTTAAGTTTCGCTCGGCGATTGGAATATTTCTAATCGACGCATTCGTGAATGATTATTCTCTCGCCGATGCCAAGTTCGTCGGCCAGAAGACGGAGACGGCTCTTGCCAGTGTCTGCATCGGAGACTTCGACGAGAACGTCCATCTCGCCAAGGCCGCTGCCGCCCCCCAAATCTTTTCCAATTCCGCGGGCCTCGATTTCGTCTTGAAACCTGTGCCGAAGTGCAAGTTCCTCCGGGCCGGCGATTCCATCGCCTTTAAGCTTCATTCGTATTTCGATTTCCGCCATGTGACCTCCGTCAGCATTATCTCGCCTCGGGGATTCGAGGGAGGCCGGTGGTGCATGTTTGGCCTCAAGAAACCGTTTAGCCGGCTGAAGAACCGTTTTGCTCGTAGAGGTAGGTGTGAACCTGGTCTGCGACCTTCGCAAGAAGAGGCAGGTCCTCCCGAGTAAAACTTTGGGGACCTTTCCACTGTTCTCCGTCCTTGTAGAGGGCGGTGAATTGGACTTTACGAGGAGCGTCTTCGCCGTTGTCAAAGACGGCGGCTTTGATGCGTCCAATCCGAACTTGATGGATGGGCTTGTTGTTTTCGGCCATCGCGAAATCTCCTTTCATGCTTCTCCCGAAGCATTGGAACAGGGAACAAAACACAAATCGGACCTACGCGGCCAAGCTCAAGAGCGTGGCTGCCTTCTGGTCCAACACGAGTCGGTCGCCGGCGTTTTCGTAACGTCCGGCAATCCGCGTAAGGGCGTCCACAATTGCAAACACCGAGTACGGCGTTTGCGGCCCAGCGACTTCGATGGCCTGCTCCACTAGGCGGGAGCTTACGCCATGTTTGCTGAGCACCTTGTGAACTTCCTCGGCATCCTGGCCGAGAGTCGTGTTCATTGCGAGCTTCATGCCTTTGGAAAACGCATCGCGACGTTCGTCGCGTTTAGCAACCAAATGGCAAATCGCTTCGCGAACATCGTCCAAGGCCTCTTGGACGTTGCCGATGTGGCGTCGCTGTAGCTCGACCACTTCAATGGCGTCCCAAACAATATGGTTTTGGCAGATGAACTGATACCAAAACGTCTGCACACCGATTGACCGCCTGCCGACTTCTGAGTTCCACACAAAGAAGCCGGGGGCGAACTTTTCGTCGCCGATTTCAACCCAGGCATTCGGGTCGATGCCAAAAGCGAACATATCTTGTTCGCCGGCATAGAGCCCGGTTGCTCCGCCAATCCCTTTGGGCGGCGGCGTGAAGTCGGGCGCCGCTTCGCGGACGGCCTGGAGCACTTCGGCGTCAAAGAGGCGGGAGTACGTCGTGCTGTGCACCGCGAGGGCGGTGTCGCGTGCGGCGTACACTTGCAACGGCTTACGCGCGCGCGGCATCGCATCGCGAAATACGAGCGACGCCGTCTCGGTCGTCAGCTTGTTGACCGTCTCTTTATGCACCTCACACAGCCGACAAAGCTGTGAGAAGCTCCAATCGCTCAGTGACAGCGTTACATCCTCCGCTTGCTTCAGCCGCATCAGCAATTGACCTGCGTCTTGCTCAATGCGGATGTCTTGCGAAGGCTGCCAATGCTCGATTGCCTGAAACTTTCGTTCCTGGCAATGAGCGAGCAAGGCATCAAACGATTCAAACCGCTCGTCGGGAGCACGGGAAAACAGCTCTCGACTCGCTCTGGTCAAATTCACCATGTGAGTTTTCCTCTCTACGGGGAAAGAGTGTGGGAAAAATCCTTTACTTGAATACCATTGCACCACCGGTCCCGCGGCCGCCGCGGGCAGCTCGCCGCGGAGCCGGTAGCAAGTTGCGACTACTCGATGCTGATTGAGAAAGAGCAAGTGCAGTTAAGCTGCCGCCCGCGCGGGCGGCAGCTTAACGACTTTCATCATCGCTTCGGCGTCCTGCTCTTTTGGCGGTTGGCCGCCGGTGGCCTCGGCCATCGCTTTGGCAAGGAATTGACCGGGGTCATTCTGCTCCATGAACTGAAACGCCTTACTCATCAATACGCCCAATGCCTTGGCGTGCTGCTGACCGAAATGCTGAACGTATTCCCACTTGGAATCGCGGGTGCGCCGGAACGCCCGCACGAACGAGAAGCTCCAGAAGTAGTCACCTTCACGTTTCTTTCGCGGCGTGATGGCGATTCCCAGCGTGCCTTCCCAGATTCGTTTGCAGTTTGTATGCGACATCTTTGTTCCTCCATGATTGCGGCCGGTGAAACGCCGCGCGGAGCGAGCATTGTCACCTGTGCCAAAAGCGTTCGCGTGTTATTGAGCGGTCAAGCGAGCGTGTGACTTATTTTTTCACGTTGAGTCACGCCGCCGGCGTTGAGCGGCATAAGAGAGCAATCGCTCATGCAACACCTTGCATGCGCGACTTCTTGGATAGGAGGTAGCGCCCGGTAAACGTGGACTTACCGACCACGCTAAGGGGAAAAGAGTCGCATCTTTTCACGCTGCCTGCCCGTGGAGCCGAGTGCCGCGAGAGTGGCTTGCTCGGTTCAAAGGAGGCTTGTCAGAGTAATCCGCTTGGTTGGTGTGTTCTGCATTTGTAACGCAGAAGCACCGATGACAGCGAGTAATCCTGACATTCTATCCCATACATTCCGGGAACACGGGCGACTCAGACAGACCTTCAGCGTTTCGTTGAAGGCCGTCGTAAGCAAAGCGGGTGAAAATCCCGTCGACGGGGCCTGAATCCGCCACTGGCGGACGGTGCAACGTTGCGAGCGTGGGGAGTTGCTGCGTGGCGACACGCAGTACCGGGGTTTCGACGAACCTCGGCATCCTATGAAAATAGGTGGCGAAAAGCTCAACCATGAAAGGCGAGTAATCGCTTGCTCGTGAGACTCTCAAGAGACGGTGCCAAACCGGGACAACTTTGCGTAACTGGATACCGGGAGCTTGTATATTCGTACCGGGAAATCAGCCGTCACTTAGACGACTGGAAACTGCGACTCGCTTGGCAGCGGGTACGTACTTACGCAAAGCCGCGGGTAACTCCGCTAACCAACGTGACTTGAGAGTTGATGTTTACGGCTAATGAGGGAAGTTCTTGCGAGGCCGGGGATTAGCTCCCGGTGCCTGGTGCTGCGGTACGTGCTCTGTAGGCACGGCTCGCTGCGGTCAACCAGGTGATTCAAATTCGCAAGAGTGGGAGAGTGCTCCAAGTAGAGAGCGAAGCGAACGCTTCGGCGATGCGAAGGGCGAAGGCCCTTCCGGATTGCAACTGCAATCTGCCCTGCACGGCAGTAGGGGCTTGTTTGCATTGGCGGCTGGTAACCGCCAAGGTGCCGCAACTAGCGGCACAAGCAACGACGAAAGGAGCGACGGGCTTAAATGCCTGTCCAAGTGAATGTCGCGGCCGCGGCGGACCGCTTCGGCGGTCCTCGCGGCTTTCTTCCTTGGTTGGAAGATGCGAGCGTGCATCATGCGAAAGACCTGGCAATCTTTGGCCTGATGTCGTTGCAGAGAGCCTGCCTTTTGGAAGCAGTGCTCAGCGACTTCTTATAAAGAAGTAGCTCCCACAAAGGTTGCTTCCTAGGGTTGGGCGGCTTTTTGGATGGTTTGTGCCGCGAGGGTTTCCTCGAACAAATCATCCGCTTTGCGTGTTGCGCAGTGATTTAGTTAATCGGCTGAAAACACCGCGGGTTTTGCTATAGGACTTCAGCGAAATCGGACACCTACCGAATCCAATAGCGTACACCACTGAACGCAGCGATTTTTCGGGTCCTATTGATTGGACTCGGCGCGTTCCTGGTCAGCGGAA
>CAYTGL010000032.1:0-27781 GCA_964437335.1 uncultured Chromatiales bacterium
CGATCTCGTCGGCCAGTACATCGGCCACACCGCGCCGAAGACCAAGGAAGTCATCAAGAAGGCGATGGGCGGTGTGCTGTTCATCGACGAAGCCTATTACCTGTACAAGCCCGAAAACGAACGCGACTACGGCCAGGAGTCGATCGAGATCCTGCTGCAGGTGATGGAGAACAACCGCGACGATCTCGTCGTGATCCTGGCCGGCTACAAGGACAGGATGGATCGCTTCTTCCACAGCAATCCCGGCATGCGCTCGCGCATCGCCCACCATGTCGACTTTCCCGACTACTCGCCTGACGAACTGCTCGCGATCGCGAAACTGATGCTCGAGCAGCAGAATTATCGTTTCAGCCCTGAAGCCGAAAAGGCCTTCGGCAAGTACATACGGATGCGCATGAAGATGGAGCATTTCGCGAATGCGCGCTCGATCCGCAATGCGCTCGACCGGGCGCGACTGCGGCAGGCCAACCGCCTGTTCGCAAAAGGCGGCAAGCTCAGCAAATCCCTGCTGATGACGCTTGAGGCGGAGGACATTCTCGCGAGCCGCGTGTTCCTGGAAGGCAAGGTCGATCTCGACGGGGACGAGTTGCTTGATGAGTAGAAAAGCGCCGCGCCGAACCTCATACGCTCCGAAATGACAGCAGTCCCGGCAGGAACAGCTTCAGGCTCTCCGCCAGCACCTCGGGATCAAGATCCGGCTCCCTCACCGCGCGAACGGCCAGGCCCTCGATAAAACACTTCACGACCAAGGCGAGCCGTCGGGCTTCGTCATCGGTCAGTTCCCGCCCCTGATCCCGGGCGGTCTGCCTGAGCCACTGCTCGAAATCGGCGCCGCGAATCCGCTCAGCCTCATCCAAGGCGCGGGCGATCTGCGGATCGCGGCTGGACTGGGCGGTCATTTCCAGAAAGAGCACCGGGTTCATGACCCCGGAATCGCAGCGCTTCCAGCGTTCGAAGAGGTCCCTGATCCGGGGAATCAGATCAGTGCCGGATTGCAATGCGGCGATGTCCGCCCGCACCCCCTTGAGCTGGCGATCGATGATCGCAAGAACGATCGCGTTCTTGTTGGCGAAGTAACGGTAGATCAGGCCAGGGCTCATCTGTGCGGCGGCCGATATCGCCGCCATGCTCGCCGCATCGAAACCGTGCTCGATGAAACAACACTGGGCCGCATCAAGTATGCGGTTGCGTTGCAGCTCGGCACGATCCGGTGGTTTCGGCCCCTGCCCGGCTATCGTGTTCATCCGCGTTCCAGGGCGGGTAACGGCGCGGCGACGAATGACACTTTATCGCCCCGCCTCGTTGCCCGTCGCCGTCGCGGTTTTATCCGGCGACGCGGTTTGATTCGACGACGCGACCGGGCCGCGCCGCCTGAACAGCCGCTGCACCATGACGAAGAACAGCGGGACGAAGAACAGCCCCAGCAGCGCGCCGACGATCATGCCGCCGAGGACGCCGATACCGATCGCGCGCTGGGCGCCGGAACCGGCGCCGGTGGCCAGCGCCAGGGGCAGCACGCCCATGCCGAACGCCAGCGAGGTCATCAGGATCGGTCGCAGGCGGTCCCGTATCGCCTGCATCGTGGCCTCGATCAGCCCCATGCCGCGCGCCATGTAGTCCGTCGCGAAAGCGATGATCATGATCGCGTTTTTGCTGGTCAAGCCGACCGTCGTCAGCATCGCCACCTGGAAATAGACATTGCGCTCCATGCCGAACAGGGTCGCGGCAGTCACGATGCCGAGGATACCGAGCGGCGCGACCATCATCACCGAGGTCGGTATCGTCCAGCTTTCGTACAAGGCCGCAAGACACAGGAACACGACCAGCAGCGACAGCGCATACAACAACGGCGTCTGCGCGCCGGCCCGGCGCTCCTGGTACGACAATCCGCTCCATTCGAGGCCGATGCCCGGCGGCAGTTGCGCGACCAGCCGTTCGACCTCGGCCATCGCTTCCCCCGAACTTACGCCCGCCGCGGCGTCGCCGTTGATCTCCCTCGCGGACGCGCCGTTGTAGCGCTCCAGGCGCGGCGAGCCGTAATCCCAGTGCGAACTGGCAAACGCCGGAAACGGCACCATCCGGCCCTGGTTATTACGCACCGACCAGCGGTTGAAATCCTCAGGCACCATGCGGAACGGCGCATCGGACTGCATGAAAACGCGCTTGACGCGGCCCCGGTCGATGAAGTCGTCGATGTATTGCCCGCCCCAGGCCGCCTGCAGCGTGGCATTGATATCGGCGATCGACAGGCCGAGCGCGCTCGCCTTGCCGACGTCGATATCGATACGGAACTGCGGCGTGTCCTCCAGCCCGTTCGGACGCACGTTGCTCAGCAACGCGCTTTGCGCGGCGGCGCCGAGGAGCTGGTTGCGCGCGTTGAGCAGCGCCTCGTGACCGAGATTGCCGTTGTCCTTGAGATAGAACACGAAGCCGCCGGACCTGCCCAGCTCCGGCATCGGCGGCGGCGCGAAGACGAACACGAACGCATCCCGGATCCGGCTGAGCGCGCCCATCGCGCGGCCGGCTACGGCGGCGGCGCTGAGGTCGGGCGTCTCGCGCTCGCTCCAGTCCGCGAGCTTGATGAAGGCCATGCCGGTGTTCTGTCCGGAGCCACCAAAGCTGAAGCCCTGCACCGTGAACACCGACTCGACGGTGTCCCGTTCGTTGTCGAGGAAATGCCGCTCGAGCTGCTCGAAGGATTCCATCGTGCGCTCCTGCGTCGAGCCCACCGGGGCCTGCACCATCGAGAACAGGACCCCCTGATCCTCGGACGGCAGGAAGGAACTCGGCAGGTTCATGAACATGATGCCCATCAGGCCCGCGAGCAGCACGAACACCGCCATGAAGCGGCGGCCGCGCGCGAGCATGTACTGAACCACGCTCCGGTAGCCGCTGCTGCCCCGCTCGTAGTTGCGATTGAACCAGCGGAAAAAGCCCTTTTCGCCGTGGCGTTCTCCCTTGCCGAGCGGCTTCAGCAGGGTTGCGCACAGCGCGGGCGTCAATATCAGCGCGACGAGGACCGACAGCGCCATCGCCGAGACGATCGTCACCGAGAACTGCCGGTAAATGACGCCGGTCGCGCCGCCCATGAACGCCATCGGCACGAATACCGCCGACAGCACCAGCCCGATCGCAACCAGCGCGCCGGTGATCTGCTTCATCGACTTGCGCGTCGCCTCGAGCGGCGACAGCCCTTCCTCGCTCATTACGCGCTCGACGTTCTCGACGACGACGATCGCGTCGTCGACAAGCAGTCCGATCGCGAGCACCATCGCGAACATCGTCAGCATGTTGATCGAGAAACCGAGCGCGGCGAGGATCGCCAGCGTGCCGAGCAGCACGACCGGCACCGCGATCGTCGGGATCAGCGTCGCGCGGAAGTTCTGCAGGAACAGGAACATTACCAGGAACACCAGCACGATCGCCTCGGCCAGCGTCATCAGCACGTTCTTGATCGCCACTTTCACGAACGGCGTGGTCTCGAACGGTATCATGTAGTTCAGGCCCGGCGGGAAGGCGGGCCTGAACGACTCGAGCGCGGCTTCGACCGCGGCGGCGGTCTCCAGCGCATTGGCGCCGGTTGCCATCATGACCGCAATGCCGCTGGCCGGCCGGCCGTTCTGGCGCGTAATGGTCTCGTAGTTCTCCGCGCCGAGCTCCACCCGGGCGACGTCGCCGAGCCGCAGCACCGAGCCGTCGGGATTGCTGCGCACGACGATGTCGCGGAACTGCTCCGGCGTCTGCAGGCGGCCCTGCGCGGTGATCGTCGCGTTGATGCGCTGGCCCTCGATCGCCGGCGTGCCGCCGAGCTGGCCGACGGCGACCTGCCGGTTCTGCGCCCGTATCGCCGCGATCAGGTCGGCTGGGGTCAGCGCGTAGGTGTCGAGCCTGTTCGGGTCCAGCCAGATCCGCATCGCGTACTGCGCGCCGAACACCCGCACGTTGCCGACGCCGGGCACGCGGCTCAGCGGGTCGACGAGGTTCGCGGCGACATAGTCGGCGATGTCGTCCTTGCCCATGCGGCCGTCCTCGGAGATGAATCCGACGACCATCAGAAAGCCGGTGTTGGCCTTGTTCACGTTGACGCCCTGCTGCTGCACTTCCTGCGGCAGCAGCGGCATCGCCAGTTGCAGCTTGTTCTGCACCTGCACCTGCGCGATGTCGGGATTGATGCCATTCTCGAAGGTCAGCGTGACCGATGCGCTGCCGTTCGACGCGCTGGTCGCCGACATGTACAGCAGGCCGTCGAGGCCCTTCATGTTCTGTTCGATGATCTGCGTCACCGAGTTCTCGACGACCTGCGCGGAGGCGCCAGGGTAGGTCGCGTCGATCGTCACCGTCGGCGGCGCGATGACCGGGTACATCGACACCGGCAACCGCGTGATAGATAGCGCTCCGGCGAGCATGATGAGGATCGCGATCACCCACGCAAAGATCGGGCGACCGATAAAGAATTGTGCCATGTCGAATTCCGTTTATTGCCGGGACGTTTCGGCGGCGCCGGCCTCGGTGATCTCCAGGGGCATACCGGGCCGGATCTTCTGCAGGCCCTGGATAATCACCCGGTCGCCGGCGACCAGGCCGCCCGAGACCAGCCATTGGTCGCCGATCGTGCGACTGACCTCGACCGCCCGCCGTTCGGCGGTGCCGTCTCCGGCGACGACCATCGCGGTGGCGTTGCCCTTGGGGTCGCGGGTAATGCCCTGCTGCGGTACCAGCAGACCCTGCTCGAGCACGGCGTTGTCGACCAGTGCGCGCACATACATGCCCGGCATCAGCAGATGATCGGGATTCGGCACGACGACGCGCAGCGCAAAACTGCCGGTCGACGGGTCAACGGCGACATCGGTAAAGGTCAACTCGCCCTGATGGGCATAGCGGGTCCCGTCCTCGAGCAGTATCGTCACCGGCGAACCCTCGGCACCGCGCGCCGCGCCGCCGGCAAGGGCCGCGCGCAACTGCAACAGTTCGCCGCTGGACTGGGTCAGATCGACATATATAGGATCGAGCTGCTGTACGGTGGCCAGCGGCGCCTCCTGGTTGGCCGTCACCAGGGCGCCCTGGGTCACCGACGAGCGGCCGATGATGCCGGCGATCGGCGAATCGATGCGGGTATAACCCAGCATGACCCGGTTGCGTTCAACCGCCGCGTTGGCAATCTCGAGGTCGGCCTCGGCGAGGAGTAACGCGGCGATCGCGTTCTCGTTGTCCTGCGCGCTGAGCACCTTGCTCCTGGCCAGCTCGGCGGCGCGTCCGGCCTGCAGGCGGGCCTGCCTGGCCGCGGCCTCGGCGCGCGCCAGCGATGCCCGGGCGCTGCTGAGGTCGGCACGGTAGGTGCCGTCTTCAAGCTGGTACAGCGGCTGCCCGGCCGTCACCGCATCGCCCTCGACGAACAGGCGATTCCGCACGATGCCGGTCACCTGGGGACGGACTTCCGCAACCAGGAACGGGCTCGTGCGGCCGGGTAATTCACGGCTCAGGGTAACGGCTTCGGCCTTCAGTGTGACCACGGTCACGGCCGCCGCGCCCGGCGGTGGTTGCGATGGCGGCTCACCGCCGCAGGCAATCAGCACCAGTGGAATAAGTCCTAAAAAATACAATCGCTTGAACATGGGTTTCAACGGGACTTCCGGATCGGGTGGGCGAGAGCCAGGATTGCAGATGGTGTAGAATGAACGATCATTCTCTTAATGTCAACAGCAAAGCCGCAGCCGGTGCCGGATCGGCAGAACTACCGCTTCAGCCCCGAGGTCGGGTCGGTCCACGCACGGGATTCTCAGTATCCCCCACAGCCGGCCGCACTGGCGCGGATCATGGTGGAAAGGCCGCGAATGATGATGTACAACACGGCGATGCCACCGATCATCTCCATATCCGGCCTGACCAAGACCTACGCCTCCGGCCTGACCGCGCTTGCCGGCATCGACCTCGATATCCGCCGCGGTGAGATCTTCGCCCTGCTCGGCCCGAACGGCGCCGGCAAAACAACCCTGATCAGCATCATCTGCGGCACCGCGACCCCGACTTCCGGCACGGTGCTCGTCGATGGTCATGACATCATTCGCGACTTTCGCGCCGCGCGCGCCAAGATCGGAATGGTGCCGCAGGAGCTGTATACGGACATGTTCGAGACCGTTCATGATACCGTCACCTTCAGCCGCGGCCTTTTCGGCCTGCCGCCGGATCCCGCGCATATCGAGCAGGTGCTGCACGACCTGTCACTGTGGGACAAGCGCAAGGACAGAATCATGACCCTGTCCGGTGGCATGAAACGGCGCGTACTGATTGCAAAGGCGCTCGCGCACGAGCCTGAAATCCTGTTTCTCGACGAGCCGACCGCCGGCGTCGACGTCGAACTGCGCCGCGACATGTGGGCGCTGGTGCGGGAACTGCGCGCGCAGGGCGTCACCATCATCCTGACGACGCACTATATCGACGAGGCCGAGGAGATGGCTGACCGCGTCGGCGTGATCCACAAGGGCGAGCTGATCCTCGTCGAAACCAAGACCGAGTTGATGAAGAAACTCGGCAAGAAGCAGTTGACGCTGCACCTGCAGGAGCCGCTGCCGGCGATCCCCGCCGCACTCGGCGACTGGAACCTGGTGCTGACCGGCGAAGGCAGCGTCATCGAGCTGACCTTCGATGCCGGCGAGGAACAGGCCTGCATACCGGCGCTGTTGCAGCGCGTCGCCGCGCTCGGCATCGAGTTCCGCGATCTCAATACCCGCCAGAGTTCGCTCGAGGACATCTTTGTCGACCTCGTGAGGAAACGGCGATGAACACCCGGACCGGCGCGATGCGCTTCAACCGCCACGGCGTGCTTGCGATCTACAAGTTCGAGATGGCGCGCTTCAAGCGTACATTATGGCAGAGCCTCGCAACACCGGTGATCACGACGGTGCTGTATTTCGTCGTATTCGGCGCCGCGATCGGCACGCGCATCGGCGAGGTCGACGGCGTGACTTACGGCGCGTTCATCATCCCGGGGCTGATCATGCTGTCGATCTTCACCGAGAGCCTCAATAACGCCGCGTTCGGCATCCATCTCCCGAAATTCACCGGCACGATCTTCGAGGTGTTGTCCGCGCCGATCTCGCCATTCGAGATGGCCTTCGCCTATGTCGGCGCCGCGGCGACGAAATCGGTGATCCTCGGTCTCGTGATCCTGGCGACCGCGAGCCTGTTCGTGCCGCTCCAGGTGCTGCATCCGCTGTGGATGTTCGTGTATCTGGTGCTGGTTGCGCTTGCGTTCAGCATCGCCGGCTTCATCATCGGCATCTGGGCGAAGGGTTTTGAACAGTTGCAGTTCATCCCGATGCTCGTCATCACCCCGCTGACCTTCCTCGGCGGGGCGTTCTACTCGATCGACATGCTGCCGGATGCCTGGCGTACCGTGAGTCTGTTCAATCCGATCGTCTATGTCATCAGCGGCTTCCGCTGGTGTTTCTACGGCAGCGGCGACGTCGGACTCTGGCTCAGCCTCGCCGTCGTCACCGGCTTCATCGCGGCCTGTCTCGCCATCGTATCGTGGATATTTCGCACAGGGTACCGGCTGAAGCAGTAAGCGCGACGCCAACGTCGGCGCGTTTTTCGCTGTGTATACTATCGCACCAATCGAGTGTAGAGTGTCAGTTCGCTGGTGCCTTCGCAGGCTCCTGCACAGCGTGCACAGGTATCGATATGTCAGTAACGCCGGAACCGACCCATAACCGCCTGCTCGCGGCCCTGCCGCCAAGCGCCCGCAAGCGCGTCTTCCCCCACCTGAAGCTGGTAAACCTGGAGCTCGGCGCCGTGGTATACGAACCCGGGCAGAATGAGAGATACGTCTATTTCCCGACCGACAGCATCGTCTCTCTGCTCTATGTCATGGTCAATGGCGCCTCTGCGGAGATCTCTGTCGTCGGCAACGAAGGTATCGTCGGCATTGCGGTCTTCATGGGTGGTGAAAGCACTCCCAGCCGGGCCATCGTGCAGAGCGGCGGATCTGCTTTTCGTCTACCGGGCGAAGACCTCCGAAAGGAGTTTAACGAATACCCCGAGTTGCGCATGCTGATGCTGCGTTACACCCAGACCCTGATCACACAGATGGCGCAGACGGCCGTGTGCAACCGACACCATTCCATCGACCAGCAGCTGTGTCGCTGGCTGCTGCTCTCACTGGACCGCCTGTCCGATAACCACCTGATGATGACCCAGGAACTCATCGCCAACATGCTGGGCGTTCGGCGTGAAGGCGTGACCGAGGCCGCCGGCAAGTTGCAGCGTATCGGCGCGATCGAATACAAACGCGGGCATATCACCGTGCTCAACCGTCCGCTGATCGAAAAGCTGAGCTGCGAGTGCTATCAGGTGGTGAGGCGTGAAACCGATCGGCTGGAATCTTACCCCGCTATGGGCTGATCGCTCTCGGCAAGTGAGCAGCAAGCGCCCGGCGGAACAAACTACACCTGCATCCCTGCAACAGCAGGTTACTTTCTGAGAATACCGTGTCCTTTCCCCCCGGATCCTGAGCCCTTTCCAGAGTGAATATGGCGGTTCCGTCTGCGCCCCCTAAACCAGAAAAAAAGCCCCGAAACATCCATGTCCCAGGGCCCGAGTCTCGCTATGATCGCGTTCCTCAATGCGCCATTCATCAGGGGGAGGGGGGAGAGTGACCAATGGCGCAGGTACCTTTATATCCTCCTCCGTTAGCACATTCTGTTCGCTGTCGTACATTACAGCCTCCCGGTAAATCTGCCGCCTCTGCCAGTATCATACTGGGCGGTGCAGTTCCTCATGCGGCCCGGGGTATGTGGCCTAACGAACAGATTGAACTGTCGAAATCACCTATAGCATATTGCTATGGAAAGTAATGCCACAGTTTTCCCTCTGCACAGTGCGAACATCTGTCGCTGGAGTGAGCAATGAAGATTGCGACATCCACGCCTGTGGTTAACCGTCTGATCGATGAACTTCCACGCAAACAACGCGATCGGCTGCTGGCGCACTGCACGCCGGTGCATATGACATTCGGCGAGGTCCTGTGCGATTCCGGATCACGGGTTACGCATGTCTATTTTCCACTGACGGGTTTTATCTCCCTGGTTACCAACGTTAACGGCCAGCAGCCCATTGAAATAGGCATGATCGGCAACGAGGGGGTTCTGGGCGCCACGCTCGCACTTGGCATCAGTATTACACCGCTGCAGGGGGTAGTGCAGGGCTCCGGCAGCGCGTTGCGGATAACGTCCTCGCAGTTTCGCCGCCAACTGCAGGAGACTCCCGCCCTTCAGACGATACTCGATCATTATCTTTACATATTGATTGAACAACTGGCACAGACCGCCGCGTGTAACTGTTTCCATGAGGTACGGGCACGACTGGCACGGTGGCTGCTGATGACGCATGATCGCTCCGCTGGCGACGACTTCCATCTTACCCACCAGTTCCTCGCCGAGATGCTCGGGGTGCGCAGGAGTGCGGTAACCATTGCCGCCGGCGAACTACAACAACAGCAACTCATCCGCTATACGCGAGGGCAAATCAACGTCCTCTCCCGGCGCGGCCTCGAGAAGGCGTCCTGCGAGTGCTACGCCAGGACGGTGAAGGCATATGACCGGCAGCTACCGGTAGCCGCACATGGCCGTGCCGGAAAGACCGGGCCACGGCTGAGTGAAGTAACGGTACGCTGACTGACGGAATGCAGGCGACGATGGTCGTCTCATTTGCGACGATGACCCGGCGCGGTGCTCTTACCCGGAGACAGTACGAGTAATTCCCAGATACCGGCATGTGCAACCGCCCGCAGGATCTTCAGCAGCGGCAAGTGATGATGCTTGTGATATCTCTCCAGCACGACACCCAGAAGTACCGCCGCGGCGAGCCCCCTGGCAGACACCATCCGGAATCGGATGGTGTCTGCCATGCTGGTCATTGCGCCGCCGATTTCATCCCGGCGCCTGATCATCCTGCTCTCGACAAGACTGATGCTCGCCTTGATTGACGGCGGGCGTGATGAGGGGCTGGGCGAAGCGGTCATGGGTCAGCACCCTCCCGGTCAGGCGATTTCCGTGGCTTGAGCGTACGAAGTGTCGCCGGCCATCCCAGCGAGCGGCCCCTGCGCTGGATCAGTACCCAGCCAATCGCTGCAAGCAGAATATTCGCAGCAGAAAGAATCAGCATGGCGACAGCAGGCGCGAGCCCAATACTGATCAGGACGATAATTACAGCGCCGATAAGCGCCAACCACGCGCTGACCAGCAATATGGCCATGATGATCGCGATCACCGCCATCATCAGCACGCTGCTGATACTCTGACGCGTCTCCAGGACTGCCAGTTGCAGCAGATCGTGCAGCTGCTCACGTAACGCGTACGTGAGGCCGATCATGTTATCGATCAAGCCGGGTGAAGGCGTCGTCTTCTCGTCAGAAACCACCGGCGATTCGTCGTGCTGAATCGTCATTGATCACCAGGCAATATTCAACGTGAGCTCAGCAGACGACTCAGTATAAAACCCGCCGCCACCGCCACACCCACTGAAACAAACGGATGTTTGCGCACGTAGCCGGCCCCGGTAGCGATCCACTCCTCGCCCTTTTCGCCGAGCTCATCAAGCGCTTCGACGGCATGCGTAGCTACGTCGTCGGCCTTGTCGACAGCTCTGTGGGCGCGCGAGGCCATGCGGTCAATCGCCGGGCCTGCGGCATCTGATGCGGCATCGATTCCGCTGTGAGCGCCTGACGCAAGGCGATTCACGCCCTTTTCCAGCCTGTGTGAGCCCGGGCCTGAGTTGCCTGATTTTGTCTCTGCTTTTTCGGTCATGGGTGTATCTCCTGAGTTATGAATCGGACTACATTGAAATATTCTAATTCTGGACGAGGCTCCGTTAACAGTCTCATCAGTGAATGGCAGCAGAGACAGTACGGGGCTCACGGATGGCCGTCGGTGCGCTGCAACACACAGCTCCCGGCAGGCGACCACTTGCAGGATCACCATATAATTTATCCACTCTTGCGGCAAGAGTGATGTTTCTGTACGTGCGCTGTAACGCGATCGGATGCTGCTGGCCGAGTGCCAGCAGACATTATTCATTTCGTCCGTCTTTCAATGTCTTCGATCTCTTCCTCGATGGATTCCTGAAGGTCTCCCACAGCCTTCTGAGCCTTTCCACCCATATTCTGCAGCTTGCCTTCATACTGCATCTGCTTATTGCCGACGGCCTTGCCGACGACTTGCTTGCCCTTGCCTTTTTCTGCTTTGATGCGGCCCTTTACCTGATTCTTGTTCATGGCATAACCTCGGAAGTGTTCAGATTATTGCGGACACCTCTAACGCCATCGACCGACCTGGTGGCTTGCTCAGCCGCATCCTTGGCATTCGAGTCGATCACAGCACCCTCCAGGGTAACCACGGCGTTGTTGGTCGTCATCCTGGTGCGAAAAAACACCGGCAGTTCGATTTCGCTCAGCAGAATCACGAATTCGTCCCCACCGTAACGACACACGGTATCCATGGTACGTACACATCTCTCGAGTTGACGTGACACACCGACAAGTACCGGATGAGACTTGTTCTGTTTGATTGATGCATTTTGGATCTCCCTGTTGTTAAGATCTGTACACTGCAAGATGATGCATCGATCGATGTCAAACCTGTGTCGATGACTAACCCCGCCACTAGCGCCGCCGGGGCCCCGCGAAAAAGAACAGCAGGCCGCCGATCAGGATGGCGCCCGCGCCTGCCCAGGCTGGTATGTTGACGCGCTGTCTCTCATCGACGGACATGCTGAGCGAACCGACACTGGCTTCGTGCGTGTCGCTGGTATAGGTGAAACCGCCATATGCCAGCGCCAGAACACCGAGCAGGATCAATACGACAGCAGCAATTCGTGAACTGTTCATGATTTGACTCCTCGCCAAAGACCTGACCATACTGGAGTCCCGAAATTGAGACGGTACGCTAGCGCACAGAACGCGGAACCTCACAGGGCTAGTATTTGCCTTCGATGCCTAATAAATAAGGACTTCTTGAAATGAGCCTGTCGACGATTCTGATAATTATCCTGGTGCTGATCCTCGTAGGTATCATTCCCGTCTGGCCACACAGCAGCAGTTGGGGCTATGCGCCGAGCGGAACGGTAGGTGTCATCCTGCTGATCCTGCTGGTCCTTTTGTTGATGGGCAGGATCTGACCCCCCGGATGTGTGCAGTGGCGGGCCGCTGATCGGGCGCGCAGCGATCCAGGTATCAACTATCCCGCGAAAAATCCCCGCCTCTCTTTGACGAACCATGGGTAATGCCAATCATATCGGGCATTGGCGCCGGCTCGGCGCACGTCTGAGCAAGGCACATCGACGTGTAAACGGCGCTCCGGTCAGGCCGGTCGACGACGAGCCGCCGATGCTGGCCGAGTTGTTCAACTCGGTCCAGATGGAGCAGCACGGCGCCCGGCTCGCAGGCATTCACCACGTGACTCCGGAACGCATGGCGGACAAGTTGTTGTCGCGGCTCGCCGCGAACGAGATCGTACTGATCGACACCTGTAACCGTCTGACGGCCGCGCTCGCGGCGAACTACCGCATCACGCCCGCCGGCGAATGGCTGCTCGATAACTTCTATCTCGTCGAAGAACAGATCCGCACGGCCAGACGCAATCTGCCCAAGGGCTACAGCCGTGAACTGCCGGTCCTCGCTGAAGGTGCATCGGCCGGACTGCCACGCGTCTATGACATCGCGCTGGAGACCATCGCGCATAGCGACGGACGCGTCGACCCGGACAGCCTCAGCCGGTTCGTCTCGGCGTATCAGTCAGTCACCCCGCTGCGCCTCGGTGAGCTATGGGCCATCCCGATCATGCTGTGCCTGGCTCTGATCGAAAACCTGCGCCGCGTCGCGGTGCGCATCGCCGCCGGCAGGATGGACCGGGACGTGGCCGTTGCCTGGGCAGACAAGCTGACCGAGATTGCCCGCAACGATCCAAAGAATCTGATTCTGGTGATCGGGGACATGGCGCGATCGAAACCGCCAATGACGACGCCCTTCGTGTCAGAACTGGCACGCCGTCTGCAGGGGCACGGCCCCGCCCTCGCCCTGCCACTAACCTGGATCGAGCAACAACTGGTCGACTCCGGGCTCAGCATCGAGCAGTTGATACGTTCAGGAAATCAGCAACAGGCCGCCGATCAGGTTTCGATCAGCAACAGCATCGGCAGTCTGCGCCTGTTGGGGACGATGGACTGGCGCGAGTTCGTCGAGGCCATGAGCATGGCCGAACAGACCCTGCGCATGGACCCGGGCGCGGCCTACGCCACAATGGATTTCGCCAGCCGCGATCGCTATCGCCATGTCATCGAGGCCATCGCGAAGACCAGCGGATTCTCCGAAGGTACGGTCGCGAACCACGCCATCGAGCTGGCGCGGGCGAGCGCCGCGCGGCACGGAAGCGATGACAGGACGGCGCATGTCGGCTACTACCTGATCGACCGCGGCCTGTCCGAGCTGGAGACCGCCACGCAGGCGCGCCTGCCCCTGGTCGTGAAGCTTCGGCGCCTGGCAAGCCAGCGTCCCCTTGCACTCTACCTGGGCGCGATCATGCTGATCATGGTGCTGCTGACCGCGGGCCTGCTGGCAGTGGCACGGGCGGACGGCGCGGGCGGCTGGCTGTTGATCGCTCTCGGCATCCTCGCGCTGCTCGCTACCGGTCAGTTCGCGGTCGCGCTGGTGAACTGGCTGGCCACCGTGCTCGCGCCGGCGCACGCGCTGCCGCGTCTTGATTACTCGGAGGGCATACCGCCAGAATCGCGCGCCCTGGTCGTCGTGCCCAGCATGCTCACCAGCCCCTACGCAATCGACCGCCTGGTCGAGGCGCTGGAAGTCCGGTTCCTGGCCAATCGCGACCGGAACCTGCTCTTCGGCCTGTTGACCGACTATTGTGACGCCGACCAGGAGACCCTGACCGAAGACGCGCCACTGCTGCAGCGGGCGCGGACAAGGATCGAGGACTTGAATACGCGTTACGGGAACGGCGATGACGATAGCTTCTTTCTCTTTCATCGCCCGCGTCACTGGAATCCGCACGATAAGATCTGGATGGGTCATGAGCGCAAACGCGGCAAGCTGGCGGACCTGAATGCCCTGCTGCGCGAGGGCAAGGCCGACGGCTTCTCCGTGGTGGTCGGTGCAACCGCGCTGCTTGCCGGCGTAAAATACGTGATCACCCTCGACACCGATACGCAACTGCCGCGCGACTGCGCGCGGCAGATCATCGGCGCCATGGCCCATCCGCTGAACCGGCCGGTCTACGACGCTGCGCTGGGGCGCGTCAGCGCGGGCTACGGTATCCTCCAGCCGCGGGTGAGCGCAAGCCTGCCCAGCGCCAACCGTTCGCGCTATTCGCGACTGTACGGTGGCGAGCCGGGCATCGACCCGTATACCCGCGCCGTGTCCGATGTCTATCAGGATGTATTCCAGGAAGGCTCGTTCATCGGCAAAGGAATCTATGAGATCGAGGCCTTCGAGCGCTCACTCAAGGAGCGCATGCCGGAAAACCGCATCCTCAGCCACGATCTCCTCGAAGGCTGTTGCGTCCGCTCCGGTCTGTTGAGCGACGTGGAAATCTTCGAGGACAACCCGGCTCGCTACGAGTCCGATGTCAGCCGCCGCCATCGCTGGATCCGCGGCGATTGGCAGATTGCCGGCTGGCTGCTGCCGCAGGTGCCCGCTGCCGGCGGTGGTCGCCAAACGAACCCGCTCTCCGCGCTGTCACGCTGGAAGCTGTTCGATAACCTGCGCCGCAGCCTGGTGCCGACAGCCCTGACGCTGCTCCTGCTGCTCGGCTGGACGATGTTCTCCTCGCCTGTCTTCTGGACCCTGGTCGTATTCGGCATCCTGCTGATTCCACCCATGCTTGCGGGTCTGCTCGAGGTGTTTCGCAAAGCGGATGGTGTACCGCTTCGCGCGCACCTCGCCAGTACTGCCAACGGCACAGGCCTGCGCCTGGTCCAGACCGGCTTTAGCCTGGCGACGCTGCCCCACGAGGCGTTCTACAGCCTGGACGCGATACTGCGCACGCACTGGCGCCTGCTGGTCACGGGCCGGCGGCTGCTGGAATGGAACCCCTCCGGCGGACAGGCAACGACCGGGAGCGGCAGCCTCTCCGCCTCGTTACGCGCGATGTGGTTCGCTCCCGTACTCGCCGTTGCGATAGCGATCCTTCTGGCGGCGGTCAATCCGGCCGCGCTGCCTGTTGCGGGCTTGATTCTCCTGCTGTGGCTTGTCTCTCCCGCCATTACCTGGTGGATCAGCCTTCCCCTCACCAGGCGCGAACCCAGGCTGACGGCCGAGCAGACCTCTTTCCTCGGCAGGAGCGCGCGCAAGACGTGGGCATACTTCGAGACTTTCGTCGGCCCGGAGGATCATTGGCTGCCGCCGGACAATTACCAGGCTGACCGCGCCGAGGCGCTCGCCCATCGCACCTCACCGACCAACATCGGGCTGGCGCTGCTCGCGAACCTGACTGCCTACGACTTCGGCTACATCCCGACCGGGCAGCTCATCGAGCGCACGGCCAATACCCTGGCGACGATGGCGGGACTCGAACGCCACCGGGGACATTTCCTGAACTGGTACGACACCCAGTCGCTGCGGCCGCTGCATCCCGCCTATGTTTCTTCCGTGGACAGCGGCAACCTCGCGGGCCATCTGCTGACCCTGCGCCCGGGGCTCATCGCACTGCTCGACCGTCCGATACTCGAGCCCCGCTGGGTGGACGGCCTGGGCGATACCCTTGGGATCATCGAAGCAGTCGCGGGCAACGTTGCCCCGGCCACACTGATCCGCTTCCGCGCGGAGCTGGCAGTCGCGCGTGCTGAACCGCCGACCTCACTTGCGGCGCTGCGACACATGCTCGACCAGCTGACACAATGCGCTGAGGCGCTCGCCGTTGATTGGAAGAGCGACGCAGGTCAGACGAGCGGGTGGGCAGATGCGCTGGTCCGACAATGCCGGGCGGCACGCGACGATCTGACGTTGCTCGCGCCCTGGACCTCGCTGCCACAAGCGCCGGACGATCTTGCCGGATTTCCTGACATCGATGCCATTCCTACGCTTCGTTCGCTGGCGGGATTCGATGCGATCCTGTCTGACCACGTCGCGAGTGCAATACCTGCCGACGCAGCGGGGCTGGCCGATCTGCGCGCATGCATCATGCAGGGGTGCAGGCGCGCCCAGGCCCGCATCGCGGATATCCAGCGCCTGGCCCGGCAGGCCAGCCAGTTCGCAGACGAGATGGAATACGACTTCCTGTATGACAAGGCCGCGCGCTTCCTCTCCATCGGTTACAACGTGGACGAGCGACGTCGCGACCCGGGTTACTACGATCTGCTGGCATCGGAGGCCCGGTTGTCGGTGTTCGTCGGCATTGCCCAGGGAAAGCTGCCCCAGGAGAGCTGGTTCGCGCTGGGACGCCTGCTCGCCAGCGCCGGCGGCGAACCGATCCTGTTGTCCTGGAGTGGCTCGATGTTCGAATACCTGATGCCGCAACTGGTGATGCCGAGCTATGAGCAAACGCTGCTCGACCAGACCGCCAGGGCGGCGGTCGCCCGGCAGATCGAGTACGGGCATCAGCGCGGTGTGCCCTGGGGCATGTCGGAATCCGGTTATAACGCCATGGACGTGCATCTCAACTATCAGTACCGCGCCTTTGGCGTGCCCGGCCTGGGTCTGAAACGCGGACTCGGCGAGGACCTGGTCGTCGCCCCCTACGCCACGATGCTCGCGCTGATGGTGGCGCCGGAAGCATCCTGCCTGAATCTGCAGCGGCTCGCCGCGACCGGGGCGGAAGGACCGTTTGGTTTTCAGGAGGCGATCGACTTCACGCCGTCACGACAACGGCGCGGCGAATCCCAAACCCTGCTGCGCTCCTATATGGCCCATCACCAGGGCATGAGCCTGCTCGCCCTGTCCTATGTGCTGTTGAACCGTCCGATGCAGCGGCGCTTCGCTTCCGACCCGCTGTTCCAGGCCACCCTGCTGTTGTTGCAGGAGCGTATTCCCGCGCGGGCGGCGCCGGCGTTCCATACCCATGCTGCCGAACGTTTGGTCACCAACGCCGGCACGGACGGTTCGCAGATGCCGATTCGCGTATTGGATAACCCCGACACGCCGGCCCCGGAGGTGCAGCTGCTGTCGAACGGTCGCTATCACGTCATGGTCACCAACGCGGGCGGCGGCTACAGCCGCTGGAACGATCTCGCCGTGACGCGCTGGCGTGAAGACGGCACCCGCGATCACTGGGGCACATTCTGCTACCTGCGCGACATCGAAAGTGGCGCGACCTGGTCGACGGCCCACCAGCCCGCGCTAAAGCGCGCGGAGCACTACGAGGCGATCTTCTCGGAAGGACGTGCGGAATTCCGCCGCCGCGACAGTGGCATCGACACCCATACCGAGATCGTGGTATCGCCGGAGGACGACATCGAACTGCGCCGCGTGCGCATCACTAATCGTTCCGCGATGCCCCGGACGATCGAAATCACCAGCTACACGGAGGTGGTGCTCGCGACGGCCGCGGCCGACGCGCTGCATCCGGCATTCAGCAATCTCTTCGTGCAGACCGAGATCGTCGACGAACGCCAGACCATCCTCTGCACGCGCCGTCCCCGCTCCCGCGACGAACACGTGCCCTGGCTGTTTCACCTGATGGCCGTGCACGATGCGGAGGTAGACGGCTACTTCTACGAAACCGACCGTGCACGCTTCATCGGCCGCGGCCGCACCATTGCCACGCCGCGCGCGATGGACGATGGCGTGGCGCTGTCCGGTAGCCAGGGCTCGGTGCTCGATCCGGTCGCCGCCATACGCTGCCGGATCACCCTCGATCCGGAACAATCGGCCAGCGTGGACCTGGTCTTCGGTATCGCTGATAACCGCGAAGCGGCGCTCGGCCTGGCCGCGAAATATCACGATCAGCGCCTCGCCGACCGTGTCTTCGAACTCGCCTGGACCCATGCCCAGGTAGTGCTGCGCCAGATCAACGCCAAAGAGGCGGATGCACAGCTCTATGCGCGCCTGGCCAGCTCGATCATTTATTCGCATGCCGCATTGCGCGCCGACAGCAGCGTGCTGGTGAAGAACCGCCGCGGCCAGTCCGGCCTGTGGGGCTATGCGATCTCCGGCGATCTGCCGATCGTCCTGCTGCACATTGCTGACATCGGCAACATCGAACTGGTGCGGCAGCTCATCCAGGCGCACGCCTACTGGCGCCTGAAGGGGCTGATGGTGGACCTCGTGATCTGGAACGAGGACCGCGCCGGATACCGGCAGGTGCTGCAGGAGCAGATCCTGGGTCTGGTGGCGGTGGGCCTCGAGACGCTGGTGATGGACAGGCCGGGAGGGATCTTCGTGCGCTCGGCCGAACAGATCTCCGAGGACGACCGCACGTTGTTCCAGACTGTCGCCCGCGCCATCTTCAGCGACAGCCGGGGGACTCTGGCTGAACAGGTCAACCGACCCGGTCGTCCGGATGTGCGCGTGCGTCGCCTCAGGCCGAGCCGGCCGCAGCAGAAAGAGACGCCCACCGCCTCCCTCCCGCTGCGGCAAGACCTGATTCTGACCAACGGCATCGGGGGCTTCACCCCGGACGGGCGCGAGTACGTCATCACGACCACGCCTGACCAGCTCACGCCGGCGCCGTGGGCAAACGTGCTCGCCAATCCGCAGTTCGGCAGCGTCGTCTCGGAGAGTGGCCAGGCCTACACCTGGGGAGAGAACGCGCACGAGTTCCGCCTCACGCCGTGGCACAACGACCCGGTCAGTGACGCGGGCGGCGAGACTTTTTACCTGCGCGACGAGGAAAGCGGCCATTACTGGTCGCCGACACCACTGCCCTGTCGCGGCGCGCCGCCCTACATCAGCCGGCACGGTTTCGGTTACAGCGTCTTCGAGCATAGCGAGGGCGGCATCCGCTCGGAACTTTGGGTCTATGTGGCCGAGGATGCCGCCGTGAAGTTTTCCGTACTCAAGGTGCGCAACACCTCGGGCCGGCCGCGACGGCTCACCGCGACAGGCTATGTGGAATGGGTACTCGGCGATCTGCGGCCGAAATCGGCGATGCATGTCATTACCGAGATCGATACGTACACTGGCGCACTCTACGCGCGCAATCCGTACAATACCGAATTTCCCGATCGGGTCGCCTTTTTCCACGTCGATGACGCGCAGCGGTCGGTCACCTGTGATCGCGCCGAATTCATTGGCCGTAACGGCAGCCTGGAGCACCCGGCGGCGATGACGCGCATGCATCTTTCCGGCAAGATCGGCAGCGGGCTCGATCCCTGCGCCGCGATCCAGGTGGGCATCGAACTCGCCGACGGGCAGGAGCGCGAGGTCATCTTCCGACTGGGGCTCGGCGGCATGCCAGGCGGTGACACTGCCAACCGGCTCGTGCAACGCTTTCGCGGCGCCGGCGCCGCGCGCCGCGCCCTGGAAGCTATCTGGCACTACTGGAACCACAGCCTCGGCGCCGTCCAGATCGACACGCCCGATGAGTCGCTCAATGTGCTCGCCAACGGTTGGCTGCTGTACCAGGCCACGGCATGCCGGATGTGGGCGCGCAGCGGCTATTACCAGTCGGGCGGCGCCTTCGGCTTCCGCGATCAGCTCCAGGATGCGATGGCGCTGGTGCACGCCGAGCCCCGGTTGCTGCGGGCGCAGCTGCTGCTGGCGGCGAGCCGCCAGTTTCGCGAAGGCGACGTGCAGCACTGGTGGCACCCGCCTTCCGGCCGCGGCGTGCGCACCCATTGCTCGGACGATTACCTGTGGTTGCCGCTCGCGACCTGCCGCTATGTACTCTGTACCGGCGACACCGGCGTACTGGATGAGTCTGCCCGTTTCCTCGAAGGCCGTCCGCTCAGCCCGGACGATGAATCCTATTACGACCTACCCGGCCGTTCCGAGGCCGCGGACAGCCTGTACCAGCACTGCGTGCTCGCGATCCGGCATGGACTCGCCTTCGGCGCGCACGGCCTGCCGCTGATCGGCTCGGGTGACTGGAATGACGGCATGAATCGCGTCGGCGTGCACGGCAAGGGCGAAAGCGTGTGGCTCGGCTTCTTCCTCTATGAAGTGCTGCGCCAGTTCGAGGCGCTGGCGCGCCTGCACGGCGATCCTGAGTTCGCGGTACGCTGCGCCGCCGAAGGCGCGCGCCTGCGCGAAAATCTCGAGCTTCATGGCTGGGACGGCGGCTGGTACCGCCGCGCCTGGTTCGATGACGGCACGCCCCTGGGCTCGGCTGCCAACATCGAATGCCGGATCGATGCCATCTCGCAGAGCTGGGCAGTGCTCTCTGGCGCGGGCGATCACGAGCGCATACGCCTGGCCATGCAGGCCGTCGACGAGCGACTCGTGCGCCGCGAGCATGGCCTCATCCAGTTGCTCGATCCCCCCTTTGACCAGACGGATCTTGACCCCGGCTACATCAAGGGCTACGTGCCCGGCGTGCGCGAAAACGGGGGACAGTATACGCATAGCGCGATCTGGACGGCGATGGCATTCGCCGCGCTCGGCGACAGTCGAAGGGCCTGGGAACTGACGACCATGATCAACCCGGCGAACCATGCGAAGAGCCGGGATGCGATCGAGATCTACAAAGTGGAGCCCTACGTCATCGCCGCCGACGTCTACGCGGTGGCGCCCCACACCGGCCGCGGCGGATGGACCTGGTACACCGGCTCGGCCGGCTGGATGTACCGCCTCATCGTGGAATCCCTGCTCGGCCTGCGCCTGGAGGCAGACAGGCTGTATGTCGCGCCCCGCCTGCCTGCGCACTGGAACGACATCAAGATCCACTACCGGTTCCGGGAGACCGTCTACCACATCGCCATTGCGCGGGCCGGCGATGGCCAGGCGCGGGTGACGGTCGATGGCGTCGAGCAGGAAGGCCAGTCGATCCCCCTGATCGATGATCAGCGGGAGCACACGGTTGAGGTCAGCCTGACGGCGACCTGATGGCGTTGGCGATGTCCCGGCAAGACCGGGCTGTTGATTCTCCCGATTGTTCTGAGAAATAGCGCAGCGTGCGCAATCACACAGATCAAGCCCAGCCTAGCGGGTACCATGATCATTCAGTCATGTATTGAGGTTTTCAGCGCACTGGCTGCCACTGTCGCCGTGCAGCGCTCGAATTCACCTCACAGAATCAAGGCGGCTTTATGGATGATGTCAGCTCACTATACGGATTGAGAAAGGATTTCAGGAGAGGAGCTCACTTCTTCAGAGGCGTGATTCGAGGTCATCAGAATGACTTCATGACGCTGCTCCGTTTTCTCGATGCGGTGTTGATGGGTTCCTCCCTTTGGCTGGTGGTCTGGTTGCACGGAGATACATGGCACTATCACTATGCCTCGGCTGCCGTATTGAGTGCTGGATTGTTTTTCATGATCTCGCAGTTGAGGGGGATCTACCGTTCCCGGCGCGGGGCATCGATAATGATCGATGTGGTGCAGTTGTGTATCTCCTGGGTCATGGTCGTGCTGGTGTTGCTGCTGATCGCGTATGCGATGCATTTCTCCGATGAATTCTCGCGGATATCCATTCTCACCTGGTTTGTCGCAGCCCCTGTCCTGCTGGGCCTGTGGCGAGGCTTTGTTAATTACACATTGGGCGAGCTGCGCAGGAACGGCCACAACACGATAAGGGTCGCGATCGTCGGCGCGCGCGAGCTGGGCGCGGAGTTTGCGCAAACCCTGCTCGATTCAGGCTGGATGGGACTGCAGCCGATCGGATTCTATGATGACAGGAAACCGACGGGCGATCGCCCGCTGGTCACCGAGCCGATCAATGTCATCGGCGATCTGGCCCTGCTGGTCAAGCATGCGCAGGAACGGAAGTTCGATTCCGTCTATATCACCCTCCCGATGCGCGCCGAGGGCAGGATCAGAAAGCTGCTGGAGCAGCTCTCCGACACCACAACTTCGGCGTACCTGGTTCCGGACTTCTTCGTCTACAACCTGATGAACGCGGGCATGACCAATCTTGGCGAATACCCCGTCGTCAGCATCTATGAGACGCCATTCAACGGCGTGGACGGTTGGATCAAGCGTTGGGAGGATATTGCCCTGTCCCTCCTGATCCTGCTGGTGATCGCCGTACCCATGGCGATCATCGCGACAGGAATCAAGCTGACTTCGCCGGGTCAGGTCATCTACAGGCAGGCGCGCTACGGCTTGCGCGGAGAGAGTATCCACGTCTGGAAATTTCGCACCATGATGGATTGTGATAACGGAGACGCTCTGATACAGGCGCAGAGGTGTGATGCACGCATTACCCGGTTCGGCGCCTTTCTGCGCCGGACCTCGCTGGATGAGCTGCCTCAGTTCTTCAATGTCCTGCAGGGCTCGATGTCGATCGTAGGCCCCCACCCGCATGCGATCGTACACAATGAACTATACCGCCAGCAGATCAGCGGCTATATGCTGCGACACAAGGTCAAGCCGGGGATCACCGGTCTCGCGCAGATCAACGGGTGGCGCGGAGAAACTGACACCCTGGACAAAATGGTCAGCCGTGTCAAGTTCGATCTTGCCTATATCAAGGACTGGTCCCTGTTACTGGATCTCAAGATCATCACTCTGTCCCTGTTCAGGGGATTCTCGGGCAAGAATGTCTATTGATGGTGTCCAGGGTAACTTATCTGGAAAGCACTAATGACAAGGCATGAGACTCGTTCGACACAATGATGTGCAAGGTATTGTCATTTGGTATCAGCGCTGCATAGCCGGTATATCCGGAGCCGGTAAACGGGGCGCAGGCCCGTCTTCTTAGATCCTGCAATCTGAGTGTCACGCTGTAAACATTGATAGCGACAGAAACCTAATTAATTGTTCCGACGGAAGGTTGCAGTCACCGTACAATTTGCAGTGATCGCATTGGTGGTGTAGGTATTGCCGTTCCGAGTGCCGCCGCAGGTTCCGCCCATCGTGACGATAAACCCGATTCTCTGGTTGATATTGAAAGTGGTCGTTGACCCATGGTTCACCGTACGGCTGGATGGAGAGATGCCGGTGCCGCTCGGACCGGACGACGTGGCTGTGACTGTATGCCGGATCTGTGTGAAAGTGGCCGTCACCGTGCAAGATCCAGTGATCACATTGGTTGTGTAGGTGGTGTCATTCAGCGTGCCGCCACACGTGCCGCCCACGATGGCGCTATAGCCCGTGTTCGGGGTCAACGTGAAGGTGGTCGTCGATCCGTGGTTCACCGTCCGACTGGATGGATTGATGGTGCCATTCGTTCCCGCCGTGGCAGTGACCGTATGGCTGTTCAGACTGAAGGTGGCATTCACTGTACAATCCGCAGTGATTGCATTTGTGGTGTAAGTATTTCCGACCAGTGTGCCGCCACACGTTCCGTCCACGCTGGCGCTATAGCCCGTGTTCGGGGTCACCGAGAAGGTGGTTGTCGATCCGTGGTCGACGATCTCGCTCAGCGGACTGATACTGCCGCCCTCGCCCGCCGTGGCAGTAATTGTGTATTCGTTCACAATGAAGGTGGCACTCACCGAACATGCTGCTGTCACCGGCCCGGTGGTGTAGGTATTCCCGAGCAGTGTCCCGTTACAACCCGTCACTAAATCGATGCTGTAGCCCGTGTCCGGGGTCACCGTGAAGGTGGCCGTCGACCCGTGGGTGACTACCCGGCTCAGCGGGCTGATGCTGCCACCCTCACCCGTCGTGGCAGTGACCGAATATTCGTTCAGAGTGAAGGTGGCGCTTACCGTACAATCTTCAGTGATCGCCCCGGTGGTATAGACATTCCCGACCAGCCTCCCGTCACACCCGGTCACGGATACATCATCAAAACTGAAACCCTGAGTCAGAAACACCGTGAAGGTAGCCGTCGACCCGTGGTTAACTACCAGGCTCGTCGGATTGATGAAGCCCCCCGTGCCCGCGTTGGTACTCACTGTATAACTGTTCAGACTGAAGGTGACGCTCACCGTACAATCTTGAGTGATCGTGTCGGTTGTGAAGGTATTGGCGCTCAGCGTGCCGCCACACGAGCCGCCCATGCTGGCGCCATATCCCGTGGCCGGGATCACTGCGAAGGTGGTCGTCGAACCGTGATTCACCGTCCGACTGAGCGGATCGATGCTGCCATTCGGGTCCGCCGTGGCAGTAACCGAGTAGCCGATCAGACTGAAAGAGGCGATCACCGTACAAGCTTGAGTAACCGCATCGGTGGTGTAAGTATTGCCGTTCAGAGTGCCGCCACACGTTCCATCCATGCTGGCGCTTTGCCCTGCTGCCGGAGTCACTGTGAAGGTGGCCGTCGACCCGAGGCTGACAAACCGGCTTGCCGGACTGATGCTGCCGCCCGTACCCGCCGTGGCAGTGACCGCAAAGGGAACGTCGTCAGGATTACCCGGGTTGGTGCGGGCGGTCAGCTCGTCCGCATTACTGACTTCGTCTCCATCGAAATCCTGATGTTCATATTTGTCCACTTGCAGAGACAGGGGCTCACTGTCACTCACTGTAACCGGATCACTGGTCCAACGCGCCAACTCCCAGGGATTTCCGTCATTGCGGGGGAATTCAAGATCGATGTACTCGAATATCACTATGAATATGTGCTCCCCTTCCGGGGCGATGAATTCGATGCTGATCTCATCGGTGCTGATGTCGATGTTATCGTTGGTGAATCTGGGCGTGGCCTCCCCCTCGATAAACACCTTGACGGACAAGTTCCCGGGAACGGGCAGGCTCTGAAAACCCGCCGGCATCGGGATGCCGCCGGGTTGAACCGATGAGTCGCTATTGCCCTGGAAACAGCCAGTCAGCGCAAATACGAACAGCAGAAGCAGCGGATATAGTGATCTCAAGGCAGCGGTCCCGTGATCGTGACCGTCAGCGCAGGTCGGATGGACCGCATTAGCAACATGGATCTGCTCCTAGCCCGGCGAAACAGAAAATGAAAACATACCTGCCCGCCCTCGATACTACTTATGCAAAAAATACAGTCTGTTCGCCATCGCACGCAACGACCGGTACGATAGCTGACTATCGAACCTCCGGCCCGGATTCCTCATGGATGCGAAAGGCTCCGAGGGTATCTGATTCTGTGGTTTCCCTGCGCAGCAGATACCGCCTGGGTATGGCGTCGTCTACGCCGAAGACTATCGAGGCCTCGATCGCAACCTCGGCTTCGCTCAGGGTCTCGATGCCGTCGATCGAAAAACTTGCGCCCGCAAACGTCTCGACCAACCAAGCCGGGTAGGTAGGATTGTCCAGCAGCGGAGACTGGGTCTCCAGCAGCGTTCCACCCATCACGGACCGCAACGTCAGCGTATCGCCCTGGCTCAGCGCATCGAAGTAACGCAGCAGCACGCCTTCGGCCTCTGACTCTGCCGTACCCTGCGCGTGGATACTCAGCGACGACATCGAGAGGACCAATATCAATAATGTAATCAGGATTCTCATGACAATGGCTATAGCTTGCTCCGGTTAATCCGCTACGACAATCGCGACGTAATGTGAATCGGCGCCGATGGCGCCCGCAGCCTGGTTGCCGCCGAGCGTAATCGTTCCGGCGCTGTAGCCGCGGCGATAAAGCCTGAGGCTTGGCGACACGGGGTCATTGGTACCGAGCGACTGGCCGGTGTCCGTGTACGTGCTCATCCAATTCGGGCGCGACGTCGCTCCGGCGTCATAGGCAATATATACCGTGATCGGTCGGTCGACTTCGAAGCTGACGTAATTCGCAGCGGTGTTGCCTGTATCGTTGTTCGCGGTCATCAGCCAGACGCCGCCGTTCAGCGACGGCGGGATCGCGGTCAGCGCATAGCTCCTGTCCACATAGTAGGCGTTGCCGACTTCCAGCAGGTTTTGCTTCAGATACGGAGCGATGGTCGACCGGCCCAGGTTGCCGAGGATAAACGGCAACGCCACCGCAGCGCCCGGATTCAGTGCGTTGTGCCACAGATGGGCGATCACCACATGGCCCAGGCTGTTCAGGTGCAGCGGATCGGCAAACAGGCTGAAGCGATTTTCTCCATCGCTCAGGAACCAGGAAAACAGGTCCGGACCCGGGGAATGAGCGTTCAACTCATTATTGATGACTGCATTATATCCCTGGATCCTCACATTCGGAGTGGCCGCAAGCGGGTTCGCATAGGGTGTCGCAGTGCTGCTCGCCCCGAATACCGGCGGGATGCGGGCGACGTTGACGGTCTTGCCACCGGCGTTCAGCGTATTGATCAGCGACTGCATATTACCCTTGAAGGTGCCGTTGCAGGCTGCGCCGCTGCATCCGCTGCCGCTCGGGACCGTGCCTGACAACGCATCGTTGGTGCCGAGCAGGACCAGCGCCTGGTTGCTGCCCGGATGGCGCGCCTGTATCGAACTGATACGGGTGAGCGTATTCGCCGACCGGTCACCGCCGATGCCTGCGTTGTAGACGATCGTCGGCCGCTGCAGCGAGGCATCGAGCAGATCGGTGAGGTTCGCCTGGTAACCCTGGACCGCGACGACCCGCCCGCTCTGCGCGCGGTTGTCCGCGGAATACCGGTCGCCGCTGCCGTTGGTGATGCTGTCGCCGAGGCTGATGATATTTTCACCCTGGGCGCCGACTTTTATGTTCGTATCCCGCGCCAGCTCAACGTTGGCAGCATCGCGCACGATCGCCACGACGGTGTGATCCCCGGCGGAGACCAGATCGAAGGTCGCGCTGTACGGGGCCGTCGCATCGACGACCGAGCGCGTGCCATCGAGCAGAAATTCGACCCCACCACCGGCGGGGACCTGCGTCGCGACGGCGCTCGAGGCGAGGGTGGCGGTAGTAACAACCGTATACGCGGGCGGTGCGGCCAGCGTGACCAGAGGCGCTGCGGTCGGCGCATCGATCACTACGTTATCGAAGGAAGACTGATCCTGTGTATACAGCGCCACCGTGCCGGAACCCAGGCTCGCATCGTTGGCGGCAAACATCGGCTCGTCATTGGCCCAGACCTGGATCCGGCTGCCATTGACTTCCACGATGAAGCGGATCAGTTCACCCGGGATATAGCCCCGCGCGTTCACCGCCAGCGGCGTGAACACGCCGCCGACCTTCTTCTCGAGGCGGGTAAATCCGTAGCGGGCATTCATCGACAGGCGGTAGTAATTGTTGTTGTCCTGGAAGCGGAACATGATGCCGATGTCATTCGCCTCACTCGTGGCAAACGTGCGCGCATCGACGCTAAAACGATAATCCGTCAGGCCGCTGCCGGCAGTGTAATAGGCATAGGCGCCCTTGTGATAACTCCCGTCGAATGAGTTGACGCTCTCGACCCGGGCTTCCTGACGCAAGGCCCCGTTCACGACGTTCCATGACGACGTCGGCGACGGCACGTCGTTTACGACCGTCCAGTTGCCAACCCCGCCGTTGAAATTGTCGGCGAAATAAACAGGCGCAAAGGAGGAAAGCTCTTGTAACAAGGAATCTCCCTCGCCAAGAGGCTCGAGATCGAAGGTGGCGCTCACCGTGCAATTGGCGGTGATCGCATTGGTCGTATAGGTGGTGCCGGCCAGGTTGCCGCCACACGTTCCATCCATGATGGCGATATACCCGTTGTCCGGGTTCACATTGAAGGTCGTCGTCGCCCCGTGATTGACCGTCCGGCTGGGTGGTGCGATGTTCCCGTTCGCGCCTGCCGTGGCTGTCACCGAATACTGGTTCAGCGTGAAGGTCGCCGTCACCGTGCACGCTTGCGTGACCGCATTGGTCGTGTAGGTCGTGCCGGCCAGGTTACCGCCACAGGTACCACCTACA
>CAYTGL010000033.1:0-27418 GCA_964437335.1 uncultured Chromatiales bacterium
AGAGGCCGGAGGTTCAAATCCTCTCACCCCGACTATTCTTCAAATCGAGCCCTTCGGCCAGAATGTCGAAGGGCTTTCTCTTTTGGGTGACTAGGTTTACGTCGCCCAAAGTACGGTTCAAACAAACCAAATCCAATATCTCGCGTCGGACCGTGTTGTTTGAACCTTGCCACGTTTCCGCCGCCTTTTGGGTCCAGTCGAAGAGCGCCACGGCCAGTTGGCCGCGAGCTGGGTCGACGTCGCCCAACTGGGCCAACGCCTCGTCCGTGCTGGCCGCCTCGGCCTTGAGTTCGACTGACTTAGCCTTGTAGACGATTTCCTCCACCGTGCCCGCGAGGTACGCGTTCAGAAGGCGATCCTGCATGGTGGCTAATTCCGAAGTCCGCTTCGCCAGCGCCGTTGCCTGTCGCCGCCGGTAGGCGGTCAGGTCCGATATGGCGCTCTCGAGCGTGCTGCGGAACCAGGTGGCCACTTCGGGCGACGGCAATCGCATCCTGGCCAGATCGTCCACAATCGCCTGTTCCAGGTCGTGGGATTTCCACCGCACCGTGGGGTGGTCGGGGCTGGGATGGTTGTTGGCGCACCGGTAATAGATGTGTTCGCGGACGCCGCCACCCTTGAGTTTGCGGCGGATGCGTTCGCCGGTGATCGATTGGCCGCAGTAAGCGCAGGTCAGCAGGCCACCCGCCAAGGAATGGTTCGGCGACCCCGTCCTGCGGTTCCGCCCGTGCAGCACATCCTGGCAGGCCTCGAAGGTCGGGCGATTGATCAGTCGCTGGTAGCGCCCCTCGAAGACCTGCCCGTTGCGGTGCAGTTCACCGATATAAAAGCGGTTGCCGAGGATGTACGAAAGGGCGGTGCGGTGGAATCGGCGCTGGCTATTTCGGAATACGTGGCCCTCGCGTTGCAGCTGATCGGCCAGCGTCTCAAAGGTGTGTCCGCCTGTTGCATAGAGTTCGAAGATGCGAACCAGCGTTTGCGACCGCTCGGGGTGTGGTTTAACCGGTTCTTCGCGGTCGTCGACATTGATATAGCCGTAGGGCGCAAGGCCAGTTGGCCAGCCCTGCCGCACTTTCTCGTCCATCCCCTTGAGCACTTCGGAGCGAAGGTTGTCGCTGTAATATTGTGCAACGGCGGCCATCACGTTGAACGACAGCGCGCCCGCAGCACCCGGTCCAAACTGGTTGTCGACGAAGGCCAAATGGACGCCACAGGTATCCTCGAGTTCCTGCAGGCGGACCGCATCCCGCATGTTGCGGCAAACCCGATCCAGCTTGTGGCTCAGGATCGCCTTGATCTTCTCGCGTTTGGCATTGGCCTTCACCCAAGCGAACATCTGGTTGAAGGCGGTCCGCTCGGCCCCCCGCTTGGCCGACTCGGCAACCACGAACTCGCGGACGACGTTCCACTCGTTAGCCTGTGCCCGATCGCGGTTCACCCGAAGCTGGGCGTCGATCGAATACCCTTCTCGCTGCTCACGGGACGAGACCCGCGCCCAAACTATGACATTCATTTTCTTCCTTCTCCTCTTCGGCTCGCAATAGAATTTCAGCGAGCCTGCGGACGTTCATCAGAATCTCGACGGCCTCGTCGTCGCTGATCACTCGGCCATAGGCTTTGGACCAGACGCGGCGGGCCTCGGCGATCCGTTCCTCCGACAGCCACTGCGTTCGCGGTGTGCTTTCGGGAACGTAGCCGGGCTCAGGTCCATGATGCCCGGTGGTTTCACCAAATCCAGCTATCTGACGCGAAGTCGGCACAGAATCTTTCCCACGGGGAATGGCCGGGATTTTTGGGATTCGCCCGACCTTGATCTCATGGGTCCAATTCTCTGCGCGGATTGAGGACACGTCTGCGGACAACTGCATGCGCGGGGAAACTCATATGCGGCGCATGTCCTCAATCGCTCGCGCACATCCCGCGCATGTCTCGCGCATATGCGGCGCATATGAGTTTGCGTGTCCCAATTCCACCGGTGCACTTTTTCCGTAACATCGAGTCATAGGTCACGTTGACCGATGTGGTTGTCGAGGCCGGCAACAAAGCCGGACACATTGGTCGCAACTATGCGGAACGATGTCGAATGGAAGCAGCAAAGCCAACCGAACAACCACTCGCCGAGCGAGTCGATTCGGACATCGAGGTCGGCGTAAAATTCCTGACCACGCTATTCGCGGAATCCGATACGATTATCTTCCGCCCTATCGAAACGTGGAGCGACGCAGACAAAAAAACCCAAACACGCGTTGATCACAAGAATAGGTGTTATCGCAAGGCGGTGCCGGGGGCACTGGTAGACGTGCTTAATTGGCTCCACCGGCTCTCCGAGAAAGAACGGCTCAACCTGTTCTTCGGCGTCTGCCCTCGCATCGATGACGATGGGCGATTCGACTTGGCCTGGCAAATTCGGACAGTGCGTGCTCTTTGGACCGACATCGACCATGTCACGGTTGAAGAGGCTCAAGACCGAATCGCGAATTCGCCGCTGCCCCCACCTTCGATCCTGGTGAACTCGGGCAACGGCGTTCACGCTTACTGGCTGCTCAATGAGCCCTATCTCATCGACGACGCTGGCGATCCGCCTCCGGTTGAAAAAGAACGGACCGAACTGCCTAGCGGGCGAAAGATAGCTCGTAAATACATCACGGAAGATGGAGAACGAGTTTATCTGGATCATCGCCCACATGCCTCGCGGCTCAGCGTCAAGGCTCAGCATCTTCAAGACGTATTGGCGGGTGTCGCGCAGACTGTAGGCGGCGATCATACCAAAGATCTCTCTCGGCTCCTGCGCATCCCTGGAACACTCAATCGGAAGAATCAGAGGAACGGCCAGGAACCGGTAGCAACTGCCCTGGTCGATTGCGATCCCACGCGCAGGTATCCGCTGAGCGAATTCGAGAAGTTGAAGGCCGCTTCCCCAGCGTCTGAACAGGCGAAACAGATTGCCTTGATGCCGTTGCCCACGCCACGCAAGGCTTCCGCGTCGAACGCAGACAAGCTGGCAGAACTCATCGCGACCAGCAGCATCGCTCGGGCCGGCACCCGTTCCGAGGCCGACTTCGCCGTGTGCTGTTTTGCCATTCGTAAAGGCATCGCAAGAGAGGAGGTTTGGCCCCAGGTCAAGCAAGTCGGGAAATTCGCCGAGCAAGGTCGGCGGTACTTCGATACGACCTGGGAGAACGCTGAATACGATGTGCGATCTGAAGGGCCTCAGGATTTGCAGAAGAAGCTCACGTCGAAAGGGAATTCCAGAGCGAGCGCCTCGGAACCCTCAGTCGGCCGTGGCGACAATCATTTGGACGGCGAATTCGATGAGAATGAAGGCAGCGACAAGGCGACGATCTATGTCGATACCGAGAAAATGCCGGTTTCCCACACGCTCGCCCGAGTTACAGAAAAGTTGCTTTCGGCCGGCGACTGCTTCAACCGAGCCGATCACCTCGTGGTAATCAATCGCGAGACGGTTTCGCCAATCCTTTCGGCAAAAGAACTGGCGGGCCTGCTCAGTCAGCACGTGGAGTTTCGTTTCGCGGAGGGCAAGGGCAAGCAGTACAAGCCGTTGCCGGCGATATATGGGAACACGTGGTTGCACAACGCCATCGAACGTGGCCGACTTCCCGAGATCAAGCTGTTCACCCGCAACCCAGTGTTTACTGAGGACTGGCGACTGACTCTGCCCGGCTACGATCCCAGCTCGGGCATCTATTACGCGGGGCCCGACGTCCAAGCTGGCAACGGCACCAAGCGTCTGGACGCCTTGCTCAAGGACTTCTGCTTCAAGTCGCCGGCTGATCGCACCAACTATCTTGGCATGCTGCTTACGACCATTCTGATTCCACGATTCATCGGGTCGAAGCCCGCGGTGCTGTTTAACGGCAACCAGGCTGGACTCGGCAAATCTATGCTGGCACAGATTATTGCCACGCTGCGCGACGGGCGTCCCGCTGAAACGGTAACGTACAATCCCAACGACGAGGAGTTCGAGAAGCGGCTGGGAGCCGTCGTGCGACGCGGCGACACCACGATCATCATCGACAACGCAAAGACTCGCGGCCGAAGCTCTCGCATCGAATCAGCTTGCCTTGAGCGATCGATCACTGATTACTTCCTGTCATTTCGTATATTGGGCCAAACGGCATCCATACGCGTCGAGAATTCGCACATCTTTTGCATCACCGCCAACACGCCGGAGGTGAGCCACGACCTCGTCACCCGTAGCGTCGTGGTAAACCTCTACTATGAGGGCGATCCGAAGCGACGAACCTTCTCCATTGCGGACCCCGAGGGATATGCCACCCAGTACCGCGTGGAGCTACTGGGCGAGTTGATCGGGATGGTCGAACGATGGAAAGCAGCCGGGATGCCGAAGGCAAATATCCACTCGCGATTCAACAAGCGAGGGTGGGGGCCGATAATTGGGGGGATTCTGGAAGCTTGCGGCGAGCCTGACTTCCTCGCTAACGCAGACGAAGCTGCTGCCTCGTTGGATGAGACCAGGCGCGAGTTCACAGAAATGGTCGGGATTTTGGTTGAGCACCGCCAAGGCACATGGTCGCCCGCAGATTTGGTCGAACTGTGCAGGAAGAACGGACTGCTGACGAACGACCTCGGCGAAGGCTCGCCCCGCTCCCAGGTGACCAAGCTGGGGACCCTTGCAGGGCGCTTCGTTGCCGAATGTTTCGAGTTGGCCGATGGGCGGCACGCTGAGTTCCACAAGGCGGCTGGTCGCAAGGGGGCTCTCTATCGGGTGGCCATCTTGGAAAGTGCCGAACCTTGAGCCGGTTGCCGAACCTATGCCGAACCTCGAAAATGCCACAGGTTCGGCACCTTAACTTACTGGAAGTAAAGCAGATGCGACGAGTTGCCGAACCTTGCCGAACCTTTTCAGTAAACACACACATGTACGCGCACGCACGCGCCCGGGCACGCGGGATTTCAGCGACAGGTAATAGGTTCGGCAGGTACGGCAGGTTCGGCACGGCGACCAATGAGTGTGTGTCGAGGGGTCGTATCGCGCCACAACATCGCCCACGTTTGCGCCTGTCGCGTTCCATTGGCGAGGGGCCATCGTCCTTCCATCCGCCGCCAGCCCCGCCCAGACGGGCGCGTGGGGCGCTGCTCGATGCTCCGGCCTCTGTCGATGGTTCCTTCCCGGCGGAAAACTTCAGGTGCCCCACGCGGGAACAAACGCCATTCACAGCACAGTTTGTTTTGCTTATCCGAATTCGCAAACACAGGTAGAAACATGAGGAACGGCGCAAAACCCCCCGTCCCGCCTTCAGATTACGGTCATGCCCCTGAACTGTGCCGGTCCATTGAATGGTACGCCGAGGGCCAGACACGGGAGGTTGAGATTGGCGGAATTCGGGTGGCGATAAGATTCGTCGGGCGTAAGGGGCGGCGAGGTCGGATTGCAATTTCAGCTCCTCCGGGAGCAGTGTTTAGCGGCTGCCGAGGAGCGCAATAACCCACGCAGCTCAGATGAGTAACTAATGCAGCACAAACGCACAAAGCAACTACTAGTTAACTTCAGATAATCTGGATACTTGAAAATTATATGCATACTTGTCCAGCGGCCGCCGCGACCGGCCAGTTGGCAAGGGATTGCAATTCGGTGAAAGTCTCAACTCTTGACAATATCGTTCGGCTAAATTGTTCGCCTTCACTGTTGGAACTCGATGTGGGCTGTCAAGAATCCGGAACTGTTCGTTTTAATCGCTGGAATGCTGCGGAGTCGTGCTTTCATCTTCTCGATAAATCGGCGCATTTGCGGCGGATTCAGCAAGTATGGGATGAGTTCGCTAGGATGTGGCAATTCCGAATTGCGGATCGGCTCGACATCTTCGCCCTCTGTGGTTCCCAAGATAACCTTCTTCACCATCCGGTCGCCAAAGAAGCGGAAGAAGCACGAATCGTCAGTGACGACAATGCCGTCGCGCACGTAACCTGTAAAATTCATAATATTGGTAACCGAAACGCAAATGACCTGGCGATCACCGACGTATTGCTCGGGAAGATCCAACGACGGATACTTCTGTCGTAGCGAGTTCCAAATGCTTGGTAATGCCTGACGGCGCAAGATCAGCTGGTCGATGGACTTCTCGATTTGGCGTTTCGCCCTGTGATAGTCTGCAGCAGAAAACACGGCCTTTTCGCACTTCGCCTCGAGTAATAGCAGGTATCCCTCCCACCAAGCCACGACATCAAGCTCCAATTCAGATTCGCTTTCCCGCGGGATCTTGATTCCACCCTCGACCTTTGCGTTGGATCGCTCGCGTAGGTTCCGCACGACGGAATGTTCGAACGGGATGCCTCGGACATCGAACGAAGCTCCACCCCACTGGGTGACAAAGTTCTCCAACGCTCGTGCTGGATTACCTGTATTCACGAAAGCAGGGACGAGAAATAACAGACCCTCGCCACATGGAATAAGCGGTTGGTCCCAAATGTCCATGGATCTGCGTTTGGCGTCGAACCGAAGTACGTCTAGCACTTCCTGGGATTGCTGCTCGGAGAGGCCAGTGCATTTTACCAGGATATTGAGAATTGAACTCTCTCGAACAACAGCAACTTGCCGCAGGCATGCCAAGTCATCGTCTGCCACTTGAATTGCAACCGCATCACCAATAGCATCGGCGAGGCAATACAGGAGGGTTTTCCCAACTACCCACTCCCGCCAGCCGATCGAACCGATCTTAACGGCATCGATAAGCGGCAAGTAGTGCCGGCAATCAACGTACTCTTCCACAACGTATTGCATCGGAGCCAGAGAAACCGCCTGTTTCAAGGCATCCAAGTCAACTTGTCCATCCCAAGACTCCCCTGTTGTCGGCACAGTTATCGACGCAACGACTGATCGACGACTGTCGGCATAAGCCGTCATATTATGCTGACTTGCAACTCGTTCCATGATTCGGTCATGCAGAAATAGTTGATAACGAAGGTCCCCGGCTGCCTCACGTATGTAGGAATTGCTATCCGCTGGCAAGCAAGCCGCACACGCATTAATCGTCGTCCACCGCCAGTCGCGATACCGCATGTTTGCCCATTGCTCTGCGACAACCCTCCAGATGCCCGAAAGAGTCAGAAACTTCTTGAGGTCGGCGTCTTTATACGGCGTGCTAGTTGACTGGAAGACTGGAAGGGCTGGAAGTTCTTTCGTGTGTAGAATGAAACGCAATCCTAGCTCGATGTTTTCGCACAGTGCTTCAAACGCTTGGTTGAGAGAAATGTTTGCGTCACCAACTCTCGTCGAGGAATCCGAAGCGTACCCTACCATCGGGTCAACAACTCCGGCAGCTTCGTGAATTTGATTGACCTTTATTCCGATGATCCGGAATTGGCTTTCTGCTAGTGCGACGAGGCGGTGGATTTGAACTTCAGTGGGGGAACTGACGAATGCTAGCTGATTCAGTTCATCGACGATGTCACCGTAATAGGCCTGCAGAACAACGATGCCCTTAAGGGTCTTAATAATTTCAGCACCTGTCTTGATGTGATCATCGCTTTTGAGCAGTATTGATATCGTTTCCAAAAAACAAGACAGCATTTCGCGCGATAGAAGCGAGTTTCCCTTTTGCGGGGAAGGCTCCGGCCAAATTCCAGCGAGGAGCAGGATTTGTCGCCAGCGGACTGGCTCAGCGTCGACAAGCCTTGTCAAGGCTGTCGCGAATGAAGAAGGATTGAGTTCATCGAGGCTCTCCTTAGCCTGCTGGACGAGCTCGCTCGACGAAATACTCGAGGACATTTGTGTACTCGTTTATTGTTTACTAAGTGCTGGTCCTAGAACCTGATCTTGCAGACGAAAACTGGTTGGAAACACCATAATTGCGGAAGTTTGGGGTAGGTTTGGCCGCAATTTACGGAGAACATGTCGTCGGACGCACCGCTGCTTCCGTACCCCGAACGCTAGTGTCGCATTGCGCTCACCAGTAAAATCATTCAAGCTGTACTGCCAGAGGTAGGCTGTTTCTTGTACGTCTGCCCGCCGCCCTGGATTGCCAGGGCCGCACTCTGCAGCTCGGACATGTTCGCTCAATATGGATTCCCTTTAACGTTTTCTAACGCACGACGAAGCTCCAGACCGCTGAGGTGTTTTCGAGATTTGCCATCGTCGAAATGAAACTGCCCACCGCCCGTTACAGTGACGGTCAACTCGTGCTGGCCGTCGCAGTCGACGACGAAAACAATGGAATCGTTGTACGGGGACAAAACGATTGCAGGTTGGTTATTCTGCGACATCGTTACCGTGTGCTTTGCCATGTGAGCCTCTCGCTGTTAAACCGAACCGAAACTTGCTCGCTTCCAAATACTCCTCGTTCATCTCGATGCGCGAGAGTCTCCTTTGCTCGGGCATGATCAACGGATATCGACACAACAGATCCTAGAAGCGACAGGCCAACAACGAAGCCCCGCGCTGCTGAGGACCCAAACTCATAAAGTTATCACCGATCCACATCAGCCACAATTGATCGATGAAACTTAATTATAAATCAACAGTTAGGGCTCACCCCTACACCGCAGTCAGCAGATTCTTCGAGTTGCTTTTACGAATCGGCCAGCCCGCAGGAAATAAGGGGTTAGACGGGCACGGTGCCCGCCAACGGGTTCAACTGAATAGGAGTAGGGAGCATGGGTACCGGATTGACCTTCGACGAGTACATCGAGCTGACAGCTATGCCGCTGGCGGGCGCAGACCCGGTCTTCGTCCAGGCGGTCGAGGAGGAGCGGGAGCAGATGTTCCCGATGAAGCTGGTGGTCGCGGCGAACCACCTTCGGTCGCGGGGCTATGACTGCCGGCCAGCGTCGCTCGAATTGCTCATCCACAACAGCATCGTGACGCCGGCTGACCCTGACGCCTGGTCGCAAGCGGACGTCGATTCGGCTGCGGAGCACTTTGAGGACTGCCAGCTGTTTACGCCTTACGCCGCGATGTGCGTGGCGCTCGGCTGCCGCTACGCCGACTTCAAGCGGCCGCTACGGGAGGCGGCGGAGCGCGAGTCGCAGAAGTACCGAACGCATGTGCGGGCGGACGACCAATTGTTCGTGATGCACCGGTCTCCGCCTCGGGGCTTGACGGGCGACGATGGCAGCTTCCAGATCAAGCCGGCTGTCATCACCTTCACGCTTTGCGATGACATTCGGGAGCGGCTCGAACGCGGTGAGGAGGTCTAAATGGTTGACTCCGAACCGCGCGAACTGGAACTGACGCCCGATCTGATCAAGTACGCGACGGCAATTGCGCTCCAAGAAGCTCAGGACCGCTGCCCAAAGTACGTCGATTACGAAGACGTCGTTCAAGAAGTGCTGCTGCACCTGATCAGCAAGCCGCCGACGTACGACCCTGCCAAGGGAGCGTCGGCGAAAACGCTGATCCACACGATTCTTCATCGGGGCGTCCTCAAGTATGTCGCCCGCCAATGCCGGCAAGCTGACCGGTTCAAGCAAGTTGACGAAACGAAGCCCGAGACACACGATGACGACGAACAGGTCCGGCCCGAACGGGATGCCATCGAGCGTCGGCCGGTTAACCGACCGACGAAAGGTTCCACGACCGACGACCTTCTGCAGTTCATTGAGAACGAAGAAAGTCACGAACTCTGTCGAACGCTCATTGAGTGCGACAACAACTTGTGCGAAGCGGCGCGTCGCCTGGGCGTGGTCGAAGGGACGGTACGTTATCGCCTCAAGATGCTCGCGCCCAAATTGATCGCGGCCGGCTTCGATCCATTCAGCAAGGAGGAATTTCAATGACGACAGCGGTGGATGTACTCATCCTCCTCTCGGCCGCCAATATCGAGCTGCAGGATATATCGAGGCCACGGCCATTAGCGAAGGCTGGGACGCCCAGCGGACGGAACCGGAAGTGATTCGGGCGCGGCGGCGGATCCCGCTGCCGACCCACAATGGCGTCCCGAGTGGTGCGGGTTTCAGCATTACAGCCCCAACTCGTCGAGCAGGCGGTTGTACTCGTCGACCCCCAGCAGGTCGATTAGGGTGTTGGCGAACCATTCCAGTTCGCGGAGTCCTTGCCTGGCCTCTTCGGTCGGGGCCTTGTACATCGTCGCCGGCTGAAGGAAGGCGATGATCGTGGCGACGCCCGCGGGCGAAAGGTTGTCGCTGATCACCCGCTCGAAGGCTTCCTGGTCAACCGCGCCGCTCATTCGTTCGTTGTTGTTCGCGCTCATCGTGTGGCTCCTGGTGGTTGGTATGATTCGGACAGTCACACATAAGCCAGCCCGACGCGGAAACATCAAGGACTACGTGGCGATCCGCGGGTGGATTTACAGTAGCAGCACGTTCCGGCCCGATTCAGGCGGACCGGCGTTTGCGTCACATTCGTCAGTTGCGTCACTCGACCTACTTCTCGCGTCATGCCACTACGGAAATCGCCGCATTCGGATAACCTCCCTGCGGACAAACTGTACGCGACTCCATTTGCAACAGTTCCGTCGACCCCCGCTCTTGCTTGTCATGCGTTTTACCACCCACGACGGCACATTCCGCCAGTGTGTTCACGCACATCGGGCACGTCGCTTGCATGTCAACTCGGTTGAAGGTTGCCTTGCGCTCTCTCGAAGCGTGAGCGAACGAAGCATCGCTGCTAGCGGCAAGCGAGCCAAACCGGTACCATCGACGTTTCCCTGGACGCGGTGAATACTGTTCGACGCCCCGGTTGAGCCATTCAAACCGACCGAACTGAAATAAACACGCCTCCCGTAGACAGAAGCGAATCTCGATACATTCTTCTCCGCGACCCCTTCCCATATTCAATGACCAGAGCCGTCACGCACACCATTGATGATGCATTGAGCGAACTCTCACCAGAGAAGAGTATGCCACCATGGTTGGATCGCGATATCTCGCTGCCATTCTCAAAACTATCTGGAGACGAGTTTGAGATTATTTGCTTCCTGCTCTTGCGGGCTCAGTATCCGCGCGACCGGATATACTATTACGGAAAGACGGCGGATATGGGACGCGACATCATTCACGTCTCCGCAAACGGCACCACTCGACTGATTCAATGCAAGAATTTCTCGTCGCCAATCAGCCCGCACGTCATTGCCACGGAGATGGCAAAGTTTTACATCAATATTCATTTGGGGAAAATCCCTGAGAAACCCGATGAAGTCGTATTCTTCGTCGCGGATGATCTATCGGCGCAGTCACAGGACCTCATCGCATATCAGGCAGTATGGCAAAAAGTCGCACACGAATATCTCAAAAAGTTCCTGAAGAATGAGCCTCCTGACGAACTGAAGCACCTCGCATGTACGTGGTGGCCTTTTGGCGATCGGCAATCCGGGCTGACGATCTCAGAAGACATTAGGAAATACAACCCTGACTCAATTGACACCTTTTTCGCCCGTCGCAAAGTCATCGATGCCAGCCGCGCAGATGTTAGGCAAGACATCCGAGACGAACTTGACTCGGCTCTCCGGCGATTACCGTTCCAATTGGAATCGCGTACAATCATTGAAGCATCCTTCTCGAATACTCATCTGTCATGTGATGACATTCGTACTCAACTCGTCCGCGCCTCCAATACGCTGCGCAATTGGCCTCGAACCCTTCGGGATTCTCGCTGGATCGATCGACCCGAGCTTGATGTGATCATTCGCCAAATAACGTCATTGCCTCATTGCCACTGCGTCTTGCTTGGCGAGCCCGGCAGCGGCAAATCCGCCCTTCTTTCACACCTCGCCAACCAGCTCGAAGCCCTAGGGATCTCGTACCTCGGAATCAAGGCTGATATGCTGGACGTCAACGTGGACTCGCTGGGAAAACTTGCAGAACGCCTGCAACTGCCTGCGCCCGTCGCTGATTGCGTAGCAACGCTCGCCAAGAAGGAGAAGGTCGTCATCCTGGTTGATCAACTTGACGCCCTAGCCGATCTGGTTGACTTGCGATCGGAGCGGCTCAATGTCCTCCTCAACCTCATACGACAGCTCGCCGGGACCCCGAATGTCTATGTGGTTGCATCCAGCCGCACATTCGAATTTAAACACGATTCGAGATTTCGAACGATCGATTTGACACATCTGCAGTTGGAGTTGCCCGAATGGGAAGTCGTTGCAAAGGCCCTTAATGACCTAAAGATCGACGGAACCAGTTGGGCACAAAGTTTCCGAGACATACTCCGAGTGCCGCAGAAGTTGAACATCTTCGTTGAGCACCTTTGCGGCACATCCGAGCAAAAGATCTTCGATTCATACCAGCAGATGCTGGAAGAGCTATGGCTCCAGAAGGTGACTCGATCAGCAGAGGCTGTTGCGAAGGCCGATCTGCTTGCCGCGGCGTCGCAGCAAATGTCCGATAAGGAAGTGCTTTGGCTACCGCTAGCTGCATTTGATGGCAGCCGTCCAGTGATTGATCTGCTCGTTGCCGATGGCATATTTAGGCTCTCAGATAATCAGATGCAGTTTGGTTTCCAGCATCAAACTCTTTTCAACCACGCTCGCGCGCGCGCTATCGTGCAAGGAGGCATAGATCTCTACGAGTACGTGGTTGCAAGGCAACATGCGTTGTTCGTGCGACCCACACTCTGGAGCATGCTTGGCTATCTTCGCGAGGCTTCTCGAAGCGATTATATATCCCAGATGGCGAAGTTATGTTCGGGTTCGTTCCGACTTCATGTCCAGCATCTCCTGCTTGACTTTCTCGGGCGACTTCAGGATCCCGATGACCATGAGGAAGCGTGGATGGCCGTCTGGCTAGATGACGATGACTTCAGGAAGCGGGCTATTCAATCTATTTCGAGTAGTAAGGAATGGTTTGCGCGGTTCAAGGACAGTCACCTTGCTGATCTGCTGCAAGACCCAGACGGAGTAGAGTGGCAATTAGTTACATTGCTCGCCAATTCAATTAACCATTCGTCCGCAGGGACCATCATGCTTCTTGAGGAGAATTGGCTTAAAGATCCGACAAAAGATCAGTTCACAATTCGGATATTCGATGAGCTTGTGCACTGGTCTGAATCCACAGTCGCCATTGTATGCCGAATGGTCGCGCGCACGGAGATTCACGAAGTATTCGTAACGGGTGTCGCGTCAAGTGTTTCTCTCCAATTGCCCAATCTAGCCCCGCGAATCATTGCCACAGCGTTTCGACGAGCGTTGAACGAGTTGCAGGAAGCCTCTAGTCGTCCCCCAGATGTGCCCGCGATTGGTTTAATGCAAGCAGTACAAACTGAAGCGAAGGTCCGAAGCGAGCACGCAAGGCAATTCGCAATGCTATTGGAATCTAAACTTGGGCGATATGAAATGTCGGCGATCGCGCAAGCTGCACCGTTTGAATTCTTAAGCGAGATGTGGCCGTTGTTCGTAGAAGCTCTCACGCCAACGCTCGAGAGTCATCATCCGGACGTTAATCGCTATCGTTTTTCCAGGTGTCTATTTGTCGATTTCGAACGAGAGTCCGGAGGTCCACTTTTGGAGTCACTTGAGCTAGCGCTCCGAGATTTGGGCAACAGCGACGAGGACGCATTTAGAGACTTCTTCCGAAAAACGATGGCAAGCGACGCGATGCTCGTGCAGCGTTTGCTTTGCCGCTGTCTAGTTGCGTTGCCAGTGCTTCCAATTGAGCTCGCACTCGAATTCCTCTCCAGCGATGTTCGAAGGCTCGCCATCGGCGAGTTCCCGAACTATCACTGCGATTCACTTGAGCTGATAAATCGGATCGCGCCTCTTCTCAATGCACAGGATCTTCGACGACTCGAGCAATCCATCGAGGCTTGGAGTTGTTATCACGCCGAAGCGAGTGCCAGCGGTGCAAAGACGCGCAGAAGCAGAGGGAGATGGGATCGCGAGAGCCGACTGCGACTGAAGATGGCCATTCCCAGGGAGGTAATGTCTGCCGAATCAAGAGCTGCACTGGCGTCAGAGGAGTTGGCACTTCCGGAGGTTAAACCTCGTATGGCCAAACACGATTCCGGAAATGAAGGTTATGAAGCGAAGAGTCCGATGTCGCCTCAGCAAATGAAGAAAGCGCGTGATTCACACATCCTCAAGCTGTTCGATGAGTTGACTGATACCATGGAAGGGGAACATTCTGTGCGCGATTTCGGCGGTGGAACGATCGAAGCGTCGAGAGCCTTGGCAGTCCTTGCTAAAGAAGATCCTAGGCGAGCGGCATTGCTGGCCAGACAACTTCGGAGCGCTGATCAGCAGATTCCGGCGACTCACATCGTTGACGCGCTCAGTGAGGCGGACTTTCCCTCATCGCAGCTTTTCGAACTTGTTCGGGAGTTGGTGAAGCTGGGATTTGACTCCGAAGAATTTCGTGAATCGACGGCGCGTGCCTGCCGCCGACGAAGCGACCAGCCGATCGGGCTGCCTGACGACATCTGCGCGATATTGAAACGGTGGCTTCGGGATTGGAAGCTGCAGCCGGATGCTGATGTAGCCGTCGAAAGACCAAGTGAATCCGATGAGGAGCGGAAGCGGAGCGTGTTGTTCGATCTTTTGGGGTCTTACGACCTCCCTCCCGGCACGTACTGGGTCTTGTCGGCGCTTACGTTGGGTCTGCTGAAAAGGGATCGGCCCGCGTATTCGGAGTGGGTCGATGCGCTAGAGGGACATCTTGAACGTGATGAGAACGCCAGCACCTGGCAGGCAATGTGGTTGGAGTTAGTCCAACTGAAAGGTTGTGACCCAGCGCGCGCTGTAGCTTTTCTCCGGAATCTCTTTGCTAAGTATCCTTCCGTGCGAGATTCACGATTTGGTGTCCGGATCATCGCGGAAACTCGGACGTTCTTGGGTGAGAATGTGTTCACCGAGATTTGCGATCACATGGGGGATAGCGGCTGGACAATGGGAAAGCAAGCTAAAGGAGAGCTTCTTGGCTTGAGTTATATGGCCTCAGATGGCTTCCAATCCGTCGATGCGTTTATCGAAGGTGCGATTGCGTCAAAGTCAGCTGTCGATAGCCAAATACTGAAGGGGATTGCCTTTGTAGCAGCGAATCTTTGGAAAGACAACCATTGTAGAGCACGCTCAACGCTCGTGTTTGAAAGACTCGCCGAGAGGGAATGTCCCCTGATTAGCGAAGCGCTGATGAAGGTAATTCTTTTTGAGAAGTTTGTGCCAAACCGGCACTCCAAGCGAATTCTTCAAGCGATGGATAAGTTTCCCGCCGTGATTCAAGGTGTCGATGCATATAGCTTCCCAGAGATGCTAGAAGAGTTCGTCATCTCAGATCCCTCATCGGTTGTACGCTTATCCAATTCACTTCTCGATCAGCTGCTTTCGGAAGAGGACAACGGACACCGTCGTAACTACGATTTGTCCGATGCAGCGATGACTTCCGTTGCGATGACGCTGCAGCGCATGGAAGGGCAATTGAGGGCAGATGGGCTCGATCTCTTCGAGCGACTATTGACGATGGGCTTCTCGGCCACCGCTCAAACGATTCGAGAGATAGATAACAGGCCCATCAATGTGCCGCCCCGGATTCGCCATCGCAGACGTCGAAGATAGGGTGAGAACGTCAGCTGTAGTATGTTGAATCGTCGTTGGACTGCGTTGCACATCTGCCCGACGTTTTTCGCTTACATCGCTCCTGCTCCGTACATACCGCTGCTCGCCGAAAGCTAATGCAGGACGTATAATCGAAGCGACTATTTATCAGCGGCAGGCGTTTTCTGGTTCGCCTGCCCGCCGCCCTGGATTGCCGGGGCCGCGCTCCGCAGCTCGGAGCTCACCAGCACAAGTACACGTGCTAAAGGTGCGCTCCCATGAAGATCGAGTTGTGGAATCTGTCGGACATCAAGCCGTACCCGAACAACCCGCGGGTGAATGACGATGCCGTGGATGCGGTGGCGGCGTCGTTGCGGGAGTTCGGGTTCCGCCAGCCCATCGTGGTGGATACCGAGGGCATGATCGTCTGTGGGCATACCCGCTGGAAGGCCGCGCAGAAGCTGGGCCTGGAGAAAGCCCCGGTCCACGTGGCCAGCGACCTCTCGTCCGAGCGGATCAAAGCGTTTCGAATCGCCGACAACAAGACTGCCGAATTCGCGGATTGGGATTACAAGCTGCTCCCGCTTGAAATCAGCGAATTGGAGGCAATGAACTTTGACATCGGCTTGCTGGGGTTCAACGACGACGAGCTCGCCAAGCTGCTCGGCCGCGACCTGCAGGACGGACTTGTCGATCCCGACGACGTGCCCGCTCCGCCCGACGAAGCAATCACGCAGCCAGGCGACCTCTGGTTGCTGGGTAACCATCGGCTGCTGTGCGGCGATAGCGGCAAACCGGAAGATCTGGATCGGTTGCTCGACGGCGCGCCGATCCATCTGGTGAACAGCGATCCTCCGTACAACGTGAAGGTCGAGCCTCGCAGCAACAACGCCATCGCGGCGGGTTTGAGTTCGTTTGCTGGCCCCAAGCACCACCAGTCCCTCGACGTCGCCCGCCACCCCGGTAAGTCCAAGCCGACGCAAAAGAAGCTCCGCGCGAAAGATCGTCCCCTGGCTAACGACTTCGTGACGGGCGAAGCCTTCGATGGCTTGCTCGACGCCTGGTTTGGCAACTTCTCTCGCGTTCTGCTGCCGGGCCGTGGCTTCTACATTTGGGGCGGCTATGCCAACCTCGGGAACTATCCACCATATCTGAAGAAGCACGAGCTGTACTTCAGCCAGGGGATAATCTGGGACAAGCAGCATCCGGTGCTGACCCGTAAGGACTTCATGGGAGCGTTCGAGATCTGCTTCTACGGCTGGCGCGAAGGGGCGGGCCATTCGTTCTTTGGGCCCAACAACGCCACCGATCTGTGGCACGTGAAGAAGGTCAACCCGCAGTCGATGATTCATTTGACCGAGAAGCCGGTCGAACTGGCGGTGCGGGCGATGCAGTATTCGTCGCGTACCGGCGAGAACGTGCTCGATCTATTCGGTGGCAGCGGCAGCACGCTGATCGCCGCCGAGCAGACGGGACGTCGGGCCTATCTGATGGAACTAGACTGCCTCTATGCCGACGTGATCGTCGAGCGGTGGGAGCGGTTTACGGGGCGGAAGGCCGAACGGATCGCGGCCGACGAGAAAACCCCAGCCGAGGCCGGGGCATAGGAGGGGCGACGTCATGAATGCCAGCCAGTTACCGCGTTTCGCGTCCCAGCATTTCCTGGTGCCAGCGCCAGAACTCGACCTCGTCGTCGGTCGCGGGGCGGATCGTGCGAATGGTCGGGGCGGCGTTGCCGGTTATCTCGACCAACGCCGCGCGACCCAGTTCGCGGGCGTCCGCTTCGTTGCCGGCCTCGACCAGAACGTAGCAGGCGAGCGTCGCGACGTAATAGGTGGTCATGTTGGTTCTCCTGGTAGCGGGCTACCGTTGCGAGAAATATTCGGCCAGGCGGCGGTAGGCGTCCGCGACGTCGATCGTGTATTCGGCCGCCCATTTCTGAATCTGCCGTTTGGCGGCGCGGTAGCTATCGAGCATGGCGGCGTCGTGGCCGTTGCCGTCCTCGTCCATCACGCACATCATGCCGTCGATGATTTCGATCGTGTGCTGCATCGTTCGTTCTCCCGTGGTTGGCGTCGCGGCCCGTCGAACGCCGACGGTTGCCACGCGACGACACATGAGCCAGCCCGGGCGAAAAACATCAAGCGGAGCAGCGAAAGATTTCTGGGTGGGAATAGCGACTGGCGCACGAGCCGTTCGACGGCATACCCGGCAGCGCCCATTGGAACCCGCCCGTTGCCGCCCGAGGTCGCACACGTTGGCCCACGTGGCGGCCGGCGTTGCGGGTTGGCGAACGATCGCCACCACGAGAAAACGCCCCGCCGCGGGAAGCGTGGGGCGTCAGGGGGGCGGGTTCGGGGTGCGTCCTTAGCCGTTGGCGGCGAACTTGCCCCGTTCGGCTTTGACGAAGCGGGATTCTTTCCCCTTGGTGGCGATCTCTCGCAGGATCGCGCTGAACAGCGTGGCCCAGGGGGTCTTGCCGCCGGGGCTGGTCCACAGCTTCTGCTCGGCCATCGCGTCGATCATCTCCTTCGAGGTCATCGCGGTCTTCGATTCCGCCAACACCTGGGCGGCGGCGTCGATCGCGCTCAGCTTTCGCACTTTGGGTGCGGGCTTCTCAGCAGGCGGTTTGCTCGTCGCCGGCTTGCCCTGGGCGTCGTCGGCCGCCGGTGCGGGCGGCGTGGTGGTTTGGCTCGCTTCCGGGGCCTCGGTCGCTTCCGTGGTTGCGACCTTCTTGTTCTTCGCCACCTTGGTCCCTTTGCGGGGAGCGGAGGGCTTGGCCGCTGTGGCCTTGCCGGTCGTGGATGCTTTGGTCGTCGCTGCTTTCTTGGCCATGGTTTTGGTTCCTCATGCAGGTTGCGATGGTCGTCTGCCGTCGCTCAGGCGGCGGGATCTGCCTGCCGCGGGAACACTGTTACCTCAGCTTGCCGCAGCACATCCAGCCAATTTCCTGATCATTTCGCAGGTTTTCAGCACTCCAGAAGAATTCCCGCATGAGCGTCAAGCCCGCCCGGAGACTCGCAATCGCCCAGCGCCGCCAAAAGGTGGCCAAGCTCTACCTGCAGGGGCGCGGGCAGGTGGAGATCGCCCACGAACTGGGAATCACGCAGGCGACGATCAGCAAAGATCTCGAACGGATTCACATCGCCTGGCGGGAGTCGTCCATTCGCGACTTCGATGCGCAGCGGGAATTGGAAATCCAGCGACTGAACCAGATTGAACGCGAAGCCTGGCTGGCCTGGGAACGGTCGCAGCAACCGGCCCAGTCGGCGGTCGTCGATGGCGAGGCAGGCTCGCAACGGTCGCGGCGCACCGTAAAGCACCAATACGGCAACCCCCGTTTCTTGGACCTGGCACTCCGTTGCAACGAAGAACGACGCAAGATCCTGGGGCTCGATGCGCCCCAGAAGTTGGAATCGACCCCGCAGGCAGGCCCTGTGCTGACCGTGGAGCAGCGCCGCACGCACATCCTGGCGATTCTATCCGACCAGTTCGGCAGCCAGGCGATCTTGCACCTTCAGGAGCTCGTGAACGATGGATGTGACCAAGGTAAAGCAGGTGCTGGAGAACCTGACGGACGAAGAACTCTTGAAGCTCAGCCCCTTGGGGACGACCAAGAACCGATCCCCGCATCCACGGCAGGCTGATTTCCTCGGCCTCAAGTGCGAAGAGGCTCTTTATGGTGGCGCTGCGGGCGGCGGCAAGACGGAAGCCTTGCTGATGTGGCTCGCCGAGGGCGTCAACGTCCCCGGCTATTCGGCCATCTTCTTCCGCCGGACCTACGCCCAGCTCATCAAGTCGAACGATTCGCCGGTTACCAAGAGCCACGAGCTGTTCAAGCCGTTGGGCGGCAAGTACAAGGCCAGCGAATATCGCTGGAACTTCCCCAGCGGCGCGTCGATCGAGTTCGGCCACCTGCAGCACGAACAGAGCGTGATGGATTACCAGGGGCCGGCCTATCATCGCGTTGCGTTCGACGAGCTGTGCCAATTCTCCGAGGCCCAGTACACCTACCTCTTTAGCCGCATGCGAATGCGGAAGGACTTTCCGGTGCGAATGGGCGTGCGCGCCGCCAGCAATCCGGGCGGGCCCGGCCATGCCTGGGTCAAGGCGCGGTTCATCACGGCGGAAGCCGAGCGGGCGATCCAGGATTTGGGGCCATTCCAGCCCAGCCCGCGGCGTTTGATCTTCTGGCCAGCACGCGATCGGGCGTTCGTCCCTGCCCGCGTGGCCGACAATCCGTCACTTGATATCGAGGACTACATCCAGCGAATGCAGGCCAATCTGCCGCCCGTGTTGCGCGAGCGTCTCCTGAATGGCGATTGGTCGATCGTCGAAGACGCCATCATTCGACTCGACTGGCTCCGCTACTATGAGGCGCTGGGCGATATGATCCGGGCGTTCGACGGGAATGGCCAGGCACGGTGGAACATTGACGCCCGGCAGTGCCAACGCTTCGCCACCGTCGACACCGCGGGCACCAGCGCCCAGAAAGCAGCCGAGCGGCGGGGCAAGCCGCCCAGTTGGTCCGTCTGCCAGATCTGGGATTACTGGCCCCAAACCGGGTTCATGTTCCTGCGGCACGTGTGGCGGGACCGGGTTCACTGGGAAGGCTTGAAGGCGGGCGTGCGCCGAACCCTGGAAGAATGGCGTCCGCACCGAGTCTTGATTGAAAATGCCCACCACGGGCCACCCCTGGCCTCCGAATTAAAAGGGTTTCACACCGAACTGCTCAGCACCTGCCCTGGCGGCGTCCGGGGCGATTCGGGAAGACCAGGTAAATTGGAGCGAGCCACCAAGCTGCTCAACAAGCTGGAGAAAGGCGAGGTCTTTCTGCCTCGCTACAACAATCAGTGGCTGCCGGATTTGGAATCTGAGTGGTTGGCGTGGACTGGGCTGGAGGATGAAACGAGCGACCAAGTCGATGCGGCCGCCTACGCGGCACGGGCTGCCGGGGGCAGTATGGGCGGCTGGTCCATGGTCGATATGAACACGATCGGCAACCGGTGGAGTTCTAGCCGACTGTGGTAGCCCCCCCAGAGCGGTGGATTTTGGGGCCAAATTTGCGCGTTCCCGTTTTGAAATATTCCACCCCATGGGTATTCCTGAACGCCCCTATTTCGGCCTTGGCTACGAAACCGGACCCAAGATGGGCGAAGTGGGTCCGAACTCGCTTCCCTTCTCGCGCGCCCCGAGGTAACTGATGTGCCAGCGGCAGATGGTGCTGCCGAAGCTAAGGCACAAACCTCGGGAAATACAGATGATCGCCTACCAGACGCGTTCCGCCGACCCTACGAAGATTCTTCTCCGCCGCGAGATTGCCGTCGTTATCGATGACCTCAAACGCAAAGCCGCACGCTCGCCCAGCACGCGGCTCAACCTGATCGTCTTCCGCCTGGCGACTTGCTGCGGCTTGCGAGCCAGTGAGATCGCCCACTTGCAATTGGCGGATGTTCGCCTCGAAGCGTCACGTCCCCACATTCGCATTCGCGCCGGGGCTGCCAAAGGCGGCAAGCCGCGCACCGTTCCGCTGTGGTGGGACGCCGGCACGATCGAAGATCTGAAAGCCTGGAAGGCGGACAGGAAGGATGTTCCCTGTTCGCCCTTCGTAGCACCGTTGCATGCGAACAAACCGTTCTCGCGCCACACGCTCCGCAAGCGATACCGCACCGCCTGCCGGGTCCTCGGACGCGAACGCCTCGAAACGCTAACGATTCACCACGGCCGCCACACGTTCATCAGTCATGCCTTGGCGTTCGGTCGCACCCTGGCGGAAGTGCGGGATGCGGTAGGGCACGCCAATGTCTCGATCACGAGCGCGTATTTGCATATTGCTGTTGAGGATGAAACGGTGGGGCAATTGTTTGGAGGGTAGGCGTCGTCGGACGGGACCGATTGGTGCTGGTCCGCTGTCGAAAGACCGCGTGTCCGGCAACGTCAATCACGACGGCAGACAGAAAGAGTAGCTTATTGCCTTGTCCAGTTTTTTGAGTCCACTGCATGCAATTGATCCGCGATCGCTTACAACGCACATCAGTAAGACTGATCAAGAAATGCCGCCCAATGCATAGAGCACCACCGCAAAGGTTCCGAACGCAGCCAGAATCAATGCCAGGAGGACCAGCATGGTTCTGCGTCTTTCTTGCCACTTCAACTGTGCCATGCGTTCGTCGAGGCGACGTTGTAATAGAAGCGGAATGTTGTGATCCCTTTTCAGAATAGCATAGGAAATTCGGTCCAATTCCAGCTGTGGAGCCCCTTCGTCCAACGCACGTTCCAAGTCCAACAGGAGCTCTGAAAGCCTGCCCTCGGATTGCTCTTGGCGATCGAATGCGTCAAGCCAAGCCAGGACCGGTGCGGCCGCATGCGTCAACTCAGCTTCTACGCGATTATTGGCGGCCGAGACTTGGGCGTGCCAACGAGCGCGAATATCTTGGCCACGTTCTACATCATGAAGCTCGTACGCTAACTTAAGCTCTTGGAGCAGAGCCTCCAAGGCAGAACGTACTTCCGTTGCCTGGAGCGTGCGCAGAGCGTTCTCCGCGTGCTGCAACAGAGCACGGGGCGGCGGTTCAAGCCAAGCTGGGTCGGAAAGTTCTGAAACCAACTCTCGCAATTGGTCAGTATCCTCACTGGAATACGCCTTGGCGATGTGGCTGCCAAGTTGTTCAAGGCGCACCCGCTCGAACGTGCGTATGTCCTCCGGCCAGATCGGGTTGCTTCGATCGACCTCTGCGATTCTCCGCATAACCGAGATCCGAGTCGGTAACGGGGATCGAGCGAGCGCGAGAAGCCGGTGATTTCGCATCAAGGCATGTAGTGGCGCTTCGGCCTCGTACGCTTCCGCCAATTCCGCACCCAATTCAACCAGCAGATGCGGTGTACGTTCGCCCAGTTGCGAAAGATACTCGATCCAGTTTTCAGACTCAGGAAAGTCTAGGACGGAGAGTATGTCGAGCAGGTTCTCGGAACTGCATATTTGCAGAGCTTCGGAACGGAGCCCCCTCTGCAGCAGTTGTTCGCACTCATGTAGGCGACTGTTGGTTTGATCGACCAACTGACGGTAACGCGCCGCCAATCGCATCACGGCCTCCTGATCTATCTCCGTTTGGCTCGAGAGCCCAGCGCGAATCTCGCTTACAGTGTCCTGAACGTCGTCAAGGTCCATGGGGAACGCTCATTCGATGAGTTACTAGCTTCGCCGCGTTCGGCCGCGCTCAATATGGGGCGTGTGGCCTTCGTCATGATTCGCTACAGGAATCAGGCCGGGACTCGCATAGTGCAATGCCAACAGCATCGGCACCTCAGTCCAGAGGGGGTGGATCGACGAGGTGCGCTGTTCGTGACTAGTGCGATCTTCCACCCCCGCTGCGCTCACTGGGACATAGGAAACGCTGGAAAATATGGATTCCGCCGCGGATACGATTTCCGGTGAATATCGCGTGACGAGTTCACGCATGGAACGCGATACATGCATCGCAAAATCCAGCTGCAGCGAGAGCGCAGTTTGACTTTCATTGAAAAAGCTGCCGCCAGTTTCCAAAGCATCTTCGATGAACATATGCCAAAGATCGAACTTCGTGAGAACTACTGTTAACCTGCAATCGATTTTCTGGTGTTGCGAAAGGCCAGTTTGCGATCGTATTCTTTGGGACGTCTCGTATAGGATCGCGTCCTGACGCACCATATGTCCCCTCTCAGCAGTTTCAGTATGTTTGCCGTACGACCAGGCGCGCTGGAAGCCAGGGTGCTGCGTGGGGTCGAAGAGAAAGAACAAGATCCGCGAATGAGCCAATTGTTTAGTGGGTAGGGCCTGCGTTTCAGCCCCAGGAAGAAAATGTTCGCCGGCCATGTCGTACAGACACAAGGCCGAGGCACGTTCCGCCCCCGAGCCGTGCGCCGGATCCAGCGGACGGACTGCGAATACGAAGGGGCGGGGATACCGGACTTGTTGCTGGCCGAATCGCACCACTTGGTACAGGTCTCCTTCAAGTTCTGTCTTTGGCAATATTACAGAGACTCCGTCATTCGCGGCAATGAACAATCGCTGTTCGTTTTCCGTAATCCTTCGATTTGCAAGTGGATCGGCGTCACTAAAGCTTACCGACATCCTGTGGAGCTGCGAACGCAGCCTCCAAGTCATCGATGCGAGGAACATTGATTTCCCAGTACCGGGGCCGCCGAGTAAAGAAACGAACAACGGCTTCATTTCCAACAAGATTCGTGGCAGTTGCAGGTGGCAGCGAGGGCAGGCTAGCGATTCACAGGGCGTGCCCTTTACATCAATCGCACTCCCATGCACATTAAAGCGGGTAGGCAGGAACCGTCCAGGCTGATCCTCTCCCAGCCGGAAGTCCCCTAGCAGATCCGGATGATTGGCGATCCACAGTACATCTTCCGGCGGGAACACTTCCAAGCAGTGCGGACAGGTGATGCGTGATAGAAGAGCGAGACGTTCGACTCGATTTCCCTCCGCCAGCATCTCGCTGACTTGCCCTCTGAGGCGGTGCAGTTCTCGGCCGTAGCGGGCGTTTTCGGGAAAGCATCGTGTGAGTTCCTCAAGGCCGGCCAAGGCTGTACGATGTGCCTCAACGGCGGTAGTGAAGTCGCCTAGCTGTTGGCGCAGTTCGCCAATCTTTGTCCAGCACGCTACCAATTCAGAACGCCACACCTGATTTCCAGGATCATCATCCACCAATCGCTGGCGGATCCGGACTGCATCCTGATATGTGTTCTCGGCTTGCCGCAATTTCCCAGTCTTCGTCAGCAGTCCCCCCATTCGCTCTTGGCTGATTGCCAGATCACGGAGCCAACCCAGTTGGGCCGGCTCCAGTTCGGCCAAACAGCGTCGGATCTCTAATGCTTGTTGCAACGCTCGACGCCCCGCTTCAAAATCGGCTGATTCGACCAGCAACTCGCCTATCTTCTCATGCCCTACGGCGACCTCGCGTTGTTGCGTCGGCTGTGTAGGATCGTTACTAGATCGCAACTTGGCGATATCTAACATCTCCTGATAAGCTGCCATGGCCGCCGTGACATTTCCGTCGCTTCGAAGTTCGTCTCCTCTGGTCCAATCGATCGGAAGTGATTGCAGAGCCCAATCGCTGGTGAAGATTTCCTCATAGATGCGGTTTCGAACCCGTAGGATACCCTCAGATCTCACAGTGACCGCTCCCGAAAGCTTCAACGCATTGCATACCGGGGAGAAAGTCTCGTCCGAAACGGTCGCACCGCGCGCCACTCTCCAGTAGAGCTGTAGGATGTCTCGGCGATGAGCATTCGGATCCGACCCGCCCTCGCTCAGTAGCCGATCATAAACGAACCGCAGGTTGTGATCTTCGCGCATTGCTGCTGGACTGAGAAACGCGTCGTGAACGACCGAGTCCATCTCGCTCTGGGAATACCGCGGAATCGTGCGCCTGGCGACTTCACAACAAAGTCGCTGGGTCAAATATGGATGCCCACCAGTCCAATACAAGATGCGTTGAAGTGAGCGGGTCGCATCTCGAGCCGGCTGCCCCAAGCCTTCTGCGAGAGGTTTCGCTTCCTCCTCCGCAAAGTCAGTCAACTCGATGCGGTGTCCGATGTTAAATGGCGTCCGCTGCTTGTCCTCGATTAAGTCAGACGGGCTGGCCACTCCCAGCAACACAAACACTAGTCGCCGATATTCAGAATCCGTGGCGCGGGCATTGTAGCACGCACGAATTGTCGCAAAGAAATCGTCCTTAAATTGCAAGTGAATTGTGGTATCGATTTCGTCTAAGAAGATTACGACTTGGCCCGACGTCTGATGTAATACCACGTCACTGAAGAACTCACCCAAACGGGTGAGCGTCGCCAAGTGTTGACGCTCATCCCACCACGACTTGAGATTGACCGAAAGCCCAAGCTGACGTGCAATTCTATGCGCAACACTCTGGCACCATTGATCTGCCGAAATTCGATCGTGAGCCGTCCCGATGGCAGAGAGATCGACAACTGCCGTCTGCACGCCTTTTTCTCGCAGCGCTTTGGCAGATCGGGCCATGAGACTCGACTTTCCCATTTGCCGGCTGGTCAGGACGTAGCAGAAGTCTCCAGCTGTTACCCGATCCTGCAATTCCCGGTCGGCGCGGCGGCTAACATAGCTCGCGGCGTTGGGCATCATGGTTCCGCCAAGCACGTAGAAGCGATCGGGTTGAGGATCCGCCGATGTCATAAGTGCCGCCCAAAGTACTCGTGGTAGAGTTGGCAGCGCATTTGTACCGAATCCCGGCCGATTCCACGAACTAAACCACCTGATTGAAGCCGCTGGTAATGCAGTTCGTGGTCACAGCACCCCTTTCTGATAATATCCCGCAGCGCGCTGCCAATCCCCTGATCGTCCTTGAGCAGCCAGAACAACCCGTGCAGGTGTTCAGCGAACAGTCCGTCTTCGCGCAAAGCGACATCAGTTACGTGCGAAAGTCGCCAACCGTGCCGGGCGAGATTGTAGAGCACCAACCGAACAAGGTACGGATGGCCGCCTACCAACTTGAACAAGGAGTCAATTTCAGCGTCGTTGAGTATGACGCCGTAGGCCTTGACCAGTTCGGCGACCTGCTCTGTATTGAAATCATCTAAGCGGATGCGGTAGCCGACGTTGAACGGAGATTGATTTACATCTTGAATCCATAGGTTTGGAGATGTCGAATGGCCAATAACTATACTGACTCGATGCCACTCATCGTTGGTGGCCCGAAGGTTATGCCAACCACGAATGGTCGAAAAAAAGTCGTCACGGTACGGTTGGCTGAACACTCGGTCGGCCTCATCGAAGATAAATTGATATGTGGTGTCGCAGTCAGCCAGTAGAGCATCTTCGATAAAGTACGTCACATTGTCTTTGGCACCGACCGCATCATCCCAATGTTCGGTTGGGCGAATCTTGGTCCTGAACGCGCGAGCTATTCGCTGCTCAAGGTACCGTAGCAGTGAGTCGAGATCCTGCATTCTCGGTTCATCCACCAGTTGAAAGTCGAGATAGAAGGACTCGACCCCGCGGAGCTTGGCTGAAGAGTGCATGCGGGCGAGTAACGAGCTCTTGCCGATCTGCCGCGGCCCTTTGACGATGGTAGTCGACCCTGAAGTACTGACCTGCCGCTCAGCGTCATTGTCAGCTTTACGGCGTATGTAGAACGGAGAGTCAAGACGCAGCGTTCCCGTTTCCAACTCTGGTTCTGCTGCTGGAATGGGAACGCCTTGTTTCTCCGTCTTGTCGTAAAAACTCTGGGCATCTCGAACGGGGTCTGCTTCGGTCGCCATCGTGGGAATTTTCATCGAGGCGAGAAGTCGTTGGCTAATGGTGTCCACAGAATCATTGGACGTCCACCACGCCATGTGAATGGGATCCAGATATGATCCTAGTTCGTATGGCAGTACATCCACAGTGTCTTCACGAACTGGGAGGATTCTTAGGACCGGGGGCGTGGACTTTGAGAGTCGATGGGCCAACCTGATTTCGCATACTACAAATTCGCTGCAGATTGAATGCGGTGTCAGGAGAGCAACAAAGAAATCCGATTCGCGCAATTGGCGCTCAATTTCGTCGGACCATCTCGCACCAAGCGGAATGTGCGCGTCGTAGAACACATCATGCCCCGCGCCGCCCAACAATTCGGCAAGTCGTGAGACGCGAGCAATGGGATCACGGTGGCAATAACTTATGAACACGTTGGACACGGGCGATACCATCTCCGAACGGAATGCGAAAAAGGCAGCTCTCTCGTCGATAACCGCGATGCAATGCCAACATTCTAGGCTGTCGAGTCGGCCGCAGAAAGTACTCGGCGGGTTCATTCGTGGATCCGCCACAAGCTTTGCCCTCCATGGTGCCCGGTTGGCCGCCGTCGCGGCCAACGGAATCGTCTGCATTCCCCGCAGCGTGGCTAGACCTTAAATAAGCGTACCGTTCACGGCTTTTAGGCCAAGGTTGCCGCGCG
>CAYTGL010000034.1:0-27214 GCA_964437335.1 uncultured Chromatiales bacterium
ACGCCCAACTTCCAAAACTTCAATGACACGCAAGTTCGAGCCGCGTGAGGTATAATAACAAGTAGCAGAACTGTGGAGGATCAGATGAGGCGTTTTCTCCGTAAGCAACTTCACAAATACGGCCTGATCGACCGAGCTAGGCGTATAAAAAGGCAATTCAATTCGACTGAAAACGAATTCAAAGCCGCAGACCCGCGGACACTAATTTCAACGATGCTGTGTATTGATCGATCAATTGAGTTGAATGGACACATCCTAGGAGACTATTTGGAATTCGGGATCTTCCGCGGATTCAATTTGTGGATTGCACAAGCCTTTGCGCGCATGCGCGGCGTGCGAGGAATGCGTTCGTTTGGATTTGACTCGTTCATAGGTATTCCTCCGGTTACGGGGGTGGATAAGGGCGGCGCTTTCAAGGAAGGTGACTTCTCGGCCTATCGTGACGAAGTAGAATCTTGGCTAACCCGATATGGTGTGAACTGGGACGAAACATTCCTTATCCCCGGATTTTTTGACAACTCGCTGCACTCTCAGGTCTATATCCAATATCAATTAAAACATTGCTCGCTCTGTGTAGTTGATTGCGACCTGTACTCGTCTACAGTACCCGTATTGGAATTCGTCCGGCCCCTACTACAAGTCGGCTCAATTATATACTTTGACGATTGGGACGATTTTGATAGCGGTTCAGACAAAGGCGAACCGCTTGCTTTCAAGCAGTTCCAAGACAGAGTTAGAGGTGAGGTGAAATTTGAGGAAGTTGAGGATCTAATCGCGGTGGGAGGGAAAGGCAAAGCTTATGTTGTCGTGTGAGCACCGAAGGCTCGGATTGTCTTTCGTCCAGCAATCCGACCGAGGTGGCACAATGCTAGATGCTATCGTGGAAACGTGGATGAATCGTCGATTCCCTATCGATTCATCGCGGGTTCTATGAAGGCATGTACCTCGTCGTTACACGAACACCTTCACCAGCACCCCGATATCTTCATGTCGTGAATGAAGGAACTACAGGTACTTTGCACCGCATCTTACCCGTTGAGGGCAGGGGAATCCTCATCTAGAGCCTGGTATTGAGTGGTATTTGCGGTTGTTCTCGGATGCCGGTGCCATGAAGTATGCACGCGAATCCAGCGTTAGCTATTCCGCAGGGCCGTGAGTGGAAGACTGCGAGAAGTGGACCTACGAATGCAACGCAGACGCTAGAATAATATATTTGATAACTGCAACCCATCTTTTGGGAACGCACGAAGGTACTAATGAGTATATTTAGTTGCGAATTTCCGGAATGGGTAATGTTGTACCCCAATCGTTGCGAGAGAGCATCCGTATAGATAATGGCAATCGCTGGAAAACACGCTGCGCAGATCGAACTGAACCGTCTGCCAAGATTGCCAGTCCGCGTGGCTCTCATCGGTTGTGGCGCCATTGCTAGGCAGATGCATCTGCCGGTGTTGGCAGGTCACCCTGGCTTTGAGTTGGCGGCCATCGTCGATCGCAACCACCCTCGGGCGATTGCCGTTGGCAAGGCATACGCCGTTGCGCAAGTTTTGACCGACGCTCGCCAACTCGACAGCGCTACCATCGATGCGGCAGTGGTCGCGACGCCACCCGCCTTCCATGCCCAATGCGCCATCGATCTCATGCGCCGCGGGATTCATGTGTTGGTGGAAAAGCCGATTGCACTGAACGCTGCCGACACCGAGCAAATGGTAGCCGTGGCCCGCGAAACAGGGTGTTCCCTGGCCGTAGGCTACTTTCGCCGACTGTTCCCCAGCGTGCGATTGCTGAAGGCTTTTCTGCACAGCGAATGGTTCGGACGGCCGCTTTCCTTCACCGTCGCCGGAGGCGGAATGTATCAATGGTCGGCGGCTACCCTAGCAAACATGCGGCGAGAAACGGCTGGCGGCGGCGTGCTCATGGATTTCGGCACGCACCTGCTCGACCTCTTGATGTGCCTTTTCGACGAGCCAGCGGAAGTTCTTGACTATCGCGACAATGCTCGTGGCGGCATCGAGGCAAACTGCAGCATCGATCTGCTGGTTCATCATCGCGGCTCGCCATTGAAGGGATGCGCCGAGTTTGCCCGCCTACGGGAGTTGGGAAGCTTCATCCAAATTGAATGCGAGCGGGCAACGCTTGAATATCAACTTACCGAACGCCATCGCATCCGAGTGACCCCGCGAGAGCCTACCCTTGTCGACTTCTTTACCGGCGCGCCGCGGGATGTCGAATGGAATGCGGGCTGGATCGGCCAACCAACTGATGAAGACTGGTTTGCTACCTTTGCGGCGGAGTACAACGATTGGCGCGAGTCGATCGTAACCGGCAAACCGCCCATTCTCAGCGGTGCCAGCGCGCTGCCAACGATGAAACTGATCGACTCCTGCTATGCGCGCCGCGGTTCGATCGGCGAGAACTGGGTCGATGGCGGCTTATGCGCCCGGCCGGCGGTGCTGGCGCAGAGTACCACCCGCATGCCAACTCGGGTTCTTGTAACCGGGGCCAGCGGCTTCATCGGTTGCCGTGTCGCGGAGGTTTTGCGGCTGCACGAAGGCGTTACCGTGCGAGCCGTGGTGAACAATCCCGCAAACGCCAGTCGGCTTTCAAGGCTCGATGTGGAAATGGTGCAAGCAAACTTGGGCGAAAACGACCTTCCGCCCGACATGCTTGCCGATTGCGACGCTGTAATTCACTGTGCCGTAGGCACCGCGTATGGCCAGCCACATCAAATTCGGCAAGTGACGGTTGAGGGTACCCGCCGCCTGGCCGAAGCGGCATTGCAGGCAGGCGTCAAGCGGTTTGTCCATCTTAGCTCCATGGCCGTGTACGGAACCGATCTCGAAGTGCCGCCGATCATTCCCGAATCGTACGCCCGACGCGCACGCAAGAGCACAAACTATTACGGCTGGACCAAGCACCTTGCGGAGCGGGCACTGGAAAAGCTGCACCGTCGCGGTCTGCCTGTGGTAATCCTTCGGCCTGCCCGTGTCTTCGGGCCATTTGGCGGAACCTTCGTCATCAATCCGTTGCGGGCAGTGGTCGAAGGACGATTTGGCTGGCAGGGAGACGCCGAATGCGCTTGCGACATGGTTTACGTCGACAATGTTGTTGCCGCCGCGCTGGCCGCGCTTGTTGCCAACGAAGAATCGGTTGCGGGCGAGGCTTTCAACATTTCCGATGGAGACCAGATGAGTTGGCACGAGTTTTACTCCTCGCTCGCCGCACAACTAGATCACGACTTGGATAAGGTTTCCTCGCAACCCTTCTCACTCCACCGACACCCGTCACTTTTCAAGAAATGCTTTACCTGGCCAGGGGCTTGGTTCCGGGGCACAAAGCAAATTCTGAAATCGAGCGAGTTCAAGGGTTTTGGGAAACGCGTCTTGCAGACCGACCCCATAGGGACACTCCCGCGATCGCTGTTCGATCGATACTCCGGTCTCGAACGAATCGCCCGAAGATTGGTGGGGGCTGACGACTCGCCCATCATTTACAAACCAAGGTCGAGTTCCCAAGAAAATATAGTTCGCATGGGGTCGGCCGGAGCGCAATTGAGCCTTGACAAAAGTCGCGACCAACTTGGTTATCAACCGGTAATACTCAAGCCCGAAGCCATCTCATTAACGATTGATTGGATTCGGCACGCCAGGATTTTGAACGCATGACTCCAACCGTTTCCATCATCCTGCCAACGTACAACCGCGAGAAGTTTCTCCCGGAGGCGTTCGCTGCCATTGCGGAGCAGACGTTTACGGATTGGGAATTGATTGTCGTCGATGATGGACGCACTGATGGCACGCGGGAGTTGGTGCCGCGGTTGTCGGCCGGGTTCGCACAGCCCGTCAGTTATATTTACCAAGAGGACAAGGCGCCGCTGGCTTCGCGCAAGCAATCAGCGTTTCGCCGGTGGTTTGGCATTTCCGACGTGATGAAGTCGGCGGAGTTTCGCGCCTTGGCCCGTAAAGCCCTGGATACAAAGCCGTTGGGACCGCCCGTGCAAGGTATTCTAGAGTCGGCGCCTGCTCTTACGGATCGGCTTCAACGAATGCTAGGCGGAGGTGGGGCAGAAGTTTATCGTCCATCGGACCACGCCGATACGCCCGAAATCCGCATTACGCTTCGCTTCGCGGCGATCAGCACGACGCAGGCACAAACGCATTTGGGTTATGGTCCGACAGTTTCTGGGGGTGAGGCCCGCGAACTGACACTTGAGTGGTGGCGTGAATGGAAATCACGGTAGACTTCGTCAACTCACCTTACTCCTCGCAAGCAATCATTGTAGGCACCATTGAGCCTGCGTTGCCTTGAGGCTTATGCCTCTGCGGTTCCGCACACATGGCATTATCTCAGATCACTTCAGTAGACTCGACGCAAGGATGAGCAAGGACATCACTAACGACATTGGTCGGATTGGCGAGCTCGATGGGCTAAGAGGCATTGCCGCCATCGGGGTCGTGGTCTACCATTACACTTCAGATTACGACAGAGTCTGGGGGCACTCCAACAGCTTTACGGCGTCATTTCCTATAGGCGCTTGGGGAGTGCAACTGTTTTTTGTCATCAGCGGATTTGTCGTGTTGATGACCTTAGAAAAGACGCCTCGAATTGCTAGCTTTGTACGAAATAGATGTGCGAGGCTATTCCCAGCATACTGGCTGGCGATATTTATTACCCTTGGGGTCGTACACAGCCTTGGTCTGCCTGGCCGAGAGCGATCGCCGTTCGAAGCCCTGGTCAACGCCACAATGCTGCAAGGATTTGTCGGCATCGAAAATGTCGACGGGCCGTACTGGACGTTGCATGTCGAGTTGTGCTTCTATGTCTTAATGGGCATCGTTGTCCTGTGCGGCGGAAGCCGGCTTATTATTCACATCATTACATTCGCGGCAATCGTAGGACTATTGAATGCAAAACTGGGATGGTGGTCCGAATGGACCGGCGTATGGAGATTAGAACGGGCTTGGCCGCTTCGTCATCACCTGCCATTTTTCCTGTACGGCCTCGTGTTATATAAAATTAGGATGCATGGGTGGAAACGGCATGGAATTTGGTTGGCCATCGCCCTGGCTTTGCTTATGGTTTCAAAATGGCATTGGATGTCACTGCTCGTCGCCTGTGTGATGTTGGTCTGCACGCAGTTCAAGGTCAATTTGCTTACGATCAAGCCATTGCTCTTTCTTGGAACGATTTCGTATTCCTTGTATTTGATTCACGCAAACGTGGGATACGCCTTGATATACAACGCTTACCAACTTGGTATTCCGCCAATCGTGTCGGTTTCGATTGCCAGCATCGTCGCATTGACGCTGTCCTTGTTGATTACGTTTGGCGTGGAAAAACCGATGAGCCGATTTCTCAGGCAAACCAGAATCGTAACGAGTGCGGCCACAATGCCCGCAAAGAGCAGCTGTTAGCCGCTGAACCTCAAGGCCAAGTTCTGTCATGCCCAGCGTGTCGATCATCCTGCCAACCTACAACCGCGAGAAGTTCCTTCCGGAGGCGTTCGCTGCCATTGCGGAGCAGACGTTTACGGATTGGGAATTAATTGTCGTCGATGATGGAAGCACCGATGGCACGCGGGAGTTGGTGCCGCGGTTGTCGGCCGGGTTCGCACAGCCCGTCAGTTACATTTACCAAGAGAACCAGGGCGCCTACGGCGCCCGGAACACGGGCCTGGATCACGCGACCGGAAAATACATTGCCTTTTACGATAGCGACGACCTCTGGCTGCCGCACCACTTGAACGACTGCGTGCAGGCACTGGAGGCCAACGAGGATGTCGATTGGGTTTACGGTGCCTGCCAAATGGTGGACGACGCAACCGGTGAGGTGATTGCGGAAAACACCTTTTACGTGGACGGAAAGCCCAGACCGTTTCTCGATCTCCAATGTCATGACAGGGGTAGCTTACGAGTCATCGACGACTCCCGAGCGCTCGAGGGAATGATCTATTTCGGGTTGTACAATGGTTTGCAGAATTCCTTGCTGCGCGCGAGGCTCTTTGAGAATACCCGATTCGACTTTGAGAATCGGAACGAGGCGGAAGACCAGCTATTTGTTATCCGGGCACTTTCCCAAGGGCATCGGATGGCTTACTTCGATAATGTGCATGTGATTTACCACGTGCATGACAGCAATTCCTCGGCTGCGGGTTGTGGTGCGGATTCTGCGAGGCAGCGGCGCGTTATGGAGCAGATGATTGCCGGGTATGAAAGTTTGCTGCGCGACACCAACTGGAACGTCGCGGTTACCAAGGCCCTGCGCCGGCGATTGTCGCGGGATTGCTTCTGGGCGCTCGGCTACGCCACGCTTTGGCAATCAGGCCAACGACGCGCGGCACTCGCGATGTTCCGCCGCGGAATCAAGTATTGGCCTTGGGATTGGAAATATTGGAAGACGTACTGCGTGCGATCGTTCATGACATTGTTCCGAGGGACGGGATCATGTCAATAAAGAATGCGGTCGGCAAAATGTTGCCGCAACGTATCCGAGAGCTTGTGTGGTACGTCACTGATGAAGACTATCGCCGAGCGACAATTGAAGTCCGGACGCTACATCGAAAACAAACGCTTGCGGGCAGGCAAATCGCTGCGCAAACAAACGGCTATATTCTAACAGGACCTTTCGCTGGAATGCAATATCCCTCGCATGGAGGATATCCGCAAAAGTTGCTTGGAACGTACGAACTGGAGTTGCATCATGTTTTGCGTGAGATCAGTAGCAACGACTATGGACAAGTGATCGATATCGGTGCAGGCGAAGGCTACTACGTTTGCGGTTGCGCTAGGCTGTTTTCAGGTGCATCAGTTGTTGCCTTTGAGGCAAATGGGAAGTTGCACCCGACGATTCGCAATTTAGCGAAACTGAACTGCGTGTTAGACCGAGTGGCGATTGAAGGGATATGCACACTCGATCTGCTGGCAGAATCGTTCGATGATTCGGGAAAGGTCCTCCTGATTTGCGATGCAGAAGGTGCAGAGAACGAGTTGCTAATTCCTGGCGAACTACCACAGCTGAAACATACGGATATCATCGTAGAGGTTCATGACCATATTCGAGATGGAACTTCGCAGCGGTTGCGACGTCGATTTGAGGATTCACATTTGATTGAGCAAATCTCTTGTAATCCGCGGTCGTTGGTTGATTTCCCGAAAGTCGTTGAATTAACACACGATTTGATGATCGCATCAATGGACGAAAGGCGCGATCCCCGGAATCAATGGTTCTGGATGACGTCGCAATGCGTGACGGACGGCCCATAGTGAAGTCCCTTTTTCTTACCAACAATCCCAGCCTTTGCAGCACGTCGCGCATTTTGCAGTCGTGGTTGCAATTGGGTCGAAAGAACGGGTTGCAAGGAGCCGTGATTGGGCAGCGGGATGGCGAATTGATTGCGTGGTTGCGCAAGAACGACTTCCGCTGCAAGACCAACCCGATGCCCTGGCCGGATCGATCGCGACCGTGGAAATGCGCGTGGCATGCTTTGCGAGCTGCAATGTGGTGTCGTGGCGTGGGGGCAGAGGTGATTCATTGCAATGAGCACGATATTTACCCCTTTGCGGCCGTGTTGAGGCGTATCTTCAGACGGCCGATCGTGTGCCATGTACGGTTCAAATTGGATCGAGGGTTCGCCGAATGGGCTTTCGGCGGACGCCAAACGCCGGACGCGCTGTTATGGACGTCACATCAACAGAAAATAGATTCGGCTGATGCCATCGCCGGATTGGTCTCCGAAGAGCGCCAGCACGTACTGCGACTTGGCATTGATCTAGAGCAGTTCGGCAAGGATGTGATGTCCGGGCGCGAGCTGCGGCGCCGATTGGAGATCCGAGACGACGAGATCCTGGTCGGTATCCCCTCGCCCTTGCGACCGCGAAAGCAGGTTGAGGATTTTATCGAGATTATCCGACGGCTGGCGCCAAGGCACGAGAAAATTGTAGGTGTAATCGCTGGAGGTGAAATCCCCGGAGACGAGGAGTACCGAAAGCGAATTGAACGAGAAGTCGCGGATAGTGGGCTAGGGCGACGTTTGCGATCGGCTGGACATTTGGAACCGGTCGAGCCGTTTCATCACGCGTGCGACATTTCCGTGAGCACCAGTGTATATGAAACATTCGGTAATAGCGTCTGCGAAGCCATGGCGTGCGGAAAGCCGGTGGCTGGCTACGTTGGAGGTTCGGTTGGCGAGGTCATCGGAGAAACTGGCCTAGTTGTTACGACAGCAGATATCGATGGTTTGACCGGTGCTGTGGAACGACTGGTGCTAGATGCTGAGTTACGCTCAAAATTGGGATGCAAAGCGAGGCAGCGCGTGGCAGTGGAGTTCAATCCTAGCCAGAGTCTAGAGCAATTGAAGTCGATCTATGAGTCTTTGCTGGTTGGCAGTAAGCGAGGATGCATTTCATGACTTCGGGTCTTAAGATAGTTTTGGCGTCTTGGGCTCCCTTCATCGGCGGGGCCGAAGTCGCCGTGGAGCGGCTGGCGGTGGGATTGTCGGATGAAGGTCATGAAGTGCTGCTGGTCGTGGGAACCGACGGGGAAGCCCTGGAGCGGTTTCGCGGGGCCGGAATTCGATGCGAGTACGTGCCGCAACGGTTCACCGATAAATTAAAATGGCTACAGTATCGGAAGTCGAGAAATCATTTGATTGAAATTCTTCGACGAGAAAAGCCAGACGTAGTGCATAGCAACGACCTGCCCTCGCATCAAATGACCGGCGACGCGGCTGGCCGTCTGGGGATTCCTCGAGTGTGCCATCACCGCTGGGTCTTCGAGCGCGACGCCATTGACTGGCTCAACAAATACGGGGCCGAGCGGCATCTGTTCGTGTCGCAAGCATTGATGACTCAACTTTGCGAACAATCAAGCAAACTGCGAGAGGGCGCCTGCCAGGTGGTGTATGACGGGCTGCCGTTGCCTTCAAAACCTGAGGCTGGCGAACGGACTGTCGCAAAGAAGGAATTGGGACTGGATCCAGATAAGTTGTTGATCTTGTTCGCTGGGCAGATCATCGAACGAAAGGGCGTGGCCGACCTGCTGCAGGGTTGGCGCGAGTTGGCCAATCACTGGTCGGAGCGAGCGGAACTTTATCTAGTAGGAGATGATTTGGCTGGCGAGGGTGCATACCGCCGCGAGATGGAGCGTATGGCGCGAGAATTGAAAATCGATGTCCGATTCATGGGCTTTCAACGAAATATTGATCGCTGGCTGATGGCAGCCGACGTGGTGATGGTGCCTTCGCACGTGGAGCCGCTTGGGAATGCAACTCTGGAAGCCATGTCACACGCACGGCCGATCATCGGTTGCAAGGCAGGCGGAATTCCCGAGATGATCGCTCACGAGCAGACAGGACTGCTGATTCCGCCGAGGTCCCCGTCAGCTTTAGCCGCGGCACTCGATCGCCTGCTTGGGGATGCCGCGATGCGAGAGCGGCTTGGCGCTGCCGCCCGCCAGAGGTGCGAAGATATCTTCTCTCTGGCTGCGCATATCACAAACGTGCTAACCGAGTACCACGCGGTCCTGGACTGTCGGGTCGATATAAGTCGTCGATGAAAATCTTGCTCATGAGCATAATGTCCAATAAGAGTGCCAGACGGATCAAACTGCCTGCAATTCTCTTAAGCCACGCGGTATTCTTAACGCGGGTGAACCGCAAGCGGACGCTGAGGCATTAAAGTTCTCTGTAGCTGGCAGAGATGATAACGAGCAAGAAACTGATGCACGTTTGCGGGGAGCGAGCGCGAACGCCGTTCGGCTAGTTCAACAGAAGTTCCACACCATCGTCACAATGCCACAAGTTCTATTGATCAGTGAACTTTTTCCACCCCGAATTGGCGGCAGCGGGCGGTGGCTGTGGGAAGTGTATCGTCGCTTTCCTCGTCACGCGGTGGTGATTGCCGGAGGCGAGGCGGCAGGCCAGGAAGCGTTTGATGCCGAGCACGATGTTCACGTGGTGCGTGGAGGATTAAATTTCACAAACTTGGGCCTGATGTCACCCGCGGGAATGCGGAGGTATTGGAAAGCCTTGAGGCATGTGCGTCAAATCATCAAGCACGAAAGCATAGCTAACCTTCACTGTGCTCGCTGCCTGCCAGAGGGTTTGGTTGCCTGGATAATGAAGCGCTGGTCGGGGTTGCCCTATGTATGTTTTGTTCATGGCGAGGAACTGAACATCTATGCGAACAGCCGTGAACTTCGTTATTGGGCTCGCAAAGCCATGCGCGGGGCGGACATGTTTGTCGCCAACAGTCGCAATACGCTTCGGCTGTTGGTGAAGGATTGGGGGATTTCGGAAGATCGGATTCATCTGTTGCATCCTGGGGTGGACACGGCCCAGTTCAGGCCATCGCAATATGATTCGCAACGGCGAATTGCGTTGGGATGGGCCAATCGCCGAGTGGTGCTCACGGTGAGTCGTCTGCAGAAACGCAAGGGGCACGACATGCTGCTGCGTGCGCTGCCTGAAATTCGACAGTCGGTGCCAGACGTGCTATATGCCATTGTAGGCAGCGGCGAGGAACGGGCGGAATTGGAACATTTGGTGGGAAAGCTAGGTCTGGCCGAATGCGTGCAGTTTCGAGGTGAGGCGACGGATGCCGAGATGATCGAGTGTTATCAGCAATGCGACCTGTTCGCTCTCCCAAATCGAGAAGTCGATGGTGACTTCGAGGGCTTTGGCATGGTGCTGGTGGAGGCCCAAGCCTGCGGCAAACCGGTGCTGGCGGGGCGATCCGGGGGCACCGCCGAAACCATGCTCGTTGGTCAAACTGGAGTGGTAGTAGATTGCACAAAACCAGAAGGACTTGCGCGATCGGTCATCGAACTAATGTTAGACAATAACCGCCGGGAACAAATGGGCCATGCGGGCCGAAAATGGGTGGTAAGACAATTCGACTGGGAAGTGCTAAGCAATCAGGCAATGCGGCTACTTCGCTGCGATGCCCAAGCCCGCGACACATCAGACGTAGTTGATACTGGAGCGGGAGACAAGTTGCCGTGATCGCCCCAGAGCCTTTGCGGGGCGAGCTATTGCGGCGCGGAGAATGGTTCGCCGATAGGGCATGGCACGATCTTGAAGAATTTGACACACGCTACTCGGCACGAGCATGCGCGGTGCTAATGATTGAGGGATTGATCGATGGAGCGTTCCGATCGAAGCACGATTTGTCGTGTCTGCCGCCAGCCCCCAAGTGCGACTTTGGACATCCAGAGGACTTTCAGTCGCAAGCAACACGCGCAAAGCAACAAATAAGATCATTCAAAGGTCTCGCCAGAGCCAGTCTTGCGGCCTTGCGGCCTAGGAATCTGTCGATTTTGAGCAAGCACCTCCTCGGTCGTTTTTGAAATTGAGAGAACTCGTAAAGACTTTATTAAATGTTATCGCCCTTGTGCTAATCCTGCCGGCTTGGGCACTGTATCTCTTTGCCTCCTTCGTGGCGGGAAAGGGGCGAGCCTTTCCCGGCTTCTCCCAAGCGACGAGCCTGCTACCAGGCACATTGGGGGTCTATCTGCGCAGGGCTTTTTATCGCCTGGTATTGCCTCACTGTGACCGCGAGTCCTGCATTTCCTTCGGCACCGTATTCTCTCATCCGACGGCTTCCATCGGCAATTCGGCCTATATTGGCGTTGGCTGTATGATTGGCGATGTAACCATCGAAAAAGATGTGTTGATTGGTTCGCATGTTTCCATCATTAACGGCAATCGGCAGCACGGCATCGAAAGGTCGGACATCCCTGTTCGCGAGCAACCTGGGGAGTATCCGCGCATTACCATTGGCCAAGATTCCTGGATCGGTGATCGATCGATCGTGATGGCCAGCATCGGTTGCCATTGCGTCGTTGGCGCCGGTTCGGTGGTGACAAAGCCTGTGGAGAATTACGCTATCGTAGCTGGCAATCCGGCTAAGATAATCGGCTGGCGAACAGCACGACGAGAACCGTTTGCGAGCGAATTGTCGCCCTCCGTTCAAGAGCCGAGCACTTCAACGAACCAATTTACGCCGTCGAGCAAGGAATAGTCGAATGTGCGGCGTAGCGGGCATTTTTAACCGGGACGGCGCTCGGCCCACCGACATCTGCCATCTTACCGCGGCCGCGGATGCAATCGCGCACCGTGGACCCGATTCGCGAGGTTCATGGCAGGGACGTGGAGTTGGCTTGTGTCATTTACGACTCGCCATCATCGATATCGCTGGCGGAAACCAGCCGATGGGCAATGAAGACGGCGCGATTCAGGTAGTTTTCAACGGAGAAATCTATAACTATCGCGAGCTGAAATCGAGACTCGCTTCCCTGGGACATAAGTTCAAGACCAATTCAGACACCGAAGTTCTCGTTCATTTGTATGAAGAGCACGGCCCTGAATTCGTCCGACAGCTGCGGGGAATGTTCGCATTCGCGCTCTGGGACACGCACCAAGAGCGATTGATGCTGGCCCGCGACCGGGTGGGCCAGAAGCCGCTCTATTACGCGGTCGATCAGCAAAGATTATTGTTCAGCTCGGAACTGAAAGGAATCCTCGCAATTCCCGGCGTGGAGCGGCAGGTCGATCTTGCCGCGCTCGAAGACTACCTCGCGTTCGGAATTGTCCCAGGCGAGCAGTGCATATTTCGCGGAGTCGCGAAGATACCCCCAGCCCACTATCTCATCATCGACAGGCAAGATTGGCGGCCGAAGCGAGTCCGCTTCTGGTCGCTAAACCGCCAAGTCGTGGAGGGCAAGAGCGAAGAGCAATGGATCGACGACATTCGAGCGAAATTCCACGAGACCGTGCGGGCGCATCAAATCGCGGACGTCCCCGTGGGAGCGTTCCTAAGCGGCGGCCTCGATTCCAGCGCGGTTGTGGCAGCCATGGCGGAAGCGGGAGGACCCCAGCTAACAACATTCTCGATTGGCTTTAACGAGGAGCGATTTAGCGAGTTGGCCCACGCCCGCCAAATCGCCAAGAGGTACGGGACGAACCACATTGAGTCGATCGTAACGCCTGAAGCTGCCGCCTCGCTGGGAGAACTCGTACGCTATTACGATGAACCTTTCGCCGATGCGTCGGCAATTCCGATGATGCATGTCTCACGGCTCGCGGCAGCACACGTTAAAGTCGTCCTTTCGGGTGACGGCGGAGATGAAGCGTTTGGGGGGTATCGCCGCTATGCACACGATATGAAAGAAGCGGCTATTCGCCGGGCCTTGCCGCGCTGGGTGCGGCAGGGAGTGCTTGGACCCTTGGCCAAGTACTGGCCGAAAGCAGATTGGCTGCCGCGTGTGCTCCGCGCAAAAACCGCGCTTACCAATCTATCGCTAACCGATGCCAAGGCGTATGCGAACACGCTCACTATCTATCGCAATCCTCTCAGGCGCCACCTTTTCCGTGAGGAAATTCAGCGGCAATTGAATGACCATGTGCCCGAGTCGAGAATCCGCGAGTCGTTTGGTTCACCGGGGCGAGACACGTTGCGAGGGATGATTTCCGCAGACATCGGCATGCTGTTGCCCGATGACTTCCTCACAAAGGTCGATCGGGCAAGCATGGCATTTGGGCTGGAGGTCCGTCCTCCCCTTGTCGATCACGAGTTCCTTGAAATGACATCGCAAATCCCGTCGTCGCTCAAGGTCAACAGGGGCCGAACGAAATGGATCTTCAAGCAAATGTGCAACGGCTGGCTGCCAGACGATATTGTGCATCGCCCCAAACAAGGCTTTGACGTGCCCATTGATGATTGGCTTCGCGGGCCGCTTCGGGCATCCTTTCTAGAGCGGGTACTGGCGCCAACATCGCCGATCGCCGACTTCTTGGATCAACACCGTATCCAGAAACTATACGATGCTCACCAACGAAGAAACGGTCGCCTTGGGCAGCAGCTCTGGTCACTTTTGGTGCTTGGAACATGGATGGAACACTACCTTTGACCGTTGGCCCGTCTCACCAAACGCGACTTACGGTTGCATGTCGCTTTTATCGACCTAGGAACAATCGATTTCACATAGGGTATTACACGTGCTGCCTCCTTCGAGCTTGATCGGTCACAACGACGCCTCAGCAGCTGGCTCGCCTGTGAACACGGCAAATGCCGCCACGGTCGGAAGTACCGGCCTATTGACACTATTGCCGTACGTACAGATAGCGAGACCCGATCACTGGTTCAAGAACGTATTCATGCTCGTTGGCGTGGTTTTGGCCTATTTTTACTATATGGGCGAACTACAACCCCTAACTTGGTGGTCTATTCCGCTCGCATTTCTGTCGACGTGTATCGTTGCTTCTAGCAATTATGTTATCAATGAACTTCTCGATGCGCGCACCGACCTGGACCACCCAGTCAAAAGAAACCGTCCCATTCCTTCTGGACATGTAAATATCGCGGCCGCCTACATGGAATGGATTTGTCTAGGCGTGCTCGGTCTTCTGTTGGCATGGCTGGTTAACTGGCCCTTCTTTTTGGCCGCCTCCATGCTCCTAGTCATGGGCCTGGTCTACAACATTCCCCCCGTTCGCACAAAGGAACTCCCATATCTGGACGTCGTCACCGAATCAGTGAACAACCCATTACGTCTAATGCTTGGCTGGTTTGTCGTGAGTCCACTTGCAATTCCCCCCGTCTCGCTCCTGGGAGCGTACTGGATGGTCGGCGCATTCTTCATGGCGAGCAAGCGCTTTGCGGAGTATCGCGCAATAAACAACAAGCAGGTCGCGGCGGCATATCGTTCTTCATTCAAGTACTACGATGACAATCGCCTGCTCGTGAGCATGTTCTTTTTTGCATGTGCGTCCGCGCTCCTGCTCGGCGTGTTTATCCTTCGCTACCATCTTGAATTGATACTAAGCTTGCCACTCATGGCCGGATTCTTCGGAGCATACATGCGTGTAACATTAAAATCGGATAGCCCTGTCCAAAACCCCGAGAGACTGTATCGAGAGCGGGGACTTATGCTTTATCTCGCGCTGTGCACTATCGTGTTTGTCGGGTTAATGTTCGTGGAAATCCCGTCGTTATACGACATTTTTAATATTGCGTCCTCAAGAGTTCCTGCCCTGTGGCGGCTGTGAGCAAGTTCGCGTTTCTAATCCAGCGGCTACAACTGAATGCCACTAATGCGCCGCCTTAAAGTCAATCCTCCAAAAATGAGTCCAAGTCGATCTTCGAACGGCATCTCGCCAAGGACCAACGATTGTCGCCGCGCCATGGGTGCTATCCTGCTGGCGGGGGCAGTCGTGCGAGTGGTCCTTTGGGTTCTGTGGAGCGGTCAGCCGATTCAGATTGTTGACGCACAGGATTACCATCGGCTTGCCGTTGGCTTGGTGGAAACCGGATCCTACATCACCCCCTCGGGCGCCCCTAGCTCACTACGCCCTCCGTTTTATCCATGGTTTGTCGCCCAACTCTATGAAGTGTTCGGGACGGGCAATGAAGCGGCCGTTCGCGCCGCCCAAGCGCTCTTGAGTCTGATAACGGTCGTCGTCGTCTATCGGCTTGGCGCCCTTCTTTATTGCGACAGGATCGGCGTCGTGGCGGCCGCCATGACCTGCTTTTATCCATCATTGCTTGGTTTTAATAATCTAATTCTGAGTGAAACGTTGTTCACGCTTCTGTTGGTGAGCTCAACATGGATCCTTGCCGAAGCGCATCAAAAGCAATCGATTGGCTTGCTTGTCGTGGGAGGAATAGCACTAGGCGTAGCCTCACTTACTCGCAGCATCATGCTTCTATCCGTGCCGTTCCTGACGGCGTTTGTGCTGGCCACCTGGAACGGCAGGCTTCACAAGAGACTACTGGCAGCCGCAGCACTAGCAGCCGCCGTCGTGGTCATCATCACGCCATGGGCAATCCGCAACACCCGAATCCAACAGACGTTCACGCTCGTGGATGTCATGGGGGGACGAAACGCCATGATGGGCAATTACGAATACACGCCACTCGAACGCTCGTGGGCAACCGTCTCAACGGTGACTGGCGAGCGATCCTGGGACGCTGTACTTCGGCGCAAGCGACCGGAAGTTGTCGGCATGACTCAAGGGCAACTGGACAGGGCAGCAATGCGATATGGCATCCATTTTGCTTTGTCTAATCCCGCGTTGACCGCCAAACGTGATGTCGTCCGGTTTTTCAATTTCTGGCAACTTGAGCGAACGCTCTTAGCGGGCGCGCATCAGCAGTTGTGGGGACCCGTACCCAAGGCTGGCATACTCTCACTCGCGATCATCATCTGTGGCAGCTATGCAGCGGTAATGTTTCTCGGAATCATGGGCATGGCAGTAATGCCACCTGCGAACCGGAGCTTCTTTTGGCTGCTGATTCTTTCTATCCTAATACCCTGTCTTATTCATACGGTCATCTTCGCGCACTCCCGCTACCACCTGCCTCTCATGCCGCTGGTGATCCTTCCGGCGGCCGCTGCCTGGTCCCGTCGGAAGGAACTCTGGGCCCGTCGGGCTGGATGGCAATTTAAGCTGGGGATTGTATGCTGCACTATACTCACACTCGGGTGGGTGCGGGAAATAATTTTCGTGGACTTGGCGTTTGCAAGTCAGATTATTCCCTGATTTACTTAGCCTCACAGGACTTAACTAAATCCGATGCCAGGTATTTGCGGCCATTTTGATTGTTTATCACGGCGTGACGACTTGTTAGGTCGAATGCTTGACGCCATGACGCATTTCAACTGGTATCGGCGTGAGGTGTCGGTTCCGGAACCGGGCGGTAATGCACTGGGAAGGATTAGCCTGGGGTTTGGGGACTCAACAAGTCAACCGGCGACACTCGACGAGACTACGGTCCTCGCGGTCATGGATGGCGAACTATACAACACGCCAGAACTGCGTTCCCCTCAGACGCCACCTGGGGCAATCGATGCTGAAATTCTCTTGCAAGGCTATCTAAGCGAGGGAGCGGCCTTCCTGAGCCGTATTCGGGGCAAATTTACGGCAGCCATCTGGGATCGTGCCAGAGGAGAGGTCAGCCTGATCTCCGATCGCTTCGGAATGAAACCACTTTATTATAGCCAAGCCAACGGGCGGTTTCTGTTCGCGAGCGAATTGAAGGCGATTCTTGCGACCGGCCAGGTGTCGCACGAACGAGATAGCTACGGCATTGTTCAATTCTTTAGCTTTGGTCATCTTTGGGGACAGCACACCCTATATAACGACATTTCCCTGGTTCCTCCTGGCTCGGTATTGCGATTCCAACTTGGCGTCGAGGGTCTATCCCTCGATCGATACGCCGATTTGCCACCACCCCGAACCGGCGGACGTCCAGGAGAGTTACTGGAGGGTATCGGCGAGGCTTTTGTATCTTCAGTTCAGGAAACTGTGCAGAACACGTCACATCTCGGTCTCGCTCTTTCTGGCGGCATGGATGCTCGCACCATCTTGTCCGTAATCGATCCGGCGAGCAACCCAGTGAAGGCGCTGTGTGTTGGCGTGCCAGGAAGCCGTGACCAGGCGTCTGCAAGGGAAATGGCAAACGTCAAGGGCTGCGAGTATCACGAAGTTGTGCTCGATCATCGTCTACTGGAGAGGTTCGAAGACTATCTGGATCAGATGGTGTATTTAACGGATGGGCACTATCTGTCACAGTGCATTGTAATGCCTACCTTGGAGCGGTATCGTGAGCTCGGCATCCAGGTCCTCCTGCGAGGACATGCGGGCGAGTTGATGCATATGCGCAAAGCGTATAATTTCTCGCTCGACACCCAGGCGTTTGAATTGCGTAGTGAGGTGGAACTACAGGAGTGGCTTCTCAAGCATCTTCGCGCCTATATGCTCGAAGCGTGTGACGAACCATTATTTGAGTTCGCCACTCAACAGGAATGTGAAGACATGGCTCGCCGCGCCATCCGTGAGTCACTGGTTGCCTCCGAATCATGGGAGCGCCCGGTCGACCGGATTTGGCAGGTATTCGTAACCGAACGACTCAGGCGAGAAACTGCGATGTCGCTGGCAAAATTTAGTTCCGTGGTGGAGACGAGGTTGCCGTACCTAAGCCCGGTCGTACTCGATCAATTGGCGCGAATGCCTGCTGAAATGAAGCAGGACGAAGACATTCAATCGTATATTCTTCGGGAACGCTGTCCAGAGTTTCTTCAGATTACCAATGTCAATACCGGAGCGAAAGTCGGCGCTAGCCGTGCATCCAAACGGTTCCACTCTTTGAAGATGCGTGCCTTCGCTAAACTTGGTTTGCCAGGCTACCAGCCTTATGAGCGGCTCGGCCTATGGCTGCGGAGAGAGTTAAAGCCACTTGTCAAACGAATACTTCTCAGCGAAAGCTGCATGCAGCGAGGAATCTTTCGACCTGACACCGTGCGTAGCGTGGTGCGGCAACACTTCAGCGGTCGGCGAAATCACACCTTTCTGCTAATGGCAATGATGATCTACGAACGGGGACAGCAGGTATTCGTGGATGGGGCGGATGTTCCCAGGCCAATACCTTCCAGCGTGTAGCGGCGTGCGCCGGCGACCTCGGTGAGGCTCCCCGTCGACGCTCAACTCATATTATCCCCTGAATATCTATGTCGCGACCCACAATCTGCCAACTCCTGCACGGCATGACCGTCGGTGGGGCTGAAGTGCTCGCCGACAGGCTCGCCCGGCAGTTCTCCGACCGCTACGAGATGGTGTTTTTGTGTCTCGATTTGATCGGCGAGTTGGGCGGGAACCTACAGCGTGATGGATACCGCATCCAGTGCGTTTCACGGCAAACAGGAATCGACGTTCGCTGCATCTTTCGCCTGGCCCGTTCCTTTCGTGATCAGAGAATTGATCTGGTTGTCGCCCACCAATACACCCCATTCTTTTACGCCCTCGCGTCAAGAAGGTGCGGCGCCAATCGGCCCATCGTTTTTGTGGAACACGGCAGGTTCCATCCTGATTTTCCCCGCCGAAAGCGGATCCTCTTTAACCGATTAATGTTGCGAAAGCGGGACCGTGTGGTTGCCGTCGGCACGGATGTGCGGCGGGCGCTAATTGAGAATGAAGGCCTGCCGGGTGATCGCGTCCAAGTGATTCATAACGGCGTCAATTTAACTCCATTTGCCGATGCGCATCTTAAACGGGACGAAGTGCGAGGGACATTGGGGATCGCCCCTGCTGCGTTTCTCATAACGCAGGTCGCTCGCCTTGACTATTTAAAGGATCATCTGACGGCGGTACGCGCCATGCAACTCCTCGTCAAAGATGTCCCGAATGCGGTGCTGCTGTTGGTGGGTGAAGGGGACGAGCGAGAAAAGATCGAAGAGGAAGTGGAGCGATGTGATCTTCGACAACATGTTCGTTTACTGGGGTCGCGGAACGATATCCCGAGTCTTCTGGGTGCTTCGGATGCAATGTTGCTGACTAGTATTAGCGAGGGAATTCCGCTTACCCTTATCGAAGGTATGGCAGCGAGTCTGCCCATCGTGGCGACGAATGTTGGGGGCGTGGGGGAAGTCGCCGTGCACGATCTTACGGCACTGCTAGCAGCATCTGCCGATTGTCGACAGATATCGGAGCATCTAGGGAGGCTGGCAAGCGATCCAGCGCTAAGAGATCGTTTGGGCGCTGCGGGAAAGCATCGCGCCGCCGAATGCTTCTCTGAAGGGATCATGCACCGACAATACGCTGAGTTGTTTGAACAAGCGCTTGCCTACTCCTGCAAGTCTATACGTTCCTCCTCTTAATGGGTAAGACGGTGAGCCAACCTGCCGTGGCAATCTTCGACCTTGACGGAACGCTCACATCGCGCAATTCGTTCATTCCCTACCTGTTATCCTTTGGACGGCGGCATTGCAAATACACAGCGCTCTCCATGGTTCCCTTTCAAATTGGGCCGTACCTGATCAGACTCGTGAAGGACCACCAGCTGAAGCAGCGGTTGCTCCGGAGTTTCTTTTATGGCGTACATCGCGACATTATAACTCAGCACACCCGCTGGTTTTGCAGTACCTGGCTGCCGAATCACCTGCATACTCTAGGTCACGGTCTCCTGCGGGAACACTTAGAACAAAACCATCGCGTGATATTGCTTTCCGCCAGCCCGGATATTTACGTCCGCGAAATGGCGGCCCAATTCGGCATCGGAGAAGCGGTGTGTACACAAGTTGAATTTCAGGACGATATCTGCACGGGCCGGCTGCTCGGCGCAAACTGCAAAGGCACAAATAAGCTAATCGCTCTCAAGAACTACCTTGGCTGCGAAGAGCCTCAAACTGAGTCCTTTGCCTACGGTGACTCTCGACAAGATCTGCCAGTTCTCAAGTGGGTCAGCCATGGTATTCTGGTAAAGTCTCGTCGGACGATACCCCTCAGCGCTGATTTCCCCTCCGTCACTAGCTCGCAGCGACCTTAAGCCGCCAGGGCATAGGCAATGGCGGAGTCAACGGCCACAATTATGCACTGCTCTCCAGCGAACGCTGGCAAATTCATTGGGCACTCAGAAGTCGTGGTGCACTCAGGCAAACAGATTTCCGAGTCCCTCTTAAAGCGTCTGTCGCCTCAGCCCTCGGATTTGCGCTGGTTGTTAGTCTTGCGCGACGGACTTCGCCAGCAACCGTATCTATTGGAGGTTGACTGTGACAATGGACAGTCTGTCCTGCCGTTAGCTTATGTTAAGAGTTCACTTTTCGGGCGGCACCTGGTCAGCTTGCCATATCTGAATTCCGGCGGAGTTGATCAGCTCCAGAGCAAAAACGCTCGAGACAAGCTTATCAGCAGCGCCGCGCGGCTAGCCGACCGACTAGACTGCAACTATCTGGAATTAAGGCATGAGACGGCAGTCGTCCATCAGGTGTTAAGTGCCGATAACCGCGGCAAAGTGCACATGCGTTTACAGCTGCCTGAAAGCGAGGAAGCGCTATGGGGAGCCCTTAGAAGTAAGCTAAGAAGTCAGGTCCGCAAGGGTTTAAAGGAAGCTTTTCGCGTTAAGTGGGGTAGCTCTGAATTGATCCCTATATTCCATGGCATTTTTGCGCGCCGGATGCACGAGTTGGGCACGCCGGTCTATGGTCGATCATTATTTAAAGCAATATTTCGCTACTTGCCGCAAAGCGCGGAGATGTGCTGCGTGAGTCTGGGTCAGCGACCAGTGGCCGCCGCCTTACTTGTCCACAACGACGATTCAACCGCTGTTCTAAGCGCTAGTACTCTGACGGCCTTTAATTCCTGCAATGCGAATATGGTCATGTACTGGCACCTCCTCATCCGAGCCATCGCACGAGGGAGTCGCGAATTCGACTTTGGCCGTTCGACGGAGGGCAGCGGCACCTACCAGTTCAAAAAGCAGTGGGGGGCGATTCCCTCCCCTGCTGTTTGGCAATATTACGTACGCCGCGGCACGGCACTCGATATGCGTCCCGACAACGACAAACATCGTCGCCGAATTGAAATATGGAAAAGGCTTCCGCACTGGCTAACTCGGTGCATCGGGCCAATGATCGTGCGAGGGATCCCATGAGTGCGTCATCCATGGGAGTATCCCAATGAGGTTATTCCGCCAACCCAAAACATTGCCTTCCCGGCCGGACGGTCTACCGCTACTGCTTGTATTCTCAGACGATTGGGGCCGTCATCCTTCAAGTTCGCAGCACCTCGTTGGTCACCTTCTTGTTTGCTATCGCGTAATATGGGTAAACACCATCGGCATGCGTCCTCCCCGGCTAAATGGGGCAACGCTCCGTCGAGGTGGCGAAAAACTTAGGCAATGGCTCACTCCGCAACGGCGAAGCACGACTCAAGCCCTGCATCCCAATCTTAAAATCATTCAGCCATTGATGTGGCCTTGGATGCGAAGCCGTGCGGATCGCGTTCTTAATCGAAATTTGCTCTTGAGGCAATTAAGTCGAGAGATCAATGCGGCTCGCTCTCCCGTGCAAGCAATCACTACCATTCCAATCGTCGCCGACCTTATGGGCGCACTGCCCGTCGAACGCTGGATCTACTACTGCGTGGATGATTTCAGTGTTTGGCCAGGCCTGGAACAACAGGCCATGCGTGATATGGAACATATTGTTATCGAAAAAGCGGATCGTCTGGTTGCCGTGAGCGAATCGCTCAGGAGTCGCTTGCTGGAGACACGAAATCAAGTAGGCCTGCTGACGCATGGTATTGAGCTCGAAGACTGGACCGCTGAGAATTGCGATCCGACACCCGAAGTGTTTGACCGGTGCCCCTCGCCTCGTGTGACTTTCTGGGGTCTGATTGATCAACGTACGGACGTGCATTGGTTACAGTCTCTTTCTGAGAGCATGTCGGCAGGAAGCATCGTGTTGGTGGGACCTGAAGACGAGCCCTCCGCTGGCATTCGTTCCGTTAAACGCATCGTCCGGACAGGGAAAGTCGCTTACGAGATACTGCCTGCGATCGCCCGCGAAAGCGATGTCCTGATAATGCCGTACGCCGATCTTCCGGTCACCCGAGCGATGCAGCCTCTGAAGCTTCTCGAATACCTCGCAACAGACCGTTCGGTTGTTGCGCGTGACCTACCCGCAAATCGTCCTTGGGCCGACTGCCTCGACCTCGCCGATTCGGCCGAAATGTTTACCGAACTGGTGCAACGGCGAATCCAATCCGGCTTGCCTCCAGGGCAGCGCGACGCCAGGCGGCGCCTCATCAACGAGTCTTGGGCATCCAAAGCCGCCCATTTCCGCGAGCTAACTCTGAGCGAGGTTGCAGTATCGGAGAACTCGTTGACATGAGCGCTGTTCGCAAAGTAGAGGACCATTCGCAATCACGCGACAATCAAATTCTGCCTGTGGTGCTACACACTCGCGTGGTCAGTGGACAAGGGGGTGGCCCTGAAAAGACAATCCTAAACTCTCCTCGCTTTTTAGAATCGCTTGGATACCGTGCTCTTTGCGCATACATGCATCCTCCAGAGGATGCGGGCTTCGCATCGATAGTAGAACGAGCAGCAGAGGCCAATGCTCCGCTCTTGTCCATACCCGACCGCGGCCTGCGAGACTGGAGCATCTTCCGCCGCATGCTCAACATTTGCCGCGAACAGAATGTCGCGATCTGGCACGGTCATGACTACAAGAGCAACTTTCTCGGACTGGTGTTGCGGCGGTACTGGCCCATGAAATTGGTCACCACGGTGCACGGCTGGGTAAAATTCACTGTCCGCACACCGCTGTACTACTGGATAGACAAACGCTGTCTGCGGAAATTCGACCGTGTTCTTTGCGTTTCAGACGATCTTTATGAGTCTTGCTTGGGCAATGGGGTCCCAGAGCATCGCTGCCGCCTCGTCTACAATGGCATTGACACGAACCAATACCAGCGTTCACTCCCTATTGCCGACGCAAAAGTTCGGCTGGGCATTCCTCCCCACCGCATGGTCGTGGGTGCAGTCGGGCGCCTATCGCAAGAGAAAGGCTTTGATCTCTTGATTCAAGCCGTGGCCAACCTCATAGACACCGGAATAGATCTACAACTTATCATCGCAGGGGAGGGGGATGCCCGCGCGCAACTGGAAGGGCTGATTTCTTCGCAATCGGATCCTTCCCGTTTCCGCCTGCTCGGCCATCGTAGCGATACAATCGAGCTATTCCAGGCAATGGACATCTTCACCTTGAGCAGTCTCCGCGAAGGCCTCCCCAACGTAATTCTGGAAGCCATGGCGATGGAAACCCCCGTCGTGGCCACAAGGATCGCCGGCGTGCCTCGACTGGTGCAACACGAGCATAACGGACTGCTCATTGAGCCCGGTCGAACGAACGAACTTACCGCTGCTCTAAGCATGCTGATTGACAACACCAACTTACGGCGTTCCTATGCAACTGCGGGCCGTGATACCGTCGAAACCAATTTCGGTTTCGAAAAGCGAATGCGGTATGTTGCTGGCATTTACGCCGGCTTAACGGATCAAGCAGTGATTGCAGACCGGTAGGCAGAAGTTGTTCGAACCTTCCAGCGTGTTGGCCGTCAAGCAATTTCCGCGCGTTCGGTCGGGGCTAGGCAAACCATCTGATTAAGGAAGGGCGGAAATGAACGCCTCCGTTTCCTCGTGAACATCCTATCCACACATCGTCGATCTATTGCCTACGCCGCTCATTTTATACTTGTACTACTGGCGCTTTTCGCTCTGCTCCGACTGGCGCTGACACCCACGCTGGTCTTCGAGGACCACCACCTAGCCCAAGTATCACATGAGTGGTCTCCCCCACCTCTCATGGTCATGCTGTCGCTTGTGGGGGTAGCTCTGATGGCGTTCGCGCCGCTTGAACCGCTACTAGGCATCCTGATTTACATGTCGATTTCGTATGGATTCCCCCGAGACGAGTCATACTACTTCTTTTGTCGCTGGCACATTCTCGAGGCGCTTACCTTGCTTTCGGTTTCCGGCTTGGTTGTGTCGCGCACGTCTCGGCTGCCTGGCGTGTCGGTCGATAGAGATGGCGTCGCTGTAGACTCCCTACTGCGACATCCGTTATTCTGGCTTGTGTCGGCGCTAGTGGTCTGGATATTTTTGACGTCGGCAGTGGCTACGATGCGTAGCAATTATCTCCCCGCGTACAATCACCACCCAATTCATATGTGTGACGCATGGTGCATCGTAGTTGTAACTGCTCTTTGCTTATCGACGCCGACAAAATGGTGGTGGCTAGGAATTACCTTAGGAGCAACCCTGGGACTACGTACTTGGCTAAAGCCTGAATATATTTACCTGAATGGTGATCTGGGCGTTCTACTCTCCATGGGCGTGTGTTTGGCCGGACTGTCCACTTCGGCAGCTAGGCATTGGGCTCTCAAGACCTGCGCTATCGTCCTGGTCATCGGACAATTGTTTGTTCTATATAAAACCCACAACCGAGGTGGCCTCGTCGCGATTCTTGTGTCGCTTGGCATCATTTGGCTCACCAGTCGCTGGAAGTGGCAACTCCTGCTTTTGGGAGCTCCAGTCGCACTCATAGCTACAATTCTGTTTACGCACACGGAGTCATGGAAACGCGTTCAGTCCATTTGGACCGGGGGGCCTGATCATGGCTCAGTCGCCAGCCGATTTGTAATTTATGAAACCGGATGGAAGATGACTCTCGACAATCCCACTTTCGGCGTTGGCCTGGGCGGCTTCGAAAACCGAATGCCAGAGTACAATCGAGGAAAAAAAGCAGACAGCCCCCACAACAACATCATCGGCATGCTTGCGGAAGCTGGTTTCATCGGAGGAGTCTTTTACACCGCCCTATTTGGATTTGCCATCCTGCTATGCTGTTACGTTGCAATGTCTTGCGCAGAAGAGCCGAGGCGGTCAATTGCGGGATGGCTAGGCGCTGCGCTGACCGCTTACATGGTCGGCGGAATGTTCATGACTCGACACACATTGGAACTTGCTTATCTCCTTATCGGTGGCGCGATCGCTATCTCTTCGGCTAGTAATGCCGAGACGTGTAAAATAAGCGACGCTTCTGATCTACCAACGTTATCTTGACGGATCGATAGCTGTTTGGAGTGCGGAGGTTACGGAATCTCGCGCCTAGTAGAGTGGTTCGCCGCCACGCTCCGTTTTCGAATTTCTTCCAGAATGAACGCGACCTTGTCAATGTCTGATCAAAAAACGATGAGGCGTCTCTATCTGGCAGGCGTGCTGCTTTCTGCAAGCATCCTGGTGGCAGGATCATTTGCTCCCTTCCAATTTGTCCCAACGAACTGGAGCGACGCTCTAGAAATAATTCGCGGCAAAGTTTCAGCCCCGTGGCATGCTTCGGGAGGCCGAAGCGACTGGTCCATCAATTACCTGATCACCATTCCCCTGGCATTCTTCGGCATGGGGGCACTCTTGGCCGATCGCTCAAACATTGGGCGATCGATTCTCGCGGCACTGTTGGTATCGATTGCCGTGGGAGTTGCCAGTGTAATGGTTGAAGTTGGGCAGATCTGGGTTGTCGGACGAGTTCCTTCCCCTCGAGACGTGATTGCGCAATGGTCGGGGACCTTGACCGGCGTCACCCTCTGGTGGCTCGTTGGAACACGTTTCACCGTGTGGTTCCGAAAATTGGCGGCACTGCCAGCGCCGCGAGAAAGGATCGATTGGGTACTACAGGCCTACGTACTTGGACTATTTGTCTACTCGTTGCTGCCATTCAACTTCGTGACATCCGCTCGAGAACTGCTCGAAAAATATCGTAGCGGCCAGTTCGAACTCATTCCTTTCACAATTCGACAACCTTCTGTCTGGGCCTCTGCATATGCTTATGGCACCGGGGTAATCGTCTTCGTGCCCGTGGGAATGTGGGCGGTTTCGGCCTTTCGACGAAGCGAACAACCGGCTCGCGGCAGGATCAGCAGCCTGGCCCTTGGCGTGGTAATCGCCATTTCAATCGAGGTGATGCAGGTCGTTGTTCTAGACCGTTACACGTCATCAACCGACGTCATTCTTGCTACCGTGGGTATTGGCGTCGGAGTCCTGGGCATGTACCAGATGCGTCGTGACGGCGATCACAACAACGCTGAGCGATGGCCGCTTCGATGTCGATGGGCATCAGCCTCATTGGTCGCAGCGATCGTCTACTCAGCAGCGATCGCGGCAGTATTCTGGGCTCCCTACGACTTCACGAACGACACGCGTCTAATTAAGGAACGCGTGGAAGACTTTTGGTCGATTCCTTTCGCCCGACTTCAAGCTGGCTCAGATATACAAGCACTTTTTGCGACTATTCGAAAATCGCTCTGGTTCTTACCTTTGGGTGCTTTCGTCGGATTGAGCATTGCGTGGGCGCCAGTGACCGACACGGTTCGTGCATGGCTTTACCTTGCGGGGTGCGCGGCGATCCTCGCAATCGCAACGTGTGTTGAATTGGGCCAAGTCCTCCAGCCAAACAAATTTGCAGATGCGTCAGATATTCTCATCTGCGGAGCGGGAGCGATCGCGGCACTTTTTTTTGTAACGAAGTGCTTGAAACCGCAACCAGCTCGCCCGATATCTGGCGACTCATGCCTTGGTGCAAATCGTCGATAACCTTTCAAGCAGCCAAGCCACTCGCTCGACAAGCCCTGTTTCCAAATTAGGTTCCTGGCTATTGGAGAAGCGGCTTCCCATTATGGAACACGTCATGGCACCCAAGCGTCAACTCATTTCAATTGAATTAAATGAACTGAGCTCCGTACTGATCTGCACTTTAGGGGGTCGTCTGTCGCTGAGCGGGAAAAGTAGTTGTCGCTATACAACCCTACGATTATATTTATGACCCATCTTAACTGCACTTTAGGCGGCTTCCTGTCATTCCGTTTTCTTCAAACGGCGAGGGA
>CAYTGL010000035.1:0-26225 GCA_964437335.1 uncultured Chromatiales bacterium
CCGCCGAGGATTATCTCGGCGGTCTTCTTCATCTTCATCAGGATGCGCGCGGAGACCTCCTGCGGCGCGATTTTCTTGCCCTTGACCTCGACCCAGGCATCGCCGTTGTCGGCCTTGACGATCTTGTAGGGCACCAGATCCATGTCACGCTTGACGACGTCCTCGGCAAAGCGTCGCCCGATCAGGCGCTTGATCGCATAGAGCGTATTGCTGGGATTGGTGACGGCCTGGCGCTTGGCGGCCTGCCCGACCACTACCTCGCCGTCCTCGGCAAAGGCGACGACCGACGGCGTCGTGCGCCCGCCTTCAGCGTTCTCGATGACCCGGGGCTTGCCGCCTTCGACGATCGCCACGCAGGAATTGGTGGTCCCGAGGTCGATTCCTATGATCTTTCCCATCTCTGTGATTCTCCTGAAGCCTTGGAAGTTGTGTCAGGTTGTCGTGCAATCTTGCCTGATGCCTCTGATTGACAGCTTATATTGGGGCAAGGGCCGGACATTCAAGCTATTTCGTCGATTTCACCGCCGTTCGGGCCAGTCCCGGACATGGCCCCCTCCGGCGCGGCGGCTGCCACGACGACCATCGCGGGCCGCAGCAGCCGATCGTTCAGCAACCAGCCCTTCTGGTAGACGGTCACGATGGTATTCGGCTCGACACCGGGCACCGCCTGCGTCGCCATCGCCTGGTGCAGTTCGGGATTGAATCTCTCCCCGCGGGGGTCGATCGGGGTGATACCGTATTTTTCAGTGGCGGTGACCAGCAGCTTGAGTGTCAGCGCCATGCCTTCGCGCAATTTCCCGGGATCGGTATTGCCACCTTCGCCGGCGGCGTTCAATCCCATCTCGAGGCTGTCGAGGACCGGCAGCAGTTCACCGGCGAATCGTTCGAGACCGTACTTGTGCGCACTGCTGACGTCGCGTTCCGCGCGCCGCTGCAAGTTCGACAATTCAGCCCGCGCCCGCAACAATTCGTTCCAGTACTCATCCGCCTTGGCCTGCGCATCCTGCAGGCTCAGCAACAGCGCCTCGTGTGCGGCTGGAGCCGTGGCATTCCCCTGCTGCGACGCCGATGTTTCCCTTGTATCGGGCGCCCCGACCCCGCCCGCCTGCCTGCCGGGCCAGGCGTCACTGTTGTCATCACTCATTACTGTCTCCTAATTTCGTTGAACGCGCGCGGCGGTCGCCGACTGCTGCGCCGGTTACCGGTATTCGCCGGCTCAGTGCTGCTGTTTCAGCGCGGCGCTCATGATCCGCGCCGTCATCTCGACCAGCGGGATCACGCGCTTGTAGGCCATGCGGGTCGGCCCGATCACCCCGAGTACGCCCATGACCTTGCCGTCGAGCTGATAGGTCGAGGTCACGAGACTGCAGTCATCGAGCACGCTGAATCCGGATTCCTTGCCGATAAAGACCTGCACCCCGGGGTTCGACAGACACTGGTCGAGCAGGTGCAGGATCCGGCGTTTCTCACTGAAGGCCTCGAACAGCACCCGCAGCTTGTCGAGATCCGACAGCTCGTTGAAGGCCATCAGATGCGTCTGTCCGGAAACGACAATGTCGTCGCCGGAATTGACATCGAAGACCTTCTCGGCCATCTGCACCGCGGTCAGCATGACCTGGTCGAGCCGTTCGCGGGTCCGGTTCAGCTCGCCGAGCAGGTCGCGGCGGATCATCGCGAGATCCTTGCCGGCGAAAACGCTGTTCAGGTAGTTCGCAGCCGCGCGAAGTTCGGACGCGGAAAACTCACGATCGGTGCGGATCATTGTATTGTGGACTTCCTGTTCGTTGACGACCAGGATCGCGAGTACGCGACGTTCCGACATCGCGACGAATTCGATATGGCGCAGCGTCAGCTTCTCGCGCCGCGGCAGCATGACGACGCCCGCCATGCTCGAGATGCCGGACAGCAGGCCGGACGCCGAAACCGCCAGGCCCTGCAGCGTGAAGCCTTCGGCGAGCAGGCGCCGGATACGCTCGACATCCATGTTGTCCATCGGTTCGACGGTCAGCAGGCTGTCGATGAAGACCCGATAACCCTGATCGGTCGGAATGCGTCCGGCCGAGGTATGCGGCGACGTGACGAGGCCCTGTTCCTCGAGTTCCGCCATGACGTTGCGGACCGTCGCGGAGCTGATGTCGAGCCCCGCCTCACCGACCAGCGTGCGCGAGCCGACCGGCTGCCCGTCGCGGATATAACACTCCACCAGCACCTTCAGCAGGCGGCGCGCGCGCGGGTTCAGAGCGTCATTCCCGATGGCCATGATGTTCAGTAATTATTAATTAAAATCAGCATGTTGTGTTAATATGCCCGAGGGCCGCCGATGCGCCCCGGGGAAGTTAACAAGCCGCCCTCACAGTGTCAAGGAAAGGCGGCTTGGTGATCCGGCGGACGCATGATACCTTTCCGGGATTGTACTTTTTATGCGGGCACAAGGTGGTGGATTTCAAGACCATAGGAGTGATTGGCAAATTCAGCGACCCGGAGATCCGCGGCACGATCCGGACACTCGCCCGCCACCTCGAGTCCCGCGGGGTAACCGTGCTGCTCGACGAGGATACCGCGGCGCTGATCCCGGACCTCGGCCTGCGCGCGGCGAATCTCGCCGAGATCGGACGCCGCTGCGATCTCGCCATCGTCGTCGGCGGCGACGGGACCCTGCTGCACGCCGCCCGCTCGCTGGCCAATCACGAGGTGCCGCTGGTCGGGGTCAACCTCGGTCATCTCGGCTTCCTGACCGACATCCCCCCGGATCGCATGAACGAGGCGATCACGCACATCCTTGACAGCGACTGCAGCATCGAGGAACGCGCCCTGCTCCACTGCACGGTCACGCGCGACGAGGCGGTGATCTGGCGCAGCGATGCGCTGAACGACGTTGTGATCCATAAATGGAACTCGGCGCGGATAATCGGGCTCGAGACCTGGCTGGATGGGCGTTACCTGAATATGCTCCGTTCCGACGGCGTCATTGTGTCGACGCCGACGGGTTCGACCGCCTACGCGCTGTCCGCCGGCGGGCCGCTGCTGAATCCGACCCTCGATGCGCTGCTGATCGTGCCGGTCTGCCCCCACACGATGAGCAACCGGCCGATCGTCATCGCCGGGAATACCGCGATCGAGGTCGTCGTCTGCGACGGCCAGCGCGATCATGCGCAGGTCACTTGTGACGGTCAGGCCTCGCAACCCCTCCGGCATGGCGATCGCATCCGGATCGGCAAGAAGGACAAACCGATCCGTCTGATTCACCCTGCGGGGCACGACCACTACGAACTGCTCCGCGCCAAGCTGCGCTGGGCCGAGAACCCGAAAAACGCCTGACACCCCGATGCTGTCGCACCTGCATATCCGCGACTATGCGCTGATCGACCGCCTGGAGATCGACCTGGCGAGCGGATTCACGGTGCTGACCGGTGAAACCGGCGCCGGCAAGTCGATCATGATCGAGGCCCTCGGCCTGGCCCTCGGCGACCGCGCAGAGAGCGGCGTCATCCGCACGGGCGCGGAACGCGCCGAAGTCATCGCGACGATCCGGCTCGACGGCAATGAAGTCGCCCGGCGCTGGCTCGCCGATGAGCAGCTGGATGACGGGGACGAATGCCTGCTGCGCCGTACGGTTTCGACAGACGGGCGTTCCAAGGCCTGGATCAACGGCAGCCCGGTCCCGCTGACTGCGCTGCGCGGCCTCGGCGAGCTGCTGATCGATATCCATGGCCAGCACGAACACCATTCACTGCTCGGACGCGATCACCAGGCCGCGCTGCTCGACGGATTCGCGAGCCATCCGGCGTTGCTCGAGCAGGTACGGGAACAGTGTCGGGAATGGAAGCGTCTCGAGCAGGCGATTACCGAACTCGAGGCAATGGCCGGCGCCGGCGGCGACCAGATCGAGCTGCTGCGCTTCCAGGCCAGGGAACTCGACAGCCTCAATCTGGGTGACCATGAGTTGCGCGGCCTCGACGAGGAGCACCGACGCCTTGCCGGCGCGGGACAGATCATCGAAAGCTGCCGCAGCGGTCTCGACCTGCTGCATGACAATGACGAGGCCATCAGCGGACGCATTGCCCACCTGATCGCGGCGCTGCGGCCCCATGCCGACATAGATCGCGGCCTTGCAGCAGCGCTCGAACTGCTCGAAGGCGCGTCGATTCAGCTCGAAGAGGCTGCGAGTGAATTGCGCGACTGCCTGGAACGCCTCGATCTCGATCCGGATCGCCTCGATCAGATCGAGCGCCGCCTCACCGCGGTACACGACATCGCACGCAAACACCGGGTGCGCGCTGAAGAAATACCCGTGCTGCGCAGGGATCTGCACGAGCGTCTCGCTGCACTGGCCGGCGCCGATGCGCGCCTCGCCGAAATGCGCCAGGCAAGCGCGAAGGCCGCGCAGGACTGGCGTGACGCCGCGCAGGCCCTCTCCGCTAGCCGCGCGAAGGCCGCGCAGCGTCTTTCGCGCGAGATCACCGGTGAGATGCGCAAGCTCGGCATGCCCGAAGCCCGCTTCACGATCGAGTTCGAGAAGCGCGACGAGTCGCGCCCGTCACCGGCCGGACTCGAACGGGCGGCGTTCCTGGTCAGCACGAACCCGCAGCAGACGCCGCGGCCATTGTCTAAGGTCGCATCGGGCGGCGAGCTGTCGAGAATGGGGCTGGCGATCCAGATGATTACCGCGCGCCAGGCCGGCGTGCCGACGATCATCTTCGATGAGGTCGACGTCGGTATCGGCGGTCGCATCGCCGAGATCGTCGGACAGGGCCTGCGCACGCTCGGCGGGCATCGCCAGGTGCTGTGCATCACGCACCTGCCACAGGTCGCGGCGCTCGGCCATCACCATCTGCAGATCACAAAGATTTCCGCCGCGAAAGGCTCCCGCATTACCATCGAGGATCTGGGGCGGGAACAGCGCGGCGAGGAGATCGCGCGAATGCTCGGCGGTATCGAGATCAGCGCGACGACGCGGGAACATGCCGACGAGCTGATCAAGCGCTCCGAGGAATTCGCCCAATAAGCAATTGCGGCTACTTTTTCTGCTTTCTGCAATCGGCGCAGATGCCGTAGATATTCAGGTAGTGGTCGGTGATCTCGTAGCCGGACTTGCGCGCAATCGTCCGCTGGCGCTCCTCGATGACATCGTCGACAAACTCATCGACGCGGCCGCACTTGACGCACAGGATATGGTCGTGATGCTCACCCTGGTTGATCTCGTAGACCGAGTGTCCGCCCTCGAAGTGGTGACGCACGACCAGACCGGCGGCCTCGAACTGAGTCAGCACCCGGTAGACGGTCGCAAGCCCGACGTCCTCGCCGGTCTCGAGCAGGGCCTTGTAGACCTCCTCGGCGCCAAGGTGCCGCTTCTCGCTGTTCTCCATGATGCTGAGAATCTTGATCCGTGGATGGGTGACCTTGAGACCGGCCTTCTTGAGGTCGTGGCCTTCGGTATTATTCTGTTTCATGACTGTATGGGTCCGTTGCGATCAGCGGTGGTATTAAAGGCCCGGGGTATCAGCCGGCTACAGGACCGGCTATCATAGACAGCCACGATATCCCCGCACCCTCAAGATCGTCGCTCATGAATATAATCCGGATCAGTCTGCTCTGCTGTCTTGCCGCGCTTGCAGCTTCATGCTCGATGCACGTCATCGACATTCAGCAGGGAACCATCATTACACCAGAGATGACGGAACAACTCAAACCCGGCATGTCCCGCGGCCAGGTGCGCTCCGTGATGGGAACCCCGACAATCAGTGACCCTTTTCACGCCGACCGATGGGATTATGTCTATACGCTGAAGGCGCCCAAGGCCGAACTGGAACGGCGGCACATCGCGCTGTACTTCGACGGCGAAACGCTGGTGCGCATCGTCGACAGCGAAGAAATGGAATCAGACGATTGAGGCGGGGCATCATTGATGCGCTATGAGCGTCAGCCGGGACCCGGGGTGCCGGCAACCGCTTTTTTGTCACCTTCGGCCTTTTTTCTGCGAGACTCCTTCGGATCGGCGATCAGCGGCCGGTAGATCTCGACCCGGTCGCCGGGTTGTAATGGCATGTCGAGCCGGACGAGCTTGCCGAACACCCCGACCTTGTTCACCGCGAGATCGATTTCGGGAAACTGCTTCAGGATCCCGGACTGGGTGATTGCATCCTCGACCGACTGCCCGGCATTGAGCCTGACCGGGACCACGGCCTGCTCGGCGGGCAGCGTGTAGCAGACCTCGACATCGATCTTGTCAGTGTTTTCCATACAGCTCCGTCGCCCGTCGGCAGAAGGCATCGACCAGGGAGTTCGCGATCTGCGCAAACACCGGACCGATCGCCAGCTTCAGCAGCGTGCTCGAAAATTCATATTCCAGATCGAGCGCAACCCGCGTCGCCCCGCGATCAATCTCGGTAAAGCGCCAAAAGCCTTCCAGATGGCTGAACGGACCCTCGACGAGCCGCATCTCGATCATCTTGTTCTTCTGCAGCCGGTTACAGGTCATGAAGGTCTTGTGCACCGGTCCGCGCTGCAACTCGATCGAGGCCCGGACCTCATCCTCGCTGCGCGACCATTCCTTCGCGCTGCGGCACCACGGAAGAAACGCCGGATAGCCCTCGATATCGTCGACCAGCGCGTACATCTGCTCCGCGCTGTAGGGCACCAGAGCGTTTCTGTTGACTGTCGGCATCGAAAACCTTGCTGTCTATGCGAAATGAATCACGCCGACCATGTTCAGAAAGACGATGACCACCGCCGTCGGGGCGATATAGCGTACCAGAAAGCGCCACAACGCATAGGCAAACGGCCAGCGGATCGCGAGTTCGTCCCGGGTCGTTTCCCTCTTCAGAACCCAGGCCGAGAACACGGCGACGCACACCCCGCCGAGCGGCAGCATGATGTTCGAGGTCAGGAAGTCCAGCAGACCGAACAGGGTCCTGCCCTGGAACTCATAACCGGCCCACAGGTTGAACGAAAAGATCGTACCGAAACCAAGCAGCCAGGACCCGATGCCGCAGATCAGCGCGGACTTGATCCGGCTGAAGCCGTGGTTCTCGACCATCCACGCCGCCGCGGGCTCGATCAGCGAGATCGCCGAACTCCAGGCCGCGAAGACCAGCAGAATGAAGAACAGCATGCCGAAGAGGCTCCCGGCCGCCATATGGCCGAAGGCCAGCGGCAGGGTCTGGAACACCAGCCCCGGCCCGGCGCCGGGCTCAAGGCCATTCGCAAAAACGATCGGAAAGATCGCCATCGCGGCCAGCAGGGAGACCAGCGTATCCGCGACGACGACCGCGATCGAGGCGGTCGCGATCGAGGCATTGCCCGGCATATATGAGCCATAGACCATGATTGCGCCCATGCCGAGACTCAGCGTGAAAAAGGCGTGGCCCATCGCGACCAGCACCCCGGTCGCGCTGAGCGCGCTGAAATTCGGCTCGAACAGAAAGCGGAGCCCCTGCATGAAGGCGCCGGTCGTCATCGCATACAGCACCAGCAGGATCAGCAGCGCGAACAGCAGCGGCATCATGAAGCGCACCGCCTTCTCGAGGCCGTTGCGCACCCCTCGCGCAACGACGGCCACCGTCATGATCATGAACAGCGTGTGCAGCGCCAGCAGCTTGTAGGGGTTGGACACCAGTTCGCTGAAAATCTGCCCGACTTCCTCCGCCCCGGCGCCGCTGAACAGGCCGCTGCCGGCGTGATAGACGTATATCAACGCCCAGCCGGCGATGACGCTGTAATAGGACAGGATCAGGAATCCGGCAACCACCCCGCCCCAGCCGACCAGAGCCCAGACGCGCGAGGCGCCGGCTTCCTCGCTCAGCGTGCGCATCGTGTTGATCGGACTTTGCCGGCCGCGGCGGCCTATCATGATCTCGGCCATCATGATAGGCAGACCGATCAGCGTGATGCAGGCGAGGTAGACCAGCACGAAGGCGCCGCCGCCGTACTCGCCGGCGATATACGGAAACTTCCAGATATTGCCGAGACCGATCGCCGAACCGGAGGCTGCAAGGATGAAGATCCAGCGAGACGACCACTCGCCGTGGATACTGCTGCTTGGTCTGCCTGCCATTCGCCCGCTTCTGTTGTTGTTAATTGATCGGCGTTCGTCGTATTGTGGGTGATTTCGACCCGCCGCTCAACCGGCATACGCTGCCTGCTGTGTATAATGGCGGCCCGTCGCCGACCGATCTGAACACCGACTGATGACCAGGGACAAGCAAAAAAAGGCGGGCAGCGCCACGGCGACGATCGCCGACAACCGCAAGGCGCGCCACGACTACTTCATCGAAGATGACTTCGAGGCCGGCCTCGCACTCGAGGGCTGGGAGGTCAAGAGCATGCGCGCCGGCCGCCTGCAACTGAAAGAGAGCTATGTCGTCATCAAGAACGGCGAGGCCTGGCTGATCGGCGCTCACATCACACCGTTGCCGACCGCATCGACGCACATCCACCCCGACCCGACGCGCACCCGCAAGCTGCTGCTGCACCGCGCCGAACTCGACAAGCTGATCGGCGCGGTCGAGCGCAAGGGTTATGCGCTGGTGCCGCTCAACATGCACTGGAGCCGCGGCCGCGCGAAACTGAAAATCGGGCTCGCGAAAGGCAAGAAACAGCATGACAAGCGCGCGGTCGAAAAGGAGCGGGACTGGCAACGGGAAAAGCAGCGCGTGCTCAAGGACCGGTGAAGGACCGCCTGCTGCAATGGCTGCCGCCGGTCGTGGGCGCCCTGCTGTTCTCCGTCGCCGCGTGGGTGCTGCACCACGAACTCCAGTCCGTGCATCTCAGCGACCTGCGCCCCGCGCTCAGCGCCCTGCCCGCAGATCATGTGTTGCTCGCCTTGTTTCTGGTTGCACTGAACTATCTGATCCTCACGAGCTATGACCAGCTTGCCTTTGTCTATATCAGGAAACGGCTCGCCCGCTGGCGTATCTCGATGGCATCGTTTCTGGGCTATGCGGTCAGCAACAGCGTCGGCTTCGCCCTGCTGTCAGGCACATCGGTGCGCTACCGTTTCTATTCGCGCTGGGGCCTCGGCGCCGCCGATCTGTCGCGCGTCGTGTTCTTCTATACCACGACACCATGGGTCGGTCTGCTGGCTCTGGGCGGTTGCAGCCTCATAGGCTACCCGTCCGTCCGCCTCGAAAGCATACTGCCACAAGGCAGCGCACAACTGATCGGCGCGGCCCTGCTTGCAACGGTAATCGGGTATTTTCTGCTGTGTGCACTGCGTCGGGCGCCGTTCAGCCTGCGCGGTTTCGAGTTGCGCGTGCCGGTACCGAGCCTTGCGCTGGCACAACTCGCGGCGTCAGTCGCGGACTGGGCGCTTGCAGCCGCCGTGCTGTACGCGCTGCTCCCCGCGGACGCACCGCCCTTCGGGATCGTGCTGGGTATCTTTCTTTTTGCCCAGATCCTCGGGCTGCTGAGCCATATCCCCGGCGGGCTCGGCGTGTTCGAGGGTGTCGTGGTGCTGCTGCTCGGCCCGTATCTGCCGCCTGCGCAGATATTGACCGCCTTGCTGCTGTTTCGTCTGATCTATTACGTGCTGCCGTTGAGTCTCGCGCTACTCTTCCTGCTCGCGGACGAGGTCCGGATCCGCGGGGGACAACTGGCCCGACTCGGCCAATCACTGGGCGCGACCACGGTACAGTTTTCGCCCAAGTTACTCGCGATCTTCACCTTCCTGGCCGGGTTACTGCTGCTGGTCTCCGGTGCAATGCCCGCCGAGCATGATCGCCTGCACTGGATGGCGCGCATCGTACCGATCCAACTGTTCGAGTTGTCGCATTTCGTCGGCAGCCTGCTCGGCGTCGGTCTGTTGATCCTGTCCCAGGCCGTCGCGCGCCGCCTGAACATTGCCTACTACCTCCTTGTCGCGGGGTTGCTCACCGGCATAACTGCGCTGCTGTTCAAGGCGGGCGACTGGGAGAGCGCGCTGTTCCTGCTGGTCCTGTTGGCTATCATCATACCGGGCCGCAGCATCTTCGACCGCAAGGCGGCGCTGTTCGATACGCGCTTCACCCCGGGCTGGATCCTGGCTTTCGTCGCAGCAGTCGGCGCCTCGCTGTGGCTGGGGCTGCTCAGCTTCCGGCATGTCGAATACGCCCATCAGTTGTGGTGGCAGATCGCGCTCGATCATGACGTGTCGCGTTTCATGCGCGCCTCGGTCGGCGCGACGGTCGCACTGCTCGCCTTCGGCGTCTGGCGGCTGCTGCGCCCGAAACGCCCGGTCGTCTCGCCCGCCTCCGATGCCGACCTCGCCGATGCGGCAAACGCTATCGCCGCGCAGACGGAAACGCGGCCGTTTCTCGTCTACCTGCGCGACAAGGCGGTAATGTTCAACGCGGAGCGCAGCGCCTTCATCATGTATGGCGTACATGGCCGCACCTGGGTGGCGCTCGGCGATCCGGCGGGACCTGAGGCGGCCGCGCCGGCGCTGATCCGCGCGTTCGTCGACCGTGCCGATGACTTTGCGGGCCAGCCGGTGTTCTACCAGGTACACGGTGCGCATTTGCATCGCTATGCCGAACTCGGCATGGCCTTCGCCAAACTCGGCGAAGAGGCCCGCGTGTCGCTGGACGCGTTTTCACTGACGGGTGGGCGGTATCGCGAGTTGCGCACGGTGCTCCACCGGATGGAGCGCGACCAGGCCTCGTTCCGGATCGTCGAGGGTCGTGACGTCTCGCCACTGCTGCCACAACTCAAGGCCGTGTCCGACGACTGGCTGGCGTCCAGGTCCGCCAGTGAAAAGGGCTTCTCGCTCGGCTATTTCGACCCGGAATATCTGACACGCCTGCCTGTTGCCGTCATGGAAGCCGGTGGCCGGGTCGTGGCGTTCGCGAATGTCCTGCCGGGTCCGGGTCGTGTCGAACTGTCCATCGACCTGATGCGTTACACCGATACCGCGCCACCGCGCGCCATGGACGGTCTGCTCGCGCACCTGCTCCTGTGGGGAAAGGCGCAGGGCTACCGCTGGTTCAATCTCGGCATGGCGCCGCTGTCCGGACTGGAACTCACGCCAACCTCGCCGCTGTGGACGCACCTTGGCCGCTTCCTGTATCACCACGGAGAAACGTTTTACAACTTCGAGGGCCTGCGCGCCTACAAGGAGAAATTCCACCCGGTGTGGGAGCCGCGCTATCTCGCCTATCCCGGCGGACTCGTCCTGCCCGAAGTGCTGGTGAATATTGCCGCGCTGTCGGCCGGCAGTATCAGCAGGATTTTCCGCTGAACGCCGACCTTTAATCCCTGCCCCGGGCCCCCTATAATACGACTCAGGGGGCGACTTGGCTTCGACGTGGGTTGCAAAACCTGAGGGGCATGCCGAGGGGCAGATAACCTCGTAAATCATCTCTGCAAACAACATAGTTGCCAACGACGACAACTACGCCCTGGCTGCTTAAGACAGCCAGCATCTGACCGGAGCCGTGCTTGCGCGTCCGGAGTCCTTCGGGACAATCTGTGCTCAGGTGTCATCTCTCGCAAGATCGTGCTGAGGCTCGCCCGGGGCTGACGCACTAAAACCTTACGGGCTCGCCGTTTGACTTCCCTGCCGGTCGGGGAGCATGCGGTTAAATCAAAGATTCGGCTAAGCATGTAGAACCGACGGCGGAGGACTTGCGGACGCGGGTTCGATTCCCGCCGCCTCCACCATAGTCAGCCCCTGACCGGCAATCGGTCAGGGGCTTTAGTTGACATGACGCACAAGGGGAACACATGGATGTTCGAACCTTGAGCCTGCCGGATCAGATTCCTCCCTACCTGCGAACCTGCAAGGCCGATCACTGTGCATTAATTCTCCGCAACTATCCTGCTCTCACGCCTCGGAATGGAAAATACAGTAAAGATCTGATCGCTGATAGAAACAGGTTCGGGATCGAGGTACTGCGAATCAAGGCGATCCTGTGGCGCGCGAATAATCGATCGTCTGACTCTCAAACGCCGCCAGGCCTGTGGATCTATCTCGCCTATCCGTTCGTCAGCCCACAGACCAGGTCGAGGGATGCATGCAGACTGTGCGCTCAACGTCCAATCAGGGACGATCACAACGGAGTGTTCCCATGAAGATTTCCACATTATTGGCGACTGCATGCGCCGCGGTCCTCGGCCTCAGCGTCACGGCAACATCTATTGCCGCCAGCAAGGCCGACATCGACAAGGGTGTCGTTACAACCATCAGCGATTTCAACAAGCTTCACGCGTCCAACACGAAGCTCAACACGCAGGCAGCAGGCGTGCTCGTGTTTCCCACTGTTACCAAGGCCGGTGCCGGCGTTGGGGGTGAATTCGGCGAGGGCGTCCTGCAGGTCGATGGAAAGACTGTCGGCTATTACAACCTCGCCTCCGGCTCGGTCGGGGCGACGCTGGGCGCAGCCCAGCACAGTCAGATCATCATGTTCATGACCAAGGAATCGCTCGACAAGTTCACCAAGAGCGGAGGCTGGTCGATCGGCGCAAATGCCGACATCACCGTCGTTTCATCGAGCGCCGGCACTGATTATGACAGCATGACGGCGAACAAGCCGGTCCTCGGCTTCGCTTTTGCCGAGAAGGGCCTGATCGGGGACTTGTCCCTGGGCGGGTCGAAGATAACGAAAATCGAAAAGTAATGGCGCCTACCCGGCGCAGGGTATCGCCTGCGCCGGCTGATGTCCGTTTAACAGGCGGACATCGTGCGATCGGTCTCGGTCATGGAAAAATCACACCCTCAGTGATAACCGGCCAGTCATGTTCCGATAGATATCCATACTACGCTCACTGACCCTTGCCCGCGCCCCACTGGCAACTAGCCGACACCACTCCTGCAACATGCCCCCAATGCAACCGTCGCCGCCGAAGGGGCAATCGGTGCGCCAGCGTCCATGATCCCGTTCACGTTGCGCGCAGCCGGTTTGCCGGTTTTGTGACTGAATTCATGGTTTCTTCGACTCCAGCGGTCGATCAGACACGTGAGAAGGCTGCATCGTGGTCCGATGCCGGCGCTCCGGATCGACCAATGAGTGGAGGACACAATAATGGGAAACAAATCGTCACACGAATATATCTGCCTCAACAAGAACGACATGGATTATCTCGAAGATCACAACCTCGAGGACCAGCTCGATACCGATGAGCGGAAGAATGCGCCCTTGCGCACCGAAAATATTCGCAAATCGATCGAGCATCATCTCGAGCGGCAGCGCCTGAAGCAGCGTATTGCCGACTTCGACTGGAAGGAACAGGATTTTTACGAAGAACACTGAAGCCGGGCGATCCCGGCCGCCCGCCGCCGGCTACAGGGATTCGTCGCCGGTGGACCCATCCCCCCCACATTCCATCCCCCCGTTAATAGGCTAATCCCGCGCCGGTTGCTATAATTCGCCGCTCGGCGCCATTCTGCCCCGGTAGCTCAGATGGATAGAGCATCCCCCTCCTAAGGGGAAGGTCACACGTTCGAATCGTGTTCGGGGCGCCAGCCAGATACCGGGAATCAGCAGCATGACGATTACTGCTCAGCCGGTGACATAGTATTCGCGATTTACGAATTGATCTGGTTGATATATTTTTTATCAACAATTTCTGTGGATAAGTCTGTTGAGAACTTATTGAAATCCGGCCAAGGGTCACCCCTGTATTGGAATTTTACAGTTTGGTCATATTTTGTACATATTAATAATATAGAAAAAACATTGACTTGAGTTAATTCGCCGGTGACGTGGGTAACCCCGGCGATATTCAGGCGGTGCGCAAGGCGTTATCGGCTCGCTGACAGCGCCTGTGTATAACCCCATCCATGATAATTCCAGCGTCCGACTGAAGTATTAGTTAAGGAACACAATGAAAAACCTCTGGGACGACACCGAAGCCAAACGCTACCGAAGCGATCTGGCCCTGCGCGTCTATAGCTCGCGCCTGCTCGGACGCGACCCGTCCCTGGTCCTGCATGGCGGCGGCAATACCTCGGTCAAACTGCAAACCCGAAATATCCTTGGTCGACAAGAAGACATCCTTTACGTCAAGGGGAGCGGCTGGGATCTCGAAACGATCGAGGAAGCGGGATTCTCGCCGGTGCGCCTCGACCACCTTGTCGCGCTCTCCGGGCTGCCGGCGCTCAGCGATCCCGAGATGGTCAACGAGTTGCGCACCCACATGACGCTTGCGAGCGCACCGACCCCGTCGGTCGAGGCGATCCTGCACGCGATCATCCCCCACAAGTACGTCGATCACACCCATGCCGATGCCGTCATCGCGATCACCAATACCGCGAATGGCGAGCAACGCATTCGCGAGATCTATGGTGACGAGGTCGTCGTGATCCCCTATGTGATGCCGGGCTTCGACCTTGCCCGCCTCTGTGCCGAGCGCTTCGCGGCCGACGCGAGCGCGCGGACCACCGGCATGGTGCTGATGAATCACGGCATCTTCTCGTTTGGCGCGACCGCGCAGGAATCCTACGAGCGAATGATCGCGCTGGTGTCGCGCGCCGAAGATCATCTGAAGCGCGCGGGCGCGTGGGATCTCGACTTCCCGGCGCCCCCGGTCGAAACCGCCACGCTGCGACAAGATATCGCGGCCCTGCGCCGCGATATCGCGGCGATCGCCGGCTTCCCGATGCTGCTCGCGACCCGCCAGGATGCGCGCAGCCTCGCCTTCGCACGCCGCGGCGATCTTGCGGAGATTTCGCAGCGCGGACCGGCGACACCGGATCACGTGATTCGCACCAAGCGGATACCCATGCTCGGGCGTGACGTCGCCGGCTACGTCGCCGCCTACGAGGCCTATTTCCGGGAACTCGCACCGCAGGCCCGGGATGAAAAGACCATGCTCGATCCGGCGCCGCGGGTCGTGCTCGACCCCGCTTTCGGAGTCGGCACGCTCGGGCGCAGTCCCCGCGACGCGGCCATCGTCGCCGATATCTTTGAGCACACGATCGATATCATTCTCCGCGCCGAGGCCCTCGGCGGCTGGCAGGCGCTACCGGCGAAGGACATCTTCGACGTCGAGTACTGGGACCTGGAACAGGCCAAACTCAAGCAGGCCGGCCATCCGCCGGCGTTTGCCGGCGAGATCGCGTTGATCACCGGGGCCGCGTCCGGCATCGGGCGCGCCTGCGCCGAATCACTGCTGAAACGCGGTGCGGCGGTAATCGGGCTGGATATCGACGCCGGCGTCGGCGCCGCGATCCGTCATCCGGGCTGGCTCGGGCTGACCTGCGATGTCACCGATGAAGCCGCGCTGACCACAGCACTCGAGATCGGCGTACGGCGCTTCGGCGGACTCGACATGCTGATCCTGAACGCCGGCGTCTTCCCCCCGGGTTGCCGGATTGAATCAATGAAAACAGACATCTGGCGCCAGGTCTTCGAGATCAATCTGGATGCGAACCTGAGCCTGATGCGCGAGTCCTGTCCGCTGCTGAAGCTGGCGCCGCGCAAGGGGCGTGTTGTGATGATCGGCTCGCGCAACGTCCCGGCGCCGGGGCCCGGGGCGGCGGCCTATTCGGCATCCAAGGCCGCGCTTAACCAACTCGCCCGGGTCGCGACCCTCGAATGGGCCGGGGACGGCATCCGGGTCAACACCCTGCATCCCGACGCCGTGTTCGATACCGGGATCTGGACCGACGAGACCCTGAAGGCCCGCGCCGACCATTACGGGATGACCGTCGCGCAGTACAAAACCCGTAACCTGCTGAAAACGGAGGTTTTGGCCCGCGATGTCGCCGAACTCGCGGCCGAACTCTGCGGGCCGCTGTTCGCAAAGACGACCGGCGCCCAGATCCCGGTCGATGGGGGCAACGACCGCGTGGTGTGAGTCTGTGGTACGCATCCTGCATAATGTGATGGTAGAATTGACGCCCTGAGGTCGCCGTTCCGGCGAAGGATTTTTACCAGGGCATCCCCGACCACCAAAAGCGGCAGGACGCGTCTGCGTGAAGAACATCATCCCGATCCAGCCCCGGGTTCGCCCCAGTGCCCGGCGGCCCGAAGGCAGCCGGCCAACCCGGGTCATTGCGGTCACCAGCGGCAAGGGTGGCGTCGGCAAGACCAATGTCACCAGCAACCTCGCGATCGCCCTCGCCCGCCAGGGCAGCCGCGTCTGCATCTTCGATGCCGACACCAATCTCGCGAACATCAATATCGTCATGGGGCTCTCGCCGCGTTACACGATAGAGCACCTGCTGACCGGCGAGAAATCGGTCGAGGAGATCCTCGTCGAGGGGCCGGAAGGGGTCATGATCGTGGCGGCGGCCTCCGGCATCGCCAATTGCGCCCGGCTCGACGCAGCGCAACAGCTGCGCTTGATCGAGGCGCTTGAAACCCTGGAAGCCGGTTTCGACTATCTGCTGATCGATACCGCGGCCGGTATCGGCGACTCGGTGCTGTCTTTCGTCCAGTCCGCGCAGTACACGATCCTGGTGATCTCGACCGAGCCGACCTCGCTGACCGACGCCTTCGCGCTGCTCCGGATGCTGAAGCGGCGCCATCACGAGCGCCCCGCCTATGTGCTCGTGAACATGGCGCTGAACTACGCGAACAGCATGGAGATCTTCAAGCGCTTCGAGGCCGCGGTCAGGAAATACCTGATGATGAAGGTGCATTATCTCGGTTATATCACCGAGGATCGGGCGGTCAAGATCTCGGTCAGCCGCCAGAGCCCAGTGCTTCTGAATGATCCGGATGCTCTCGCGAGCCGCTGTTTCACGACGCTCGCGGCGGTGCTGAGCAAGCAGTTCACGACGACCGCAGTGCCGCACGGCTTCAGCGTGTGGTGGAAAGAGCACTCCGAATCAGAGTCCTCGGCAGCCCCCTCCGCGACGCCGGAGGAGGCTGCCAAGCCGCCTGTTACTGCGCCGGTCGCGGACTCGACGCCGGTCGTATCAACACCCGTGGCGACGCCGGCCACCGGGGCGCGCGAAACGACCGCCCCGCTTGATGCCGCGGCCGAATTGCAGGTGCTCGCAGCGCGCGCCCACGCACTGCTCGCCGACCCGTCACTGAACCTCGAACGCAGCACACGCTTTCTCGATCCGCTGATCGAGATCTACCTCAGCCGTTTCCACAGGACTCCGCCACAGCTTTCTGATTTTAATAAGCTGCTGAGCAAGACCAGTCCGCCGGAAAGCGAGCTGCGGGAGTGGGCGCGGTCGATCGAGGATTATTTCGAACGCCGCTTCGGCAAACCCATAAATGATGAACAGAGTGAACACCAGCGCGCGGAACAGCAACAACGGGACCGGCTGCTCCGCGAATATCGCGCCATCGCCGAACGCCTCGAGGCCGAGCAGGCGCTGCTGCATCAGACGCTGACGCGGCTTTATGACTATATCGACAGTGAGCTTGCGGATCGGCGGGATTCGCGGCGCAGTAACACGCAAGACGTTTCGGATAACTGAGCGGTCCGTGATCAAAAGGGTCAGACCCTTTTGATCACTCGCTGCGTGCCACCGGCGTCGGCAATAGGTTTACCGCTTGCCGAGCGCCTTCCTGACTGCATCACCCATACCGGCCGGCGATTTTGTCACGGTGACGCCCGCTGCTTCGAGCGTGGCGTATTTTTCCTCCGCGGTGCCCTTGCCGCCGGCGATGATCGCGCCGGCGTGGCCCATGCGCTTGCCCTGCGGCGCGGTGACGCCGGCGATGTACGCGGCGACCGGTTTGCTCATGTGATCGCGGATATACGCCGCGGCTTCCTCCTCGGCGCTGCCGCCGATTTCGCCGACCATCAGCACGGCCTCGGTCTGCGGGTCCTGCTCAAACAGTTCGAGGCAGTCAACGAAGCTCATGCCCGGGATCGGGTCGCCGCCAATGCCGATGCAGGTGCTCTGGCCGAGGCCGAGGTCGGTGGTTTGCTTGACGGCCTCGTAGGTCAGCGTGCCGGAGCGCGACACAATGCCGATGCGACCCGGGAGATGGATCGCGCCCGGCATGATGCCGATCTTGCATTCGCCCGGCGTGATGATGCCGGGGCAGTTCGGGCCGATCAGACGCGCGCCGGCCGCGCGAACGATGCGCACCGCCTGCAGCATGTCGAGCGTCGGGATACCCTCGGTGATGCAGACGATCAATCCGATGCCAGCATCGGCGGCCTCGAGGATCGCGTCCATGCAGAACGGCGCCGGCACGTAGATCACCGATGCGTCGGCGCCGGTCGCGGCGACCGCGTCGTGCACGGTGTCGAACACCGGCAGGCCGAGATGGGTCTGGCCGCCCTTGCCCGGAGTGACGCCGCCGACCATGCGCGTGCCGTAGGCGATCGCCTGCTCGGTGTGGAACGTGCCCTGCTTGCCGGTGAAACCCTGGCAGATCACGCGGGTGCCGCGATTCACGAGCACACTCATGCGCGGCCTCCGCGCACCAGTCCGACGATGCTTTCCGCGGCCTCGTTCAGGCCCTGGGCCGCAGTGATCTTAAGGCCGCTGCGCTTCAGAATCTCACGGCCCTGCTCGGCGTTCGTGCCTTCGAGGCGGACGACGACCGGCACCGTAATGCTGACCTCGGTGACCGCGCCGACGATGCCTTCGGCGATGATGTCGCAGCGCACGATGCCGCCGAAGATGTTGACGAGCACGCCCTTGACATTTTTATCCTCGAGAATGATCTTGAACGCCTCGGCAACGCGCTCTTTCGTCGCGGTGCCGCCGACGTCGAGAAAGTTCGCGGGGCGGCCGCCGACCAGCTTGATCAGGTCCATCGTCGCCATCGCGAGCCCGGCGCCGTTGACCATGCAGCCGATGTCGCCGTCGAGCGCGATATAGCTCAAGTCCCATTCCTTCGCGCGCACCTCGCGCGGATCTTCCTGGCGCAGGTCGCGCAGCGCGAACAGCGGCTTCTGGCGGTACAGCGCGTTGTCGTCGACGTTGAGCTTCGCGTCGATGCACAGCAGGCTGCCGTCCTTGAGCTGGACCAGCGGATTGATCTCGACGAGGCTCAGGTCACGCTCCTCGAACAGGCGCGCGAGGCCGCGCGCGATCGCCTCGAACTGGCGGAACGCATCGCCGCTCAGTCCGAGCGCGAAACCGATGCGGCGGCACTGGTACGGCTGCAGGCCGACCAGCGGGTCGATCGCGGCGCTCAGGATCTTATCCGGCGACTGCGCGGCGACGGTTTCGATATCGACGCCGCCCTCGCTCGACGCCATCAGCACGACCTGCTTGCGCGCGCGGTCGATGACGAGGCCAAGATAGAATTCGCGCGCGATATCGACCGGCGCTTCGACCAGCACCTCGTTGACCGGCTTGCCTTCCGGGCCGCTCTGTACGGTGACGAGCCGCATGCCGAGGATCTCGCGGATCGCGGCGAGCGCCGCTGCGCGCCCTTCGACGAGGCGGACGCCGCCGGCCTTGCCGCGGCCACCGGTGTGGGCCTGGGCCTTGACGACCCAGCGGTCGCCGCCGAGCGCGTCGAGCACGGTAGTGCCCTCAGCCACATCGGCAACGACGCGATGCGCCGGCACCGGGATGCCATAGTCGGCAAGCAGGGACTTGGCCTGGTATTCGTGGAGATTCATGAGCGGGCACGTGCTTTGATAAAGGCGCTACGATAGCAGCATTCCGCACCGCCGGGCAAAGGGTCCCCTTTATTTATCCATCCGGACCCGAATGGCGTCACACGGTAAAGACAACAGCGACGCGGCCGACCCTGCTGTTGCGTCGAGCCGGGCCTATCACAATCTGCACGTCACGACCGAGCCGTGCGAGGCAGTCGATCATCTTCGCTTCGCTGATGCCCCGAAACCGCCCCCGCAGCATCTTCGACAGCTTCGGCTGGGTAATGCCCAGCACTTTCGCGGCCTGTTGCTGGCTCCACTGGCGAGTCTTGATGATCTCGCCGATCTTGGCCGCCAGTTGCGCTTTGACCAGCATTCCATCGGCGTCGACCATGCCGAGATCGGCATAGACGTTGCCGCTGCTTTTTTCGATGACAGTCATTTCCGCATTCCCCTGGCGTGTGCTTCCGCTACCTTCAATCGTTCGTATATCAGATCCATGTTGGGTTTGGACCTAGCGATCCCCTGCGCGGGCTTTTTCTGAAAGCTTAGTTTCGAAAGGCGCCTCTGTGGCATCCAAAGGGTCGATACATTTTGCTACCACGATCTATTCACACATAGGGATATTCCTTCTTCAAAATCTCTAACAGTACAGTCCCGACCTGAACCGTCAGTCGCCGAAGGTCGAAATACTCCAGAATGGCACGTAGATGTTCGTCAGAACCCTTCTTTATCCAGCAACTGATTCCAATTTTCTCGCCACTGTCAGAAGCTCACTGGGAGGTATCTCAGAAAAATCCCTCGGGCCTCTGCTGCGAACCAAAACAGCCGCACTGTCCTTCGGGCGGACAATCGTGTACGTCAAACCACCTTTTCCAAATTCATCTTCTCTGATAACATGACCGCTGCTAATCAGGTGCTGTAACGCTTTATTCATAGTCCTACGCAGCTCCCCACCCATGCGCTGTATTCCACAACTGCGTAGATAGATATCATAGGCGCGCTTGGCGAGCATGGGCGCTTCAGCTTCGATAATCCGCAGCAGACCTTCAGCCACTTTTGCCGTACCGACGTTCGTGCTGCGAGGATCTGCGCTTATTGAACCACGGAACTCAATATAAGTTGATCGGCCGGTCCCTTCATCAGGCTGCCCTGCTTCAGACTCAAGCAGCCCCTGCTGTGTAATACTATCATCAGGGGTGGTTCAAACTTCCGCTTCATCGTCCGTATCATTCATGTATATCCGGATCGTCTTCAGAAAAGGTTCTGGATCAACGTCACCCGTTTCTTTTGCTGTGGGTGGGTTTTCCAGTGTGGCAGCCTCACCAGCAGAATCACTTAAGAATTCCGGTTCGTTATCCACAACATTATCCAAAGCACTACCATTTTCTGCTGAACTGAAATCAATCGGAGCCGGTGGTGCTGCAGCAGCAGAATCCACTCCGCCGGGATGGATACCAAGCCTGTCGAGTTCACTCCAAACAGACTGCATTGCAGATTCCGGATCCCGATAAAAATCGCCGCCGCGAATGCGGACAAACTGCCAGCCTGCCCGCTCAAGGTCGCGTTGCCGTGCCATGTCATGCTCATAGCGATCCGGGCCATGCCATTGATCACCATCACACTCGACGGCAAGCCGACCTTGCATCCCTTCAACCACCAGATCAATGCGGTAGCGATGGTTGGACGGATCGCCAATACAGACCTGTGTTCTGACATAAAACCCACGACTGGTAATACGTTGATAGACAGCACGCTCGAATTCAGAATCAAAGCGCTGTTCATGCTCGGAAGAGACTTCGCGCTTTGGTTCCAGCATGTATTTGAGCAACCTATAACGCATGCAAAGATCACTGAGTAAATCCAGTGTTGCAGTATGAAATACCCATAGCTGATCCTGGGCTCGGCTAACTGCCACGTTAAAACGCTGACGGGCAGAATCCGCCGTCAGGGCACCGATGCGGATCTCTCCAGGCGCTGCTACCATACTCAGAAAAATAATATGTCGCTCGTCACCCTGAAACGCATAGGCATCGCCACAGATCAACTGGCGTTCCTCAATTATTTCAGGCTCCAGTTTTTCCAGCAGCTTCTTCTCAATTAATTTTGCTTGCGCCTCTCCCTGTAAACTGATGACACCCAGTGTTTTTCCCCTATAGCGAGGGTCTGCGATACACCCTGCAATCTGGGCGACAATTGCATCCGCTTCCGGGATATTCTGAGCGTGCTGGCTGCTACCCGTCCGATAACCATCCGCAATATGCCTGAGCACCAACGGCTGCAAGCGGTTTGCCGGGTAGGCTCTTAATGGATCCAGCGGCGTACCATTACTGGCATAACACAAATCATTGGAGAACTGGATGATCTCCGGCATACAGCGGAAGTGCTCACGCAACACAATATTCTGACTGAAGCGGATTCTGGCATTACCATACAGGCTACTTTGCGGCGAGAGGGCATGGCGATGTGGAATGCCCTCCAGATAATGCTCCTGCAATCCAGAGATCGCCTCATCAGCAATACCAATACCATAAGGGCTGATCTGCTGATCATCACCGACCACCACTATTTTTTTGGCGATATAGAACAGGAAAAGGCTCTCAATACCGAGCTGACTAGCCTCATCAACAATAACTATGTCGTATCGCTCAGGTGCGGGGTCGATCATTTCTGCCACCAAATAGCGGGGCATGATCCAGATCGGAATTGCTTCGCGACACGCATCCATATACTGGCGCGCCTCTTGCCGTAACCTCGCCATCTTGGCCGACTTTCCGGTTCCCTTACCCATTGCCTTGACCGCCTCACGCCAACTTTTCAGCGCGGCCGATTCGCGCGGCGAAAGGCGCTTGAAGAAATGTGTCCAAGCACGAAGTGCTGCCGCCTCAGCCAACAAGCGACCAATCATGGCATCGATGTCATGACGTCTCTGCCACAACTTTTGCTGGTATGAAAAGTCAGCGCGCTTTTCTAACCAGCTATCCGCTACCACCCAATGCCAGGCTGCTTCCCAGGAGGAAAAGCGCTCATGCCAGCCCGCTTCATCCAAGCTGCCTTCCACATCTTCAATCAGGTACGACACATGAGCTTTAAGGCGGTTTTCAATGTCTACCCGGCGCAGCTGTGCTGACCGAATTTCTTCAAGTGCGACCAGATCGGCATAGCATTGGCTGTAATCGCCAATATTTCTCTGTTCCAGTGCTGACGCCATCTTGGATACCAGCGAGTGAGCATCGTGCAACCCAGCAATACGATCCAGGGCCGTAGCACATCGATTCACCGCATCGCGTGCGGCGTGATAGCCGTCTTCTTTTTCAGCGACCTCAAGCAGTTCAATCCATTGCGTAATCTCAACACTCAACCAGTTTGGCTCGGGCACCGACGGCGAGGCGGCTGCCATCGTGCGTCCGGCCTCCAAGCAAGCGTCGACATAGGCGATACAGCGCTCAAGATCTGTATGCTGTTCCTGCAAGTCAGCCAACAGCAGTCTTCGATTTCCCGCAGTAAGCGTCGCACCAACATTCGACCATACCGATACCAGCTCTTCCAGAAAAAAACTCAGTGACAGTTCATTACATACGGTCTGCAACTGTTCTGCTGTAGCTGCTCCCACGCCGTCTATCAACACCTCGTCCTTGAGATAGGTTTTGCCTTTCAACTCCGCAGGAGTAAACATGCCCATGCGTTTCCAAGCGCCGCCTTTGCTCAGATAATCCATGGCCGCCTGGGCATCAGCGCGCACTTTTCTGCGATCCTGGTTTTCAGGCAGGCTAAGAGAAATATTTCCAAGCCAGGCACTCAAGCCCTCAGCCTCGGCTAAAATCTCCTGATGGCGGGTTAACACGGTGTCCCAGCGAGCGCGTTTGCCCGCCACTAGATCACACAAGGCGGCTGCTGACCAGTTACTGGTAATGCGCGTCACGCCGAGGCGCCGCTCTTCCAGCTTGCGCAGGGTTTGGCCGAGCGCGAGGCGTCGTTGAGGTGGCATTGCATGAATAGCGCCATAGGCACGATGGTTACGGAATGCTTCTAGCTGCTGCAAGCTTTCTCTGGCAGCAGATTCATTAGCCACTGCAGTAGAAAATTCCTGTGGCTCGACCAGCTCTTGACTGCTCGGCAACTTTAACTGAGCATCGACAATCTGTGCCGTTGAGTAACGGCCACATATCGCCAACCATTCCAGCATTTCTTCACCACACACCGGCGGCTGCGAAGGAGCATCGTAAGGGAGCTTCAGCCAGTCATGCGCTGTCCGCTCGCGGGCCACTCGTTCGGCAATCGCCGATGCCGTACCGTGATAGGCACCATCGGCAATCTGGTGCGGGCAAGTTTCCTCTTCGCGCAAACTGCGAATTTCGCTATCGACTTGCGCCAGCTTACGGCGGTTTGTATCCAGTTCGGCGTCAATCTCGGCGATGCGCGGCTCGTAGGCACCCGGTGTATAGGCCGCCTGGCGAGTCGTAATACCCTGCACTGCCGTATTCAGTTCAACAAAGGCGTCGCCACCTTGTCCTAGCAAACTGACACATAGAGGCTGAATCTCTTCTGGAAGCTTATCTTTGAGCACTTGCAGGGCGCGGCCGGTTTCTGCCGTGATCAATACCCGCTTGCCGGTAGCCAGCAAGTGGCAGATCAGGTTAGCAATGGTATGACTTTTCCCCGTACCCGGCGGGCCTTGCACCAGCACACCGCGCTGTCGATCAATCGCCTCAACAATACGGCGCTGCTCTTTGTTAGCCGGCAGTGGGAAGTAGATCTGCTGATGGCCTTGTTCACTAGGGTTTGATTGTTGCGCCTCTCCATTATCGCTACGGCCATCACCACCATGATCATCAATATCATCAATTAGCCCGCCCCAGCCCTGCGGCACTTCGGTGGATTCATCGGCAAGTTGATCAATAATGGCGTCATAAATACGCACCATGCCAGTCTGGGTACGTTTGCGCAGGATTAGCGCTGGGGCAAAACTGACCACTGGCTTTTTTAGGTCAGCGGCATGGCTACGCAAATCCGCCGACCAGAGTGAATCCGCATTCAAAGCACCAGCCCAGTGTTTCAGCGCGCCATGCATCAAGGATTTATCCCAGATCTCATCGCCGAGATGATCAAGCTGCATTTGTACTGCTTGATACTGGCCGCGATCTGGGCGCAGTTCAGCCTCAAGCATGTCATCTTCAATTCGCAGACGTGCACCATCCCCCGGCGGCACCAGCCGCATCACCCCTTTGCCGGGCTCGAATACTAGTTCCACCCGCGCCGTCACCAGATGGCGCCGGATATGGCCGCCCACCGGCACGCGCCAGTCGAACAAACCTAGACCCAGCACCAATTCCAGCAATTCCCCTTGCTTACGTAATTGGGTATGCAAGGCGAAAAGTCGGGCGTACAAGTCCTGAATTTTCTGGCGACGCCGGTATTCGTCCGACCACGCCTGCCAGCGCGGACGATAACGGTCATAGGCCGCCTGCACCTCCGGGTTGTCACTCAACTGCACTTCGATCAGCGGCGCCGATTCGCCCTCGGCCAGCTCGGCTTCTTCATCGGGTAGCAGGATGCTGGTTTTAAGCGCAGGCATCTGCTCGCTGGCACGTTTTAATGCCTTCTCATCTATCCACAGCAAAGTGTTTTCCGGAGCTGCAGGCATGGTATCGAATTGCTGTTTTTTCACTTCCAGCCAAGGTTCACTCAGATCGCAACCATCCACCCAGGCCGGGCTGAAGCAATCCTCCTCCTGCGGCATATCGCCAAACCACAATACCATGTCGTACTTAGTGACATCGCGCACGGTGGTGGTGCGCAGACCGACAAATTCCTTGAGATACTGTGCCAACCGGAGCGGCGCATTGGCAGTTTGGAGATCAGGCATGTTCATTTTTACGTCGTGGTTCTTTTTGAGCCTTTATAAGGCTATGGCATGTGACTTAAAGGTGTGTGTATAACAGTAAATTAGACGGGTTGACGGTGATATAGGCGATAGATTAATTCTATATAGCACCGGCCAGAAATCCCCGACCCCTTTCATTCTTCGGCAGGAGAACCTTTTTCTTTCATGGATGAACATACCGTGGAAGACCTCCGTATTGCCCGTGAGTGACAGTTCCGAGACAGAGATAAAAAATATTATAAAACAGTATATTAGATCGCCCTTCGTCTGCTGGCACGCACTGTGGGCGAAGACGTCCGCACTATCCCATAAAGCCTTTCCTATTACCCGGATCTGAGCGAAAACGAACGGGAACCATCGCCGGTACCGAATACAGGGCTGACGGAGGCTTGGAATGACTACTTCATCAGCTGAGTCGCCAATCCCCCACACGGTGGATGTTTCCGTGACCGATAAGGCGCTGACCGTTGAACTGTACAACGGAAGATCGGTATCTGCACCTCTGGCATGATACCCGCGCCTCGTTTACGGCACGTCCGCAGAGCGGAACAACTGGCATCTCATAGCGAGTGGCTTGGGTATCCACTGGAAAGACCTCGACGAGGACATCAGCGTGGAAAACCTGCTGGCCGACAAGCTGTCGGGTGAAAGTCAGGCTTCGTTCAGAAAGTGGCTGGATCGACGCAGGTAACTATCCGGGCACAGCACACGCCACGGTGATTATGCCTCATGGGCCTCATCCGTCGAAGCGCCGCGGGACGACCGCCCGGACTTCTTATCAGCCGCCGCGATAGATGTCGCGTCGATGCCCGACCCTGACGACCAGCACGCTATGGCCTGCGTCGTTGATCTCGTAAACGATCCGATAGACGCCCTGCCGGACGCGATAGCGCTC
>CAYTGL010000036.1:0-25542 GCA_964437335.1 uncultured Chromatiales bacterium
GGTCGATGCGGTCGACGGGCCGATGCCGCAGACGCGCTTCGTGACCCAGAAGGCCCTGTCACGCGGACTGCACCCGATCGTCGTCATCAACAAGATCGACCGTCCGGGCGCGCGTCCCGACTGGGTGCTGAACCAGACCTTCGACCTGTTCGACCGCCTCAATGCCTCCGACGAACAGCTCGACTTTCCGGTCGTCTATGCATCGGCTCTGAACGGCTATGCCGGGCTCGACTCCGAGGTGCGCGGCGGCGACATGACGCCACTGTTCCAGGTCATCGTCGACCGGGTCGCGCCACCGCTGGTCGATCCTTCCGGGCCCCTGCAGCTACAGGTCAGCTCGCTCGATTACAACAGTTACGTCGGTGTCATCGGCATCGGCCGCATCCAGCGCGGGCACCTGAAGACCAATACGCCGGTCACGGTCGTCGGCCCCGACGGCGCGCGCCGCAGCGCGCGCGTGCTGCAGGTATTCGATTTCCTTGGCCTGGAGCGCATCGAGGTGCCAGAGGCGCAGGCCGGCGACATCATCTCGTTTAACGGCGTCGAAGGGTTGCGCATCTCGGATACGCTGTGCGACCCGGCCGCGGTCGAGGCGCTCGCGCCGCTGACCGTGGACGAGCCGACCGTCAGCATGACCTTCCAGGTCAACAATTCACCTTTCTCCGGCCAGGACGGCAAGTTCGTAACCTCGCGCCAGATCCGCGAGCGACTCCAGCGGGAGCTGATCCACAATGTGGCGTTACGCGTCGATGAGACGGGCGATCCGGACAAGTTCAAGGTGTCGGGACGCGGCGAGTTGCACCTGTCGATCCTGATCGAGAACATGCGCCGCGAGGGTTACGAGCTCGGCGTATCGCGCCCCGAGGTCATTCTCCGCGAGATCGACGGGGAAAAGCACGAGCCGTTCGAGCAGTTGACCGTCGATGTCGAGGAACAGCACCAGGGCGCCATCATGGAGAAGCTCGGCGAGCGCGGCGCGGAGCTGCGCGACATGGTGCCGGACGGCAAGGGCAGGGTGAGGCTCGATTACCTGGTCCCGGCGCGCGGCCTGATCGGCTTTCGCACCGAGTTTCTGACCGCGACCCAGGGCACCGGGCTGCTCTATCACGTATTTGACCACTATGGCCCGGTCAAGACCGGCGCCTTCGGACAGCGCAACAATGGCGTGCTGATCGCGAACGGCCCCGGCAAGGCGCTGGCCTACGCATTGTTCAACCTGCAGGAGCGCGGCCGCCTGTTCATTGGCCACGGCGAGCAGGTTTACGAGGGCATGATCATCGGCATCCACTCGCGCGACAACGACCTCGTCGTCAACCCGTTGAAGGCGAAACAGTTGACGAACATCCGCGCCGCCGGCTCGGACGAGAACATCCTACTGACGCCGCCGATCCGCATGTCGCTGGAGCAGGCGCTGGAATTCATCGACGACGACGAACTGGTCGAGGTGACGCCTAACCATATCCGGCTGCGCAAGAAGTCACTCAAGGAACACGAGCGCAAGCGCGCGTCACGACTGGCCGGCTAGTTTCCTTTCCCGCTCGCTGCCGGGCGCGGGACCGCCGGCCTGATCCGCGGGTCCGATAGCAAAACATCAAGATCCGACCCCGTATGAATCCTTTCGGATACAGCGATGCGTCCGTTCGGATACACCCTCCGTCCTGGGGACACTGCCCGCATTGATCATTATATAAAGAGATTTCAATTACTTGATCGTCCGCTTGATGGGCTCTTGCGCATGGTATATCACTTGCAATGCGACCATCCATAAATGGATGATAAAAAGTAAAGAGGGGGTCCGGGCCTATGACTCGTGAGTCGCAGCGCCGTCATATCTTCGATGTCAGCCTGAAGCAGCTCTCCCGATGAGCGCCGCCGTCAACGAGCCGGTACTGGTCGTCGACGACGACCCCGACATCCGCGAGATCCTCAAGGATCGCCTCGCGCCGCTCGGATACCCGATAGTCACCGCGGAAAACGGCAAGGAGGCGCTGCGGCTGATCGACCGCGAGGATCCGGCCGTGATGTTCATCGACCTCCAGATGCCGGTCATGGACGGCATGTCGGTGCTGAAAAAGCTCAAGGACCGGCCCGACCTCGCGGTCATCGTCATCACCGCGCACGGCTCGATCGAGAAGGCGGTCGAGGCGATGCGGGAAGGCGCGTTCGACTTCGTCACCAAGCCGTTCTGTATGAACAACGTCGACGCCGTCATCAAGCGCGCGTTCGAGCGCGTCTCGCTGCTCCGGGAAAACCGGAATCTCAAGGCGCAGCTCTCCGCGGCGCTGCCGGAGATCGTCGGCGAGAGCAACAGGCTCAGGAGCGCGATCGAAGTCGCGCAGAAGGTCGCCGCGACCTCGTCGACGGTGCTGCTGCTCGGCGAGAGCGGCTGCGGCAAGGAGATCTTCGCGCGCTGGATCCACCACTGGAGCCCGCGCGTCCGGGGTCCGTTCATCGCGGTCAACTGCGTCGCACTGCGCGACGAACTGCTCGAAAGCGAACTGTTCGGCCATGAAAAAGGCGCGTTCACCGGCGCGCACGAGATGCGGCAGGGCAAGCTCGAAATCGCGAACGGCGGCACGGTGTTCCTCGACGAGATCGGGGACTTCAAGCCCGAACTCCAGGCCAAGCTGCTCCGGGTCCTGCAGGAACGGGAGTTCGAGCGGGTCGGCGGCAACAAGCGCATCTCGGTCGATATCCGCGTCATCGCGGCGACCAACCGCGATCTCCAGAAGGACGTCAAGGAAGGCAACTTCCGGGAGGATCTGTTCTTCCGCTTGAACGTCGTCGGCATATCGCTGCCGCCGCTGCGGGAGCGCAAGGAGGACGTCCCGCTGCTTGCCGACGTCTTCCTGCGCCGCTACTGCGGCCTGTTCAACCGGCGTCATTTGAAGATCTCGCCGGCGGCGATGGATCACCTGATGCGCTACCACTGGCCCGGCAACGTCCGTGAGCTGGCCAACCTGATCGAGCGCGCGGTGATCCTCGCGGAAGGCTCGGCGATCATGCCCGAGGACCTGCCGCTGTTGAGGGTCGGCCATGGCGATCACGGCGATGTGCATGATCTCAGCTATCATGACGCGATACGTCATTACCAGAAGCAGGTGATCCGCGAAGCGCTGGAATCCACCGGCGGCAACCAGTCGAAGGCCGCGGACCTGCTCGGGCTCCAGCGCACCTATCTCTCGCGCCTGATCAAGAAGCTGGATATTTCGGAAAACAGGGATGGATGATCGTTGCCGATGGAATCCGGAGGCCATACACCCCGGGTAAACGGTCCGTTGCGAGAGCCGCGACGGCTGCTGGCGAATAACTTCCGCCGCGCCGCGGTGCTGTCCGCGTTCGTCAGTCTCCTCGGTGTCTTCATCGCGCTGTTTCCGGCCGGATACGATCTCGAAGAGAATTTCGGGCTTGGCCTGCTCTTCGGTCTGAGAGGGGAGATCGCTGCTCCCGACGATATTATCGTCGTCGCGATCGACGAGGCATCCGCCGAGACGCTCGATCTGCCGCGCGATTCCCGGTTCTGGTCGCGGTCCCTGCACGCGGACCTGGTCCGGCGGCTTGCGGCCGAAGGCGCGAGCGTCATCGGTTTCGACCTCATGTTCAACATGGAACGGTCGTTCGAGGAAGACGCCGATTTCGCCGCGGCGATCCGCGAGGCCGGCAACGTCGTGCTGCTCAGCGAGATGCGAAGAGAGACTCTCGTACTGCGCGACCTGCCGATCATCCCCGACAGCAGGATGATCATCGAGACGATGATCCCGCCGATCGACCTCATCAAGCGCGAGGCCAGGTACGTCGCGCCGTTCCAGTTGCCGAAGTATCCGGGCAAGGTCAGCCAGTACTGGCTCTTCAAGCACACCGCTGACGTCGTCACGCTCCCCGGCGCGGCGTTGCAGCTCCATGCGCTGCGCGATTTCGACGGGCTCAAAGCGCTGTTGAAGCGCGCGCTCGACGATCCAGCGGTGATGCGGGCGGCGGATGCCGTCAATCGGGCCGCACGGGCGGAGGCCGGGTGGATCATCAGCCTGGACGGCGCCGATATCAGGCAGGCCGACAACCTGAACCGCCTCGTGCGCGGCATGCGGCAGATCATCGGCGCGGACACGCTGATCGCCGGGATCATGCTGCGCGAGATCAATAACGCCCGAACGCAGTGGCCGGATCGCCGCAAGCGGGATCTTCTCGCGGCGCTGCTGAACATGTACGCAGGTGACGGCGCCCGCTGGCTGAATTACTACGGCCCGCCGAGGACGATCACGACGATCCCTTTTTCCAGCGTCCTCCTTGGCGAACCCGCGACCAACGGCGGCCCGCCCATCCTTCGCGACAAGGTCGTGTTCGTCGGCGTGTCGGACATCCGGTCCTTCACGCCGGGCGATACGTTCAGGACCATCTTTACGACCGACGACGGCCGCGATCTCAGCGGCGTCGAGATCGCGGCGACGGCGTTCGCGAATCTCCTTGACCGAAGCGATCTCAAGCCGCTCGCGCCGGTATGGTCGATCCTGCTCGTCGCCGTCTTCGGCCTGGCAGCCGGGATCACCTGCTACCTGCTCGGTCCGGTCATGGCGGCGCTCGCGGTCGCGAACCTCGGCGCCGTCTGGCTCGGGGTCGCCTATTGGTGGTTCGTCAACGCCGAGATCTGGTATCCGGTCATCACTCCGCTCGCCATTCAGATACCTGTCGCCTATGTCGGCGCCGTGCTGTGGAAATACATCGACGCGCAGCGGCTCGAGGCAGAGCACGAACACTTGAAGGAGATCAACCGGATCAAGTCCCAGTTCGTCTCCCATGTCTCGCACGAGTTGAAGACGCCGCTGACCTCGATCAGGGGACTCGTCGACAACATGACGAGCGGCTTCGCCGGCGAGATCGGGGTCAAGCAGCGCGATTACCTGAGCCGGATACGCGCGAATGCCGACCGCCTGACCCGCATGATCTCCGACCTGCTCGACGTGTCGCGGATCGAGTCCGGCGCGCTGCAACTGTACCGGACGCAGGTGAATCTCTGTTCGCTGATACAGGATTGCCTCGCCCAGTTCCAGATCCAGGCCGGGGCCAGGGGCATCAGTCTGGAAATCGCGTGCGCCGATCGCACGACCAGCGTCTGGCTGGATCACGACAGGCTCACCCAGATCGTCATCAACCTCGTCGACAACGCGATCAAGCATACGCCCGCCGGAGGCAGCATCACCGTCATGGTCGGCCGCGAGGATCCCGGCCGGGTCTTCGTCACGGTCACCGATACCGGAGAAGGCATTCCGCCGGAATATCTCGACACGCTGTTCGAGCCGTTCTCGCGGGCGAGCCGGCGCAAGGGCTATGAAAAAGGCCTCGGTCTCGGGCTTTCGATCGTCAAGTACCTCATCGACCTGCACGGCGGGACGATCTCGGTCGCGAGCGAAGTCGGCAAAGGCACCGCGTTCCGTGTCGTGCTGCCCGTGATCGCGCAGGAGAATCCCGAAGCGCCGCCGCCCGCCTGATAATTCCCGCGAAATCCCCGTTCCCGGTTGGGTTTACATCACCCCCTAATCGTGTTACCTATTCCCGCATAACCAGTACAAGATGGCGCAGGGAAGCCGCCGACCCGCATCAGCAGCATATTCAATCGAATCGTTTTCCGCGGTTCCGCGAGGACCGGCGGCGGCCTGACCAGCGTTTTCGGCGAGTATCTCTTGAGATACACGGGGTGATCCGTTCGGATACAGGTTACCGCCCGGAGACCTCAGTGGCCGCATGACTTTTATTTCATTATCAACTTGTTGGCACAGTCGGTCAGGGCTGGTACGGGAATTGCCAATGCCCTTTTGTGGGGTGCAGCAGTCCGCATCATCGATAACGAGAAATCCGGCCTGGACGGCCCGTCGCGGCGGCAGCGAACCGCAAGACAGGGAGCGTCCGGTTCCGGCGGGGACGTGCGATGCGAAACGGGTTCATATCGACCGCCAGATTCCTGCTTGCAGGCTGGATAACGCTGGGTCTCGGGCTGCTGGCGCCGGGGCCGGCCGCCGCTGATCCCGACGGTTGCACGGACTGGGTCGCGATCCTCGTCTCCGCCGAGGGCCGCGTCGAGACGCGTCCCGACGGACGGCCAGTCTGGCGCGCGGTCGCGCTGAACGACCGCTACTGCGCCGGCGACGAGCTGCGCACCCTCGAAAACAGCCGCGCCGCGCTGCAACTGCGCAACGACACGATCGTCCGTCTCGACCAGCGGGCGATGGTCAAGTTCGTCCCGGTCGAGCCCGAGGTCCCGCTGCTGCTGCGCCTGCTCAGCGGCAAAGCCTTTTTCATGAGCCGCCATCCGCGCCCGCTGACGATCGAGACGCCGTTCATGAACGCGGCGAGCGGGGGCACTGAGTACCTGATCGAGGTCGACGAAGAGACCGGCACGGCGACGCTGATCGTCATCGAGGGCGTCATGCATCTCAGCAACCCGGCTGGGCGCCTGACCGTCGGGGCCGGAGAATCATCGATCACCCGCGCCGGCGAGGCGCCGGCGCCGCACTTGGCCGTGCGGCCGCGGGATGTATTGCAATGGGCGCTGTACTATCCGCCGGTGCTGAGCCTGCGCGACCTGCAGCTCGATCCGGAGGCAGCAGCCGCGGACTGGCAGGCGGCGGTGCGCGCGTCGATCGCCGCGTACGAGGCCGGTGACGTCGCGGGGGCTTTTGATGCGCTCGCTGGCGCGCCGGACGGCAGCAACGACCCGCGTTTCCATGCGTACCGCGCATCATTGCTGCTGTCGGTCGGCCGCGTCGATGAGGCACGCGGCGACATTGCGCGGTCCCTCGCGCTCGCGCCGGGCAATGGGCTCGCCCGCGCGCTCGAAGCGCTGATCGCCGTCGTGCTCAATGAACCGGAGCAGGCGCTGCAACACGCGCTCGACGCCGCGGCGACCGAGCCCGATTCGGCCAGCGTCAAAATTGCGCTGTCGTATGCGTGGCAGGCGAACTTGAACCTGCCCGAGGCGCTCGGCGCCGCGCAGGCAGCGACCCGGCTCGACCCGGATTCGGCGCTCGCGTGGGCGCGCACCGCCGAGCTGTGGATGAGCCAGGGCTATCTCGGCGAGGCGCTCGACGCCGCGGCAAAGGCCGAGGTGCTGAACCCGCGTGAGGCGCGTTACCGGACCGTACTCGGGTTTGCGTATCTGACGCAGATCCGGGTCAGGGAGGCTGCGGCGGTTTTCGAGCGGGCGATCGAAATCAATTCCGCCGACCCGATGCCGCGTCTCGGGCTCGGGCTTGCGAAGATCCGCAGGGGGCGGCTCGCCGAAGGGCGCACCGACATCGAGATCGCGGCGGCGCTCGATCCGGCGAACGCGCTGATCCGCAGCTATCTGGGCAAGGCCTATTTCGAGGAGAAGCGCGATCCGCAGGCGGCCGCGCAGTTCGATCTCGCGAAGGTCCTCGATCCGAACGACCCGACCGCGTATCTGTACGACGCGATCCGCAAGCAGACGGTCAACCGGCCGGTCGAGGCAATGCGGGACTTGCAGGAATCAGTCCGGCTGAACGACAACCGGGCTGTTTATCGCTCCCGGCTGCTGCTGGACAATGATCTGTCGACGCGCAGTGTCAGCCAGGGGCGGATCGCGGAGGATCTCGGGTTCGGGCAACTCGCGCTTGCGGAAGGGTGGAAATCGGTTAATAGCGATCCGTCGAATTACTCTGCGCATCGCTTTCTTGCCGATTCGTACTCGGCGCTTCCCAAATCCGAGGTTGCCCAACAGAGCGCCCTTGGGTTGAGCCAGCTCTTGCAGCCGCTGAACAATAATCCGGTGCAACCGAGCCTGGGTGATCGAACGGCTTTTGCGCCCGGCACAAGCCCGGGCGATTTATCGTTCAACGAATATACGCAGCTCTTTAATCGAAACCAGATGCGTGTACTCGCTTCCGGCATCGTGGGTAATTGGGGAACCTGGGGTGAAGAAATCGTTGTTAATGGCCTCTACGACCGATACTCGCTGAGCGTTGGCCAGTTGCGGAGCGAGACCGACGGTTATCGGGAAAACGCCGATATCAGCGAGACTATCTATAACATTTTCACCCAGATCGCGCTCACGCCCAAGGCCAGCTTGCTCGCGGAGTACCGATACGATCTGACCAAAACTGGAGATATCGCAATGCAATTCGATCCGGAATTCTTCAATCCGGATTTGAGGAGGGAGACGGAAACGAAGACCTATCGTCTCGGCTATCGTCAAATGTTGACGCCGCGATCGGATATCATTCTGTCGTCTTATTATCAGGACGGCAGAGAATCTCTGGATATGCCTCCTGTTGCGGAATTGGACGGAGTAACCGACGGATATACCGGTGAAGCTCAATATCTGTTCCGGGGAACATCCATGAATCTCATCATCGGCGCCGGGAGGTTTCGCGCAGAAGATACAAGTAAGGGAATGATCTTTGGGGAGTCCGTCGATGACAAAGTAGATACCAGTCATACAAATTTTTACGCCTATTCATATCTGCATCTTCCGTTCAATGCCAGGATGACCATCGGGGGTAGTGGAGATTGGTACGAGGGGAGGGCAATCGATGATGACCTGGAACAATTCAATCCGAAATTCGGCCTCATATGGGATCTGACGGCATCCACGACGCTGAGGTTGGCGGCATTACGCGTACTGGAGAGAAACTACATCTCGAACCAGACTATCGAGCCTTCCCAGGTTGCCGGCTTCCAGCAATTCTATAGAGACGCCGATGCCACGGATTCGAAAATATATGGCATTGCGGTCGATCAGGAGTTCTCTCCAGATCTGTTTGGAGGGTTGGAGTTTGCTCGGAGAGATCTCACGATACCGATTGAAGCCATAACGCCAGGAGCGCCGACGGAGCTGGAAATCGAAGAGAGAACGGGGCGCGCCTATCTCTACTGGATGCCATTGCCGTGGTTATCCACGACCGGGGAATATTACTACGAGCGCCAGGACGACAGCCCGTTTATTCAGGGGACCAGAGTTACGACTCAGCGTGCTCCATTCGGTGTTAACTTCCATTTTCCTAACGGTTTCTATGCCAGGCTGAAGGCAACTTACTATGACCAAGACGGTGTTTTTCTCGATACCTCTACGTTTGGGCTTGAATCGGGCAGCGATCAATTCTGGCTCGCGGACGCCGCGGTTGGCTACCGGCTACCGAAAAGACGTGGCGTTATATCGGTTGAATCGAGGAATATTTTCGACAAGGAATTTCAGTTCCAGGACGACGTTTTGCGATATCCCTCAATACAGCCAGAGCGTTCGGTGTTTGCGCGGCTGACGCTCGTCTTCGACTGATATATTTTCAAGGATCTTTGTAACCGTAAACCCAGAACCGTCAAGGAGGTGCGCCAGACCGATAGGTGATTAATTTTAAATCGGAAAGAATATTACAAATTAACCAGCCAAATAATCGAGGAGACTAAAATGCCAAGTAATGGATCATTGATAGCAAAAATAGAGATCTACGAAAAGGAGGATGGTGAATATTCCTTGGGTGATGTTTGGTTGAAGCCAAAGCTAGGGCATGGACATCAGGATGGGGATGGTGACGGACTTATACTAGCCCATAAAATGACCAAGATGCCTGTTCCTACCTTCGGTGAGGACCATGAAAATATTGAGGTCGAAACCATCACCCTATTAAAAGGGGTGTGCGTTTTCTTTAAGGGCGTATGGAAATGTTGATTTCAGGATGATTCCGGGTATCGGATGAATTGATTTGACGCTGTGAACAGTTACGGGACGAGAGAAGTTTTGTTCGAAGCCGTATGTTGAGTGCCTGATTCCACCGTCAATCCCATGAACTGGGATATTACGGTGGAATCAGGCCCCCGTCTTCAGGCGATTGCTACTCGCTCAAGCATCCGGGCGATTTCCTCCTGAAAACGGTTTGGGCCCAGCGCGTAATTGTCGTTCATCGCGCCCCAGTCGCAGGCAGTCCTGATGCGGCGTGGTCACCATTGATGGGAGAATCATCGAGGAAAGACTCGGATGAAGCCGGATATTCTGCGCTATCGAACGGCGACACCATGGTCGCCATGGCCGATGCCGATTCTGATTCCCTCCGCGATGACCACGACAGCCCCTGGAAGGAGGCGCTGTCGCACCGCTTTCCCGAGTTTCTCGCGCTGTTGTTCCCGCAGGTCCATGCCGGCGTGGACTGGTCCCGCGGGCACGACTTTCTGGACAAGGAACTCCAGCAGATTGTCCATGACGCCGGGACCGGACGGCGTTACGCCGACAAACTGGTCAAGGTGTTCACGCTCGACGGCGTCGAGACTTGGGTGCTGATCCACGTCGAGGTCCAGGGCGAGGCGGAGGCGGCCTTCGCCGAGCGGATGTACGTCTACCACTACCGACTCCGGGACCGCTATGCGGTGCAGGTCGTCAGCCTGGCAGTGCTGGCCGACACCGTACCGGGTTACCGGCCCGACCGTTACGAGGATGCGCGCTGGGGTTGCGAGATTCGTTTCCGCTTCCCGGTCGTCAAGCTGATCGATTGGGAATCAGCCGAGCGCTGGCGGGAGTTGGAGGCCAGCGACAACGTCTTCGCGCTGGTGGTGATGGCGCAGATCCGGGCGAAGGCGAGCCGGGATGCCGAAGAGCGCAAGGCATGGAAGTTCCGGCTGCTGCGTTTGATGTACGATCGGGGATATAGCCGCGATGTTATACTGGAACTGTTCCGGGTCATCGACTGGATGATCCGCCTGCCGGAAGGGCTGGAAGAGGTATTCTGGCAGGAAGCCCACGAACTCGAGGAGTCGACGAAGATGGCCTATGTGACATCGGTGGAAAGAATCGGGATCGAGAAGGGGCTGCAGCAAGGCCGGCGGGAAGGCGAGGCAGCCGTTCTGCTGCGCCAGATCGAGTTGAAGTTTGGCGGGGAGGCCGCCGCGGCGTACCGGGACCGCATCGAGCAGGCCGACGCGGAGATCCTGCTGGCGTGGTCGGAACGGATCCTTACCGCCGACCGGGTGGAAGCGATATTCCGTTGATCCATCGCGGCCTGAATACCGACCCATCATCCGTATATCCAATCGTGCTGCCCGGTTATCCGGGAAGATAACGTCAGCGGTAACACCAGCCCTGCCCGTTTGCGCCATCGAATCCCGCATCGATGCCGCGACCTGCATAACTGCCTGATAAACAAGCCTCCGCAATCGTACTCGCAATCTTCACATTTCTTTCGTTCCGGTTGGCACGGATGCTGCTCTATCCCTGATGTAACCGATTTCGAAACCAGTATGGAGGCTGTCACCATGGACGCGCATATCGAACTCTCAACCCTACACCGCGCGCTGCGCGGCGCCGTCGGCGCCGGGGCGCTGATGGCAATCTTCTTCATCCCCGAACTAACGGCGGGCGCGCTGTTCACGCTCGCGCTGGTCAACTGCTATGCCTCGCTGACCGCGATCCTCGGCTTCGACTTCGTCGGCGCGATGATCACCGTCATCGGCGGGCGCAGCGTCGAGCAGCCCGAGCCCCCGAGACCGGCCATCGAGCTGGCGCAAATCATCGAGCTGCCGCGGCGCGTCAACGAGGAAGTGGAGTACAGAAAGGCCGCATAGGATGCGGCCGCAAAGACCCCTCTTTGCCCCGCTTCCCTCCGCGGGGCTTTTTTTGTCTGCCGGCATTGCGCGCGGTCGTGCTTTTCTGTTCGAAGTTATCCGTTTGGATAATCACCGATATCCTTTCGGATACCAGGCGACGCCTCCGGTATCCCTCGCGACAATAATTACCTCAATGATTCTAGCCAGTTATTATTTCCAGCCACCCGGCGCAAAGGCTGGTACAAGACTTGCTCTAAGCCTATCGAGGGACCCGCGCAGCAGGGGTCATGAGCTTGTGAGAACTATGAGAAAGACAATCATGGTCGTCGACGATGACCCCGATATCCGGCAAATCCTCGAGGATCGCCTGGAGGCACAGAATTATCGCGTCGTGACGGCCGTCAATGGCAGGGACGCCCTGGAAAAGGTGGACGAGGAGAAGCCCGCGCTGATGCTGCTCGATCTCCAGATGCCCGAGATGGACGGCATGGAGGTATTGAGGAAGCTCGGAAATCATTGCCGGTTCGCGGTCGTCATCATCACCGCGTTCGGCACCAGGGACAGGGCCGTCGAGGCAATCAGGGCAGGGGCCTTCGATTTCGTCACGAAACCTTTTCTGCCCGAGGATCTCGACCAGGTAATAAAAAAGGCGCTCCGGCGTCGCGCGGCCTCCGGGCCTGCGGCGGAATCCCCGTTCCGTTAACAAAAAAGGGTACGGTTTGAGATTCCTGAACGCCCTGACAACGGAGGCGGCGCCCCGCCGGTTTTGGGAAGCGCTCCGGGAATATGTGCCCGAGGGGCGGACCCATGCCGGGCCAGAGTGGCGGGTCCGGCATCGCGCGATCCTCGACGTGCTCTGGCTGCACGCGCTGGGATTGTCGGCCTTCGGTGTCTACCAGGGCTTCGGAGTCTTTCAGAGCTTCGGCGAGGGCCTGTTGATCGCCGTCTTTGGCCTGGTAGCGAGCTGGCCGGAGCTCAGCCACCGGGTGCGGTCGGCGATCGCCAGCCTGGGCCTGATCATGTCCTCGGCGGTCCTCGTTCACTTTTCGGGCGGCTATATCGAGGCCCACTTCCACTACTTCATCGTGCTGGTCGTCATAGCGATGTACGAGGACTGGATTCCTTTCCTGCTCGCGATCCTGTTCGTGCTGGTCCAGCATGGTCTCGGCGGCCAGTTTTTCCCGGACACGGTCTACAACCACGATCACGCGATCGCGCATCCGTGGATGTGGGGCTTCATCCACGCCGGGCTGATCTTCGTCGAGAGTATCGCGCTCGTCGCCTTCTGGAACATCAGCGAGCGCATGCGGGCGCGCGCCGAACTGGTCATGAATTCGGCGGGCGAGGGGATCGCCGGGCTGGATCTCGACGGGCATATCACTTTTGCGAACGCGACTCTGGCGCAGATGACGGGCCATGCCGCCGAGGATCTCGTCGGACGCCGGATCGACGGGTTTCTGGGGAACGGGGGAGAGACGCCGCCCGAATGCCGCTTCGATCCGATCGTCAAGTCCCGCGACGGCAGCCCCTGCCGGTGCGACGACAAGGTGATCGCCCGCCGCGACAGGACGACGATACCGGTCGATCTGGTCTGCAATCCGATCCGCAGGCATGGCGCGATCGTCGGGACCGTCGTCACGCTGAGCGACGCGACCGTTCGCAGGCGGGAAAAGGAGGCCTTGCGCGACAGCGAGGAGCGCCTGCGCCAGATGGCGGAGAGCATCACCGAGGTCTTCTGGATGTCGTCGCCGGAGAAGGACCGGATGATCTACATCAGTCCCGCGTACGAGACGATCTGGGGCCGGACCCGCGAGAGTCTCTACGAGCAGCCGCTGACCTGGCTGGAGTCCATTCACCCGGACGACCGGAAGCGCGTCGTGGCCGCCGCGCTCGAAAAACAGGCGCGGGGCGAATACGACGAGGAGTATCGTATCGTCCGCGGCGACGGGGCCGTTCGCTGGATACACGACCGCGCCTTTCCCGTTCGCAACGCGCGCGGAGAGGTATATCGCATCGCAGGGGTCGCGGTCGACGTCACCGACAGGAAGGCGAGGGAAGAGGAGATCCGGCAGGCGAACATGAACAGGGAAATGGACCGCCTGAAATCGGAGTTCGTGTCGCGGGTGTCCCATGATCTGAGGACGCCGCTGACCTCGATCAAGGGCTCGATAGACAATCTGAAGGACGGCATCGCGGGGCCGTTGAGCGGGAAGCAGACGGAATATCTTGGCCGCATGGCCAGGAGTTCGGACGAACTGCTGCACCTGGTCAACAATCTCCTCGATCTCTCCGGCATGGAAACCGGGAAACTGGTGCTGGCGCCGGCGATGTTCGTGCTGTACGACCTCGTCGAACGGATAGTCGGCAGGTTCGAGACGCTTGCCACAAGGAAGGACGTCACGATCGATCTGGAAAAGTTCGACGGAGAGAGCCAGATCTTCGGGGACGTGGACCGGCTGGAGCAGGTGATCCACCATCTGGTCGACAATGCGGTCAAGTTCACGATTCGCGGAGGACGGGTAACGGTCGCGTTGCGCCGGACAGGGCGGTTCATCGAGACCTCGATCCGGGATACCGGGATCGGTATCCCGCTGGAGGAGCGGACGGCGATCTTCAATCGTTTCTACCGGGTGACGCAGGATCCGGCCGAAAAGGGGTCCGGCCTCGGTCTGTATATCGCGAAGAACATTGTCGAGATGCACGGCGGCGAGATCCGGGTGCGCAGCAAGGTGGGCGAGGGGAGCGAGTTTTCGTTCACGCTTCCGCTCGACGCCTGATAGCAGTAAAGAGGGAGCGCGAGTACGCCAGGGATGGCTCCTTTCTTCGCGCCGCGTTCAATACCATTCCGGGCATTTTCCAGTTTATCCGATCGTGCAATTCGATTATCTCACGAGATAACAAATCGGGGATCGGGAAATCTTTTTCATGCGCGTCATCGCGACTCGAGTCCGGAATTTTATCTTCGTAACTCGCTGATTATAAATTTCCTTTTTACTCGTTCCCGCCTTTGCGCGGCTGCTGCCGCATCGTCTGGCACGCTTTCTGCTCTACCGGATATGTAACGAGTGAATCGGAAAGGAAAGCGCAGCAAACAGATATTCGGGCAGACGTTCAACCGCAAACTTTTAACTGGAGGATTTCATCATGAGCACGATTACTTATTCAGAGCAGTCCGAAGTGAACCTCGGCGTCGCAAATCGCGCGATTCGCGGCATCATCGGCGCCGGCGCCTTGCTGGCGATCTTCTCGGTCCCCGGCCTGACCGCGGGCTGGCTGTTCACGCTCGCACTGGTCAACTGCTACGCATCGCTGACGGCGATCCTCGGCTTCGACTTCGTCGGGGCGACGGTTTCCGTCATCGGCAGGCAGGAGCAGCATCAGGCAGAGGTCGTCGAACTGCCGCGTCGCAGCGAGGAAGTGGAGTACAGGAAGGCCGCGTAGGCCATCGGATGGTGCATGGGCATCCCGGATGCCCATGCACTCTCACCTCGATCAAAAGGGTCAGACCCTATTAATAGGGTCTGACCCTTTGTCTTTCCCGGCGTTCGGGCTTTCGCCCGGGGATTCCGGCCGGCCGCGCTGTTCGACGTCACGTTTCTCCTTGCGCCGCCGCGTCCCGATGATGTCGAAGTTCAGGCCCGACAGCGGGTGGAAGCGGCTGACCCGGAAGATCAGGTCGCCGACGCTGACCGGCCTGACCACGCGCATCTCTGTCAGGCGAGGCAGGAACAGCGCCGCGACCCCGAGACGCGCCAGCGTCGAGATCAGAAACACCCCGAACAGCACGCTGAACCATTCATAAGTTTCCCCGAACACGGTGATCTGCGCAGGCAGATGCGTACCGAGCCATCCACCGAGCAGCGCCCCGCAAAAAATTCCGATGCTCGCCAGCACATTATGAAAGGCCATCAGCGTCGCGCGCTTGGCGCCCGGGATCAGGTCGTACAGATAGTTGCCCGCGCTCAGCGAGAACCCCGCCCAGACTATCCCGCTCAGCGCCTGAACCATCAACAGATAGATGTAATTCGTCGAGACCAGCCACAGCGCCGGGAGGATCGGGATCGTCAGGCCGGTCACGACCAGGATGAAGCGGTTGCCGAACACGTCGCTGAGGCGGCCCCAGCGATTCAGCGCCAGGAACTGGACCAGCACCGACATCGCGATGAGTATCGTGAATTCCAGGTAGCTCAACTGCAGGTCGCGCAGCATGTAGAGCGCGAAAAACGGCGCGGCGATGTGCACGGCGAACTGCATGATCGCGAAAAAAACCGAGAATTGCACGAACGGCGAGCCGCGCAGGCGCTCCCGGATGCCGGCCCGGAACGGCGACTCCAGCGCCGCGGTGTGGCCGGGCGGGTCGTACATCCGCGATAAATGCCAGACCGAATGCAGGCGCGCCGCCGCGGCGACCAGCAGGATCGTCATATAGCCCGCGATGGTCCAGCCATTGCGGTCGAACAGGTCGAGCGTCACGCCGGCAAAGACCAGCGCCAGAAACGAGGTGATGCTGCACAGGCGGGTGCGGTGGCCGAAGTAGCGTCCCCGGCGCTGCTCCGGCACCAGGTCGCCCATCAGGCTGCCCCATTGCGGCGCGGCGAGATTGGCCCCGCTGAAGTAGACGATTGCGCAGGCGATCAGGATCGGGATCGCGTATTCCGGGAAAAGGACCGGCAGCACCGCAAGCGGGACCAGCGTCAGGCCCTGCAGCGCGGCGCCGAATACGATAATCCCCTTGCGCCGGCCGCTCAGCCTGCCAAGCCAGGAGGACAGCAGCTGGGCGAACGACGCGATCAGCGGCGGCAGCGTCGCGAGGATACCGATCTGGGCCGTCGTCGCCTTCAGAAAGATCGCGAATGCGGTGAAATAGCTCTCGCCGCTGCCGATCATGACCGACCACGAGACCCCGTCCCGGATCGAGTGACGCAGCGACGCCTCGGCGCGGGGATCCCTGGAATATACGGCTGGCATCGCGGGCTATATGCGCCTCGCCGACGGTCTTGTCAAGCAGGCATTGACGCGCCGCGCGACTTTCTGTAAACAGTAGTCGGTATTTTTCGTTCAATGATCATCGGCAAGGAGTCCCATGATTATCGTTCCAACCTACCTCGACAAGAGCCCGATCCAGGGCTTCGGCGTTTTCGCTTCCGGCTTCATTCCGAAGGGTGCCAAGGTCTGGGAGTTCAATTCATTGTTCGACATCTGCTTCACCGAAGAGGAATTCGAAAAGCTGCCCGATTCGGTCAAGCAGGAGATCGAGATACACCTCTATCAGCCCGAAGACAGCGGCCTGCTCTACTACGAATCGACGATGGGCAAGTACATGAATCATTCGCGGGAGCCGAATGTCGATTTCAGCGAGGTCGGCGTCGGCTGGGCGACACGCGATATCCATCCGAACGATGAGATGACCTGCGACTATCGGCATTTCATGGCGGACGTTTCCCATATCGCCTACATCTGACAGAATGAGCGCATCATCCGCCGGGAGGTAAATCCCTCCCGTTCATCCACGGATATGCGTGCGTCATGTTCCGATCAGTCAAATCCGGCCGGACCGTATCCAGGCAGGAGTTCAAATCCCGCGAGCCGGAGCTGTGGTCCGGTCTGCTCGAGCGCCAGCGGGCGCTGCGCGCCGCCGATGTGTCCACGCTGATCATTCTGGCCGGACCGGAAGGCGGCGGAAAGGGCGAGGTCGCCGACAGCTTCCAGCGCTGGTTCGACACCCGCGGCGTCGAGACCCATGCCTTCTGGGCCGACAGCGATGAAGAACGCGAGCGCCCGCGCCTGTGGCGATTCTGGCGCCGCCTCGCCCCGCGCGGCACGATCGCGATCATGTTCGGCGCGTGGTACTGGCTGCCGCTCTATCAGCGGGTCCATCGCGAGATCACCGCTTCAGGGTTCGAACGCGAGGCCCACCGCATCGCCGCGCTCGAACGCATGCTGAGCCTGGATGGTATGCTGATCATCAAGCTGTGGCTGCATCTCGACCATAAATCCCATGAAAAGCACATGCGCAAGCGGCGCGAGGTCCATCAGCATGTCCGCGGCCGGGCCGCGGAAGGTGAGGGCAATCGGCAGTTCGATACCTACATGAAGGCCGCAGAGCGGATGATCCGGATCACCGGAGAAGACTCCTGTCCCTGGCATATCATCGATGCGCGTCATCGGTGGTCTCGGGACCTGCGGGCCGCCGGGATCGTACTCGATGCGATCGACCATCGTCTCGACGCGGCGCAGCCGGCACAAGTCGATGACGACTCCGCTGATCGGACCTTGCCGACGACCCGTCCCCGCGGGGCGCTCGATCGCCTCGATTTATCCGCCGTACTCGGCAAGCAGGCCTATGGACGCGAGTTGAAGCTGTGGCAGGCGCGTCTGTCCAGGCTGGCATGGCGGGCCTGGGATGCCCGTCTTCCGGCCGTCGCCGTGTTCGAAGGCTGGGACGCCGCGGGCAAAGGCGGCAGCATCAGGCGCATGGTGACGGCGATGGATGCCCGGCTGTACCAGGTGGTGCCGGCCGGTCCGCCGAACGACGTCGAGCGCGCCCGCCACTACCTGTGGCGCTTCTGGCGCCGCCTGCCGCGTGCGGGCTTTCTGACGGTGTATGATCGTTCCTGGTATGGCCGCGTGCTTGTCGAGCGGGTCGAAGGGTTTGCAACCGGCGCGGAATGGCGCCGGGCCTATGACGAGATCAAGGACTTCGAACGGCAGCTCATCGATCATGGCATCGTGCTGGCGAAATACTGGCTGCATATCAGCGCAGACGAACAGCTGAGGCGATTTCGCGAGCGGGAACGGGCGACCTGGAAGCAGCACAAGATTTCCGCCGAAGACTGGCGGAACCGGGAACGGCGACAGGAATACCTTGATGCGGTCGAGGCCATGATCGAGCACACCAGTACGCGGGAATCGCCATGGACGCTGATCGCCGCCGAAGACAAGCATTATGCGCGCATTGCCATATTGCGCGATTATTGCGAAAAACTGGAGGCCGCTCTTGAACAACGACGCGCTGTCTGACCGGATCCGGCGCCGATGAATCCCGGGCCGGTCCTTTTCATTACGCTGTTGCTGTCCTGGCTTCCGTTCCAGGCCTTCGCGGCCGACACACTGGCGGCGACTCCCGAGAACCGGAGCCCGGAGAGCTGGCGCCATCTCGAGATCCTGGTCGAAACGACCGAGGCCATGCGCGCCGAGATGCGCATATTGCACGAGGAACTCCGGGCGGCCGACAACGAGCGCGAGCAGGCGCGGCTGAAGCGCGAGATCGAACAGCGCTCGCTGGACATCGAGTCGCTGCAGACGGCACTCGAGCTGCTCGCCACCGAGAGCGTCGACCTCGGCCTGTTCGGCGTCAGGACCGAAGAAGCCCCGTTCGACTGGCGCGAGGAACTGCAATCGGTCGTCGAGCCGATCCTGCTCGAATTACGGCGCTTGACCGAACGTCCGCGCAAACTCGAACGCCTGCGCAGCGAGCAGGCCTACTACCAGGAGCGTGTCGACGCCGCCGAGACGGCGTTGCGCAATATCGCCCGCAATCGCGAGAGCGCCCCGTCACCACAGTTGCGGGATGCCTTCGCGCTGCTGGAGCAACGCTGGCAGCGTCGTTACCATGATGTGAATAACCGGCTCAGCCTCATCGAGATCGAGATGCAGCAGACACTTGCGCCGTCCGCGACACAGCAGGATCCGGTCGAGCGTCTGAAAATGCTGTTGTCCGGCCGCTTCCTCAATCTGGTCGTCGCGATACTGGTCATGTTGTTCGTGTACCTCGCGATGCGCGCGCTCGCGCGCGTCTATGATCGCCAGGTCATGCGGCGGGTCCGCGAACGCGGGGTCTTCGCGGCGCGCGTCGGCAACCTGCTGTTCTACCTGTTCACGACGATCATGGTACTGCTCTCCGGTATGGCGGTATTCTACATCCGCGGCGACTGGCTGCTGCTCGGCCTGCTGCTGATCCTGCTGGCCGGCGCGGCGATCGCAGCGCAGCGTTCGCTGCCGGGATTCCTGACCGAGGCGCGGCTGATGCTGAATCTCGGCCCGGTGCGCGAGGGTGAACGCATTATCTACGAGGGACTGCCGTGGCGCATCAAGGCCCTCGGCATGGTCGCGACGCTGGAAAATCCGTTGCTGCAGGGCGGCGTGCTGACGCTGCCGCTGCGCATGCTGGTCGATCACCGGTCGCGGCGCTACGATCCCGACGAGCCGTGGTTTCCTGCGCGCGTCGGCGACTGGCTGATGCTCGGAGACGGAACCTTCGGCAAGGTCATTGCCCAAACGCCGGAACGGGTGCAGTTGCAGGTTCTTGGCAGCCTCAAAACCTATTCCGCGCCGGATTTTCTGGACCTCGCGCCACGCAACCTGTCGGATGGATTCACCATCGTCGTTGAATTCGGTCTTGATTACCGTCATCAGGACGCGATCACGACGGCGATTCGCGAGCAGATGGCGCAGGACGTAGCGACGGGGCTTGCCGCAAGCGAGGTCGCCGAACACTTGACCCAGTTCAGCGTCGAGTTTGCGAAGGCCGGGGATTCCTCGCTGAATCTGGCGCTGATTGCGGTCTTCAAGGGCGCCGCGGCGGACCGGTATTCCCGAATCCAGCGCCTGATCCAGCGTCTTGCGGTCGAAGCCTGCAACCGTCATGGCTGGGTGATCCCGTTCAAGCAGTTGACCGTGCACATGGCGCCCGAGGCGGACGCGGATTGAGCGCAGCGATGAACATCGCACCGATCGGCGCGGCGGAGCGACAGATCGTCTTTGATGCGACCCGGGCGTGGGTGCTGCGCGCCGCAGAGATCTGGCAACTTGATTTCGCGATGCCGCCGGTCACGTTCGACTTGCGCGGCCGCGCGGCCGGCATGTACCGGGTCTGCGGAGATCAGCGCGTGATACGCTACAATCCGTGGCTGTTTGCGAAGTATCCCGAAGATAATCTCGGCATTACGGTGCCGCACGAGGTCGCGCATTACATCGCGGACTGCCTCTGTCGGCCGCGCCGGATCCGGCCGCACGGGGCCGAGTGGCGGGCGGTCATGAAAATCTTCGGTATCGACCCGCGCCATGGCATCACGCATGACATGACGGGTATCCCGTCACGCATCCAGCGCCGTTTCAGCTATCGTTGCGCCTGCTCGGCGCATGAACTGACGACCCGCCGCCATCACCAGGTGCTGAAGGGCCGCGCCAGTTACGTTTGCCGGCGTTGCAGAGAGGCGCTGGCGCCGATCCGGATATAGGCGGGCCGGCGTTTCGGGCGCGCTCAGCGGTCCCGCGCATCGAGTCGCTCCCACCGCGTATAGGCCTGCTCGAGTTCCGATTTGACCTCATTCAGTCGCATCAAGGCCGCGGCGATCGCTGTCTTGTCCTGCTGGTAAAATTTGTTGCCGTTGATCGCGGCCTCGATTTCCTGCTGTTCGGCCTCGAGCAGTTCGATATGCGCGGGCAGCGCCTCGAGTTCCTGCCGTTCGCGGTAACCGAGTTTTTTCCGCGGTCCGTCCGCGGTTGCATTCCGCTCGCGCGGCTGCGCTCCGGCGATGGCCCGGGCGCCCGTAGCCGGTTTCGACGGCGGCGTCGATGCGCGCTGGCGAATCCAGTCCTCGTAACCGCCCACGTACTCGCCGACCCGGCCTTCACCCTCGAACACCAGCGTGCTGCTGACGACGTTGTCGAGGAAGGTCCGGTCGTGGCTGACCAGCAGCAGCGTGCCGTCGTAATCGTCGAGCAGGTCCTCGAGCAGTTCCAGCGTGTCGACGTCGAGGTCGTTGGTCGGCTCGTCGAGCACCATCATGTTCGCGGGTTTCGTGAACAGCCGGGCCAGCAGCAGGCGGTTGCGCTCGCCGCCGGACAGGATCCTGACCGGCGAATCGATGCGCTCCGGCGGGAACAGGAAATCCTTGAGGTAGCCGACGATATGCCGGGAGCGTCCGCGCACGTTGACATAGTCGCTGCCGGCGCTGATGTTCTCGCGCACGGTCTTGCCGGGGTCGAGCAGCTCGCGGTGCTGGTCGAAATACGCGATCTGCAGCCGGCTGCCGTGGACAACCTCGCCGCTGTCGGGCTGGAGCTCGCCGAGGATCAGCTTCAGCAGCGTGCTCTTGCCGCTGCCGTTCGGGCCGACGATGCCGATGCGGTCGCCGCGCAGGATCGTCGTCGACAGGTCGCGGATGATGCACTGGCCGTCGTAGTGGAAGCTGACGTGGCGCAGGTCGACGACGCGCCGGCCGGACGCGTCGCCGCTGTCGACGCTGAAGCTGACGGAGCCCGAGCGTTCCCGCCGCTGTGCCCGTTCCTCCCGCATCGCGAGCAGTTTCCTGACCCGTCCCTCGTTGCGGGTGCGGCGCGCCTTGATGCCCTGGCGTATCCAGGTCTCGTGCTCCGCGAGCTTGCGGTCGAATTCGGCGTTCGCGCGCGCCTCGCTTTCGAGCATTTCCTCCTTGCGGCGCAGATAATTGTCGTAGTCGCCGGGAAACGAGGTCAGCCGGCCGCGGTCCAGCTCGATGATCCGGGTCGCGAGATGCCGGACCAGCGTACGGTCGTGGGTGATGAATATCAGCGCGCCGCGGAACCCGAGCAGATATTCCTCGAGCCAGGTGATCGCCGCGATGTCCATGTGATTGGTCGGCTCGTCGAGCAGCAGCAGCTCGGGGTCGCTGACGAGCGCCCGCGCGAGCATGACCCGGCGGCGCATGCCGCCGGAGCAGTGGGCGATCAGCCTGCCGGCCGGCAGCGCGAGCTTCGTCAGCACGGTCGCGATGCGCTGTTCGATGTTCCAGCCGTCCAGCGTCTCGATGCGCTGCTGGAGCACGGCGAGCCGCGCCAGGGCATCGTTCGCTTCGTCCCGATCGGCCGCTTCCCGCGCGCAGTGGTGATATTCCGCGAGCAACGCGCCGACATCGCCGAGCCCGGTCGCGACGACGTCGTAGATCGTGTCGTCGCCGTCTTCCGGCACTTCCTGTTCGAGATGGGAAATGCGCAGCGTGTCCTTGCGCCAGGCCTCGCCGTCGTCCGCGTCGGCGGCGCCGGAGATGATCCGGAACAGCGTCGATTTTCCGGTGCCGTTCCGGCCGATCAGGCACACCCGCTCGCCGGCCGCGATCTGGAAATCGACCTTGTCGAGCAGGGGCTTGTGCCCGTAGGCGAGGGAGACCTGGGTGAGGGTGAGCAGGGTCATTTTCAGGGTGAACGGAATAACGATCGGAGTCTGTCCCGGAATATCCGGAATTCTATCCGAGTTTGGCGACTACTGCTGCCCGGGAATATTACGTGAAGCGGAGTGGTCTGCCTGCGCTATGCGGCAACGTCGACGAATTCGACAGACGAGGGCGGAGGAATGGGTTGGCCGTCGGCCTTCAGACTCTCGATATGCAATGCAATGGCTTCCTGGATCAGGCTGACGACTTCCTCCCGGGTCTCCGCGACGGCGACACAGCCGGGCAGATCAAGGACATAAGCGCCAAAGCCGGTGGCGCTTCTTTCGATGATAACCGCGTAACGCATCATCCCGATCCTCGATTCTTAAGGCCTGCCTGTTTAAGTATCGCATTTAATGTTCCTGAAGGCACGTCTCCTCCGGGCTTTCCGGCGACTGTTATGGTTCCGGATCTCGCCGGATGCTTGAATTGCCGATGACTGCCGCGCATACGTACCTGACGCCAGTCTTCTTTTTCAATCATTCCTATCAACTCCCTGATTTTCATTCCTCCATGCTAGGGGCTGTCCATGGCTCTGGTGCACTGGAGACAGTCTGGTTTCGGTCTTTCTTTCTGGCTGATTCATTTTTTCTGATAGAATTATCATCTGATGATAATTAGGGGCGGGAACGTCGACAGGGTCCTCAAACAGATCAAAGGTAACTGACCATGAGAAAGATCACGATCGGCATACTGCCGCAGGAAAAGATCCGTCAACGACTGTTCGCGATCGCCAGAGGCGAATACAAGCCCGGAAGAGGCGAACCGAAGGTCTGGTTTACCTCGATGAAATCCGTCGCCGAGGTCCTCAGCGACAGGAATCGCGCGTTACTGCGGGCGATCGCGGAGATGGAGCCCGAATCCCTGCAGGAACTGGCCGAGATCACCGGACGCAAGCCCGGCAATCTTTCGCGTACCCTGAAAACCCTGTCAGGTTATGGCTTCGTCGAATTGAAGCGGGAAAACGGCAAGTTAAGGCCGGTAGCAAGGGCGACGGAATTCAGGATACTTGCCGCATAGGAGAAAAGGTCTGACGCCGGATACACGAATTTGACGCGACGGAAAAAAGGGGCTCGCTCCATCTCCTTTTCTGATACGTTAACGACTCGCATCAGTTGCGCGCCGAAGTGGTACGAGCCTTGCGCAAGCAAGGGGAGCGTCACTTTGGCGACGTCAGTCGTATGTGAGCGGTGCACTCCCGCCCAACATAGCACCGCATCTTCAGCGAGTGAATATCGCTTACGCGGCGTCTGATTGTCTTTTTTTCTACTGCTCATCTCAGTTTTTCGACATCACTCAGCCGCCAGGTCTTGTCGTATAGCGGTTCAAGCGGGCCATAGAAGCGAATCATCGGGAACCAGCCCTTCCCGGAGACGGTCCGGATCCAGTTCTTGTCCTGACCCTTGGGCATCTCCGGCCCGAAGTAGATATCCACGGACCCGTCGGCGTTGCTCTCGGGATCGGTGTACTTGCTGACCGACGGGAATGGCTGGCCATTCTGCAACTCGGAGCGGCTGAGCGCGTCGTAGACCAGTACGGACCAGAAATCCTTGGCAGGCACGTTGGTCGGGATGTGCAACTTGTAGTTCTTCGCACCATCGAGGAAATCGCCGTCGGCATCCTTATAGGTCCATAGGTAATAGGAGCCGACGCCGATGTTTTTCGCCATCATGGCCGGCGAGTTGCCCAACGCCATGTAGTAGGCGTAGGCGCGGCGATCGACTTCCAGGACGCCGTTTTTGAGGAAATCGTAGGGCACGTCGCCGATGTACTGCCATTTGCGGTCGTCGTAGTAATAAGTGTCCGGAATTGGCGAAGCAAAACTATTGGCCCGCGCGATGGCGCTTGCGGTGCGGGCTGCATCCGAGAGCAACGCCTTGGTCTTCTCGTCAGGGTTGAACGGCTTGCCTTTCTCGATGCCGATGGACTGCATATAGAATCGTTCGAGCGGCGTGAAGACTTCAGCCGGCTCCTCGTCTACGAGCTGGGCCAGCATTTCGAAGAACACGATGGTGTCCGGGTGAATCGTGTCGATGGCCTTGCCCGAGCCATTGAGAAACTCCATCGCCGGTGGGTTGGCCGCCCTGGCTAGCGGGTAGATCTTGATCTGCTTCATGAGCGCCACGGCCTGGTCAGTCTTGCCGTCCACCTTGAAGCCGCGCACTCCGAAACTGACGGTGAACGTGGGCGATTTGAAGACGAAGTACCCGTCCGGCACTTCGCCTGTATACCCCGGAGGGAGAAACAGGTACTTGCCGCCCTTGCCCTTGTCCGGTCCGGGAATGCCGATGTCCACAAGATAGCGCTGCAATGCGTCCATCGCGAAGCCGAGCATCTTGGGCGGCGCTTCGACGACGGTCGGCCCGTCGATCTTCAGGTTCATATGGCCCAGCGCGTAGACCGTCTCCGTATTTGCCGTGAGCAGGATCGTCTCGGCGTCCATCAGCGTTTCCCAGATGATCACCTGGTTGGAACGCCTGGCGCCGAAATTCGCGAGGCCACGATGCTCTGCGACGATGGAGACGGGTGGGATCTGGGCGAGATAGACCTCGACGGCCCGGTTGAACTTCAATTGTTCGAGCAGTGCCTCGGCCGCCGCCGGCGTGGGATAGCCGTTCTTGAACTCGAATTCACCGAACCGGGTCTTGACGGTCTCCGTTCCGATCCAGCCATGATGGTCGGCCGGCTTGGGATCCTGAGCTTGTGCAGACAAACAGCCTGAGGTCAACCCGCCTAACAGGCAACCGATAACGACCAGGATAGTTCCTTCGGTTAAGTGGACACCCTGAGCTAACGAGCCAGGGGTGCCGAA
>CAYTGL010000037.1:0-23946 GCA_964437335.1 uncultured Chromatiales bacterium
CGATGCTGCTGTACTCGCTGCTGCACCTGACCGGCTACGACCTCGGCATCGACGAGATCAAGCGGTTCCGGCAGCTGCATTCAAAGACCCCGGGTCATCCCGAATACGGCTACGCGCCCGGCATCGAGACGACGACCGGACCGCTCGGACAGGGCGTCACGAACGCCGTCGGCATGGCGATCGCCGAGAAGGTGCTCGCCGGCCAGTTCAACCGCGACGGCCACCACATCGTCGACCATTACACCTGGTGCTTCCTTGGGGACGGTTGCCTGATGGAAGGCATCTCCCACGAGGCCTGCTCGCTGGCCGGTACGCTCGGCCTCGGCAAGCTGATCGCATTCTGGGACGACAATGGCATCTCGATTGATGGCCATGTCGAGGGCTGGTTTACCGATGATACCCCGGGCCGTTTCGAGGCCTACGGTTGGCACGTGGTGCGCGATGTCGATGGCCATGATCCGGAATCCGTGCGCAAGGCGATCCTCGAGGCGCGTTCGGTCAACGACAAACCGAGCCTGATCTGCGCCCGCACCGTGATCGGCTACGGCGCTCCGAATCTCTGCGGGAGCCACGACTGCCATGGCGCCCCGCTGGGTGACGAGGAAATCGCCGCGGCACGCAAGAACCTCGACTGGCCGCACGAACCCTTTGTCGTCCCGGACGCCATAAGGGCCGGCTGGGACGCGCGCGAGAAAGGCGCTGCCGCCGAACGCGACTGGCAGAAGAAGTTTGCCGCCTACCAGGCCGCCCACCCCGCGCTGGCGGCGGAATTCCAGCGTCGCATGCAGGGCGAGCTACCGGCGGACTGGGCCGCGAAGTCTGCCGCTTACATCCAGGCGACCATCGACAAGAAGGCGACTATCGCGACCCGCAAGGCTTCAGAGAACGCACTGAACGGACTCGGCCCGGTGCTGCCCGAGATGCTGGGGGGGTCGGCCGACCTCGCCGGCTCCAACCTGACGATCTGGTCCGGTTCCAAGGCGATCAGCAATACCGTCTCCGATGGCAACTACCTGCACTATGGCGTGCGCGAATTCGGCATGGCCGCGATCATGAACGGCCTGGCGCTACATGGCGGCTTCATCCCCTATGGCGGCACCTTCCTGATCTTCAGCGACTACGCCAGGAACGGCCTGCGCATGTCGGCGCTGATGAAACAGCGGGTTGTCTATGTGCTGACCCACGATTCGATTGGCCTCGGCGAAGACGGCCCGACGCATCAGCCGATCGAGCAGGTCTCCTCTTTGCGCCTGATCCCGAACATGTCGCTGTGGCGGCCCTGCGATGCGGTCGAGACCGCAGTCGCATGGAAGGCCGCACTGGATCGCCGCAAGGGTCCGACCTGCCTCAGCCTTTCGCGGCAAAACCTGCCGCACCAGGAGCGCAGCACAGCGCAGGTTGCAAACATCGCGCGTGGCGGCTATGTCCTGCATGATGCCGGCGGCACCCCGGATGCGATTCTGGTTGCCACCGGCTCCGAGGTCGCGCTTGCGATGGATGCCGCGAAGAAGCTTGGCGAGAAGGGCCGCAAAATTCGCGTCGTGTCGATGCCGTCGGTAGACGTGTTCGATGCCCAGGACGCGGCGTACCGCAACTCCGTGCTGTCTCCGGCCGTAACCGCGCGCGTCGCGGTCGAGGCCGGCGTGACTGCGTACTGGTATCGCTTCGTCGGTCTCAAGGGCCGGGTCGTCGGTATCGACAGTTTCGGCGAGTCGGCCCCGGCCGGTGACGTATTCAAACATTTCGGTTTCACCGTGGATAACGTCGTCAAGGCGGTGGAAGAAACCCTCAAGGACAGCAAATAGATAGAAGGGAGAGCGAAAATGGCGATAAAAGTTGCAATCAACGGTTACGGCCGCATCGGCAGAAACGTGCTGCGGGCGCTCTACGAGGCTGGACGCAACAAGGACATTCAGATCGTCGCGATCAACGATCTCGGCGATTCAGAGACCAATGCCCATCTGACCCGCTATGACACCGTGCACGGGCGCTTCCCGGGCAAGGTCGAGGTCGACGGCGCGTACATGATCATCAATGGCGATCGCATCCGCGTGCTGGCCGAGCGCGACCCGTCGAAGCTGCCGTGGGCCGAACTCGGTATCGACGTCGTGCACGAGTGTACCGGCTTCTTCACGAGCAAGGACAAGGCCTCCGCGCATCTGAAAGCGGGCGCGAAGAAGGTCATCATCTCGGCGCCGGGCGGCAATGATGTCGACGCGACGATCGTCTACGGCGTCAACCACACGACGTTGAAGGCATCCGATACCGTCATTTCCAACGCCTCCTGCACGACGAACTGCCTAGCTCCGCTGGTCAAGCCGCTGCACGACCAGATCGGGCTGGTCAACGGCCTGATGACGACGATTCATTCCTACACCAACGACCAGGTGTTGACCGACGTATACCATTCCGACCTCCGCCGCGCGCGTTCCGCCACCCAGTCGATGATTCCGACCAAGACCGGCGCCGCGGCCGCCGTCGGCCTCGTGCTGCCGGAGCTGAATGGCAAGCTCGACGGTTTCGCGGTGCGCGTGCCGACGATCAACGTGTCGCTGGTCGATCTGGTGTTCACTGCGGCGCGCGAGACCAGCAAGAAAGAGATCGACAGCGTCATCCGCGACGCGGCGAACGGCCCGCTGAAGGGTATCCTTGCCTACAACGACAAACCGCTGGTCTCGATCGACTTCAATCACGATCCCGCGTCGTCAACCTACGAAGCCCCGCTGACCAAGGTCATCGACGGCCGGCTGGTCAAGGTGCTCGCCTGGTATGACAACGAGTGGGGCTTTTCGAACCGGATGCTCGACACCACCGTGGCGCTGATGAAGGCCAAATAAGATGTCCGTGATCAAAATGACCGATCTCGATCTCGGCGGAAAGCGTGTGCTGATTCGCCTCGATCTGAACGTGCCTCTCAAGGAAGGTCGGGTCGCCGACGATACCCGCATCCGCGCGTCGTTGCCGACGATCGAGCATGCGAAAGGTTCCGGCGCACGGGTGATGCTGATGTCCCATCTCGGCCGGCCGGAGGAGGGCGTGTTCGAGGAAAAATCATCGCTTGCCCCGGTCGCGTCCCATCTGTCCGGTCTGCTTGATCAGCCGGTACGCCTCGAGCGCGACTGGCTCAACGGCGTCGACATGAAGGACGGCGAAGTCGTGCTGTGCGAGAACGTGCGCTTCAACAAGGGCGAGAAGAAGAACGAGGAGGCCCTGTCGCGGCGCATGGCGGCGATCTGCGATGTCTACGTCATGGACGCCTTCGGCACCGCGCATCGCGCCCAGGCTTCGACGCACGGCGTCGCCCGCTACGCGCCGGTCGCCTGCGCCGGCCCGCTGCTGATCGCCGAGCTCGACGCGCTCGGCAAGGCGCTCGACAAGCCGGCGCGCCCGATGGTCGCGATCGTCGGCGGGTCCAAGGTGTCGACCAAACTGACCGTACTCGAGTCGCTGTCCGGCATCGTCGACCAGTTGATCGTCGGCGGTGGCATCGCGAACACCTTCATCGCGGCGGCGGGGCACGATGTCGGCAAGTCCCTGTACGAACCGGATCTCGTCGACGAGGCCCGGCGCCTGACCGAGGCCGCTCGCGATCGTGGCGGCGATATCCCGGTCCCGACCGACGTGGTCTGCGCCAAGGCTTTCGCCGAGGACGCCAAGGCGACGCTGAAACCGGTCGACAGGGTTGCTGCGGACGACATGATCTTTGATATCGGCCCCGAAACCTCGAAGATCTTCGACCGGGTTATCCGCGAGGCCGGCACGATCGTGTGGAACGGCCCGGTCGGCGTGTTCGAATTCGACCAGTTCGGCGAAGGCACGCGCAGGCTCGCCGAGGCGATCGCCGCAAGCCCGGCTTTCTCGATCGCCGGCGGCGGCGATACCCTGGCCGCCGTCGCCAAGTACGGCATTGCAGACAAGGTTTCCTACATCTCGACCGGCGGCGGCGCTTTCCTCGAATTCCTCGAGGGAAAGAAGCTGCCCGCAGTCGAGATCCTCGAACAACGCGCCAGGAGCTGAACAGACCTCACCTCGATGAACCAGCAAAGAAACCGTTTGCGACGTACCAAGATCGTTGCCACGCTCGGCCCGGCCACGGATGACCCGCTCGTGCTCGAGCGCATGATTCGCGCCGGCCTCGATGTCGTCCGGGTCAATTTCTCGCATGGCGCGGCGGCCGACCATGTCCGCCGCGTAGAGGACGTGCGCCGCCTGGCGCGGGAGCAGGGCCGCGAGGTCGGCGTACTCGCCGACCTGCAGGGTCCGAAGATCCGCACCGACCGCTTCGCGGAAGGCAAGGTCGTCCTGGAGGAGGGCGCGCGCTTCGTCCTCGATACCGCGCTGGCCGCCGACGCCGGCACCCTGGAACGGGTCGGGCTGTCGTACAAGGAGTTGCCAAGCGACCTCGTCAAGGGCGACACCCTGCTGCTGGACGACGGCAAGATCGTACTCGAGGTCGAGGAGATCGCCGGTAACGAGATCATCACCCGGGTGTCCACCGGCGGCGTACTGTCGAACAACAAGGGCATCAACCGCCTCGGCGGAGGCCTGTCCGCGGCGGCGATCACCGAAAAGGACCGCGAGGACATCCGCACCGCGGCCGAGATCAGCGCGGATTATGTCGCGGTCTCCTTCCCGCGCAATGCCGCGGACATCCACGAGGCGCGCGAGCTGCTGCGCGCCGCCGGCGGCCACGGCGCCATCGTCGCGAAGATCGAGCGCGCCGAGTCGCTGGCCGGTCTCGAGGACATCATCGCCGCGACCGACGTCGTCATGATCGCGCGCGGCGATCTCGGCGTCGAGATCGGCGATGCCGAGTTGCCGGCGGTGCAGAAGCAGATCATTCACATGTCGCGCAACATGAACCGCGTCGTCATCACCGCGACGCAGATGATGCAATCGATGGTCGGCAATCCGATTCCGTACCGCGCCGAGGTCTTCGACGTCGCGAATGCGGTGCTCGACGGCACCGACGCGGTGATGCTGTCGGAAGAGACCGCGATGGGCCGTTACCCGGTCAAGGTCATCGAGGCGATGGACCGGATCTGCCGCGGTGCGGAGAAGCAGAAGGTCGCCGCGGTGTCGCGCCACCGGGTCAGCGATGAATTCCGGCATATCGACGAGGCGATCGCGATGGCGTCGATGTATACCGCGAACCATCTCGGTGTCCGCGTGATCGCCGCGCTGACGGAATCCGGTTCCACGGCGCAATGGATGTCGCGCATCAGCTCCGGGATCCCGATCTATGCGATGACCCGCCACGAGGCGACGCGGCGCAAGGTGACGCTGTATCGCGGCGTCTATCCGCTCGCGTACGACATCCCGTCGACGCACGACGAGGACATCACGAGAAGCGTCATCGAGGAATTGCTGAAGCATAATACCGTTCAGGAAGGCGACATGGTCATCATCACCAAGGGCGACCGCATGGGGACTCACGGGGCGACGAACACGATGAAGATCTTTCGCGTCGGTGACCACTGAATATATTCACAAACCTCTAAGGAGAACAGCATGGCCCTGATATCACTTCGTCAACTGCTGGATCACGCCGCCGAGTACGGCTATGGCGTGCCGGCCTACAACGTCAACAACATGGAGCAGATGCACTCGATCATGCAGGCCGCCGACGAGACCGACAGCCCGGTCATCGTACAGGCCTCTGCCGGTGCCCGCTCCTACGCCGGCGCGCCCTTTCTGCGTCACCTGATGGATGCCGCCGCCGAGCAGTGGCCGCATATCCCGATCGTCGTGCATCAGGATCACGGCGCCTCGCCCGGCGTCTGCCTGCAGTCGATCCAGCTCGGTTTCACGTCGGTGATGATGGACGGCTCGCTGAAGGAAGATATGAAGACCCCCGCGGACTTCGAGTACAACGTCCGCGTCACGCGCGCCGTCGTCGAGATGTCCCATGCCGGCGGCGTGTCGGTCGAAGGCGAACTCGGCTGTCTCGGTTCGCTCGAGACCGGCATGGCCGGCGAGGAAGACGGTTCCGGCGCCGAGGGCAAGCTCAGCAAGGACATGCTGCTGACCGACCCCGAAGAGGCCGCCGACTTCGTCAAGAAGACCGGCGTCGACGCGCTCGCAATCGCGATCGGCACTTCGCACGGTGCCTACAAGTTCACGCGTCCGCCGACGGGTGATATCCTGGCGATCAAGCGCATCAAGGAGATTCACGCCCGCATCCCGGATACCCACCTGGTCATGCACGGCTCGAGCTCGGTGCCGCAGGACTGGCTGAAGATCATCAACAGCTACGGCGGCGACATGGGCGAGACCTACGGCGTGCCGGTCGAGGAGATCCAGGAAGGCATCAGGCACGGCGTGCGCAAGGTCAATATCGATACCGACCTGCGCATGGCCAGCACCGGCGCGGTGCGCAAGTTCCTCGCCGAAAACCCGAAGGAATTCGATCCGCGCAAGTACCTCAAGGCCTCGACCGCCGCGATGAAAGGCATATGCAAGGCCCGCTACGAAGCCTTCGGCACCGCCGGCAACGCGTCGAAGATCAAGCCGGTATCGCTCGAGGTAATGGCCAAGCGCTACAAGAAGGGCGAACTCGACCCGCGGGTCAACTGAGTTTGTTGGGGGGGATGAGGCGCAGGGGCTTCGGGCTCCTGCGCCTCACTTTTATCGGTAGTACGCCTTGTACCAGTCGACAAATCGCGCAATCCCGGTTTCCAGCGGTGTCGATGGCTTGAAACCGGTGTCGCGCATCAGATCATCGATATTTGCGTAGGTCATCGGCACGTCACCGGGCTGCAGCGGAAGCAGATTCCTGTAAGCCTGTCTGCCGAGTTTCAGTTCCAGGATCTCGATAAAACGCTCGAGCTCGACCGGATTGTTATTGCCAATGTTATAGAGCCGGTATGGCGCGAGGCTGCTGGCCGAATCCGGCTGGTCGCTGTTCCATTCCGGATCCGGCGCGGGTATGCGATCCGTCACCCGAATCACTCCTTCGACGATATCATCGATATAGGTGAAATCCCGGCTGCATTTGCCATAGTTGTAGACGTCGATCGGCTTGCCTTCAAGGATATTGCGGGTAAACAGGAACAGCGCCATGTCCGGGCGACCCCAGGGCCCATACACGGTAAAGAATCGCAGGCCGGTCGTCGGCAACCGGAACAGGTGGCTGTAGGTATGCGCCATCAGCTCGTTGGCCTTTTTGCTCGCGGCATACAGGCTGACCGGATGATCGACGTTGTCATGGACCGAGAACGGCATCCGCGTGTTTGCGCCGTACACTGAACTGCTTGAGGCGTAGACCAGGTGCTCGACCTCGTGATGGCGGCAACCTTCGAGGATGTTGATGAAACCGACCAGGTTACTGTCGACATAGGAACGCGGATTGATCAGTGAATAACGCACTCCGGCCTGGGCTGCGAGATTGACGACCCGATTTGGTCGATGGGCGCGGAAGGCCGCCGACATCGCGTCGTTGTCCTCGAGGCTTGCGCGAATCTCGGTGAAGCGATCGAATGCCTTGAGACGTTCGAGGCGGGCAAGCTTCAGATTGACGTCGTAGTAGTCGTTGACGTTGTCAACGCCGATGACCTCGTCGCCGCGTTCGAGCAGGCGCAACGCAAGCGCGGAGCCTATGAAGCCGGCGGTGCCGGTGACCAGAATTTTCATATGGATGGATCCTACAGTCTGCCGTCGACGGTGCTGGCCGGAAACAGCGATTTTACATCATAGACCACGGCGTTCGGCCGGCATTGTGCACGTATGCCGTCGATGCCCAGCTCACGGAACTCGTCATGCGCGACCGCGAGCACGACGGCGTCATAGACGCCGGATTCCGGTGCAGAGACCGGGCGGATGCCGTACTCGTGCATGGCCTCGTCCGGGTTGACCCAGGGGTCATAGACATCGACGCGGGCATGGTAGCCCCGAAGCTCGGCGACGATGTCGACAACGCGCGTATTGCGGATATCGGGACAATTCTCCTTGAAGGCGAGCCCGAGCACGAGAATGCGGGCGTCGGCGATCGCCAGGCGGCGCTCGGCCATCAGCTTGATCACGCGTTCGGCGACATAGGCCCCCATGCCGTCGTTGATGCGGCGACCGGCAAGGATCACCTCGGGGTGGTAGCCGATCTCCTGGGCCTTGTGAGTCAGGTAATACGGGTCGACGCCGATGCAGTGTCCGCCGACCAATCCGGGGCGGAATGGCAGGAAATTCCACTTGGTTCCGGCCGCCTCGAGCACCTCGAGCGTGTCGATGCCCAGCCGGTTGAAGATCAGCGCGAGTTCGTTGATCAGTGCGATGTTGACGTCACGCTGGGTGTTCTCGATGACTTTAGCGGCTTCGGCGACCCGGATGCTGCTCGCGAGATGAGTCCCTGCATCGATGATGCTCGCATACAGGGCGTCGACCAGTGTGGCTGCCTCCGGTGTTGATCCCGAAGTAACTTTCGTGATTGTGTTCAGGCGATGAACCCGGTCTCCGGGATTGATGCGCTCCGGGCTGTAACCGACGAAAAAATCCCGATTCAGGACCAGTCCGGAACGCTCCTCGAGGATCGGGACGCAGATCTCCTCGGTACAGCCGGGATAGACCGTCGATTCATAGACGACGACGTCGCCCTTGGACAGCACGCCGCCGACGGTGCGACTCGCCGAGACCAGCGGTGTCAGATCCGGTCGCTTGTAGCTGTCGATCGGCGTCGGCACCGTGACGATGAAGAAATTGCAGTTACGCAGGTCGTCGAGGCGGTCCGTGCAGGTCAGCGACCCGGCCTCGGCCAGTTCCGCTGATGTCACTTCAAGCGTGCTGTCATGGCCGGCCTTAAGGTCCGCAATACGCGATTTGCTGATATCGAAGCCGGTCACCGGGAATAGTTTGCCGAGCGCGACTGCGAGCGGCAGACCCACATAACCCAGCCCAATGACTCCAACCCTGACCTCTTCCAGATTAAGCATCAATCCTTCCTCGTGATACCGCGTCCGATTGCGTAGTAGAGAATGCCCTCGCGTTCCATGGCGACCGGGTCGTACAGGTTGCGGCCGTCGAAGATCACGGCCTGCTTCAGTGATTGCCTGATCGTCGCGAAATCGGGGCTGCGGAACTCGTGCCACTCGGTGACGATCGCCAGCGCGTCCGCACCGGTGAGTGCATCCTCCGGAGCCATGCACAGCGCCAGCCCGGGATGATCGCCGTAGAGGCGGCGAGTCTCGTCGATCGCCTCAGGATCGTAGGCCCGGACCCGGGCACCGGCTGACCACAGGGATTCCATCAGCGTGCGACTCGGCGCCTCACGCATGTCGTCGGTATTCGGCTTGAACGCCAGCCCCCACAGCGCGATGACCCGCCCGGCAAGATTATCGTCGAAGTGCCTGCGGATCTTGTCGAACAGCACCTGCTTCTGGCGCCCGTTTACAGATTCCACGGCCTGCAGCAGTTCCGCCGGGTAGCCGTGATCCTCAGCAGTACGCGCAAGCGCCTTGACGTCCTTCGGAAAACAGGAGCCGCCATAACCGGCACCGGGATAGATGAAGTGATAACCGATGCGCGGGTCGGAGCCAATGCCGATACGAACCTGCTCGATATCGGCGCCGAGGCGTTCCGCGAGGTTCGCGATCTCATTCATGAAGCTGATCTTGGTCGCGAGCATCGCGTTCGCGGCATATTTCGTCAGTTCCGCCGAGCGGATATCCATCGCGATGACCCGGTCGCGGTTACGGTTGAACGGCGCGTACAGGGTCCGCAGCAGTTCAGTGGTCCGGGGGTTGTCGGTGCCGACAATGATGCGATCGGGGCGCATGAAATCCTCGATCGCCGCCCCTTCCTTAAGGAATTCCGGGTTCGAAACGACATCGAATTCGATCACCTGCTTTCTCTCCGCGAGGGCAGCCGCGACCGTCGCCCTGACCCGATCCGCGGTGCCGACCGGCACCGTGGATTTGTTGACGATGATGCGATACTCCTGGAAGTGTTGCCCGATGCCCCGGGCGACCGCGAGTACGTGCTGCAGGTCGGCGGAACCGTTCTCGTCCGGAGGGGTGCCGACCGCGACGAACTGAAAGAGGCCGTGGGCGACGCCGGCGGCGATATCCGTCGTGAAGTCGATACGTCCCGATTTCAGGTTGTGGGTGACCATGTCGGTCAGGCCCGGTTCGAAGATCGGGATCCGGCCGGTTTTGAGCATGTCGATCTTGGCTGCGTCGATGTCGATGCACAGCACGTCATTACCGACCTCGGCGAGGCAGGCGCCGGTCACAAGTCCGACATAGCCGGATCCGAAGATAGTGATTTTCATGGCGGGATGGCGCTTCTGGCTATGGGTGTGTTTTCGAAGGACGGTCGTCGCTATGATACCCGCCGGAGGCTGCTGCTGGCCAGCAGGCTGCCCAGCAGCGCCCCGATGAAGTTGAGGAGTAGGTCACCGAAACTGGGGTAGCGTCCCGGGATACCCATCTGATTCCATTCCAGCAACGCGCCGTAGGTGGTCGCTATCGCCAGCGTCAGTATCAGGCACGGTGTTGGCTTCAGCCAGCGGCTGAGCGGAGCATGCAGCGTCCACGCGAGAAGCATATATCCGGGAACATGCAGGATATCGTGAACAGTCGGGGGAACCAGGGAAAATAATCTGAACAGATGCGCGATCGGGATGCCGAACAGGCTCGCATCCCGCGGGATTCCGGACGGTTCTCCCGGTATCGAGGACCCGGCGAATAACAAGGCCATCATGAGAAGCGGCAAAAGATAAATCCGGATATCCCGGTGTCTGCGGTACAGTTCCGGAATCATTTATGCTCCAGGCAGTCTGCGCTTCGGGCCGGTCGGTCTCCATCTGCGATCTGAACTGAATTCGTTCCCGATGATTCCGGGGTCAACAGTGTCGGGGAGATATGCCGAAACAGGTCTGAAATCAAGAATGGATTCTGGCGCGTCCTGCAGGGGCCGACATGGCTTGTGGCAATGCATGCATCGTCTTGTGTGTATTGTCTCATACGGCCTGCCGGTATTCTGGGCATCTATGAACCGTATTACAAGCTGAAGGAAAAGCCATTTTGGCCCAGCGCGATTACCCGGCTTTTTCCAGAGTAAGGAACAGCAGCGGGCGATGGACATCTGAAACAAGGAGATTTTTCCAAGCCTCTGACCCGGCATAACTTTTTCGGATATTTTTTACCGGAATCCGTTGTGGTATCCTGTTGCTTCCTGACATGGGTGGGGTTCCGGGCACAGGGTGCGCTACACGCCCCTGTTGGCTGGAAGCGATAACGATAATAAATTCCTCATAACGTAAAAAATAATTCGAGCGGGCGGGCCTATGAGAGCGTGGTTGAGAGCGAAGAGCTGGGCTGTATGTGTTTTTACCGGAGGAGTTCTGACCTTGTTCGCGGCTAACGCCGCGTTTGCTGCTGACGGAGACCCTGTAGCGGGGCAGGAGAAGGGTGCGGTCTGCTTCGGTTGCCACGGCGGCGACGGCAACAGTCCGGTCGCTGACTTTCCCCGTCTCGCCGGCCAGTTTGGTCTCTACATCGTCAAACAGGTACGCGACTTCCAGACCGGACACCGCGACAACAATCCGATCATGACCGGTATGGCCGCGACGGTTGCGAGCGTCCAGGACGCGAAGGATATCGGCGCGTACTTCCAGACCCAGAAGATGGTGGAGCCGATCACCCCGCCGCCGAACCGTGAAATGTTGCGGGACGGAGAGCGGTTATACAGGGAAGGAAATGCAGAAAACGGTGTCTATGGGTGCATCAATTGTCATGGTGAGGGCGGACAGGGCAGATCGCCGACGATTTCCCAGTTCCCGGTGGTCGGCCGCCAGCATCGCGATTACATCATCAAACAGTTGAATGACTTCCGCAGCGGTGCGCGGAAAAATGATCCGGCCGGCATGATGACCAATATCGCGAAGAAACTGACCGAGCAAGAGGTCCAGTCCGTCGCCGAATACCTGGCAAACCTGAAGCCCTAGGAATTTATAATAACGGGGTCAGACCCTGCGGGTCTGACCCCGTTTTTTTAGTCTTCAGTCGCGCGGGAACGCGACGAGGTGATCGGCCGCGACACGCAAGCCGACTACTTCGCCGACCTGATGATGTTGATGACTCGGAAACAGCGACAGGAGTTCAGTTCCGCTCTCGAGCCGTAGCGTGTACAAAATCTCCGCCCCCTTGAATGCCTCCTTGACGATTCGCCCTCGTAGTCCGCTTTCCGGGTCCGGGATAATATCGTCCGGGCGCAGCAGCACGTCGACTTTGGTGCCGACCGGCCACGGGTAGCTGCGATTCCCCTGGATCGGGCCAATCTCGGTGCGGACCGTATCCGAGGATATCAGGTCGCCACGCAGCATCACGCTCTGTCCGATAAAGCTCGCGACGAAGCGGTTGACCGGCTGATGATAGAGATTGAACGGCGTGTCCCACTGGACGATCTCGCCGTCCTGCATGATGCCGACGACGTCACCGAGCGCGAAAGCCTCATGCTGGTCGTGTGTCACCATCAGCGTCGTGATATTGCGTTGCTTCAGAATGCCGCGTACCTCGATGCCCAGACGGTCGCGCAGCTCCACGTCGAGATTCGAGAACGGCTCGTCGAGCAGCAGCAGGTCGGGTTTGACCGCGAGCGCGCGGGCCAGCGCGACACGCTGCTGCTGGCCTCCGGAAAGTTCGTGCGGGTAGCGATCGCGGACGGCGCCGAGGCCGACGAGCGTCAGCAGGTCCTCGACGATGCCGCCGCGTTCCGCCCGGTCAATCTTGCGCAAGCCGAAGGCGACGTTGTCGGCAATCTTGAGATGCGGGAACAATGCGTAGTCCTGGAACACCATGCCGACATGGCGCTTGTCGGGTGGCACCATGTAGCCGGGTGATGAGACCGTTACGCCGCGGATTGAGATGCTGCCGCGATAGACCGGCTCGAAGCCGGCAATCGCGCGCAGCACCGTGGTTTTGCCACAGCCGCTCGGGCCGAGCAGGCAGACGATCGAGTCGGGCGCGATACTTGCGGACAACCCCCGGACGATGATCTGGCCCTGGTGGCGACATTCGATCTCGTCTATGGCAAGCAACGCCGTCATTGAGCGGCCAGGGGTCCCGGTTTCATGTCCAGAGGTGATCTCATTCCCGTGACTATCGGCGTGGTGCGGCGTCGAGCAGGTGTTCGAGCAGGGCCTTCTGCGCGTGGAGGCGGTTCTCGGCTTCCTGCCAGACCACGCTTTTAGGCCCATCAATGACCCCGGCGCTGACTTCCTCGCCGCGGTGCGCGGGCAGGCAGTGCATGAACAGTGCTTCCGGGCGCGCCTTCGCCATCACGGCTGCGTCGACCTGGTAATCGCGGAAAATACGGTTGCGTTCCTCGGACTCGGTTTCCTGGCCCATACTGGCCCAGACATCGGTCACGACGAGGTCGGCGCCGTCGGCTGCCTCCAGTGGTCCGTCGACCAGAACTGCCTGCGCAGCGAAGACCGGATCCCGCGCCAGCTCGGGCGCGTAGCCCTCCGGGGCGGCGATGCGAAGGCTGAAGCCGAAGCGGTGGGCGGCATGGATATATGAATTGCACATGTTGTTGCCGTCACCGATCCACGCGACGGTTTTGCCGGCGATATCACCGCGCAGTTCAAACCAGGTCTGCATGTCTGCGAGCAACTGACAGGGATGATGGATATCGGACAGGCCGTTGATGACCGGCACGGCAGAATGCGCGGCAAAGCGCAACTGGGATTCGTGCGAGTAGGTCCGCATCATGATGACGTCGACCATCGACGATACTGCGCGCGCGGTGTCCTCGATCGGTTCACCGCGGCCGAGTTGGGTGTCGCGCGGTGACAGGAAGATCGCGCCGCCGCCGAACTGGATCATGGCGCTTTCGAACGAGACCCGGGTGCGCGTCGAGGACTTCTCGAACACCATGCCGAGCACCCTGTTTTTGAGCGGCTCGTAGACATCGCCACGCGCCCGCATCGCCTTGAGGTCGATCGCGCGCCAGATTAGCGCCAGCAACTCCCGCGAGGACAGGTCGAGCAGGGTCAGGAAGTGTTTCGGCGCCGGCATGTCAGGATTGTCTGATCGTGGCGCTGACACGGCGCACGAGCTCGTTGGCCTCGTCGTCGCTGATGACGAGTGGCGGCAACAGGCGGATAACCTTGTCGGACTGTACGCTGAACAGCACACCGTGATCGAGTCCGGCCTTGACCAGCGGCTTGCAGGGATGCCGGAACTCGATGCCGATCATCAGGCCGAGACCGCGGATTTCGACGATATCCTCGACATCGTCGAGTGCGCGTTTCAGCCCGGAAACAATGCGCTCGCCGAGTGCAGCGGCGCGCTCGACAAGATTCTCCGACTCGATGGTCTTCAGCACGGCCAGCGCGGCGCTGCAGGCGAGCGGATTGCCGCCGAAGGTCGAGCCATGGTTACCGGGATGAAACGTCAGGGCGGCCTCGCCGTGCGCCAGGCAGGCGCCGATCGGAACGCCGTTCGCGAGTCCCTTCGCAACGGCGATGACGTCGGGCCGCCAGCCATGGTGCTGGAACGCGAACCAGCGCCCGGTCCTGCCCATGCCGGTCTGGATTTCGTCGAGCATCATCAGCCAGCCCTGCCGGTCGCACAGTGCGCGCACTGCGTCGAGATAACCCGGGTCCGGGATCACGATGCCGCCTTCGCCCTGCGCCGGTTCGAGCAGCACCGCGACGACCTGCTGCGCGTTGCGCGCGACGGTATTCAGGGCCTCGACATCGTTGTAGGGAACGCGGACAAAGCCCTGCACAAGGGGCTCGAAACCGGCCTGGACCTTGCGGTTGCCGGTCGCCGACAACGTCGCGAGGGTACGACCGTGAAAACTGTTCTCGGCGACGATGATCGCGGGCTGGGTGATGCCATGCCTGTGACCATGCAGGCGCGCGAGCTTGATCGCCGCCTCGATCGCCTCGGCACCGGAATTACCGAAAAAGGCCCGTTCCATATCCGCGACGCGCGTCAATTCGGCGGCGAGCATTTCCTGGAGTTCGACCCGGTAGAGGTTCGAGGTATGCAGCAGCCGTTTCGATTGCGCGCAGATCGCCGCGCTGACCGCCGGATGGGCATGACCCAGCCCGCAGACCGCGATTCCGGAGAGCGCATCGAGATATGTCTTGCCTGCGGTATCCCGCAGCCAGGCGCCCTCGCCGCTCGCGAACGTGACCGGCAGCCGGTCGTAGGTATTCATCAGGTGTTCGGACATGTCCGTGTGTCGCCGACGTTAAACCGCCAATTATACCCGGGAATCAGGGGGATTTCGAAGTTCGTTGGGACAGATCCCTGGAGGTCTGACCCTATGCGAGCAACTGCAGGACCTCGCCGAGCTGGTCCCGGGCCTGATCGAGGATCTTCAGGCTGCCTTGCGGCGTCAGGATGTCCGGTGAGAGCTTGCGATAGGCGGGAATACGATCAAATGGCGGGTGCTCCGAGACGCGTCCGGCCTTCATCAGGCTGTGCAGCTGCGCGATGATGACGAGGTCGCAGTAATCGATCCCGGTACCGGAGTCGTAACCCCAGTCCCGGGCATGGATTGCGGCCCGGGTGATCGTATCGCTGAATTTCCAGTGGCGCAGGATCATGCCGCCGACCTCTCCACGCAATGCGCGAATCAATGCCATCAGGGCGTTTTCGTCGCGGACCAGTTCGGAATGCGTGCTGGCATGCGACAGAATCGAGACGACACCGATGTCGTGAAGCAGCCCGGCGAGCAGCGCCTGTTCGGGTTCGAGGCGGCCGGTGAGTTGTGCGAGCACCATGCAGATTGCTCCGATCTCGGTGCTGTGGCGCCATGACTGGTGCATGCGCTTCTTCAGTGCGGGCTCCTTGAGTCTGAACAGATCGCGCAATGCAAAACTGATAACCAGTTGTTTGGTCGTGTTCATGCCGAGGCGGACGATCGCGGCGTGACAGGTTTCGATCGGGTCGTTGCCGTGATAGAACGCGCTGTTCGCGGCCCTGATCAGCTTCGCGGTGATGACCGGATCGGCGCCGACGATCTTCGTGACCTTCGCGACGCTCGCCGATTCGCTTTCGATGGCTTTCTTGATGCGCAGCGCGACCTCCGGCAGGCTCGGGAGGCTGAAACGGCTGCCCTGGAGGTCCCGCCTGATTTCCTTGACGAGGGGATGCGTTTCGCCATTGCCGTCGGCGGATTCGGGACCGGCGCCATGCAGCGCGCCGATCAGGGAGGGATCGACCCGGAGCAGGGTGCTCACGTCGAGCGCGGTCGCGTGATGCGTGCAGGGCCGCTCCGGATCGATTGCATCGCAGGACCTGCCAGTCCCGCCTTCGACGACGCGGCGGGTCCCGTCCACGGATTCGAGTTCGATGACGCCCTTCAGCAGAAAGTATTGTCCCTCCGGCGCATCGCCGACGCTGAAGATGCGTTCGCCTTCGTCGGCGCGGATCACGTCGATCCTGCCGGTGAGCAGGATCAGCTGGCCCTCGTCGAGATCCTGAAACGGCGTGAAGTGACGCAGATCCGCCGGTCCGGGCGCGCTGGTCAGGTCGTCCACGATGCTTCCCCGGTTCAGCGGGGCCGATAGCGCTGCGGGATCAGCCGAGATTCTTCGCGACGTAGTCCCAGTTGACGAGTTCCCAGAAATGCTCGACATATTTCGGCCGCGCATTGCGGTAGTCGATGTAATAGGCGTGCTCCCAGACGTCGCATGTCAGCAGCGCCGTCTGACCTGCGGTCATCGGCGTGCCGGCATTGCTGGTGCTGACGATGCCGAGTGTGCCGTCGGAGTTTTTGACCAGCCAGGCCCAGCCCGAGCCGAAGGTCGTGATCGCGGTCTGGCTAAACTTGCTCTTGAAGTCCTCGAACGATCCGAAGGCCTTGTCGATTGCGCTGCCGAGCTTGCCTGAGGGCGCGCGACCGCCGTTCGGGCTCAGGCAGTTCCAGTAGAAGGTATGATTCCAGATCTGGGCCGCGTTGTTGAACATCCCGCCCGACGATTTTTTAATGATATTCTCGAGCGAGAGCGCCTCGAATTCCGTGCCCTTGATCAGGTTGTTCAGGTTCGTGACATAGGTCTGGTGGTGCTTGCCGTAGTGGTACTCGAGCGTCTCCTCGGAGAGATGCGGGGCGAGTGCCGACAGCGCATAGGGCAGTTCGGGCAATTTGTGTACCATGTCGACTCCTTGGGTATTAATCGGAAGGTATTGCTTGAATGGATTGAGAAAGATCATAAATCACGCATCGCCACGGTTCAAGGAAACCATCAGGGTTCAAACCCCAAGGGGTCTGACCTCCATGATGAATGCAATGGAACTGGACACCTTCTCCGGCCGCATCAGCGCCGTCTGCGATGAGATGGGCGCGGTATTGCGCCGCGTCGTGCTGTCACCGGATATCCAGATCGGCTCGACTGTTCCTGCCCGGTGTTTGATGCCGGAGACGAACTGTGCGGGCAGCGACGCCTATCCCGGTGCATCCTGGCAGCATGGCCGGGGCGATGCGTGGCATCGTCGATCGCGAGCAGCACACTGGTGGATATTGCGGACGGGACCCGATGCATGGATTACCTCGATGTTGACGGCGCCGGCGTTATCCCGATCAGCGCGTGCGTGCACGTTGATGGATCGGATATCCACGTCGACTTCACCGGCGTCGCCGCGCAGGTCGGCAGGAATTGGGGCAGATTATCAGATTGAAATATCAAGCGATATTAATACCTGATTGAAATGGTAGGATATCAGAGATATCATGCACGCAAGGATTCGGGATCTGACCCCGTGGGGTCAGGGGCTGTTACCCCGATCCAGTCAACACAGTAGAGGTCATGAGTTTATGGATGTCATGGAGCGTATCAAGCAGCAGATCGAGGGTTACCCTATCGTGTTGTACATGAAGGGCACCCCGGAGATGCCGCAGTGCGGATTTTCGAGTTATACCGCCCAGGCGCTGCGCGCCTGCAACGCGCAGTTCCAGCACATTAATATCCTCGAGGATCCCGAGATCCGCCAGAACCTGCCGCGCTATGCGAACTGGCCGACCTTCCCCCAGCTCTACATCAATGGCGAGCTCGTCGGCGGTTGCGACATCGTGCTCGAGTTGTACCAGAGCGGCGAACTGCAGAAGCTGATCGACTCCACCCGCGCCGCCTGAAATTGAGCCGGTTGAATCAACCGGCTCAATTTTTACTCTGACCCCGACCCCAGCGATTGACGATGTCGCAGAATAGATCCGCAGTCCGCTCGGCGTCGTAGACTGCGGAGTGCGCTTCAGCCGCGTCCCATTCCAGCCCGGCCGCCTTGACTGCCCGCGCGAGTACAGTCTGGCCATAGGCGACTCCGGCGAGGGTTGCGGTGTCGAAACAACTGAATGGATGAAACGGATTGCGCTTGATATTGGCGCGTAATGCCGCGGCATTGATGAAATTCAGATCGAGCCCCGGATTGTGGCCGACCAGTATCGCGCGTGTGCAGCTGCTTTGCCGAATCGCGCGGCGCACTGCGCCAAATATGCCGTTTATCGCCTCGCGTTCGCTGACAGCCCCGCGAAATGGATGCCAGGGATCCTCGATGCCGTTGAACGCAAGGGCCTTCGGATCGAGATTCGCGCCCTCGAAAGGCAGTATATGATGCGCGATCGTTTCAACACGCACTAACCGTTGTCCGTCATCGAAGTCGACGAGTACCGCCGCGACCTCGAGCAGGGCATCGGTCTCGTGATTGAAGCCGCCGGTCTCGACATCAACGACCACCGGGAGAAAACCGCGAAACCGGGTGGCCATCGGCATGTCAGGCGTCGTCCCGGGAGTTTCGATGGAGTTCATGGAATTGGGAATCAAGAGATCAGGGTAGTTGCATGGAGGGCATGGGGTCAGAATCATGGGCCGGATTCAACGACACTGCCCCCTTGATTTTGATTCGCCGAATGACGGCCAGCATACCAGAAATCTGTCAGCTATCCCGGAATGGTCGCGGATCGATGCCGAGCTTGCGCATCTTGGAACGCAAGGTGTGTGGATTGAGATTGAGCAGGTGAGCCGCGCCCTGGAGGCCGTCGACCCTGCCACGGGTACGCGTCAGCGCCGCGCGGATATGCTGCTCGATCGCCTGGTCGAGTGTCGTGAACTTGCGCTCGCTGCGAGCCGGCGCAGTCGTGCGCTGAGTCGTCGACAGGCCCAACGCGGCTGCGACCTCCAGCCGCTTCCCTTCGCCGAGTATCGCGGCTCGCTCTATCACCGATGACATCTCACGCACGTTGCCGGGCCAGGGATAGCCTTGCAGCAGCGCGATATCGGCAGCAGTCGGCAACTGGAGCTGCAGGCCAAGCCTGATCGCCGCCTTTCGGGCGAAGTGGCGGGCGAGTTCCGGGATATCCTCGAGGCGATCGCGCAGTGGCGGGAGCAGGATCGGAAACACCGCGATGCGATACCACAAGTCCTCGCGGAAGGTTCCTTCCTGCACCATCGCCGCAAGATCCCGATGGGTAGCTGCGATTACGCGCACATTGACCTGGATCGCCTGTTGGCCACCGACGCGATTGAGCGTCCCGTCCTGCAGTACTCTCAACAGTCGCACCTGCGCCGTTAGCGGTAGCTCTCCGATCTCGTCGAGGAACAGCGTGCCGCCATCAGCCTGTTCAAACCAGCCCTTACGCTGGCTGATCGCCCCGGTGAAGCTGCCTTTTTCATGTCCGAATAATTCCGAGTCGATCAGTTCCGACGGCATGGCCCCGCAGTTGACGCGAATGAACGGCGCCTGGGCGCGCAGCGAGCGTTCATGGATCGCGCGGGCAATGACCTCCTTGCCGGAGCCGGTCTCGCCAAGCAGCAGAATCGAGCTGTCGGAGCGCGCGACCTGATCGACGCGCGTCAGCACTGGCCGCAGCCCGTTGTCGGTGCCGATGATCTCTTCGCTGAGCCGGTCGCGCCCGAGCCGGTGCAACAGGGATTGCTTGTCGGCCTCGGCGGTCGCCCGCAGCTGATCGAGTTCGCGCAGGCGACTGTCGTTTTCCAGTGCGACGGTCAGCGGTTCCAGCAATTGCGCGATCAGATCGAGATGGCGTTGTTCAATGGACTCCGGTGCGAGGAGCAGTACGACGAGTCCTTCCGGCCGATCCCTGCGATCCTTCAGTATGCCGATCAGGACATCGTGGCTGTCATAGAGGTCCTCCAACGGCATCAACATCGGGGGCCACTCCGACCCGATCGGCAGCGCAATTACCCGCTCGCGCTGCGCCCAGTTCTGCAGTGCATCGAAGCGCGCCCGGGCCAATCCGATACGGCGGCCGTGCAGTGGCGGCCGATCATCGTGGCGTATGACCGCCACGGTTTCCAGCTCCCTGCGTTCCGAATCGACATAGAGGATCTCGATCGCCCGCAGCGGTGCGGCCGGGGCCAGGATCCCGGCAATGGCCGCCAACGCATCCGGGAGTTCGATATGCCTCCCGACTTCTTGCCAGACATCCAGTAATAGTTGCTCGTAGCGATCCATGATTCCGTTAATATTAACAGAAAATAGTTAATAAAGATTTTTATTTATTAAATATAACGATTCTATCCGCGTGGATATTTATATTTTTTATTAAATTATTATATAAAACATATAGATATATAGGGTTAATCGTAGTTGGCACGGTGACTGCAAAGGGATATGCAGACCGTGCCAACAGGGACACGGAAGAATGGCCAGGGATGGCCGTGTTGGTACGGTTTCAAGGGTCCACGACCATACACCAGGGACGGTGGTGAACCAGTGCGACAGCACGTGTTAACAGCGGAATAGTACTGAATCGAGAAGGCATGGCAATGGCACTGAACAAACCTATTACTGACGTAGAAGAAGCGATCGTATACCTGCGCGAGGCTCTGGAGAACATTCGCTTCGGGTCCGTCGAGTTCATCATTCACGACGGGCGTGTGCTGCAGGTCGATCGCAAGGAGAAGTTGCGTGTTGATCCCATCGCCGGTGACAGGCGGGCCGGGAAAAGTAATGCGCAGATCGTGTAAATCCTGAGTTCCTCTCCCCTCAACCGACCGGACGACCGGAGGTGTTTTTTTATCCACATTGATCCATGACCCATACGGACCTGACCGGATCACCGGAAGTTCGCTCAACATTATTTTGGAGGAAGAGAACGTGAAAAACAGAAAAATCAGTCAGGGAGTATTGGCGTTGGCGATCGGTCTGGCGGCCGCCGCCGCGCATGCCGGCGGCCCAACGGTCTACGGGCAGTTTAATGTATCGGTCGACCAGCTCGATAACGACACCGACAGCGCGCTCAATGTCTCCAGCAATTCGAGCCGCGTCGGGATCAAGGGCGACATCGATATCCAGGAAGGCCTGAAAGCAATATATCAGGTCGAGACCGAAATCAGGGCGGACAGCGGCAACGGCGGGACATTCGCCTCCCGCGACACCTTTGTCGGTCTGGATGGAGGCTTCGGCACCGCGCGTGCCGGGCGCTTCGATACCCCGATCAAGGTGATCGGCCGGCGGGTCGACCTGTTCGGTGACCAGGTCGGCGATGCGCGCAACCTGACCCGTGGCGGCCCTGCGCCGGCCCGCTTCGATGAGCGGCCGAACAACAGCGTCGGCTACGCCACGCCGGCTTTTGCCGGTGCCCAGGGTATTTTCCAGTATTCCACCAACAGCGATGTCAACACCGCCGCGAACAATGACAACGAGACCATCAGCCTCGCGGTGCACTATGCCAACGGACCAGCGTTTATCGGGGCTGGGTACGAGGCGGTCGGCAATACGACCGCGAACCAGGACGATCCCTCGATCATACGGGTCGGCGGATACTACGACCTGGCGAACTTCCGTATCACCGCTCTCTGGCAGACGGTATCAGGCACCGTACCGGAGAATGACCAGGATGTCTTCGGTCTCGGCGCCCGCTACCGCAGCGATGCCTGGACGCTCAAGGCGCAGGTCTACCAGCTCAGCGCGGATGCCGACAACGCTGACGCGACGCTGCTGGCCATCGGCGCCGAATATGCGCTGGCGAAGCCGGTCACGCTCTACCTCACCTATGGAACCGTCGACAACGACGACGCTCGGAGCCTTACGCCCTATGCGGAGGGCCGTGGCGACAACGGTCTTGCCCCCGTCGCCGGCGGCGATACGGCGAGCGGTATCTCGTTCGGCACGATCGTCCGGTTCTGAACCTGCAACTTAACGGAGAACTAATGATATGAAATCGGTAATTTCACTGATAACGGGGCTGGCGTTGTCCGCGACCCTGGTCGCGGGCGCGCAGGCCGCGGGCGCGGCCAAGGACATAGACCTGCTCAACGTCTCCTACGATCCGACGCGCGAGCTTTACGTCGACTTCAACAAGTCCTTCACCGAGTACTGGAAGCAGAAGACGGGCCAGAACGTCAAGATCCGGCAGTCCCACGGTGGCGCAGGCAAGCAGGCGCGCGCGGTCATCGACGGCCTGGAGGCCGACGTGGTCACGCTCGCGCTGGCCTACGACATCGACGCGATCCACGAGATCGCGGGGTTGTTCCCGAAGGACTGGCAGACCCGCCTGCCGTATAACAGCTCGCCTTATACTTCCACCATCGTCTTCCTGGTGCGCAAGGGCAATCCGAAGGGAATCAAGGATTGGGATGACCTGGCCAAACCCGGCATAGGCGTGATCACGCCGAATCCGAAGACCTCCGGGGGAGCGCGCTGGAACTATCTGGCCGCGTGGGCCTACGGGCTGGAGAAATACGGCTCCGACGCGGCTGCCCAGGACTTCGTCGCCAAGATCTACAAGAACGTGCCGATCCTGGATTCGGGCGCCCGCGGCTCGCTGACGACCTTCGCGCAGCGCGGCATCGGCGACGTGTTCCTGTCGTGGGAGAACGAGGCCTTCCTCGCGCTGATCGAATTGGGGAGCGACAAGTTCGATGTCGTGGTGCCCTCGCTCAGCATCCTCGCCGAGCCGCCGGTGACGATCGTCGACAAGAACGTCGACAAGCACGGCACCCGCGAGGTCGCGCAGGCCTACCTGGAGTACTTGTATTCCCCGGAAGGTCAGCGCATCGCGGCGAAGCACTATTACCGCCCGCGCGAGCCGCAGCATGCCGCCGTGGCGGATCGGGAGCGGTTCTTCAACGTCAGGCTCATCACGATCGATGACGTCTTCGGCGGCTGGCAGAAGGCCCAGAAGAGGCATTTCGACGACGGCGGCGTCTTCGACAAGATCTACGTGCCGGGCAGTTGAGTATAGTTAATCTGTAGTTTTGTCAGCGCGCGCTCTCCTCCCGATGGAGGAGAGCCGCGTCTTCAGGAGATGAAATGAGTACGTTCGTATTGCGTCGCCCCAGTGTGCTCCCCGGTTTCGGCCTGACGATGGGCTTCACGCTGTTCTATCTGAGCCTGATCGTGTTCGTTCCGCTGTCGGCAACGTTTATCAAGTCCACGGAGCTGACCTGGCCTTTGTTCTGGGCGGCGATCACCGCGCCCAGGGTCGTCGCTTCGTACAAGCTGAGTTTCGGCGCGTCGGCGCTCGCGGCCCTGGTCAACCTGGTGTTCGGCCTGCTGGTCGCGTGGGTGCTGGTGCGCTACCGTTTTCCCGGCAGGAGGATCGTCGACGCGCTCATCGATCTCCCGTTCGCGCTGCCGACCGCGGTCGCGGGCATCGCGCTGGCATCGCTCTATTCCGTCAACGGCTGGATCGGCCAGTACTTCGCGATGATCGGCATCAAGGTCGCCTTCACGCCGGCCGGCGTCTTCGTCGCGCTGGTGTTCATCGGCCTGCCGTTCGTCGTGCGCACCGTGCAACCCGTCTTGCAGGAGCTGGAGCCGGAATTGGAGGAGGCGGCCGCAAGCCTCGGCGCGTCGCGCCTGCAGACCTTCCTCCGGGTGCTGTTGCCGAGCCTGTTGCCGGCGCTGCTGACCGGCTTCGCGCTCGCGTTCGCGCGCGCGCTCGGCGAATACGGGTCCGTGATCTTTATCGCCGGCAACATGCCGATGGTGTCCGAGATCACGCCGCTGCTGATCATCACCAAGCTGGAACAGT
>CAYTGL010000038.1:0-23662 GCA_964437335.1 uncultured Chromatiales bacterium
GAACGGCACCTTGGCCTCGCCGGCGATGGCCCTGGCGAGCAGGGTCTTGCCGGTACCCGGCGAACCGACCATCAGCACGCCGCGCGGAATCTTGCCGCCGAGCTTCTGGAACTTGGTCGGGTCACGCAGAAAGTCGACCAGCTCGACGACCTCTTCCTTCGCCTCTTCGACACCGGCGACGTCGGCAAAGGTCACCTTGACCTGGTCCTCACCCAGCATGCGCGCGCGGCTGCGACCGAACGACATCGCGCCACGGCCACCGCCGCCGCCCTGCATCTGGCGCATGAAGAAGATCCACACGGCAATCAGCAGCAGCATCGGGAACCAGGAGATGAAGATCTGCATCAGCATGCTCTGCTGTTCCTGGGGACGGGCCTGGATCACGACGCGGTTGTCGAGCAGGTCGCCGACCAGGCCGGGGTCACCGGGGTTATAGGTCGTGAACTTATCGCCGGCATGATTCGAGCCCTGGATCGAACGGCCGTCGATGACGACCTCGCGGACATCACCGCGATTGACCCATTGTATGAATTCTGAATAGGAGATCTGCTGGGATGCGACCTGCGGGGGGCTGAAATTGTTGAACACCGAGATCAGCACGACCGCGATGACGACCCACAGGATGATGTTTTTTGCCATGTCGCTCAAGATACTATCCTCTATGAGAAGGCGCAGTTCAGATATGCTTGAATATTACTTGGTTTTGCCGGTTTAACCAACCGCAGCGCCTTCCTGGGGCCGGTAATTCCGCGCCAGGAGATAGACTTCTCGCGACCGTGCACGCGAGGAATCGGGCTTGCGTATCATCACCTTCTGGAAACAGCGCCTCAGATCGTCCCGAAAGGCCTCCATGCCGGCGCCCTGGAAGATCTTGATCAGCATATCGCCACCGGGGCGCAATACTTTGAGCGCAACATCCAGCGCCAGTTCAGCCAGATAGATCGACCGGGGCTGATCGATGGCATCCATGCCACTGATATTGGGCGCCATATCGGATATTACAAGATCGACGGGGCGTCCCTGCAGAATGTCCATGATTTTTGCAATGGATTCGGCATCGTCGATGTCGCCCTCGATGATCTCGATCCCGGCGATCGGCGCCATCGGCAGTCGATCGAGCGCGACCACGCAACCATGGCGGCCCACCCGCTGCGCCGCGACCTGCGACCAGCCGCCGGGCGCCGCGCCGAGGTCTATGACGACGCCGCCGGGGCGCAGCAGCCGGTCGCGGCGGTCGATCTCGAGCAGCTTGTACGCGGCGCGCGCGCGGTAGCCTTCCTTCCGCGCCTTCTGCACATAGGCGTCGGAATGATGCTCCTGCAACCAGCGCTTGTTGCTGCGGTGTTTTTTCACCATGGATGATGCCTTAGCCAACAGCGCGATACGCGCCAAACAGGGTCAGATCCTGTTAAAGGGGCTGACCCTGTTGGTCTCGACCAATACGGCTTAGCAAACAACATGATATGCGCTACAATTCGACCGCAATGAGACTGACCCCGAAACAGAGAAGCCACCTGCGCGCCCTGGCCCATGCGCGCCGACCCGTCGTCTCGACCGGGCATAAGGGCCTGACCCCGGCGGTCCTCGCCGAGATCGACAGCGCGCTCGGACATCACGAGTTGATCAAGATCCGCCTGAATGTCGCCGATCGCGAGGCCCGCGAGGCGATGACCCGCGAGATCTGCGCCTCCACGGCAAGCGACTGTGTGCAGAGCATCGGCCGCATAGCGGTGATCTACCGCGCGGCGAAAAAGCCGGTGCTGGAATTGCCTTGATCAATGGGGTCAGATATAACGAACCGTGACGACCTCGAATTCCCGTTTGCCGCCCGGCGCGTGTACGATCGCGATATCGCCGGCTGTTTTCCCGATCAGCGCGCGCGCAATCGGTGAACTGACCGAGATGCGGCCGGCCTTGATGTCGGCTTCGTCGTCGCCGACGATCTGATAGCTGACTTCCTCGCCGCTCTCCTCATCGACGAGGTCGACAGTCGCGCCGAACACGACCTTGCCGCCGGCTTCGATCGTCGTCACATCGATGATCTGGGCATTTGCGAACTTCCGGTCGAGTTCGGCGATACGGCCTTCGATGAAACCCTGCTGTTCCTTTGCGGCGTGATACTCGGCGTTCTCGCGCAGGTCGCCGTGCTCACGCGCCTCCGCGATGGCCTGGATGACGCGTGGACGCATTACGGTCTTCAGCTCGTGCAGTTCCTGCCGGAGTCGCTCCGCGCCCTGCACCGTCATTGGCACCTTTTTCATGCTGGTGGTACTCCGTAAGCGTCTGAAGCGCGTTCACGCTGAAATCGCCGGACTGCTTCATGGCCATGCAGGTCGCCCATGCGCCCGCGATCGTCGTCGTGTAGGTGACCTTGTGCCGCAGCGCCGCGCGTCTGATCTCGCAGGAATCGGCGATCGCCTGCTTGCCCTCGGTGGTGTTGATGATCAGGGAAATCTCGCCGTTTTTTACCATATCGACGATGTGTGGCCGCCCTTCACCGACCTTGTTAACTTTAGCACAGGGAACCCCGGCGAGTTCAAGGGTTTTGGCCGTGCCGTGGGTCGCGACGAGTTCGAAGCCCAGCGCTGTCAGATCCCCGGCGACGCTGACCGCGCGCGCCTTGTCCGCGTCCCGCACGCTGAGAAAGGCGCGCCCACCGCGCGGCAACTCGATGCCGGCGGCCTGCTGGGATTTCGCGAAGGCCTCGGCGAAAGTCGCGCCGATGCCCATGACTTCGCCGGTCGATTTCATCTCCGGCCCGAGGAGCGGATCGACACCCTGGAACTTGTTGAACGGGAAGACCGCCTCCTTCACCGAGAAGAACGTCGGAATGATTTCGCCACGCATGCCCTGTGCGGCCAGCGACTGGCCTGCCATGCAACGCGCACCAACCTTGGCCAGAGAGATGCCGCAGGCCTTCGAGATGAACGGAATCGTCCGCGACGCGCGCGGATTGACCTCGAGGATGTAAATGTCATCGCCCTTGATCGCGAACTGCACATTCATCAGGCCAACGACGCCGAGGCGGCGCGCGATCAGCGTGACCTGGCGCCGCATCTCGTCCTGGATCGCGGCCTTGAGACTGAACGGCGGCAACGAGCACGCGGAATCCCCGGAATGCACGCCGGCCTGCTCGATATGCTCCATGACGCCGCCGATCAGCACCTCGTTGCCGTCGCAGACCGCGTCGACGTCGACCTCAATCGCATCATCGAGAAAGCGATCAAGCAGCACCGGGGAATCATTCGACACCGCGACCGCCTCGCGCATGTAACGGGCGAGATCGTTCTCGTCATGGACGATCTCCATCGCCCGGCCGCCGAGCACATAGGACGGCCGCACGACCATCGGGAAGCCAATCTCCGCTGACAAGCGGAGTGCGTCTTCGGAATTGCGTGCGGTGCGATTCGGCGGCTGGCGCAGGCCAAGTTCCTCGATCAGGCCCTGGAAGCGTTCGCGATCCTCGGCGAGATCTATCGCGTCCGGTGACGTGCCGATGATCGGGGCACCAGCAGCTTCGAGCGCGCGCGCGAGCTTCAGCGGAGTCTGCCCCCCGTACTGGACGATAATGCCCTGCGGCTTTTCGACATCGACGATCTCGAGTACGTCCTCGAGCGTCAGCGATTCGAAATAGAGGCGGTCGGAGGTGTCATAGTCGGTCGACACCGTCTCCGGATTGCAATTGACCATGATGGTCTCGATGCCATCCTCGCGCAGCGCAAGCGCCGCGTGCACGCAGCAGTAATCGAACTCGATGCCCTGGCCGATGCGATTCGGACCGCCGCCGAGCACCATGATCTTGCGTCTCGTGCCCGGATCCGCCTCGCACTCCTCATCGTAGGTCGAATACATGTACGCGGTCGTCGATGCAAATTCCCCGGCGCAGGTATCGACCCGCTTGTACACCGGGCGCACGCCGAGCCGGTGGCGCAGCGCCATCACCTCCTGTTCGCTCGTGCCAAGCAGGCGCGCGAGGCGACGGTCGGAAAAGCCCATGCGCTTGAGCGCGATCAGTTCATCACGATCGAGCGATGCGAGCGCGCGGTCGCGCAGGCTCGCCTCGCGGCGGACGATATCCTCTATCTGCACCAGAAACCAGGGATCGACATAACTCAACTCGTAAACGCGCTCGAGATCCATGCCGGCACGGAACGCATCGGCAAGGTAGCGGATCCGGTCCGGTCCGGGATTGCGCAGTTCGTGGACAAGTACCGAATGCGCATCCCCGGCCTGCGGGTCGATGATCTCGTCGAGCCCGTCGATACCGGTCTCCATGCCGCGCAACGCCTTCTGCAGCGACTCCTGGAAGCAGCGCCCGATCGCCATGACCTCGCCGACCGACTTCATCTGGGTCGTCAGGCGGGCCGAGGCCTGCGGGAATTTCTCGAAGGCAAAGCGCGGGATCTTGGTGACGACATAGTCGATCGTCGGCTCGAACGAGGCCGGGCTGACGCCGCCGGTGATCTCGTTGCGCAACTCATCCAGCGTATAGCCGACCGCGAGCTTGGCGGCGATCTTGGCGATCGGGAAACCGGTCGCCTTTGACGCCAGCGCCGAGGAACGCGACACCCGCGGGTTCATCTCGATGACCAGCACGCGACCGTCCTCCGGATTGATCGCGAACTGTACATTGGAGCCGCCGGTATCGACACCGATACGGCGCAGCACCGCGATCGATGCGTCGCGCAGGCGCTGGTATTCCTTGTCGGTCAGGGTCTGCGCCGGCGCGACAGTGATCGAGTCGCCGGTATGCACACCCATCGCATCGAGGTTCTCGATCGAGCAGACGATGATGCAGTTGTCGTTGCGATCGCGCACGACCTCCATCTCGAACTCTTTCCAGCCGAGCACTGATTCCTCGATCAGCAGCTCGTGCGTCGGCGACAGGTCGAGGCCGCGCTCACAGATCTCGACAAACTCCTCGCGATTGTAGGCGATACCGCCACCCGAGCCGGCCAGCGTGAACGACGGGCGAATGATGGTCGGATAACCGATGCCGGCCTGCACCTGCAACGCCTCCTCGAGGCTGTGCGCGATCGCTGCGCGCGGGCAGGCAAGGCCGATCTCGGCCATTGCCAGCCGAAAGCGCTCGCGATCCTCGGCGGTGTCGATCGCCTCCTGCGATGCGCCGATCAGTTCGACGCCGAAGCGCTCCAGCACGCCTTCGCGCGCAAGATCCAGCGCGCAGTTTAGCGCGGTCTGGCCACCCATCGTCGGCAACAGCGCGTCGGGACGCTCCAGTTCAATGATGCGCGCGACCGTCTGCCAGCGTATCGGTTCGATATACGTCGCGTCCGCCATGCTCGGATCGGTCATGATCGTCGCCGGATTCGAGTTCACGAGAATCACGCGATAACCTTCGTCGCGCAGCGACTTGCAGGCCTGCGCCCCGGAATAATCGAACTCGCAGGCCTGCCCGATGACGATCGGGCCGGCGCCGATGATCAGGATCGATTCAATATCAGTGCGTTTCGGCATCTTTGGACTCTGTAGTTATCGGCGCTGCCGATGCTCGTCCATCATCGCGATGAAGCGATCGAACAGGAGCCGGATGTCGTGCGGCCCCGGCGCGGCCTCCGGGTGGCCCTGGAAACTGAAGGCCGGGCGTTCGCGATGGCGAATGCCCTGCAGGGTGCCGTCAAACAGCGAACGATGGGTCGCGCACAGGTGAGCGGGCAGCGATGCCTCGTCGACGGCGAAGCCGTGGTTCTGGCTGGTGATGAACACGGTTTTGGTCTCGAGATCGATGACCGGATGATTCGCGCCATGGTGGCCGAACTTCATCTTGACCGTGCGCGCGCCGCCGGCGAGCGCCAGCAACTGGTGTCCCAGGCAGATACCGAACACCGGCGTGCGGGCATCGAGCAGATCGCGTATCGCGCCGATCGCGTAGTCGCAGGGGTCGGGATCGCCGGGACCGTTCGACAGGAATACTCCGTCCGGCCTCAGCGCGAGCGCCTCCGCAGCGGTCGTTTGCGCCGGCACGACCGTGATCCGGCAGCCGCGGTCGACGAGCAGGCGCAGGATGTTGCGCTTGACGCCGAAGTCATACGCGACGACATGAAACCGTGCGTCGCGGTCGTCCCGCAGCGGCGCGGACGCGATATCGATATCGACGCTGCCGTGCCGCCACGGGTAGTGTTCGGCGGAGCTGACCACTTTCGCGAGATCCATGCCGACGAGCCCCGGAAACCCGCGCGCGGCCACGAGCGCGGCCTGTTCGTCGATGTCCTTGCCGGCAACCAGGCAGGCGTTCTGCGCCCCCTTCTCGCGCAACAGACGCGTCAGGCGGCGGGTATCGATGCCGGCAATGCCAACGACCGCGCGCCGGCGCAGATAATCACCGAGCGATTCCGTCGAGCGCCAGTTGCTCGGCAGCATCGAGAGATTGCGGATCACGATACCGGCCGCGTGCACGCGCCCGGATTCCTCGTCATCAGGATTGACACCGGTATTGCCGATGTGGGGATAGGTGAAGGTCACGATCTGGCGTTCATAGGAAGGATCCGTCATCACCTCCTGGTAGCCGGTCATCGCGGTGTTAAAAACGACTTCACCCACCGTGCGCCCGGACACGCCGATCGATATGCCCCGGAACAGCGTGCCGTCCGCGAGCGCCAGCAGTGCCCGTTGTTGCAAGTCCCTCTCCCTAGTTCAGACAAACAAAACGGGAGCGGCCGACATGACCCTCCCGTTTCCGGAGTGCTCCGTGATGATTGGAAAACCACTCATAATTCAAGACCTAAGCAATTCTACCCGATGACTCCGGGCGCTGTCCACGGAACCGGAGAAAATCAATTTTCGACTTTCAAGTCAGTCACGTGCAAGGCATCGCAACGGCGGTCGAAGCACTGACCGAGACGCAGGCGGGAGCGCAGCCATTCCCCGATGAACTGGTTGACCTGGCGTTTCTCGAGCGGACTGCGCATGTACCGGTTCGGATACGGGTAGTATGGTGCAAAGCGGACCCGGCCCTGATAGGCGATCACCTCGATGAGCTTCGCATCGTGGTAAACCCGGAAGCCGAGCAGCAGGTCGCGCAGGAATCGCGGTTCGCGAAATGCGAAGGCCTGGCTGATCAGTCCGCTGCTCGTATAGCGGCTGCACTCGAGCACCGAAACCCGGATCTCCGGGTGGCCGTCGAGCATCAGCGAGACCGGCACGCGGATCGCCAGCAAGCCGGGCATCCAACGCAGCATCAGCCGATAGTTCTCTTCGTATAGCGGCATCAGGCTGCGGATGCCGGGTTTGGTCGCTGTCGAGAGCATGTGCTTGCCGTATGGGTTGTCAGGCTCCATATCCGTGGATCGCTATCGGGTCCGCTATTTCCCGGTGATTATACCATTGCGCAGCAGGCACGTTATCCGGCATCGCGTATCGCCGATGCCTTCGCGTGATATCAGCAGAAATCGCTTGACATCAGCGTTCGCTGTCGTCCGCCATTTTCTGGATCACCTTCTGGAACGGTGTAAGCAGATCCATCGGCAGCGGGAAGATGATCGTCGAATTTTTATCCGCGGCGACATCGGACAGTGTTTGCAGATATCGCAGTTGCAGGGCCTGGGGTTGACCGCCGAGAATCGCCGCGGCCTCGGTCAGCTTCACCGCCGCCTGTAACTCGCCCTCGGCATGGATGACCTTGGCTCGCCGCTCACGTTCCGCCTCTGCCTGGCGCGCGATCGCGCGTATCATGCTTTCATCGATATCGACATGCTTGATCTCGACGTTCAGCACCTTGATGCCCCACGCGTCGGTCTGCGAATCAAGAATTTCCTGGATATCCTTGTTGAGCTTCTCCCGTTCCGCCAGCATCTCGTCGAGTTCGTGCTGCCCGAGCACCGATCGCAGTGTGGTCTGGGCAAGCTGGCTGGTCGCCATGCCGAAGCTCTCGACCTGGATGATCGCACGCTCCGGATCGATGACGCGGAAGTAAAGCACCGCGTTGACCCGCACCGAGACATTGTCGCGGGAGATGACGTCCTGGCTCGGGACGTCCATGACGACCGTGCGCAGATCGACACGCACCATCTGCTGCACGGCCGGAATGATGATGATCAGCCCTGGCCCCTTGACCTTCCAGAAGCGTCCGAGCTGGAACACCACGCCGCGCTCGTACTCGCGCAGTATCTTGATCGAGCTGGCGAGAAAGGCGACGACCAGGCCGATGACCAGATAGATCACGTATGCTGACATGTCAGCTCTCCTTGTGTTCGATGGGACCGGTATCCGGCCTGACGATCAGCGACAGGCCCTCCAGCGCGACGACCCTGATCCGGTCGCCGCGCCGCAGCGGCGTTTCGCTGCGCGCGTTCCACATTTCGCTGTGCACGCGCACCCTGCCGGATCCGTCGAAATCCTCGAGCGCCTCGCCGGCGGCGCCGATCATCTCCTCCCTGCCGCTGACGACCGGACGCTTGCGCGACTTGAACGCCATGGCGAGGATGAACATGAAGAAGCCGGCGCTGGTCGCCGCGAAGAACGCGATCAGCGGCGCCGAAACGCCGTACCCGGGAATTCCGGTGTCGAGCAGCATGATCGAGCCGATCACGAAGGCGATGACACCGCCGATGCCGAGCGCGCCGAAACTCGGCAGAAATATCTCGGCGATCATGAACACGATGCCGAGCAGCATCAGCGCGAGCCCGGCGAAATTGATCGGCAATACCTGGAACGCGAACAGCGCGAGCAGCAGCGAGATTGCGCCGACGACGCCCGGGAAGACCATGCCGGGACTCGCGAACTCGTAGATCAGTCCGTAGATGCCGATCAGCATCAGGATGTACGCGATGTTCGGGTCAGTGATCGTCGCCAGCAGGCGCGAACGCCAGTCGGGCTCCAGCTGGCGGATCTGGATCTGCGCGGTCGACAGCTTGCGCTTCATGCCGAGCGCATCGACTTCCCGGCCATCGATCGCGGAGAGCAGTTCCGAAAGATTCTCGGCGACGACGTCGATGACGTTTTCCTCGAGGGCCTCGCGCGCAGACAGGCTGACGCCCTCGCGCACGGCCTGTTCCGCCCATTCGGCGTTGCGCCCCCGCATTTGCGCCAGGCCGCGGATATAGGCGACCGCATCGTTGATGATCTTCTTTTCCATCGCTCCAGGCTCGGCGCTCCGTTGCGGCTTTTCCTTGTCCTGTTCCCCGCCGGCGGGGAAACCGGCGATCTGCACCGGCGTCGCGGCACCGAGATTGGTCGCAGGCGCCATCGCCGCGATATGGCTCGCATAGAGGATATAGGTGCCGGCGCTCGCGGCGCGGGCGCCGCCGGGAGTGACATAGGTCACGACCGGCACCGGCGACGAGATGATCTCGCGGATGATGTCGCGCATCGATGTATCGAGGCCGCCCGGCGTATCCATCTGGATGACGATCAGCTCGGCCTGGCTATCCCGCGCCTGTTTCATGCCGCGCTTGAGATAATCGCCGACGGCAGGGCCGATCACGTCCTCGACGGTGAACACGACGGCGCCGCCCGGCCGATCCGTGGCAACCGCCGGCGCAGCGAGGTGGAATAGCAAGCCCGCCAGCAAGAATCCTGCGGCGGCCAGCAGTCTGTATCGCTTGCGCGCGCGTCTGGCGATCATGTCCACTGCCTCCGGCAGGCGTCGATACGAGTTTGTGGTCGACGCAGGCGTCCGGGAGACGCGATCAGTCCGCGGAAGAATCCATGCGGTCGGCGTCCTTGCGATCCGGTCCGGTCAGCGCGGCTGCCTTTTCTTCTGCCTCGCGGGCCTTCCTGCTGCGGTAATCGTCCCAGGCGAGGAGCGCGAGAAACCCCACCAGCAGCGCGATCAGGCCGACCTTGAGTAATATCGATCCCATGTGCCCCCCTGTTGATATTCCGGGGATACCGAGCCAAAGCCGACGGGTATTCCTGTGCTGCAGCATGCCCGTCATCGTCTGTATGGTATCACCAATGGACCGGTAAAACAGGTGCGCCGCACGGCGGCGCTACAGTAAGATCAGCCGATGATGCGAAGCACAAGCCCGCCTGCCGGCCCCCTCTACCTGGCGATCGATCAGGGAGGTCACGCCAGCCGCGCGCTGATCATCGATGCCTCGGGTACGATCGTCTGTCGGGCCGCGCGTGAACTTCATGCCCGGCGCAGCGATCATGAGCGGGTCGAGTATGATGCCGAGGCGATGCTGGCCTCGATTCGGGATGCAGTGAACGCGGCGCTTGCCGGCCTCGGCGATCAACGCTCCAGGGTTACCGGCGCGGGTCTTGCGACCCAGCGTTCGAACATCGTGTGCTGGGACCGGCACAGCGGCGCGGCACTGTCGACGGTCATCAGCTGGCAGGACCGGCGTGACGCCGCCTGGCTGCAACGGCTGGACAGCGATCGCGAGCATGTCCGCCGTATCACCGGCCTGCCGGTGTCCGCGCATTACGGCGCGAACAAGCTGCGCTGGTGTTTGAACGAATTGCCGGCGGTGCGCCGCGCATTGCGCGAGGACCGCCTCGCCTGGGGTCCGATGGCGGGCTTTCTGCTGTTTCGCCTGCTGCGGGAGCATCCGCTGCGCGTCGACCGGGTCAATGCCGCGCGCACCCTGTTATGGGATCTCGCCGGTAATGACTGGTCCGAATCGATGCTCGAACTATTCGGCCTGCCACGCGCGCCACTGCCCGTGGCCGTGCCCTGTCGCGATGACTTCGGAACGCTCGATTGCGACGGCCCCGGGATCCCGCTGACGCTGGTCACCGGCGACCAGTCCGCGGCGCTCTATGCCGCAGGCCCACCGCCGGAAGATACACTGCAGGTGACGGCCGGCACCGGCGCGTTCGTGCTGCGCTGCACCGGCGCGTCGGCAATGCCATCTCCGCCCCTGCTGAACGGCATCATCTACGACGACGGCATGTCGCGAACCCATGTGCTGGAAGGCACGGTCAATGGCGCCGGCAGCGCGCTCGACTGGCTGGCGCGGCAATCCCCCGGCGAAGATCTGTCCGGACTTCCCGAATGGCTGTCGACGGTCGCCGATCCTCCGTTGTTCCTGAACGGCGTGTCGGGACTCGGTACGCCGTTCATGATTGCCGACGCCCCCATCCGCTTCATCGGCGAAGGCGACTTCGCCGCACGCGCGGTCGCGATCGTCGAGAGCATCGTGTTCCTGTTGCAGACCAACATCGAGATGCTGGCGTCACTGCCCCCGCGACCGAACGCGATCCGCATCGGCGGCGGGCTTGCCGCACTCGATGGCCTGTGCCGGCGCCTCGCCGACCTCGGCGGCCTGCGTGTCGAACGCAGCACCGAGAGCGAGACCACCTGCCTCGGCCTCGCATGGCTGCTCCGGCAACAGGGCATGACCGAATCTGAAACCGGGTCAGGGACAGGCGAGTCGGCATGGCTCCCCGGTGCGCACGACACCGATGTCTTCACCCCCGGCGATGATCCGCCGCTGCAACAACGCTACCGGCGCTGGCGCGAAGCAATGGATCACGCGCTCGCCGCGGCAACCGCCGTCATCAAAACCGGGGACATCGGCGAACAGGCGCCGCCCCTTGATCCGCTGATCGTCGCACACCGCGGCGATGCCGGCCGCTATCCGGAGAATACGCTGCCGGCAATCGAATCGGCGGTGCAGGCCGGCATTCGGCATATCGAGTTCGATATCCAGTTGACCGCCGACGGCGTCCCGGTGCTGTTCCACGACGACCGGCTCGAGCGTACGACCGGCGCCGCGGGACGGATCACGCAGACGGCCTTCGCGGACCTGCGCGAGATCGCGGCCGGCGAACCGGCCCGCTTCGGCGACCGGTTTGCCGCGGTGCGCGTGCCCGCGCTCGCCGCAGTGATCGAACGCCTCGTCGCGTGGCCGGACGTCCGTCTCTTCGTCGAGATCAAGCAAGAGAGCCTTGACGTCTTCGGCATCGGTCCGACGATCGCCAGGATCTGGCGGGACATCGGTCCGCGCCGCGAGCAATGCGTGCTGATCTCATACAATGCCGACGCCCTGCGCGAGGCGAGCCGGCTGGGCGCGCATGCGATCGGCTGGGTGCTGACCCGTTGCGATCAGCGTGAACGCGCCGCTGCGCGCCTGCTCGCGCCGGACTACCTGTTCTGCAACCAGCGCAAACTGCCGCGTGGACGCGTCTGGCATGGTCCCTGGCGCTGGGTGATCTACGAAATCACCGAAGCAGCGGTTGCGCGACGGCTCGCGGCGCGCGGCGTCGACATGATCGAGACCATGCTGATCGAGCGTTTCGTCGATGACGACTGAGACATTCGATATCGTCGTCGTCGGCGCCGGCATCCATGGCGCGGGCGTCGCCCAGGCCGCCGCCGCGCGCGGCCACTCTGTGCTTGTGCTGGAACAGAACACCGTCGGCGGCGGGACCTCGAGCCGGTCGAGCAAGCTGATCCACGGCGGACTGCGTTATCTCGAGACTGCGCAGTTCGCGCTTGTGCGTGAATCGCTCGCCGAGCGCGCCCTGCTGCTGAAACTCGCACCGGGGCTGGTACGGCTGGTTCCGTTTCATATCCCGGTCTATGACGACACCCGGCGGCGACCCTGGCAGTTGCGCTCCGGCCTTGCGCTTTATGCGCTGCTTGCGGGCTTCGGGCCGGCAAGCGGGTTTGCCGTCGTGCCGCGTCGTGACTGGGCCGGTCTCGATGGCCTCGAGACTCGTGACCTGCAACAGGTGTATCGCTACCACGATGCGCAGACCGACGATCTTGCGCTGACCCGCGCGGTCATCGATTCGGCGCTCGGCCTCGGCGCGCAACTGCGCGCGCCGGCGCGATTCGACGGTGCGGAACTCGTCGATGATCGCTGCATCGTGGATTACGTCGAACAGGGGCGGGAAAGGCAATGCCGCGCGCGCGTGCTCGTCAACGCAGGTGGTCCGTGGATCAACGGCATCCTCGCGCGGGTCACGCCGTCAATGCCCGCACCGGCGATAGAACTGGTGCAAGGCAGCCATGTGGTCATCGACGGCCAATTGTCGAAAGGGGTCTACTATATGGAAGCCCCGCGGGATCGCCGTGCAGTGTTCGCGATGCCGTGGCATGGAAAGATCCTGATCGGCACGACCGAAACGGCATTCTCCGGCGATCCGGCGACTGTCGCTCCGCTCGCGGCAGAGCGGGACTATCTGCTGGAGTGCTTCGGGCGTTATTTCCCCGCGCGGCGGGTCATGGAACCGGGCCGGATCGTCGATGCATTTGCCGGCTTGCGCGTACTGCCTGCCGGAACCGGCGCGGCGTCCGGCCGGCCGCGCGACACGCGGCTGCATGTCGACCGACCGGAACATCCCCGCGTGCTGACGATCTGCGGCGGCAAGCTGACAACCTATCGCATCACCGCCGGGAAAGTCTTGCAACGCCTGACGCCAAGCCTGCCGTCGCGGCGACCCGTCGCATCGACGGCCACGCTCCCGTTGCGAGAATAAGGACCCGGACAGACCGCCGCGGGCGGTCCGCGCTATTCGGGCAGATCGTGTTCGCCGAATTCCTTGATGTAGTCCTTCATCGCGGCATGGATGACCGTTTCGGCATGCGCCCGGCCATAGGGCTCGCCGACGGTCGTATGCATCGCTTCGCCGGGCTTGGCCTTGTACGAACTGAAGTAGTGACGCAGGCGGTTGATCTGCACGGCCGGAATGTCGGTGATATCCTCGACGCTGCCCCACAAACCGTCGCCCTGCAGCACGCCGATGATCTTGTCGTCGGCTTCGCCATCGTCGAGCATCGGCAGGCCGCCGACCACATTGACCTTGAGCAGCAGGTCGCCGCGCGAGATCGGGCGTTCGCTGAGCACGCAGATATCGAGGGGATCGTAATCGCCCGACTTTGCGCCGGGCATCAGACCGGCGACCTCGTCACCGCAATAAGTGCGCGGGACGAAGCCATAGAGGGTCGGCGGCAGAGATGACGTCAACTGCGGCCGATCCACGATCATGAAACCGGATTCCTTGTCGAGTTCGTATTTGACGAGATCGAACGGCGTGATCTCGATGAAGGCGTAGACCAGCCGCGGTACAGCGGGGCCGACGGGTATGCCGTGCCAAGGATGGGGCCGAAAATCATGGTATCGCGTTCGCTGTTTCATGCGGAATATTGTACCGCATCCGGCGCCGGGATTCCCGTCGCGCCGTAGCGACCGGCGGGCTACGGGGCGTCGCGGACCAGCCGCACGTGTAGCGAACTGTGCTTGGTCCTGATCGAGTCGATGCCGTTCTTGAAGTCAAGGGCCCACGCGTAGTTCGCATTCAGCGCGAACGGCGACGCGGTCCAGTACGGCTCGCTCGCCGTCGACGGGAACAGCACCGCGTTTGCCGCCGGATTACGGCAACGCTGCTCGACGATCGCGCCATACTCCTTGACATTCGGCAGGCGCCAGTCGCTGAATCCGGCAAAACTGAAACTATCCGCAACCTGCAAAGCCGCCTGCCAGTCATGGAGATCGGCAACGCCGTCGCAGGCGCCGTTATTCCAGGTTTGGCCGAGGGCGCAGCGCATCCATCTCCGGCCCGTCAACGCATCGGTCAGGGTGCCATCGCCATGATCCGTGAATCGATCCGCCGGCGTAGTCCAGACGATCGCCGGGTTCCCGCTGCCGGCGCAGTCATCCGCCGTGACCGGGAGCGCCGCCAGCGCCAGCAATAGCGGCGCGAACACCGGGACCGCATAGCGCCTGATCGTCGTATGAATCATTATTGAGCACCCCGAACCAACCGGACCCGCAAGGCGGTCGCCTTGTAACCGATGCCCGATCTGCCGTCGGCAGCGAAGTTCCAGGCTGCATTGCGCAGTCCGACGTTCCCGGCAGTGGCGGGATCGCCGGAGTACGGAGAACCGGTCCAGAAAAAGTCGAGCATCGTGACGTCAGGGAAATAGTCCGGATCGATCGCGGGCGCAGCACGGCCATAGTGCATGATCGAGCGCAGCTCCTCCCGCGTCGCCATGCGCCAGTCATTGGCGCCGCACAGACCGACCGCATTGACATCCGCGACGAATTTCTCGGTATCGCAGCGATCGGTAGTAAGGCACGCACCGCCCGCGCTGGTGCCGGCGCTGCCGCCGTCATTGGCGCCGGTCGAATTGTACCAGGTATAGGTCCAGCCACGATGGCGCGGATGCGTGTCGTCGTCGACCTTGACCTCCCAGACCAGCCCGGTCACGTTGTCACGAGTGCACGCCCAGTTGGCGGGACCAGCGCCAAGTGCCGCGGCCGGCGCCAGCGGGTTACCACTGTTGGAGATCTTCGTGAAATCGAAGCCTGCCTCGCCGGCGCCGGTCTTGCCGAGCACGCTGGTGGTATTGATGATGTCCTGGCGCGCGACTGCGTCGCGCCCGAGCAGGCCGTCCTGCCCCGGATGCGTCAGCGCAATATCGTTACAACCCGGCTGGCTCTCGAACACGCCCGGCGCCACCTCGATCACGACTCCGTTCTGCTTGTCGAGCGCGCTGGCATTGCGTAGCGGTTGCCGCGTGCCCGAACACCAGTCAACGCCGGAATCGTTGAGCGCCGGCTGACCGATGATGCCATCGCTGCAATCGATGTCGATGTCGACGATATCGTCCTCCGGCATGACGCCGGCGCGATTGCTGATCCGGCAGACTTGCCCCGACGGCAGTGTTTCAATCCGGACCCGATAGGTCGTCCCCGCGGGCAGCGTCTCGTCGAAAAAATAGAACTGGTCATTGCCGGTATTGTCGAGCGTCAGCAGCTCGGATCTCAAGGTGGGCCTCAGGATACCGGCATCATCAAACTCAAGTTCGCTGTAGGTATGATCGAGACGCACCGCGAGCGTTTCACCGGCGGACAGTCCCGTCAGCGTGCCGCCGACCGTGAACGTCGCGACCGGGGTCGGTATGAGATCATCCTCGTTGTTACTGCCGGACTTGCTGCTGCACGCGGCGATCAGCACTGGCAACAGGAGTAGCGACAGCGCCGTCACGATGCCGCGGGACTTCGGGGACATGCACGGTTCCTCGATCACCGGAAAATCCGGAATGCGTTGCAATTCAGAACTTTTACCGCGCAAGCCGCACAGTGTCAACTGGCGCGATAAAAACGCATCTGAGCGGCTGGTTCGGCAGCCGCCAGCAAGGGATAGCGACGTTGTACACTGTCGGAATGAAGCCCGGTCATCAGCATGTTCGAGAGACTGTTCTGCCGGGCAACATTGCTCACTGTGACAGCGGCGAAACAGTCGCCTGACACACCGACGATACAGAGTGTTCAGGATACAACGGTTTTGATGTATTCCACACTGTCCAAATACCTGCTGGTTTCGGCTCTGGCGCTGCTCACCGCCTGCGCCGGTCAGCGTAGCCACGCCATCGACGTCGCGGACATGGCGCCTGCGGCCCGGGAAAGCGAGTTCATCATGGACGATGGTTATCGCCTCCCGTTCAGGCGCTGGGGTCCGGAGGATCCGCGCATCGTGCTGCTCGTGCTGCACGGCTTCAACGACCACAGCGGCAGTATGGAAAACCTGGCGCTGCATCTTGCCGCCAACGAAATCGCCGTCTATGCCTATGACCAGCGCGGCTTCGGCGCGACTGCCACCCGAGGTCGCTGGGCCGGTCATCAACGGCTGGCTGCGGACGCCGCGCTGGTCGCCACGCTATTGCGCGAACGCTATCCCGATATGCCGTTCTATCTGGCCGGAAAAAGCATGGGCGGCGCCGTCGCGATTCTCGCTCTCGTGGAAGCATCGCCACCCGTCGACGGCGCCATACTGATCGCGCCGGCGGTCTGGGGCCGCGGGACGATGCCGTGGTATCAGCGCACGGCCTTGTGGCTCGGCAAGCGGGTGTTTCCGGGTGTCAGCTTCAGCGGTCGTTTCCTGCAGCGCTTCATCGTGATCCGGCCGACTGACGACCCGGCCGTCATGGCGCAATTGCGTAACGACCCGTGGGTGCTCAAGGACGCCCGCGCTGATACGCTGGACGGCCTGACCGGGCTGATGGATGCGGCGCTCGACGCAATCCGCGCGCTGCCCGGGCCGGCGCTGATCCTGTACGGCGGGCAGGATGACATCATCCCGATGCCGGCGGCCTGCGCGATGCTTCAGCGCTTGACCATTGACGGCACCTTGCGGCGCATGGGCTATTATCCGGAGGGCTATCACATGCTGACGCGGCAGCTGGACGCGGGAACGGTGCTCGACGATATCGCCGCCTGGCTGCACGATCCGGTTGCGCCGCTGCCTTCGGGACGGGAAGTCGATCATGCGCACGCGGTCACAGCGATCTGCGATGGTGTTACGATAGGACGACTCGCAGGAGGCACCTCATGAGACGAAACCCTGCAGGTCCATTCTCCGTCTGCGCGCCGCTGCTGTCGGTGCTGCTGTCCGCGGCGTGCGACAACTACGACGGCAACGCCCTGACGCCGCCCCCGGACGGGTCGATCCCGGCGATTGCGCTCTCGCGGCTCGATCTCGATTTCGATTTCGTCCAGCCGGTACAGATCACTCATGCCGGTGACGGCAGCAACCGTTTGTTCCTCGTCGAGCGCGCGGGACTCGTCCGGGAAATCGAGGATGGCGAAGTGCGCTCGACTCCGTTCCTCGATCTCACTGGCCTTGTCCTCGCCAATACCCCCGAACGCGGCCTGCTGAGCATCGCCTTCCCCCCGGGATACACCAACGACGGGCATTTCTATGTCCACTACACCACTGTCGCCGGCGACGGGTTCAACGCCGGCGATTCGATTGTCTCCCGCATCCCGGTTACCTCCGGCCTCGCCGACCCGCAAGGCGAGCAGATCCTGCTGCATGTCCCGCAGCCGCAGCCGAACCACAACGGCGGACAACTCGCTTTCGGGCCGGACGGTTATCTGTACATCGCGCTCGGCGACGGCGGCGGCAGCGGCGATCCGGACGGCAACGCGCAGAACCTGACCAACCTGCTCGGCGCCCTGCTCAGGATCGATGCCGAGGGCGGCGGCGTCTCCTATGCGATACCGTCCAGCAATCCGTTCGCCGGACCGCAGTCTGGACGAGACGAGATCTGGGCATACGGCCTGCGCAATCCGTGGCGCTTCTCGTTCGATCGCCTGACCGGCGATCTCTACATCGGCGACGTCGGCCAGAGCCGCTACGAAGAGATCAACTTCCAGCCGGCCACGAGTAACGGCGGCGAGAACTATGGATGGAACGGCATGGAAGGCACGCACTGTTTCCCTGCGAATGTGTCGAGTTGCAGCCAGGCTGGATTGGCGCTGCCTGTCGCCGAGTACGACCACGACACGGGCGATTGTTCGGTCACCGCCGGCTTCGTCTATCGCGGCAGCGCCTATCCCGCGCTGCAGGGAGTGTATGTTTATGGCGACTTCTGCAGCGGACGTATCCGGGGATTCCGGGTCAACCCGACCGGCAACGTCGACGACCAATTACTTCTGGATACTTCCCACGCGATTTCGACCTTCGGTGAGGACGAGGCCGGCGAGTTGTATCTCGCCGACTACCAGACCGGGAATCTGTATCGTATCGAGATGCCCTGAAGCTAACACGGCCTGCAAAAATCAATGGGGTCAGACCAGACACCGATTACCATCCTCGGCGCCGGTTATGTCGGCATGGCGCTATTGCAGCGTTTTCCCGCCGCCGATTCAACGCACCGGCGTTTTGTGTCGCAGCTTCGATCGCATCAGTTCGATCTCGGCGACCCGTCGACGTGGCGCAATCCGCCACTCGGCGGCCGTAAAGTAATATGGACGTTTCCCGCGGCGCCGCTTGACCGGGTTCAGGCCTTTTTCGACCAGCGCCTGCGTGACGCCCGCGGACTGATCGTGCTTGGCAGCACGTCGGCCTACCTGACCTCCGACGGAGAAGCGGGCGCGGCCATCGATGAAGAGGTCCCGCTCGATCTGGGCCAGCCCCGGGTCCAGGGCGAGGAATGGCTGCGTATTCAGGGCGCCACCGTGCTGCAGCTCGCCGGCATCTTCGGCCCCGGCCGCGAACCCGACGGCTGGCTGCGGCGCGGACGCATCAAGGACGGCGCAAAGATCGTCAACCTGATCCACGTCGATGACATCGTCGCGGTAATCGCGCACCTGATCGCGCATCCCGTCCCCGGTGAACGCATCAATGTCGCGAACGGCGAACCGCTCGCGTGGCGTGATCTCGCGGCGCGCTTCAGAAAAGATGGCCGCGTACCCGCCGACTTCGCGCTACCCGAAAGCGGCCCGCATGAATTCGGCAAACGTATCGACAACCACCGCCTGAGAAAACTGATCCCGGCGCACACATTCCGGACGTCCTGATTATTCGATCGCCGCTCCTGATGTCGCGGGAGCTACGAGATATCAGGAGACGCGGATCAATCCGGCTGCGCCATCGCGGCTATCGAAATCTGCGGGGTTCTGCCGGCTTGTCGCCGGGGTTGCAGCAGCGTTTGCGGGATACCCTGCTCGGCAGCGAACCATCTGAAGTGCTCGATTGCCGATTCGCAGGACAGCGATGCGAAGTACCGGAGTTCATCGCCATAGTGGTCCGGGATCTCGTAGAGATCATGTTCGTAGAGTTGTCCGGTGCCCCATTTCGATACGACACGCCCGCCCTCGATCAGCATACCGGCATGCTTGAATCGGCCATCCGAGAAATAGAACACCAAGTCACCCCCCCGCGCCTCCTCTGGCCGCAGCGGCATCAGCAGGCCCCGCGCGACCAGCCAGTGCGCGAAGTCGGCGCCGGCAAAGACGCGCCCTTGCCCGTGATGCGCGATCGCGATGTAATCGGGATGCTCGGCAAAACGGAACACATGCATCAAGCAGGTATAGCGATAGATAGGGTGAGAAGAAGGCAACAGGCGAATCGAATTCCTGTAGATGCGCGACAGGCGGCGCAACAGAGAGGGATGCCGATAGGCATCGCTGACCGCGATCATATCCCTCAGCTTTCGTCGTAGCATCGAGCCCCCTCGGATCGCCGACGATCAAGCAACACGCAAATCCATTATGCGCCCCACCCCCTCCGCGGGCAACCATCCGGGACCGGACCGACGCAAGCTGTTATTTATTCTGCCAATTGCTTCGAAAACAGCGCCATTTACCGGCTTACAAGCCGCATGTTGACGCCAGAATAACGAGCTGAACCCCGAGACCGTCGGCGCCGGCCGGGTCAGATGGCTCGGCCGATACACTCCCGGGCCAGCATCGCGCGCTTGCGCACCGCGCCCCAGCGATAGTCGCCGATGACGCCGGTCTCCCGGATGACCCGGTGACAGGGGATCAGGTACGCCAGCGGATTGCGCCCCACCGCGCTTCCGACCGCACGCGCGGCGCCCGGCTGGTCCAGCGCCGCGGCAAGGCCGCCGTAGCTGACGAGGCGACCGGCTTCGACCTGCAGCAACGCCCGCCAGACCTTTACCTGGAATGCGGTGCCACGGACATAAGCACGCAACCCGGAGCGCGCCGCGCGCTCGCCCGGCGCGAAGATCCGACGACCGAGCCGAGCCGCGACGGCGTCGTCGCGACGCACTGCCGCGCGCGGCCAGTCAGCGCGCAGCGCCGCGAATTCCTCCGCACCATCTTCCGATTCGACAAAGGCGAGATAGCAGATGCCGCGCGGACTCTCGCCGATCAGGCACTGTCCGAACGGGCTCTCTGCAAGACCGGCGGCGATCGTCCAGCCCTGGCCCCCGGATTTCAGTTCGCCCGGCGAGGCCGCCTCGAGACTGATACAGAGATCATGCAAGCGGCCCGGACCGGACAGTCCGGACTGCATCGCCGCCTCGAGTACGCTGTTTCCCGCGCGCAAGCGCGCCCTCGCGTTGGCGAGCGTCAGCGACTGCAGAAAGTCCTTGGGCGTCACGCCCGCCCACACGGAGAACAGGCGGTGAAAATGACCGGGGCTCAGCCCGGCATGATGCGCGAGCGTCGTCAGATCCGGCTGGTCGGACTGATGCGCATCGAGATAGCGAATGATTCGCGCGATGCGTTCGTAGTCGTTCATTGGCGCATTCTGCCACCGGAATGCAGCGGCGCCCACCCGATTCTTGCGGCGGCCCAAGAGGTCAGACCGCCAGGGGTCTGACCCGTCGCGCGTATCACTCTGCGTGATCGATTTCGATGTGGTCGTGCTCCTTGCGTGCGTCATGCCGGATTTCGTCCTTCGGCGCTTCTTCGATCAATTCTCCCTCCGACTTGCGAATGCCGATGTGATAGATCGCATAGCCGGGCATCACGGCCTGGTTCAGCGCCATGCCGAGGACGCGGCCGGAATATGGCGAATGGATCGTGCGGCGCGCGCTCGTGATCGGGTCGGTGATCGTGCCGAGTACCGCCCCTTCCCTGACCGTCTGCCCAAGCTTGATCTGGCTCGTCAGGATGCCGTGCCCTTCCGCGCGCACCCAGCTCGACGAATAGTAGGTTGGCTGTGGTTCGCTCCACAGACTGAAATGTGAGGTCATGCCGAGGTGATTCATCAGGCTGCGCAGGGCGCGAACGCCATGCGCGACCTGATCAGGCTCGAAACGATGCGGCTCGCCGGTCTCGATGACCACGGCCGGGATGCCGGCATCGGTCGCGGCCCGCCGCAACGTGCCGGTCGCCCCCTCGCCGTGCAGCACGACGGTCGCGCCGAAGCCTTTGGTCAGATGCACCACGCCCTCCCTGTTCAGATCCGCCCGGAGCTGCGGCAGGTTGGTGCGCTGGAAGGAACCGGTGTGCAGATCGACGAGATAATCGCAATGCACGACGATAGAGTTGAAGAATGAATAGGCAACGCGCGCAGCGAAGCTGCCATTCCGGTTGCCGGGGAAAAAGCGGTTCAGGTCGCGGCGATCCGGCAGATCACGCTCCCCCTGGCGGAACCCGTGAAGATTGACGATCGGAACACCGATGAGGGTACCGCTCAGGCTGCTCGCGTCGAGATCATAGAGAAGCTCGCGGACAATCTCGATACCATTCAGCTCATCGCCGTGTATCGCCGCTGTCAGGCACAGCACGGGGCCGGGATGCTTGCCGTGGGCGACCAGTACCGGCGTCGACTCGGGCAGTCCATCCGAAATCACATCGGCATACCAGGACAAACGGCGTACCGATCCAGTCGCGATCTCTTCCCCTAGGATCCGAAACGACTGCGGTTCGGCAGTCCGCTCCGGGAGTTCGGCCGTCTCGATCGCCTCGACGCCCTGCTCCGGTATCTCGACGACCGGCTCCGGCGCCTCGATCAGGAACGGTGCGAGCGAGTCAGGCAATGCCGGCGCGTGAACTTCCGCGCCCGCGGCTTCCTCCGGATTCTCGTCCGTTTCGAGATCGATCTCGTCCGCATGGGTCCGGGCGATCAGCGCGAACATCAGCACTGCGATCAGCGCGAAGAGCGCCACCGGGCGCGGGCACAACCTGAAATTATCATTCATCGAACAAGCAGACATTGCTGAACCGTGCGAGTCCCGGTGGCATCCATTTTTCCGTGTACATTGCATCCTGCCGATAACGTCCACAACTACCCCGCGGGTTCCATCTAATGCGGACCCGAATGCATCCCCGCGTCTTCCCCGATTGACGCAGGCTGGTTATTGAGCTCCGCCGCCGCACTGTACAGATACTCGAGAAACGTCTTCGCCACCACCGAAGGCTGCTTTCCCGCAGGGTACACGGCATACCAGTGGCGCAGGATCGGAAAGTGCTCGACATCGAGGATCGTAAGCTGCCCCGTTGACGCATCGAGTGCCAGCGTATGTCGCGACAGCACCGATACGCCGAGCCCGCCCACGATGGCCTGCTTGATTGCCTCGTTACTGCCGAGTTCCATGCGCACCTTCGGAGTCAAGCCATGCTCGGTAAACAGCCTTTCCAGCGCCTTGCGGGTGCCGGAGCCGGCCTCGCGCATCAGGAACGGCTCCTCGGCAAGCCGTGCCAGCGGGATGCGCTTCTGGCCGGCGAGCGGGTGATTGAGCGGCGCGACAACGACAATCGGGTTTTCCATGAACGGCTCATAATGCACGTCGAGTTCCACCGGCGGTTGCCCGAGGATATAGAGATCGTCCTCGTTGTCGGCGAGCCGCGCGAGGATGCGTTCGCGGTTCGTTACCTTCAGCGAGACCTCGATGCCGGGATAGCGCTGGCAGAACGGCCCGAGCAGCCGCGGCGTGAAATACTTCGCTGTCGTCACGACCGCGATCTGAAGATGGCCCTGCTTCAGACCCCTCAGATCCGCTACACTCATTCCGAAGCGGTCCAACCGCCCGAGCATGTCGCGGCAGGTCGTTTGCAGCTCCTTGCCGGCGGTGGTCAGGAAGATTTTCTTGCCGATCTGCTCGAACAGCGGCACTCCGACGCACTCCGTCAGCTTGCGGATCTGCATCGATACGGTCGGTTGTGTCAAATGTAACTCCTCTGCGGCCCGGGTGAAGCTTTTATGCCGGGCAATGGCCTCAAAAACCTCCAATTGACGCAGGGTGATACGCCGCATAGCACGATAATTCAATGAGTTGAAATCATAGACGGGAGTCTATCATAAAAATCAAAAAAATTGACTTTCATTGATGATCCAAACACTGCACTCTGACGTCACTGCGGGCGAGAGGGTGATGGCGGTTTCCCCGCGCAGGTTATTATCACCAGACCAAGACCATCCAACACTACCGGAGGCGTGCCATGGGTAAGAGCGAAACAATGAAAGAGGGCAAGGAACGCTATAAATCAGGCGTTATTCCTTACAAGAAGATGGGCTATTGGGAGCCTGACTACAAGCCCAAGGA
>CAYTGL010000039.1:0-23335 GCA_964437335.1 uncultured Chromatiales bacterium
GGTCGGCCTCGTCTCCTACCTGCTGATCGGTTTCTGGTACCAGCGCGAATCCGCGATCTTCGCCAACCTGAAGGCGTTTCTCGTCAACCGCGTCGGCGACTTCGGCTTCATTCTCGGCATTGCGGCGATCCTGGCGTATTTCAACAGTCTTGATTACGCGGACGTCTTCGCGGCAGCGCCAATGATGCAGAACATCACGATTCAGATATTCCCCGGTCACGACTGGTCGTTGCTGACGGTGATCTGCCTGCTGCTGTTCATCGGCGCGATGGGCAAGTCGGCGCAGGTCCCGCTGCATGTCTGGCTGCCGGACTCGATGGAGGGCCCGACGCCGATTTCAGCACTGATCCATGCCGCGACGATGGTCACCGCGGGCATATTCCTGGTGGCGCGGATGTCGCCGCTGTTCGAGCTGTCGGTGACCGCTCTCAGTTTCGTGCTGATCATTGGCGCGCTGACCGCGTTCTTCATGGGCTTGCTCGGCATCGTACAGAACGACATCAAGCGCGTCGTGGCCTATTCGACGCTCTCCCAACTCGGTTACATGACCGTCGCTCTGGGCGCGTCGGCCTATGCGGCGGGCATATTTCATCTGATGACTCACGCGTTTTTCAAGGCCCTGCTGTTTCTCGCCGCGGGCTCGGTGATCATTGCGTTGCATCACCGGCAGGACATTCGCGAGATGGGCGGTCTGCGGAAGTACATGCCGATCACCTACTGGACGGCGCTGATCGGGTCTCTGGCGCTGGTCGGCTTCCCGGGCACCGCCGGATTTTTCTCCAAGGATGCGATCATCGAGGCGGTCGGCGCTTCGACTATCCCGGGCGCGACTTTCGCCTGGGTCCTGGTCGTCGCCGGCGTGTTCGTGACCGCGCTCTATACCTTCCGGATGTTCTTCCTGGTGTTCCACGGCAGGGAGCGCATGGACGAGCACACCCGCTCGCATATTCATGAATCGCCACTGGTCGTGACAATCCCGCTGGTGATGCTCGCGATTCCGTCGCTGGTGATCGGCTGGATGACCGTCGGCCCGGTGTTGTTCGGATCGTATTTCGGCGACTCGATCCTCGTGCACGCCGGAAATGACACCCTGGCGCGCGTAGGCGAGGGCTTTACCGGCGCAACGGGCTTTTTGCTGCACGGCCTGACCGGGCTGCCGGTCTGGCTGGCGCTCGCCGGCATCGTGACCGCGTGGTTCCTGTACCTCAAGCGGCCGGATCTGCCGGAGAAGATCAGGCGCACGTTCGTGCTGCCTCATGCGATCCTCGACAAGGGCTACGGCTTCGACGCCTTCAACAACTGGTTTTTCGCCGCGGGCGGGCGCATGCTGGCGCGCGTATTCTGGCGCGCGGGCGACGTCGCGACGATCGACGGGGTACTGGTTAACGGAACGGCGCGCGGCATCGGCTGGATCTCGTCGAAGGTTCGCCATATACAGACCGGTTACCTGTACCATTACGCCTTCGCGATGATCATCGGCCTGCTGGCTTTACTCAGCCTGTTCGTGATGATCTGACCGCAGCCGCCGGAGACCGCAAGCATCATGTTTTCCGAACTGCCATTGCTCAGTCTGCTGATCTGGTTGCCGATATTCGGCGGGCTTGCAGTGCTTGCCGCCGGTCGCGGCGGCGGCAATACGCTGGCCGTGCGCTGGCTGGCGCTCGGCGTATCATCGCTGACTTTCCTGCTGTCGATGCTGCTGTTCAGCGGATTCGATCGCTCGACCTGGCACATGCAGTTCGTCGAGAAGCACGCATGGGTGCCGGTCTTCGAGATCAATTATCACCTCGGTATCGACGGCATCTCGATGCCGCTGATTCTGCTGACGGCGTTCGCGACGGTGCTGGTTGTGATCTCGGCATGGGAGGTCATCCGCTACAAGACCGCGCAGTACATGGCGGCCTTCCTGATTATGGAAGGCATGATGATCGGTGTGTTCTGCGCGCTCGATGCGATCCTGTTCTATGTATTCTGGGAAGGCATGCTGATCCCGATGTTCCTGATCATCGGGATCTGGGGCGGCCCGCAGCGCGTGTACGCCGCGATCAAGTTCTTCCTCTATACCTTCCTCGGTTCGGTGCTGTTCCTGGTCGCGCTGATCTGGCTGTATTTCCAGGCCGGCACCTTCGAGATCCTCGATTTTCACGTGCTGCGTATCGGGCTGACCGCCCAGATCCTGATCTTTCTCGCCTTCCTTATTGCGTTCGCGGTCAAGGTGCCGATGTGGCCAGTACATACCTGGTTGCCTGACGCCCACGTCGAGGCGCCGACCGGCGGCTCGGTGATCCTCGCGGCGATCATGCTGAAGATGGGTGCCTACGGTTTCATCCGCTTCATGCTGCCGGTCACGCCGGACGCCAGCGCCCATCTCGATGGCCTGATCATCACGCTGTCGCTGATCGCGATCGTGTACATCGCTCTGGTCGCGCTCGCGCAGGAGGATATGAAGAAACTGATCGCCTATTCGTCGATTTCCCACATGGGATTCGTCACGCTCGGCTTCTTCGTCGTGTTCTCGATCCACGGCAATAATGGCAGCCTGCAGGGCGCTGCGATGGGCGTCGAGGGGGCGCTGGTGCAGATGATTTCGCACGGCTTCATCTCGGCCGCGCTGTTCCTGTGCGTTGGCGTGATGTATGACCGCGTCCACAGCCGTCAGATCAGCGCCTACGGAGGCGTCGTCAATACGATGCCGAAGTTCGCGACGTTCATGGTGCTGTTCGCGCTGGCCAACGCCGGACTGCCGGGAACCTCGGGTTTTGTCGGAGAATTCATGGTCATCATGAGCGCTTTCAAGGCGAACTTCTGGTACGCTTTCTTCGCGGCCCTGACTCTGGTTCTGGGCGCGGCCTATACCTTGTGGATGGTCAAGCGGGTGATCTTCGGCAAGGTCGCAAATGACAACGTCGCGAAGCTCGAAGATCTCAACTTTCGCGAGGCCTTCGTGCTCGGCGCCCTGGCGTTCGCGGTGCTGCTGGTAGGCATCTGGCCCGCGCCGCTGATCGAAGTCATGAGCGCGACCGTCGAGCATCTGCTGTTACACGTCATCGAATCCAAACTGTAAAACACCGGCGCCGACATGGAATTCACGTTCCCGAACATCATTCCCGCGATCCCGGAGATCTTCGTTCTCACAATGGCCTGCGTCATCCTGCTTGTCGATCTGTTCCTGAACGAGCAGAACCGTGTCATTACCTATCTGATGTCCCAGGCGACGCTGTTCGGCGCGGCTATGCTGACCGTGACGCTGCATTCGACGATGCCCGAACTGACCTTTGCCGGCATGTTCATCGGCGACGGTATGGGCGATGTGCTCAAGGTGTTTATCTATCTGGTAACCGCCGTTGTCTTCCTCTATTCACGCGAATACCTGATCGCGCGCGGAATTTTCAAGGGTGAATTCTTCGTGCTCGGCCTGTTCGCGGTGCTCGGCATGATGATCATGGTGTCGGCCTACAACTTGCTGACGCTCTATCTCGGGCTCGAGCTGATGTCGCTGGCGCTGTATGCGCTGGCGGCGCTGAACCGGGATTCGACTTCGGCCTCAGAGGCGGCGATGAAGTATTTCATCCTCGGCGCGATCGCGTCCGGCATGCTGCTCTATGGCATGTCGATGCTGTATGGCGCGACCGGCAGCCTTGGTATCTCCGAGATCGGCGAGTTCGTGCGTCAGAGTTCGAGAGACGACATGGTGCTGATGTTCGGCGTCACCTTTGTCATCGTCGGCCTCGCGTTCAAGCTCGGCGCGGTGCCGTTCCACATGTGGATACCCGACGTCTACCATGGCACGCCGACCGCAGTGACCCTGCTCATCAGCACCGCGCCGAAGATCGCCGCCTTCGCCATCGTGATGCGCCTGCTCGTGGACGGACTCGGCGGTCTCCACGTCCAGTGGCAGGACATGCTGATCATCCTCGCGGTTCTGTCGATTTCGATCGGAAATGTCATTGCGATCGCGCAGGGCAACATCAAGCGCATGCTGGCCTATTCGACGATCGCGCACGTCGGCTTTTTGCTGATCGGCATCCTTGCCGGCACCCAGGCCGGCAACGCGGCCGCGATGTTCTATGTGCTGGTTTACGCGCTGATGACGCTCGGCGCCTTCGGCATGGTGATCCTGCTGAGCCGCGCCGGCTTCGAGGCCGACCGGATCGAGGACTTCAAGGGCCTGAATGAACGCAATCCATGGTTCGCGTTCATGATGCTGATCCTGATGTTCTCGATGGCAGGCGTGCCGCCGACGGTCGGCTTCTACGCAAAGCTGGCGGTTCTGCGCGCGATCATCGACATCGGCTTGGTCTGGCTTGCGGTGTTCGCGGTGCTGTTCTCGGTGATCGGCGCGTTCTATTATCTGCGGGTCGTCAAGTACATGTATTTCGACAAGGCAGAGGATTCGACGCCGCTGGTCAGCAATTTCGACATGCGCGCGGTCATGAGCGCGAACGGCCTCGTCGTCCTCGCCCTCGGCATCTACCCGAGCGCCCTGATGGCGCTGTGCGCTGCAGTGATGCTCTAGTCCAAAAGGGTTCAAAAGGGTCAGACCCTTTTGATCGGAGACGCCTCACGCGATCTGGGTCCGGACCCTGCTGATGGCCCGGATGATGACCAAAAGGGTCTGACCCTTTTGGACGAGTTCCCGCTACAATTGGCGCCATGAAAATCCTGATCAGCAATGACGATGGCTACCTGGCCCCGGGCCTGCGCTGCCTCGCGGACGGTTTTTCACAGACGGCGACGGTTTCCGTCGTCGTCCCGGACCGCGACCGCAGTGGCGCCAGCAACTCGCTGACGCTTGAACACCCTGTTCGCGTCACCTTCCTCGACAATGGCTATATCCGCGTCGCCGGCACGCCGACCGACTGTGTTCACCTCGCGCTGACCGGCCTGCTCGAGGAAGAGCCGGACATGGTGATCTCCGGCGTCAACGCCGGCGCGAATCTCGGCGATGACGTGATCTATTCCGGCACCGTCGCCGCCGCGATCGAGGGACGCTTCCTCGGCTTTCCGGCGATCGCGGTGTCGCTGGTCGGCCGCGAGCCCGAGCATTATCCGACCGCGGTGCGCGCAGTACAGATGATCGTCGAAAAACTGCAGCGTGATCCCCTGCCGCGAGATATCATATTGAATGTCAACGTGCCGGACCTGCCGTGGGAGCGAATCGAGGGTTTCCGGGTGACCCGGCTTGGCTTCCGCCACAAGGCGGAGTCGATGGTCAGGGCGAGCGACCCGCGCGGCCGGCCGGTCTACTGGATCGGAGAGTCGGGCGCGGAGCAGGATGCCGGACCGGGCACCGATTTTCATGCCGTCAGGCAGGGATTTATTTCGGTAACGCCGATCCAGATCGATCTGACGCGGCACGCGGCGCTCGAATCGCTGCGGTCATGGATGGAGACGCTCGACGTTTGAACGACAAGGCACGCCATGACGGGATCGGGATGACCTCCCGGCGCACCCGAATCCGCCTGATCGAGCGTCTGCGTGCGGACGGGATCCGCGACGAGGCCGTGCTCGACGCGATGCTCGAGACGCCGCGCCACCTGTTCGTCGACGAGGCGCTCGCGACCCGGGCCTATGAAGACACGGCGTTGCCGATCGGCTTTGGCCAGACCATTTCAACGCCATTCGTCGTCGCGCGCATGACCGAGGCGCTGCTCGCCGGCGGACGGCTCGACCGTGTGCTCGAGATCGGGACCGGCTCCGGTTACCAGAGCGCGATCCTGGCCCGCCTGGTCGGCGAGGTCTATACGATCGAGCGCATCGACGACCTGCTGGTCAAGGCGCGGCGTCGCTTCCGCAGCCTTGGCCTGCGCAATATTCGCGCCCGCCACGGCGACGGCAAGGCCGGCTGGCCCGAGAATGCCCCCTATGACGGCATCATTGCGGCGGCCTCGCCGCCGGAGATCCCGACCGCGTTCTTTGAGCAGCTCGCACCCGGCGGCCGGCTCGTGCTCCCTGTCGGGGCCGGCGGGTCGCAGGAATTGCAGTTGATCACCCGCACCAGTGACGGATACGAGCAGGAGGGATTGCAGCCGGTCAGTTTCGTGCCGATGCTGACCGGGGATCGCTGATGCAGCTGTTCGGAACCCTTTACGACAAGGTCCTCGGCTGGGCCGGGCACAGAAAGGCGCCCTGGTACCTCGGCGGGATCAGTTTCGCCGAATCCTCGTTTTTCCCGATACCCCCGGATGTCATGCTCGCGCCGATGGTGCTCGCGCGCCCGGAGCGCGCCTGGTATTTCGCCGCGCTGGCCACGCTCGCATCGGTTGCCGGTGGCGTGTTCGGATACCTGATCGGCATGTTCGCGTTCGATCTGGTCGAGCCGTTGTTGCATCGGGCAGGCTACTGGGATTCCTATCTCGAGGCCCGCGCCTGGTTCGATCGCTGGGGGGTCTGGGTCGTGCTGCTGGCCGCCGGTTTTACCCCGATTCCGTACAAGGTGTTTACAATAACGGCGGGCGCGCTTTCGATGGCGCTGTTGCCGTTCGTCATCGCCTCGCTGGTCGGGCGCAGTACGCGGTTCTTCCTGGTCGCCGCGCTGGTCCGCTGGGGCGGTGTGCGCTTCGAGCCGCTGCTGCGGCGCTACGTCGACTGGATGGGATGGGGAACGATACTCGTGCTGGTTCTGCTGTATTTCATCTTCTACTGAAACGTGAACGCGCGGCGGTCAGTCTCTGGGTTTGTACTCGGCATCGGCCTGTTGCTGCAGGCCGGCTGCGGCGCCCATGTCTACCATGTCGTAAAGCCGAACGAAACGGTGTATTCGATCAGCTTCCGCTACGGCCAGGATTACCGCGACGTGGCCCGTTGGAACTCGCTCGAACCGCCATACGAACTGCGGGTGGGTGAGACGATCCGCATCATTCCGCCAACTCGGGAGCAGACCCGGAGTGCATCGCGCACTACGCCTGCCGAACCGGCCACTGGCACGCGGTCTGCGCCGGAGTCGCGCGATACGACGGTTGCCGCGTCACGGGGCGCGACGATGGAGGCGCAGACCTTCCCGCTGGAGCCGCAGCCCGCGCCAGTCGTCGAGCCGCGGTCTGTGGTAACGGAGGCGCAGAAGACCGCGCCATCAGAGCCGCGGATCGCGCCCACGGAGTCGCGGACTGTGCCATTGGAGCAGCCGCGGACAGCACCGGCAACACCGGCCGGCTCCGGTCGATTGACCTGGAACTGGCCGGTCTCCGGGATCCATACGCGCACCGATCTGTCGATCAAACCGTCACGGCGGGGACTCGAGATTTCGGCCACACGCGGGGAGCCGGTACGCGCGGCGGCGCCCGGGCGCGTCGTCTATGGCGGGTCGGGCATCCCGCACTATGGGAATATGCTGATCATCAAGCACAACGAACAGTTCCTGAGCGCCTATGCGCATAACGAGCGCCTGCTGGTCAGCGAAGGGCAGGAGGTTGCGGCGGGGCAGCAGATAGCCGAGATGGGGGACAGCGGCACCGGGACCGGTGTCGTCAAGCTGCACTTCGAAATCCGGCAGGACGGCGAACCGGTCGACCCGATGAAGTACCTGCCGAAGGAATAAAATCAACGGGGCCAGCGTCGCTTGATCCGGCGCCTGACCTGAAAATCTGGCTGGCCGGGGATCAAACGACGCTGGCCCCGTTGATCCTTAGATCATTAGATCATCAGCAGCGCCGCCGCGACATTGCGCCGGTCGGCCATCAGGAAGTTGTAGGTGCGGCATGCCGAGCCGGTATCCATGACCTCGATGCCGATGCCGCGGTTCGTCAGCGGGGCCAGGATGTGTCGATCGGGACGGCGCAAGCGGGCGCCGGAGCCGAGCAGCACGACCTCAAGTCCGGGTTGCGCGGCGAGTTCCTCGAAGTGAGCGGCTTCGAGATCTTCAATGCCGCGCGGCGGCCAGTCGGTGACCAGTCGTTCGGGCATGACGATCAGACTCTGATACAGGACCTCCCGGCGCGCGGCTCCGGACTGGAACTGCAGTAATTCATCATCGGCGACCGACCGTTCGTCGAAGCGTCGTGGAATCACGACCGTCACCTCACCCTGGGCATAGGCGACGATGCGATAGTTGCTGACATCGGTGTCGAGGTTGATCTGCATTAGTGAAACGGGGTCTGATCCCTTTTAATTCAGAATTTATAGGATGCTTCCCTTGCCTGCAAGCCGGGAATCGCAGGATAATAGCGGATTCATTCACTTACGGATCCTGCGTCGATGATCGGGGATTTTGCCAGAATCAAGCGCCTGCCGCCCTATGTCTTCAATATCGTCAATGAATTGAAGGCCAAGGCGCGGGCGCGCGGCGAGGACATCATCGACTTCGGCATGGGCAACCCGGACCAGCCGACGCCGCCACATATCGTCGAGAAATTAATCGAGGTCGTACAGCGCGAAAATACGCACCGCTATTCGGTGTCGCGCGGGATCCCGCGCCTGCGCCGCGCGATCTGCCGCTGGTACAAGCAGCGCTTCGATGTCGATCTCGACCAGGACAGCGAGGCGATCGTCACGATCGGATCGAAAGAAGGCCTCGTGCACCTCGCGATCGCGACGATGGGTCCTGGAGACGCGGTGCTGGTGCCGAATCCGGCCTATCCGGTGCATCCCTACGGCTTCGTCATCGCCGGCGCCGACATCCGCCATGTGCCGCTGGTGCCGGGAATCGATTTCTTCGAGGAACTCGGCAAGGCGATTCGCGACTCCTGGCCGCGACCCAAGATGCTGGTGCTGAACTTCCCGGGCAATCCAACGACGCAATGCGTCGATCTCGACTTTTTCAGAAGGGTTGTCGAGATCGCGCGCGAACACGAGGTCTGGGTGGTTCATGATCTTGCCTATGCCGAGATCGCGTTCGACGGCTACCAGGCGCCGTCGATACTCCAGGTTCCCGGCGCGAAGGAGGTCGCGGTCGAATTCTATACACTGTCGAAGAGCTACAACATGCCGGGCTGGCGTGTCGGCTTCATGTGCGGCAATCCGGTACTGGTGTCCGCGCTCGCGCGTCTCAAGTCCTATCTCGATTACGGGATGTTCACGCCGATCCAGGTCGCCGCGATCGCCGCGCTCGAGGGCCCGCAGGACTGCGTACGCGAGATCTCCGAGATGTACCGCCAGCGCCGCGATGTGCTGTGCGACGGCCTGAACGCGATTGGCTGGCGGGTCGAAAAGCCGAGGGCGACGATGTTCGTGTGGGCGCCGATCCCGGAGCAATATCGTCATCTCGGCTCGCTCGAGTTCTCGAAGAGACTGCTTGGCGACGCCCGCGTCGCGGTCGCGCCCGGTATCGGTTTCGGCGAATACGGCGACGATCACGTTCGCTTCGGTCTGATCGAAAACGAGCACCGGACCCGCCAGGCCCTGCGCGGCATTCGCCACATGTTCCGCAAAGACAGCAACCTTCAAGCTGCATCGGGATGAAACAATTGAAACCCGTCAAGGTCGGGCTGCTCGGGCTCGGCACCGTTGGCGGCGGCACGGTCAACGTGCTCGCCCGCAACCAGCAGGAGATCGCGCGCCGTGCCGGCCGCGGCATCCGCATCACCCGCGCCGCAGCGCGCGAGACCGAGTTCCCCGGCATCGATGTCGGCGGTATCGCTATCGGCCAGGACGCCTTCGCCGTCGTCGACGATCCCGAACTCCAGATCATCGTCGAGCTGATCGGCGGTTACGAGCCCGCGCGCGAGCTGGTGTTGCGCGCAATTGCGAACGGCAAGCATGTCGTCACCGCGAACAAGGCGCTGATCGCGCGCCACGGCAACGAGATCTTCGCGGCGGCGCAGAAACAGGGCGTCATGGTGGCCTTCGAGGCGGCGGTCGCCGGCGGCATTCCGATCATCAAGGCGCTGCGCGAGGGCCTGGCCGCGAACCGCATCGAATGGGTCGCCGGCATCATCAATGGCACGACGAACTTCATCCTGACCGAAATGCGCGACAAGGGCCGCGATTTCGCGGACGTGCTGGCCGAGGCGCAGCGCCTCGGTTATGCCGAGGCCGATCCGACCTTCGACGTCGAGGGTATCGACGCCGCGCACAAGCTGACGATCATTGCGTCGATAGCGTTCGGCATTCCGCTGCAGTTCGACCGGATCTACACCGAGGGCATCAGCGCGATCACGCGCGAGGACGTCGAATATGCCGGGCAGCTCGGCTACCGGATCAAGCATCTCGGTTTCACCCGGCGCACCGCGAACGGGATAGAACTGCGCGTGCATCCCACCCTGATCCCGCACCGCCGCCTGATCGCGAATGTCGACGGCGTCATGAACGCGGTGCTGGTCAAGGGTGATGCGGTTGGCCCGACGCTGTATTACGGCGCCGGCGCGGGCCGCGAACCGACCGCCTCGGCGGTCATCGCGGATCTCGTCGATGTCGTGCGCACGCTGACCACCGATCCCGGCAACCGGGTGCCGCATCTCGCGTTCCAGCCGGACCAGATCGTCGCGATCCCGGTGCTGCCGATCGGGGAGGTCGAGACGGCCTGTTACCTGCGCATGCGGGTCGCGGACCGGCCCGGCGTGCTCGCCGACGTGAGCCGCGTCCTCGCGGACCAGGGAATCAGCATCGAGGCCATCTTGCAGAAAGAACCCGGGCCGGACGAGGAGGAGGCGAGCGTGATCATGCTGACGCACCGCGTGCTCGAGCGCGCGATGAACGAGGCGATACGCCGGATCGAGGCGATGGACGCGATCAAAGGTCCGGTCATCCGTATTCGCCTCGAATCGCTGTCCGGCAGTTAATCGAGGAAACCCGCATGAGCTTCCGTCCCAGATATACCGGGCTGATCGAACGCTATCGCGACCGCCTGCCGGTGCATGACGACACCCGGATCATCAGCCTCGGCGAGGGCGACACGCCATTGATCCGGTTGCACAACTTGACGGCCGCGCTCGATCTCGACGCCGATATCTACGTCAAGTACGAGGGCCTGAATCCGACCGGCTCGTTCAAGGACCGCGGCATGACACTCGCCGTCACCAAGGCCGTCGAGGACGGCAGCCAGGCGATCATCTGCGCGTCGACCGGAAACACCTCGGCGTCGGCGGCGGCCTATGCCGCGCGCGCCGGCATCACCGCGTTCGTGCTGATCCCCGACGGCAAGATCGCCCTCGGCAAGCTCGCCCAGGCGATGATGCACGGCGCCACCGTGATACAGATCAAAGGCAATTTTGACGCGGGCATGGAGCTGGTCAAGCAGATCGGCAGGGAGACGCCCCTGACCATCGTGAACTCGATCAATCCCTATCGCCTGCAGGGCCAGAAGACCGCGGCCTTCGAGATCCTCGAAGAGCTCGGTGAGGTGCCCGACTATCACTGCCTCCCGGTCGGCAACGCCGGCAACATCAGCGCCTACTGGATGGGCTACAAGGAGTACCGCGACCAGGGTATCGTCAACCGTGCGCCGGTCATGGTCGGCTACCAGGCGAGCGGGGCCGCGCCGTTCCTGCGCGGACGGATGGTCGATAACCCGGAAACCATCGCAACCGCGATTCGCATCGGTCACCCCCAGAGCTGGGACAAGGCCTGGGACGCGAACCGCGAATCGGGCGGCTGGTTCGACGAGTTCAGCGACGATGAGATCCTGCACGCCCAGAAACTGCTCGCGGAGAAGGAGGGCATCTTCTGCGAGCCGGCCTCCGCGGTGTCGATTGCCGGCGCGCTGCGCGATGTGCGCAGCGGCAAGATACCTGCCGGCAGCCGTATCGTCTGTACGCTGACCGGCCATGGCCTGAAGGACCCGGACAGCGCGATCAAACAGAGCCAGGGCAATGTGCTGAACGTGGCCGCGGAACTCGACGCGATCAAGCGGGTTATTATAGATAATCTGTCGTTATAATAGATGCTTATATAACATTCTTCATGGATAGAACGAGATCTCCATTGGGCCGGGACAGGCCCGATGCCCGCGGTCACAAACATTCGTGAAGAATGGAATTCAAAGTTTGAAGGACGGCAGTTTCTCCCGGAACGACTCCGGCGTCGTCACCGCCTCGAACCCGTGCCGCTCGGGATCGAGCGCGTCATCGCGATGGTGGTTGCCCGGTGACTGCACGACGATGCGCCTGCGCTTGTCGGACAGCAGCCAGGCATCATGCGCGGCGAGCAGGTCTTCACGCGTCAGCGATTCGACCGCTTCCGCGAGCCGGGTGCGATGGTCGAATGCGTAATGCCCGAGCGCGAGATCGTGCTGCAGACGCTGACTGCGCTGGCTCTGGCTGGTATCGCGTTCGCGCAGCACCGTCAACAGTCCCTGGCGGTGCCCCTCGAATTGCGCATCATCCATCGTCGCGATGAGTTCGCGGAAGTCCGCGACAAAACCGTCAATCCGCGCGAGCAGCGCGGCGGGCCCGGCGACCGGCGACTGGATCACGAAGTTGAGACCGGGGACGCGCAGCGTGAACGCGCTGTGGGCGCTGACGACGTAGCCGAGTTGTTCACGGGTACGCAGGGTGTCGAAGAAAGGACCCTTGATGACCTGTTCCAGCAGCATGACGGTGGCGGCAGTCCCGATGTCATCGTCCGGGGCCTGGTAGTGCACGACCAAACCGGTATCGTCGTGATCGATGTCGCGCGTCATCAGATATTGCCGGCCGGGCGCGAGGCGGACGACCTCGCGGGTCACATGTTCACCGGGTTTCGCGCGCGCGAATACCCGGTTCGAGACATCGCGTCCGATCGCGACGGCGTCCTTGGCCGTCAGGTTGCCATATACCAGGACCTCGAGCCGGGTTTTACCAAACAGCTCCGGGATGAACGACTCGAGGTCTTTCAGTGAGACCGATCGGATCGCCGCGACGCGCGCTTCGGGCGTCCAGCGGCCGGCGTGCAACAGCGTCTGCAGGCCGTCCTGGAGCTGGATGAAGGGACGGGCAAGGCGGGCATTGTCCCACTGCCGGATCAGCTCCGCGCGCCGGACTTCGAAGCGGTCGGGATCGACGTCGAAATCGAGCAAGGTGTCGATGATAAGGTCGAGCAGCAGCGCTTGCTTGTCGTCGTAGCCGGAAACGCTGACGCCGAAGCCGCGAAGGTTTCCGTGCAGACTGTAATTCAGCCCCGCGAGGCGGGCCGGGTAGGCCCTGGCATTGAGCGCGTCCCTGGCCAGTGACAGAAACAGCGCCGTCATGACATGCCCGCGGACGGACTGGGCCGCGCGGGCCGATTCGAAGGTGATGCTCACGTCGGCGCGCGGGATCTCGAATTCCCTATCCTGCAGGTGCCACAGTTCGAGACCATCCTCGCCGATCAGCCGGACCGGCGAACGCGGCAGGCCGTCCCCGGCCTCGCGGAGCGCGGTCTGCCCAGGCAGGAATGGATTCGGCGCCGGGATCGTGAGCGCCGGGTCTGCCCCGGGATTCGTCCAGCGCTTCAGGCGCGCCTCGTCGAGCGCCTTGACGCCGTACTCGGCGTGGTAGTAGCGGCTTACCCGGTCTGTCGCCTGCGCGGGCGCCATTACGGTCATGCGCAGATTATCGGGGCGCAGATACCCGAAGATTTCGCGAATCTCTTTCTCGTCGAAGTCACTCATGAAGTACGGACCAAACAGCGCGAGTTCGTCCGGATAGACCTGCAGGTTGCCGGCCAGCGAGACCATCTCGCCGGCAGGATTCGCGCTTTCGCGAAACTCGAAGTTCAGCTCGTGGATACGCCGCAGTTCCCGATGGAAGCGCGGCTGGATGCCCTCGCGCCCGACCAGCGCGATGTAGCGGAACAGCGCGTCACCGATCTCGTCGATATGGCCGATGCCGGCGGGCGTCATATCGACCGAGACGACGAACACACCTTCGTTGCTTGCGTTGCGCGACCCGCCGGCGGACAGCGCGTTGATCCAGCCGCGGTCCTTGAGCCGTTCATGCAGACTGCCGCTGCCCTCGTGACCGATCAGATGGCCGAGCAACGCCGCCGGCTTGGAGAGGTGATATTCATCCTTCCACGGGAACACGAATTCGAAACGCAGTTCGCGGGTGTCGCGCAGCGGGATCACGTTGACACGGAGCGGTCCGGCTTCGGGATCCCTGACCGGGACCTTGACCTCGAGACGTTTCGCCCCGGTATCGGGAACCGCGTCGAGGTGCTTGCGCACTATTTCTGCGAGGCGCTCGACCGGCTCGGCGCCAACGACCGCAAGCGTCATGATGCCTGCCGAATAATGCCGCTGGTGAAAGTCGATGACCGCCTTCCGAACCGGATCCTCCTCGCGATCGGCGAGCGTTGCGCGGTTGCCAACCGAGAACTTCGCATAGGGGTGATCGGGGTTGACGGTCTCCTTGACGACATCGCTGAGCCGCCGCGAATCCTCGCGGATACCCATGCGGTATTCCGAGTCGACCGCGTTCATCTCGCGTTGCACATAGTCCTCGTCAAACAGTGGCGCGACAAAGAACTGCGAAAAGCGGTCGAGTGCGTCCTCGAGTCGGTTACGGTCGATATCGAAGTAGTACACGGTATTCTCGGCGCTGACGAAGGCATTGTTCCGGCCGCCGTGACGGGTAATGAATTCGCGATAGGCGTCGGCCCCGGGGTACTTCTCCGTGCCGAGGAATAACATGTGCTCGAGAAAATGCGCGAGCCCGGGGCGATCCGGGGGATCGCTGAAATAGCCGACATTGACATTCAGCGCCGCCGCCGCGAGATCGGTGTCAGGATCGGAGACCAGCAAGGCGCGCAGACCATTCGGCAGGGTCAGGGCCCGATAGTCGCGCTTGTCTATCGCATTCTTGATGACGTCGGTCTCCGCCCGCTCCGCGGCATGCGCAGGCGGGATCAGCAGAATTAACAGAATAAACAGTACAACAGGGTAGGTACGCAATGGACCTTGCATGATTAATCAAGCTGCTCGGAATATGGTTGAGTAATGAAGGCCGAGTTACCGCGTCCTGCTGCTGGCAGATCGATCCCGGAAGGTGGCGGGTATCGCGTTACGGGACTGTCGGCCGCAGGGATGCGGCCGTCAAGCGTACAGGGACGTATTCACAGCGTGTCCCGTAACGCGATACCCGCCAACTTCAGCACCCCCGCCAACCGCCGACGCATACAGTATAACCGGATAACACTACGGCAAGCCGATGAATTCCGGTCTTACCGCAACCCTGCCGCTGTCAAGCGCGGCGCCAGGCAGCGCAGCGGAACTCAAGGCGACGACATGCGCCAGTCCATCACCGCCTTCCCAGCGCGCCGTTACATCGATCAGCAAGACGCCGTCCGATGCCGTCAGCGTCCACTCCCTGACATAAATGATCCCGGACGCCAGAGGTTCGCCGTCCGGCGAGGCATGCACCATTTCGACGCCGCGCTCCGGCGGCAGCCCACCCGCGCGTACCGCGCCCTGCAGGGCCTCGATATGCGACGCGGCGACCGTCAACGCATCAGCCCGCTGCGCTGCCTGGGCGCCGGCGCGATACAGGTCGACCTGAAAGCGGACCAGCGCGGCAAGCGTGACCGCGGCAATCGCGAGTGCGACCAGCACCTCGATCAGCAGAAATCCCGCCATGGCACGCAGCGACAGGTTCCCGCGCCGACGCCCGCCCGCGGAAACGGCCGGCGCCTCAGAAATCGGACCAGCTTCCGGCAATGCGCGCATAGGGACCCCGTATCGCGAGCCTTTCGAGGACTTCGCCATCATATTCGAGCACGAGGCCGGCCGGTTCCCGCACGGCGCCTTCAATGATCACTGCGCCTCGCACTGATAGGCTGCCCGCGCCGGGCAGCCAGTTGCCGCGGACATGCATGAGTCCGTGAATCGTCGTGTCGGCGCCGATCACAAGATCGCCATCGATGACGAGCAGGACCGGTGCCTCGGGGCTTCCGGTCGCACCGCCTTCGATGACGATCGCCCCTGCATCGCCCTCGATCCACAACGGTCGGTCATTGCCGGCTTGATTCCCGACCGGATCCCCGGTCATATCTCCAGTCAGATCTTCGGCGTCGCAGACTGCGCACGGGATGACGGTAGCCTCCGATCGCAAGTCCTCCGCGGGATGTCCGAAGAAATTCGAAAAGAACGCGCCGGGCGACAGTCCGGCAAGCCGCGCGTCGCTATCACACACGCCGGGATTCGGACAGGGCGCCGTCCCGGTGATCTCGATCAGCACCGCGCCCGGCGCAACGACCCCGCCGCCCGACCAGATCGCATAGGGTCGGGACGGATTCCGCAGAATTCCGTCATCGGCGAGCACGACATCACCGCGGACGACCAGCGGTGCAGGCGGCGGGTGCGCGAGCCAGGGATTGCGCCGCACCAGCTGTTGCATGAGCCGCATCCCGATGCCGTCGCTCGCGATCCCCTGCGACTCGACGCGCAGCAACGCAGTGTCCCGAGGCGTCAGGCCGTGATTGTACAGTCGCGTAGCAAAGCGCGCCTCATTGACGAGTGTCGCCGCCGGACCTTCGATGACGAAATAGCCGTCGGTATCGAACGCCACATCCGCGGGATCGAATCGCTGGATACCGGCGAAGGCGACTTCGAGTCCGGCCTGCGCGGCGGCGTGCGCCTCATGCGCGAGCACATCATTCGCCGTCAGGCGCTGCTCGGTCAGCGTGACGCGCGCAGCATACATCACGAGCAGGCCGGCCGACATCAGCAACAGCGTGACGAGGAACAGCGATGCCGCGCCGCACTCGGGCGGACGCGCTGAATCAGCGAATCTCGTCATTGCGGATATCGACCTTGGCATGCAGGCGATGCCGGATTGCGGGATCCTTTCTCAATCTGCCTTCGAGCGTGATGCCGACCTCGCGCACGGTCGCGGTATTTTCGCCATCGTTGAAAACAATCATCTTCGGGGACTCAAGGAATTCAAGCCGGGTGATCGTGACGGTCTGCGGGTCAGTCAGCGCCAGCCAGTTTCCGCTGTTGCAGCTCTCGCAGGGCGCACCGCCGCCGCAACCCGGGTCGCTGGTCTTGATCTGCAGCGCTCCGCCCGACAGCCGCAGGCCGTGGCGGTTGCCGGGATCGGGCAGGCCGTCGGCGTCATTGCCTTCCTGGTCATAGCTGTACAGCAGGCAATTCCCGGTGACGAGGCGCAGCGCGGCGTAGCCGTTGTGGCGCAGGTCATCGACCGACATGCCGGCCCGGTTCCAGTAACCGGCACGACGCAGCTCGCCGGTCATCACCGACATCACCGTCGTCAGGGTCTGACGCAAGTGGGTCTCGAACAAGGCCTGCCGGCTGGTCCTGGCGGTCTCGAACATCATGAACGCGATGCCCGACACGAGAAACAGCCCGAGCGCGATCGCGGCCATCAGTTCTGTCAGGCTGAAGCCACGGCTTGCGGACAGTCCGGGCCTGTCATGGATCAGCATGACGGATATTCCGGGATATCATTCGAGCAGATCCGCACGCGTCCCAGACTGCTGAGCCGGAGCTCGACCTGCTTGCCGTTGACGCCAAGGCGGGCGGTGCCGGCGTTCGCGGTGCCGCGCGCTGGCCTGAAGGTCGCGGTATCCTGCGGCGAGAAGTTCGTCGAAAGTGAGACGCGGCCGAAGTCGCGGCTGTGCGTAATCCTGGGCGGCGCGTCGGTGAGCACACAGGCGCCTTCCATGAAACAGTCGCACGGACCGGTGTCGCTGAGCGAAAGACACCAGCGCCCGTTTCCGTCAGCGATGCGAAACGACAGGCTGACCGGGCGATTGCGCCGGATCGCCTCAATGCGCGCATTCAGGAACTCCGCATGAAGATCCTGCGCCGCGCCGCGCAACTGCTGGCGATCGATCAGCCCGCGCAAAGAGGGCAGGCCCGATGTCGCAACGATTGCGATCACCGCGAGCACCAGCAACATTTCGATCAGGGTCAGGCCCGGTATATGCCCATAGCGCATCGCGCGTCCGCCTGTCATTGCGGTTGTACCGGCGGCTGCGCCTGTATATGATCCTGCGAGGCGTTCACCGGCGATGGCATTTCAGCATGCGCCGTTGCGTGCGCCTATCGGAACAAGTCGATCGATCGATGCCATGGAGGGCGCGAAGATGGATAGGAATACGGATGAGGGCCGCCGCACGGGCACGGGCGGGATCACGCTGATCGAACTGCTGGCCGTGATCACGATCGCCGGCATCCTCGTGGCGATGGCCTGGCCCGCGTTCAGCGACCAGTTACGCAAGGGGCGACGCGTCGATGCGGTGACGGCGCTGTACAAGGTACAACTCGATCAGGAACGTTATCGTGCCGGCAGCCACCGTTATGCCGGAACCTTGTCGGAACTCGGTTGGAGCGCAGATGAATCGGATTCACCCGAAGGTTACTATCGCATCATGCTTGAAGCCGTCGATGATCCGCGCATCGCATTCCGTGCCCGGGCGGTCCCGCGCCCCGGTTCGGGCCAGGGCCGCGATCTGTGCGCACTGTTCGTGCTGGATCAGTCGGGCCCCGACCTGAATGCCTCAACCGATCCGGCCTGCTGGTCGCGCTGATACCGGGCAGGCGCGCGCGCTGACGCTGCTGATTCCCGGTCTGACCGGCGCCGGGTGGCCGGTCCGGCCGGACATCCTGCTCGAGGGGCTCGATCTCGGCACATTGCAGCGGCTGCTCGCGCGCTCGGACCGAATCGCTGCCGGCGCTGCCGGCCTCGAGGCCGCGTTGCGCCGCGCGTTCGGCATCGGGCCCGGTCCGTCCGAGGATCCCGACGCGGACTTTCCGGTCGCCGCGCTGACGCTGTTCAGTGACAGCGGCCAACGACCCGAGGGCTACTGGCTGCGCGCCGATCCGGTCCATATCGCGGCCGGGCGAGACCGCCTGATCATGACCGGCAGTGCGAGTCTCGATATCCGCAGTGACGAGGCGGAGGCCTTGTGCGCGGCAATCAACGGGCACATGGCGCAGGCAGGGCTGCACCTGATCGCGCCGGCCCCTGAGCGCTGGTATTTCCGCTGGCCGGAGCCCCCGGAAGTCTGTTTCGCGCCGCTGCCCGCCGTGATCGGTGATGACCTGTTTCATCACATGCCCGGCGGTGAGGCCGGACGGCACTGGCGCGCGCGGCTGAACGAGATCCAGATGCTGCTGCACGCGCATCCGGTGAATCTGCGGCGGCGTGAACAGGGGCGCATCGAGATCAGTGGTATCTGGATCTGGGGCGGGGGAGAACTGCCACCCGGTCGCGACTGCGCTTATGCCGCGATCTGGAGCAACGATGCGCTGGCGCGCGGTCTGGCACTGAATGCCGGGCTCGAGCCCGCCAATCTGCCGGCAAATGCCGTCGACTGGGTGGAGCAGGCCGGCGCCGGCGCGCATTTCATGCTGATCGACAGCCTGCAGGAACCGCTGCGTCTCGGCGCGCTCGAGCGCTGGCGCGAATGCCTTCTGGCAGTACAGCGTGACTGGCTGGTTCCGCTCGCGGATGCGCTGCGTCTTGGCAGACTCAGGAAACTGGTGATGTCCGCGGCCAGCGGGTCCGAGTATCATGTCTCGAAAACGGGCATGCGACGCTGGTGGCGACGCGGCAGACCGGTGACGGATTACAAATAAAACAGACAATCCGATGACCCGAATCCATATCAAACGCCGGCCGAATCCGGACCCGGCGTCCGCCGCCGGATGGACCGATGATCTGCACCCGGTGCTGCGGCGGATCTATGCATCTCGCCGCGTTGCGTGTCCGTCGGAACTCGAGAGTTCGCTCGATCGCCTGCATCCTCCGGAGCGGCTGGCGGGCACGGCCGAGGCCGCCGCCCTGCTGCACGAGCAGCTCGCGCGCGATGGCCGGATCCTCGTGATCGGCGATTTCGATGCCGACGGCGCGACCAGTTCCGCGCTCGCGGTACGCGCGCTGCGGATGATGGGCGCGCGCGCCGCCGACTACCTCGTGCCGAACCGCTTTGAATACGGCTATGGCCTGACGCCGGAAATCGTCGCACTGGCAGCGGGGATCCGGCAACCGGATCTGATCATCACCGTCGACAATGGCATCTCAAGCCTGGAGGGCGTCGCCGCCGCGCGCCGGCTCGGCATCCGCGTCCTGATCACCGATCATCATCTGCCGGGCGCGGAACTGCCAGCGGCCGATGTGATCGTCAATCCGAACCGACCTGGCGACGAGTTCCCAAGCAAGCACTTGGCCGGCGTCGGCGTGATCTTCTATGTGATGCTCGCCTTGCGGCGGCGTTTGCGCGAGGCCGGCTGGTTCGCCGAACGCGGCCTGCCCGATCCAAAACTCGCCGACCTGCTCGATCTCGTCGCGCTGGGCACGGTCGCCGATGTCGTGATGCTCGATCACAATAACCGGATTCTTGTCGCGCAGGGGCTGGCGCGAATCCGCCGCGGCCAGTGCTGTCCAGGCATCCGCGCGCTGATCGCGGTCGCGAAACGCAGTCCCGGGCGCATCGTCGCCGGCGACCTCGGTTTCGCGCTTGGACCGCGACTCAATGCCGCGGGGCGGCTGGAGGACATGTCGCTCGGCATCGAATGCCTGCTGACCGACAGCGACGCGAAGGCGCGGGCGATCGCCGCGCAACTCGACGAACTCAATGTCGAACGGCGCAGGATCGAAGCCGAGATGCAGACCCAGGCGCTGGCACACCTGGACGATCCGGCCTGGATCGAGGAACTGGCCGCCTCGTCCGTCAGTCTGTGCCTGTATCACGAGGACTGGCATCAGGGCGTCATCGGAATCCTCGCGTCGCGCATCAAGGATCGCGTGCACCGGCCGGTCATCGCGTTTGCGCCCGCCGGCGACGGCGAGATCAAGGGCTCGGCACGGTCGGTGCCGGCGCTCCATATCCGTGATGCGATCGACGCGGTCGCCGTCCGTCACCCTGGCCTGGTATTGAAGTTCGGTGGTCATGCGATGGCGGCGGGGCTCAGCCTGAAAAGCAGGGACATCGAGGTATTCAGCGATGCGTTCGAGGCCGAGGTGCGGCGCCACATCGATCCGGCGGATTTGCAGGGCGTTATCTATACTGACGGCGAGCTCGCGGCCGGGGAACTGTCGCTGGAACTGGCCGAACTGCTGCGCGCGGGCGGGCCGTGGGGGCAGGGATTTCCGGAGCCGGTGTTCGACGGCCGCTTCGAGGTTCGTGACTGCCGCATCATCGGCGAGAAGCATCTCAAGCTGGTGCTGTCTCCTTCCGGTGGCGATGGGCTCATCGATGCGATCGCGTTCAATAGCGGGCAGGATCTCGAGCGTACGGCCGGCGGCGAGATCCATGTCGCTTACCGTCTCGACGTCAACGAATACCGGGGCCGGCGCAGCGCGCAACTGATCATCGAGCATATCAACGAAGAGGCCGGCGCCGGCTGACCATCAGCCGGACCGGCCTCGGGACTTCATTCCAGGGGTTCGCTTACCGTTGCGCGATAAGGTTCACTGGCGGGCCCTGCTCGAGCCGGCTGAGCCAGTGCGTGGCGCGTTTCTCGTCCTGCGACAGGCCGAACCAGCCGTGACGGTAAGCAATCGCGAGATATTCCTGCGCCTCGGGGACGCCGTTCTCGGCCGCAGCCATATACAGGCTCACGGCCATCTTTTCGTCCTGGTCGACATGCAGTCCGGCATGGTACATCAGCGCCAGCTGGAATTGCGCGCGACCGTCATTAATATTGGCGAGACGCGCCCATTTGGCGGCGGCGGTGCGGTAATCACCGTCGCGGGCGGCATTGGAGCCCTCCACATACGCATCCGCGGCGACCACCGGGTGGGCGAGCGCCAGCGACAGGGCCACCAACGCACCGCGCACAGTGTGGCTGATTACAAAGTTCATGAGGGGCATCCTCCCATTTCTCGAGTACGCGGGGGTTCGGGTATCGCTGCCGGCATTCAGGTACCACCTCGCGGCGGCGTCGGTTGAGTGTGCAAATCGGTATCGCCCGATGGAGAAATGGTAGAACGGGTGCGCCGCCGTATCCGTGACCGGATTCACACTCCGAGCGCGGCCGCGTGGTGCCTCAGGTGATCGGCGATGAACGTGGAAATGAAATAATAGCCGTGGTCATAGCCCTGATGACGGCGTAATGCCAGGGCTTGCCCGGCCTGTGCGCAGGCCTGCTCGAATTGCTCGGGGCGGAGTTCGCGGGAGAGAAACGGGTCGTTGGTGCCCTGATCGATCAGGATCGTGCCCGGAAAGGTCTGCCGTGCGACCAGCGCGCAGGCATCGTAGTCTGCCCACCTGCGTTCGTCGTCGCCGAGATAGCGCGCAAAGGCCTTTTGGCCCCAGGGCACGCGGCTCGGCGCAACGATCGGTGCGAAGGCCGAGACCGAACGATAGTGTGCCGGGTTTTTCAGCGCGACCGTCAGCGCGCCGTGCCCGCCCATCGAATGTCCGAAGATGCCGGACCTTGAGATGTCGATAGGAAAATGACCGGCAAGGGTCTCCGGCAACTCCCGGGTGATGTAGCTGTACATTCGGAAGCGTTCGCGCCACGGCGCCGCGGTCGCATCAAGCCAGAAGCCGGCGCCTTCGCCGAAATCCCAGTCGTCGGTCGCGCCGGGATAACCGGTATCGCGCGGGCTGGTGTCCGGCGCGACCAGCATCAGCCCGAGTTCAGCGGCGAGGCGCTGCGCGCCGGCCTTGATCGCGAAGGTCTCATCGGTGCAGCTCAGGCCGGCAAGGTAATACAGCACCGGCAGTGCGCGGGCTGCCGCGCCCGGTGGCTGATAGACCGAGAAACGCATCAAACCACCGCAGGTTTTCGATACGTGCCGGTAGTAGCCCTGAGTGCCGCCGTAACAACGATGCTCGCTCAAGGTCTCCAGCGCCATCAGTAGACCACCACCGAACGAATCGACTCGCCCGCGTGCATCAGGTCAAAGCCGGTGTTGATGTTTTCGAGCGGCAGGGTGTGGGTGATCAGGTCGTCGATGTTGATCCGGCCTTCCATATACCAGTCGACGATCTTCGGCACATCGGTGCGCCCGCGCGCGCCGCCGAACGCACTTCCGCGCCAGTTACGTCCGGTCACGAGCTGAAACGGCCGCGTCGATATCTCCTGGCCGGCGCCGGCGACGCCGATGATCACCGAGGTGCCCCAGCCCTTGTGACAGCACTCGAGCGCCTGGCGCATGACCTTGACGTTACCGATGCATTCGAAGCTGTAATCGGCGCCCCCTTTGGTCAGATCGACGAGATACGGCACGAGATCTCCCGCAACCTCGTTTGGATCGACGAAGTCGGTCATGCCGAATTTTGTTGCGAGTTCGCGCCGTGCCGGGTTGATGTCGACGCCGACGATCTGCGCGGCGCCGGCCAGTCGCGCGCCCTGGATGACGTTCAGGCCAATGCCGCCGAGCCCGAACACGACGACGCGGGCGCCGGGTTCGACCTTCGCGGTCCAGATCACCGCGCCGATGCCGGTCGTGACGCCGCAGCCGATGTAGCAGACCTTGTCGAAGGGCGCGTCCTCGCGGATCTTCGCCAGCGCGATCTCGGGCACGACGAT
>CAYTGL010000040.1:0-22294 GCA_964437335.1 uncultured Chromatiales bacterium
ACGCCTTCGCCCGCGCGTGGTTCAAGCTGACCCACCGCGACATGGGCCCGCGTGCCCGTTATCTTGGCCCGGAAGTCCCGGCCGAAGAACTGATCTGGCAGGACCCGATCCCGGCGGTCGATCATAAACTGGTGGATGAGAAGGATGTCGCCGGTCTGAAGAGCAAGATTCTGGCTTCCGGTCTGTCGGTCTCCGAACTGGTTTCAACCGCCTGGGCCTCGGCGTCCACCTTCCGCGGTTCCGACAAGCGCGGCGGTGCCAATGGTGCCCGCATTCGTCTGGCTCCGCAGAAGGATTGGGCAGTCAATCAGCCGGCACAACTGGCGAAAGTGCTGAAGACGCTCGAAGGTATCCAGGGCGAGTTCAACAAATCGGCCTCCGGCGGCAAGAAGATTTCTCTTGCGGACCTGATCGTGCTGGCAGGTAATGCCGGTGTCGAGCAGGCGGCGAAGAATGCCGGTGAGAATGTGACCGCTCCATTCACGCCGGGCCGTATGGACGCCTCGCGGGAGCAGACCGATGTGGAGTCGATCGCGGTGCTCGAACCGATCGCCGATGGCTTCCGCAACTACCAGAAGGCCAGATATACCGTATCGTCTGAGGAACTGCTGGTCGACAAGGCGCAGCTGCTGACGCTGACCCCGCCGGAGATGACGGTGCTGGTGGGCGGCATGCGTGTGCTGAACGCCAACGTCGGCAAATCCCAGCATGGCGTCTTCACCAAGCGGCCAGGTGCGCTGACCAATGACTTCTTCGTCAACCTGCTCGACATGGGTACTACCTGGAAAGCCGTGTCCAAAGACGAAGACGTGTTCGAAGGTCGCGATCGCAAAACCGACGCAGTGAAGTGGACCGGCACCCGTGTCGATCTGGTCTTCGGTTCAAACTCCGAGCTGCGGGCCCTGGCAGAAGTCTACGGCTGCGGGGACTCGCAGAAGAAGTTTGTGAAAGACTTCGTCGCCGCGTGGACCAAGGTGATGAACCTGGATCGTTTCGATATTGCGTGATCTAAGTAGATAGACCTTAACAAACGAGTCTCCGGAGAACTCGGGGCGGTTCACTGCACACGATGTCACTGCGCCGCTCCATACTTATTGTCGTTTCCGTTTTCGGGGCGCTGCTCCTCGCTATCCTGCTCTATCTTGCTTTCGGCGACTTGAGCCGGCACAAGGAGCGAATCGAGGCGCTCGTCACCGGAGCGATCGGCCGGACATTTGCCATCGACGGGGCATTTCAGCTCGAGGTGCTGCCGTCGATCCTCGTGCGCGCGGAACGCGTCCGCCTCGGCAACGCGCCGGGGGGGTCGACGCCCCAAATGGTCGAGATCGGGCGTTTTTCGATGCAGGTTGACCTCTGGTCGCTGATCTCGGGCCTGGTGGACATCCGTTTCTTCGATCTGAGCGATGCTGTCGTTGTCCTCGAGAAGGACGCCGATGGCAAGGGAAACTGGATTTTCGGCGGCGAAGCTGCCGTGGCGGAGGCGGACGCGGATTCGCACGGCATGGAGGCCACCGGGGTCCCGGCCGTCATCCTGCGCGCCAAGCTCGACAACGTCCGGGTCACGTATCGCGAATCCGGTAAGCCGGACCGCGTCGCGCTGCTCGAGACCTTCACCATCGAGCCCGCAGCGGATGGTCTGTTCGCGATAGCAGGAAAGGGCAGGCTCAGCGACTATCCGGCCGACCTGACGGGCGAGGTCGGACCGCTGGGCGCGCTCCTGTCCGGGCGGGACATTCGCATGGCGATCCAGGCTGCCTTGGGAAACCTGCGGTTCGACCTCAAGGGTGCGCTCGGCCGGCTCGATCCGCTGGAAGGCGCCGACCTCACGCTGAAGATAGAGAACCCGGACCTTGGCGCCATGCTCACGAATCTCCATCTGCCGGAGTTTGCCGCCGGCGCATTGAGCATCGACACCCGGCTGTCGGATGCGGGAGAGCTTACTCGGCTCGATGTCGACGCGAAGTTCGGCGACATCTTGGTCAAGGTGGATGGGGATCTTCCCACCCTCGGCCTCTTTGGCTCGGACCTGCGGTTCGAGGCCTCTGTGGCGGATGCGGCGCGCGTCGCGGCAGCGTTTGACGTAGCAGGCCTGCCTGCAGGCGCCGTCACGGCTCGCGGGCGCGTCGAGCCCTCGCGCACGGAGATCAAGCTCGACGGGATCAGCGCGCAGTATGCAGGCGCGAAAGCGACAGCGGACGGGACCATCAGCACGAACGGCGACCAGCGCGTTGCCATCCGCTTCAGCCTCGCCGCGGAGAGCCTGGCGAAGCTGCGGGAGGGGCTGCCGGAGCTCCCCATGTCGATGAGCGGGGACTACGCCGGCGGTCCCGCCAAGATCGAAGTGAAGGATCTCAAGGCGCGCGTCGGCGAAATCGAATTCTCGGCAACGGCGTCGATGACACGGACCGGCAAGCGTCACATCGAAGCCGATGTCGCCTCGCCCGTCCTTGACCTGACGCCGTTCCTGGCAACGGACACGAATACTACAATAAAGACCACGACCGATCCCCCGCCGAAGGCGGCGGCAACGAAGTTCGTTTTCGACGAAGAGCCGCTGTCGCTCGGCAAGCTGAAAGACCTGGATGCCAGGCTGCATCTTGCCGTCGGTGAGCTGAAGCTCGCCGCAGGCGCGTTGAAGGACGTGGATGGTACGGTGAAGATTGGCGACGGTCATATGGCGTTCGAAGGCCGCGCACGTGGCGGCGTCGAAGGCAGTTTGAGCGGCTCGTTCACGCTTGCGCAGAAGGCTGACGGCGCCGCTGATCTGGAACTGAAGTTTGCCGCAAGTGACCTGCGCGCGGGCTTCGGCGCCGGAGGCGGGATCGGATCCGGCGAGACTCCGTCGATCGGGGCGGAGGTGATCGTGCAGGCGAGTGGCGCCTCCGCGCGGCAGATGGCATCGAGCGCCAACGGACGGTTGCTGGTGACGGCGGGGCCGGGCAAGATCAAGAGCGGTGTGCTGGGCGTGTTCGGCGGCGATCTGATCCGCGAACTCGCAGGGAAGCTGAACCCGTTCGCGGCGCAGGATCCCCACACACAGCTCGATTGCATCGTGACCAGGGCCGACATCGCGGACGGCCACGTTACGCTCAATCCCGTCCTCATGCAGTCCGCGAAAGTCACCATTGTTGCGCAAGGCAAGGTCGACCTGCATACGGAGGAGCTGACGATCAACTTCAATACCAGGCCGCGCAAGGGCGTTGGTATCAGCGCCGGAACGTTTACCAACCCGTTCATCGATCTGGCCGGCACCCTGGCGAGCCCGCATATTGCGGTGAGCGTCAAGGGCGCAGCCGCCGCCGCAGCGACGGGCGGCATGTCGGTGCTGGCGCAGGGCGTGTTGGACCGGGTACGCGGCGGACAAGACATCTGCGGCCAGATACTCGCCGAGGTCGACGCGACTCCGAAGTAACTAATGAGTTCCGCGGCGCAACATGCCGCCGAATCCGCGGTTGATGGCTCGCGCGACGCAGGTCGAATTCTTGTTGGACGTCATGAATGCCGCGTCGCGGCTGTGTCCACCGAGGCGGGGTTTTCTACAGGCTCGTTGGGCTAAGGCACTGTTGAAATCGGGCTTGCCTGTTCTATCATGTGCTCTACACCCGGCGTCAGCATATTGAAAGGAGGGGCCTGCCATGCCCAGCACCATACGTCTCCACCGTGTCCTGCGGGCCACGCCCGAGCGGGTATATCGGGCGTTCCTTGATCCGGACGCAATGGCCAAATGGCTTCCTCCGAACGGATACACAGGCAAGGTTCACCGCATGGACGCCCGCGTGGGCGGCACCTACAAGATGTCGTTCACGAACTTCACGACGGGCAAGAGTCACTCCTTCGGCGGGGAATATCTCGAATTGGTGCCAGGCGAACGTATTCGCTATACCGACAGGTTCGACGATCCGAATCTCCCGGGGGCGATGCAGGCGACCATTGCCTTTAAGCAAGTGTCATGCGGGACTGAAGTCGACATTGTTCAGGAAGGCGTCCCCGATATCATTCCGGCCGAGGCTTGCTATCTCGGCTGGCAGGAGTCGCTTGCCCAGCTGGCGAAACTGGTCGAGGCGGAGATTCTCGATGAACCCTGATGCCAGGGTGTGCGGGCGGGGAGACCGGCAACAGGGGAGCGCCATATACAGCGCTGCAGACTGATGTACCGAACAACCGGTTGCAGTCCAGGGAATCTCAAAGCATCACGATGACACAACCGCATCAGAGCCTGGCGTTCATCACCGCGAAGACGCTCAGGCACTACTCCGAGCGCGCTGTCGAGTTCTGGGAAGGCACGCGCGATCACGATGTGAAGCAGAACATTGAAACGCTGCTGCGGCATATTCGCGGCGCGCCGCCGTTCCGCATACTCGATTTAGGCTGTGGCCCGGGACGTGATCTGGCGGCATTTCGCGCTCTCGGCCACGAGCCGGTCGGTCTCGAAGGCTCCCCGCCGCTCGCCGCCATGGCACGCGCGTACAGCGGCTGCGAGGTCTGGGAGCAGGATTTCCTTGCGCTGAAGCTTCCCCAAGATCACTTCGACGGCATATATGCCAACGCCTCGCTGTTCCATGCGCCAGGCCAGGAGCTGCCGCGCGTGCTGGGCGAATTGCGCGCAGCGCTCAAGCCCGATGGCGTGCTGTTTACTTCGAACCCTCGGGGGAATAACGAGGAGGGCTGGAGCCACGGTCGGTATGGGGCCTATCACGACCTCGAATCCTGGCGCACGTATCTTGAAACGGCGGCGTTCGAGGAACTGGAGTATTACTATCGACCGCAGGGATTGCCGCTCGAGCGACAGCCCTGGCTGGCAAGCGCATGGCGGAAGAGTGGAGTATCTGAAGAAGTCCAGCAACGCGTTGGAACGGATAGTGAAAGTTTATGACGGAAGCTGGATCCTCGGTCACCTGGAAGGTGGGTTTCTGGTCAGCCGTTCTCACCGCGCTGTTCAGTCTCTTATACGTCGTGTTCCAACTGGCTGAATGGGGAGGATTGCTGGGTTCAGCAGGTGGACCCGAGAGTGCCAGCACTCCATTGGGCATTGTTCTGCTTCTGACCCCGTCCTTGCTGTTGGCGCCTTCCTTCGTCGTCCTCATGAACGCGGTTCGCGATCTGATACCGGAGGATCGCGGCGTCTGGGCTCAATCCGGCGTATCGTTTGCGGCAGTGTATGCCGCGCTTATCGGAATCGTTTATTACGTCCAGTTAACCCTGGTTTATCCCCGGATGCTGCAGGGCAGGACGGATGATATCGAGCTCTTGCTCTTCATTCCCTTCGATTCATTCCTGTACTCAGTAGATCTTATCGGTTACAGCTTCATGAGCCTGGCTACTCTATTTGCAGCGCTCGGTCTGGCGGGCGTCGAGGGGGTTCGTGCCGCTCGTTGGCTTCTCCTCGCAAATGGGCTATTGCTGCCCTTTCTGCTATTCCAGATTTACGCGCCGTCACTGATTTACATTGCGGCTCTGTGGGCATTAACCTTCCCCGGAGCAGCAATAGCCCTCGCGCTGGTATTCCAGCGCAAGCTGCGCGAGAGGTAAACTTCATGGCGCCGGGGTTCCCTGCATCGGCTGATAACCGGTTACTGCGGACGTGGTACTTCCCATAAATCAAGGTGGACGCCTTCGACATGCAAGCTGGAGGCATACACTATCAGTATCTGGCGGATATGGTATTGCTCGCGCATGCCGGCATCGTGGTATTCGTTGTTGGCGGCCTCGCGGTCATTCTTGTGGGTAATCTGCTTGCATGGTCATCGGTAAACCGTCCATGGTTCAGGCTTGCTCATATCGCCACAATTGCCGTTGTCGTTATTGAGTCCTGGTTTGGCCTCATATGCCCATTAACCAGCCTGGAATCCTGGCTCCGCGTGCAGGCGGGTGCGGCTGCATACAATGTCAGCTTTATCGAATTCTGGTTTCAGCGCGTTCTCTTCCATGAAGCGCCTCCGTGGGTTTTTGTCAGCGCATACACCATCTTTGGAGTGCTTGTCGCCGCCGCGTGGTGGTTCTTTCCTCCGAGGCGGCGCGACCGGCGCAGTCGGTACCGATAACCGGAAGCCCGGTTATTCCGCAGGATTCTGGTCTATGGTTACCAAAGAAATTAAATATAACTCCGCAGAATACGCCAATGAGCTGGAACTGAGGGCTGAAATACTCAGAAAACCACTCGGCAGGAAACTGGTGGACACGGATACATATGGCGAAGAAAATCAATTGCATTTCGGCGTCTTCAACGAAGATCAACTTGTTGCATGTATCGTCGTCAAGCCAATCGTCGACGGAGTTCGCGCGAAGTTCAGGCAAATGGCAGTTGCTGCTTCCGCTCAGGGGCAAGGAGTTGGCAGAAAACTCATGCGGGACACTGAAACATTACTCAAGCAAAGAGGATATAAACATATAGAGATGTCAGCAAGAAAGACCGCAATCGGGTTCTATGAAAAGCTGGGTTATAAATCAGTGGGCGGGATTTACCTGGAGTTGGGTATTGAACACATCGCAATGCAGAAAATCATCTAGGCATGCAATCGCCGTGGCGTGGACATCGCCGTTCGTGATATCGCCCCCCGGGAAGGAGATCACCATCGACTATGGACAAGCGGGGGCGGGCCACGCAACGAGCCGGTTATTATCCAGACGGGGGTTATCGATGAACAAGACATTGATTTTATGCGTATTATGCGGAATGGCGCTGGGCTGTTCCGGGGGCGATGATGTTATGAATCAGGATAAGGCCAAAGACAATGTTTTCAGCGCCCAGACAAAGGCAATCGACAAGGCCAAGGCCGTAGACCAGAAAATTGAGGATGCCGCTGCAAGGCAGCGCCAGGCAATCGAGGATCAGGACAGGTAGCTGCTTCGGCAGCCGGGTCTGGAACAGGATATTTTGTTTTGCTTAAAATGATGCGATATTTCGAGTATTGCATGGTACACCGCATCCGAATGCAGACGCAGGGCCTGCAGTCATGTATTCGGGCGCGGATATTCTTTCAAACGTTAAATGAAGCTTAACCAGGAGAGGGCGGTGCAATGGCGAAGGGAATGGAAAAGAAAAAAGAGACCAAGAAGAAACCGGCAAAGACATTGAAGGAAAAGCGCGCGGAAAAAGCCGCGAAAAAGCGCAAGGAGTAGGCGTTGCTTTAGCGCCCGGCGCCTTCCGAGCCGATCTGGATGCGGAGCGTTACTCTCCCGCCAGTTCAACGATTCGGTGCCGGCCTCCGCCGTTTTGTCCCAGCACAGTCGCCAGATACGGCAACGCCTCTGCCATTTCCATCTGCAGCGTCCACGGCGGGTTGACGACAAACACGCCGCTTGCCGTCATGCCATGCCCCATGGCATCGGCGCTGACGCCCAGTTCGTACTGCTGGACCCGTTTGATCGCGCTGCGCCCGATCGCCCGCTCCATGTAATCGATGCGTTCGCGCTCGATGACCGGATACCACAGCGCGAAGACCCCGGTCTCGAAGCGTTGATGGGCGCGCGTCAGCGTCTCCACCGTCTGCCGGTAGTCGGTCTTGATCTCGTAGGACGGATCGATCAGGATCAGTCCCCGCCGCTCGCGCGGGGGGATGCAGCCGATGCATTCCCGGTAGCCGTCGTCGCCGACCACCTTGATGCGCCGGTCGTCCCCGGCAAATGTCCGCAGCAGCCTGAGTTCGGTCGGGTGGAGTTCGCACAATACCAGGCGATCGTTCGTGCGCAGGCGCTGCTGCGCGAAATACGGCGATCCCGGATAGGCGCGCAGCCGCCCTGACGGGTTGAGTTCACGGACCCTGTCGACGTAATCGGATACAGCAAGGGGCAGGTCATGCCGCTCCCACAGCTTGCCGATGCCGGTGTCGAATTCCCGGTTCTGTTGCGCCTGTTTACCGGTCAGCGCGTAGCTGCCCGCACCGGCATGCGTGTCGATGAAGAAGAGCGGCTTGTCCTTTTGTATCAGATAGGCAAGGATCCGGCACAGGATCATGTGCTTCAGGACATCGGCAAAATTCCCGGCATGGAAGGCGTGGCGGTAACTGAGCATGCCGGCATCATATCAAAGACCGGTGGTGGCGGGGCTCGCAGTGAATCTGTGGAATAATGCATTCCAACCCCCCGACACTGCGCAGACATGACAGCACTCCCCATCGATGAAGCGATCCCCGAGCTGCGCGCGGCCCTTGCGCTGCACCGCGCGGTCGTGCTGCAGGCGCCGCCTGGCGCCGGCAAGACCACTGGCGTTCCCCCGGCGCTGCTCGACGAATCCTGGCTCGCAGGCAAGATCCTCCTGATGCTGGAGCCGCGCCGGCTCGCGGCGCGCGCGGCAGCGGCGCGCATGGCGCGGCTGCGCGGCGAGGACGTCGGCGATACGGTCGGCTACCAGATCCGCTTCGAAAGCCGGATTTCGAAGCGCACGCGCATCAAGGTCGTGACCGAGGGGATCCTGACCCGCCACCTGCAATCCGATCCCGAGTTGAAGGGCGTCGGCCTCGTCATCTTTGATGAGTTTCACGAGCGGCACCTGCACGCGGATCTCGCGCTGGCGCTGTGTCTCGATGCCCAGCGCGGACTGCGCGAGGACCTGAAGCTGCTCGTCATGTCAGCGACGCTCGACGGCGAGGCGGTCGCGCGACTGCTCGGCGATGCGCCGATCGTCACCAGTCGCGGCCGCAGCTTTCCGGTCGACGTGCGTTACCTGCCGCGCGATCCGGTTGGTTCCCTGCCGCAGGTCGTCGGTGGCGCGATCGAGGCCGCGCTCGCCCGGGACGAGGGTGACGTGCTTGCGTTTCTGCCCGGCGCCTGGGAGATCCGCCGCACGCAGGAGCGTCTCGAGCAGTCACTCGGTGGCCAGGCGGAAGTCATGCCGCTCTACGGTGATCTGCCTTGGGAGGCGCAGGACCGCGCGATACAATCCGGCGGCACGCGGCGACGGGTCGTGCTGGCAACGCCGATCGCGGAGACCAGCCTGACGATCGAGGGCATACGCGTCGTCGTCGATTCGGGCTATGTGCGCGTGCCGCGGTTCGACCCGGTGTCGGGGCTGTCGCGCCTGACGACGCAACGTATTTCACGCGCTTCCGCCGATCAGCGCGCGGGCCGTTCCGGCCGGCTTGCGCCGGGCGTGTGCTACCGCTTGTGGGGCGAGAATACTCAGCGCGGACTGATGCCACATTCGCTGCCGGAAATCCGCACCGCGGACCTGGCTCCGCTTGCGCTCGAACTCGCGGCCTGGGGCGTGAGCGACCCTGCAGCGCTGTCGTGGCTCGACCCGCCATCGGCCGCCGCGTTCAGTCAGGCGCGCGATCTGTTGATGAGGCTCGATGCGCTGGATGAATCGGGGCTGATCAACGATGCGGGGCGCGCGATGGTGCGCCTGCCGCTCCACCCGCGCATTGCGCATATGCTGTTGGCGGCTGACCGCCTCGGTCTTGGCGCGTTCGCCTGTGATGTCGCGGCGCTGCTGTCGGAGCGCGATATTTTCAGCGGCGCGGCGAAACGCTCGGCCGATTTCGTGCAACGCCTCGAGGTCGTGCAGATCTGGCGACGCGGCGGACGCGCCGCTGCGCAAATGCGCGACATCGATGCCGGCGGCTGCGGTCGCGTGATCCAGGCGTCACAGCAGTATCGCAAGTGGCTGTCCTCGACGGATTCCGGCGCGGTCGATGCCGATCAGGCCGGCCTGCTGCTCGCGCTTGCCTATCCGGACCGCATCGCGCTGCAGCGTGCGCCCGGAGACCACCGCTATCTGCTCGCGTCCGGCCGCGGTGCGCGGCTGCATGAATCCGAGATGCGCCTGCGCCAGCCCTGTATCGTTGCGGCGAGCCTCGATGCGGGCGAGACCGAGGGATTCATCCATCTCGCCGCACCGGTGGATCCGGAGTCGCTGCGTGCGCAGCCTGGTTTGCATATACGCGAGCAGGCGGTCGTCCGCTGGGACATGCAGCAGCAGGCCATCGTCGCGCGCCGTGAGGAGCGGCTCGGCGCGCTGGTGCTGGATGCGGGGCCACTCGCAAATCCCGATCCTGAGCAGTTGCGCGCGGCCATGCTGGATGGCATCCGCCGGCTCGGGCTCGACGCGCTGCCGTGGACACGCGAGGCGCGTGAATGGCAGGCGCGCGTGCTGTCGCTGCGCGCATGGCTGCCCGAGGAACTGTGGCCGGATGTCTCCGATGCGACGCTGCTCGCGACGCTCGGGGGCTGGCTGGCGCCGTATCTCGACGGTATTACCCGCCGCGATCATCTCGCGCGTCTCGATCTCCTTTCAATACTCAAGGCAAGACTCGACTGGGACGCGAGCCGGCGCCTCGAAGAGGCCGCACCGACGCATGTCACGGTCCCGAGCGGCTCGCGACTGCGTCTCGAATACGCGCCTGGCGAATCGCCGGTGCTGCGTGTCAAGCTCCAGGAGATGTTCGGCTGCGCCGATACGCCGCGCGTCGCCGGCGGACGTGTGCCGGTGACGCTGCACCTGCTCTCGCCGGCCCGGCGCCCGATCCAGGTCACGCAGGACTTGCATGGATTCTGGGAACGCACCTACGCCGAGGTCAGGAAGGAGCTGAAGGGTCGCTATCCGAAGCATCCCTGGCCCGACGACCCGTGGAATGCGACGCCAACGGCGCGAGCGAAGCCCCGATAAGTTGCAATACGGGGCCTCGCTCCGTGTCTGCCCCCTTCCGCGCCATACCGGGTATAATCAATCGATGTCGATGACAGGGTTCGGCCGCGCCTGTTGATCCAGGCAGTCACAGTCCGCTTTCATTTTCGTCGAACGCACGCCGCAGGTGCGCAAGGCCATCAACAGGTGCATGCCTATGATCGGAAAAACGTTCATCGTTGCTAATGCCGCGTTGGCGCTCGCGCTGACTTCATCCGTTCCGTCGCACGCGCAGGACCCGGCTCCGGCCGACGAGGCCGAATCCGTGATGTGGCGCGCCTACGAGGTCTACGGCGGTGACGACACCTTCTCCCGCCTGAGTTTCCAGATGGAAATCGATGGCGGAAAAACCAGTACGGTCTCGCTGGTGATGGGCTTCAAGCGTGATGCGGGCGAAGACGCCGGTTATCGCGTCATCATGTTCAACGAGTTGCCGCCGGACCGCAAGGACATTGGTTTCCTCGGCGTCTTTCACGACCCCGCCTTGGGAAAGGAAGACGAGATGTGGTTGTATCTGCCGGAACTGCGCTCGACGCGCAGGCTCACCCACCAGATTCAGTCAAACGACGGTCGCAGCGGTCATGACCACGGCCACATGGGGCATATGCGGCATGACAGCGTCTCCGATGAGTTCTCGGCTTCCGCGCTCAATCACGAGGAATTGATGCCGCGCTGGCCGGGTTTCGATCGCCATCGAATGCTCGCCATCGAGGACATCGACGGCAGGCCGGCCTACAAGATCGAAAGCATCCCTTTGGATCCGGAGAGTTCCACCTACGGCAAGCGTATCCAGTGGATCGACCGGGAGAACGCCTTGCTGTTGCGCATCGAGTACCATGATGTTGCCGGCACACTGGTCAAGACCCAGACCCAGACCTGGCGACAAAATGGTGATGCCTGGCTGTGGGACCGCGTCACCGCGGTCGATCATGCCAGTGGCCGCCGCACATTGCTCGAGCACACCGATGTGCAGGTCAATCTCGGCCTGCCGGACGATCTGTTCAGCCGTCGCGTCCTGACTCGGGGCGGCAAGGCTTTTGAAGGCAGAATAGCAGGGCATACACGGCGATAGGTCCGCAGCTAATCTCATGAGTGTGTCTGCAGATGCAGATCCCGGCTCCTCAGCTTCTTTGAACCAAGTTTAATCAGCGACATGCGTGCATTGGTGGCGGATTGTTGACGAAATTACGTGCATATGTTATTAAGTAATCGTTAATATTATTACGAGATACTTAATTAATGCACTAAGTCTATGCATTAGAACAGAGTCTTAATTCCCTAAATTGAGACGTCAAAGTTGCAACGGAGGTGTGACATGGATAATGGCTTTCGATTGAAGCCGTTAAGGTTGGCGATGATTGTTTCTGCTGCGCTGCTACTCGGCGCGTGTGATGGTGATGATGGTGCAGCCGGATCGGCAGGTCCGGCGGGTCTGGCGGGGCCCGTGGGTGCTCAGGGTGACCCGGGTCCCGCAGGCCCTCCGGGTGCTAATGGCGAGAACGGTGCTCCCGGTGCTGCTGGCGCCTCCGGTGCCGATGGCGCGGATGGCGCCCCCGGTGCTCCCGGTGCCGATGGCGCCCCTGGGGCCCCTGCTACCATCGCCAGCCAGGGTGTCGCGAACGTTGTTGGTGCCTGTTACAACCCCGATCTCTATGAGGTCGGAACGACCTACTCGGTGACGTGGAATGCCAACAAGAACAACGTGCAGCCTAACGGTACGTCATTCTACAATTCTGCGCTGTACGAAGTAACCGCGGACTATGAAGTCCTCGGGACGGCGATATTCAATGGCAGTCATGCGATCAGGGTCGGCGTAACGGTGACCCCCGCCGAGACAGGTACTTCAGAACGTCTTGATCATGGCGGAACCTTCGAAGCGTATTACGCGGTCCCGACTTTCCTTGACCAGATGCTTGGCCAGATCCGCTATCTCGGGTCCGAGATTGATCTCGGAGACGGTTTCGAATCGTGGGAGATCGTTCAGGATGCCAGCATCATCCTCGGCGGCGCGCTGGGACAGGAATACACCCTGCTGTCGAGAAAATCGGGGGATGGACCCTTCGCCGCACTGGATGAAGCGGAGGTAAGGCCGAAGATCACGGCGACAACCTACCACGGGATAATCGAGGGTGCCGACGAAATATTGCCGGAGTATGTCGATTGGCCGCCTACTCCTCAGGCTGGTTTCGGCGCAAACATTACACCACCCGGTCAGTTTGCCCGCGGAGGGGCCCTTCCGGAGGTGATGGACCTCTGCAAGATCTCCGCTACCGGTGGACATGAACCGGTTCTGTATGCCGGGTCGAGGGATGCCCAGGTCATCACGATCGGTGGCGTCATCTACGACAGGGCGGATCACTACATGTTCCTGTCGGTGGAAACTGGCCTGCCCGCCTATTTCGAGCACACGCGGATGCAGAGCGGCAATCCCACTTTTGTCCGCTACCGGATGGTCAGGGCATATATCAACGATGTGCTCGTCCATGGAGAGGAACCGGAGTTGGATCCCTGATAACTACCAGACTTTCCGGAGGCTAGTAATTTCTTTCTCAGGAGACGCGGAAGGCCCGCGTCTCCTGAGAAGACCGTGGTTGGTTTCTCGCCTGATGGAGAGGCTATGAAGATACGCCAGCTCATCACGACAAGTATCATCATCCTTGTATTGATTCTAGGGGGGTGTAACAGCGGCGGCTCAAGCATTGGCCTGCCCGACCCCGGTCCGCTATATACGATCGGCGGCTCGGTCAGCGGCCTTGACGGCACCGTCATTCTCCGCAACAGCGGCGGCAATGACCTGACGATTACCACGAACGGTCCCTTTGCATTCAGCACGGCGCTGGCCAATAACGCCGCATACAATGTGACGGTGCAGACACAGCCTGCCGGCCAGACCTGCACGGTTGCGGGCGGCACTGGCAATGTCGGCGGTGCGAATGTCACGAGCGTCGCTGTCAACTGTGCGGATATTCCGTTGTTCACGATCGGCGGCACGATCAACGGCCTGAACGGCGTTGTCGTGTTGCAGAACGTTGGCGGCAACGACCTGACAATCACGGAAAACGGTCTCTTCACGTTCGGCGCCGCAATGCCCGATGGCGCGACCTATATCATTACGGTGCTGACGCAACCGGGCGGTCAGACCTGCGCTGTTTCAAACGGCGCCGACGAAGTCAGTGGTGCTGACGTCGCGGATATCGCGGTCACCTGCGTCACGGACCCTGTCATCCTGCCCGAGGGGGAACTGATCGGCTGCTTCAATCCGGATCTGTTCCAGACCGGGACGACTTGGACCACCAGCTACCGGGTCAGAAGATACGATCCGGAATTCGGTTTCTATGACGTCACCTTCGGGATCACCGAGACCCGCGAAGTGCTCGGCGCCGCGTCATTCAGCGGCGAGGACAATGCGGTCCAGATCAAGGTTTCGTCGGTCGGCGCGGACATCGGCGCGCCGCCTGGCGGTGTTGTGCCGCTGAGTACTGAGCCTGAAAACTTCACCGGCGAGTTCATCGCGTACTACACGGTGGACCTGGTGCTCGGCGAGGTCCGCTATCTCGGCGCCGAACGGGACTTCGGCGGGGGTGACGGCTATGAGCCCTGGGAACTCGCCGACCCCTACGAACGCCTCGTGTTCGATCTCGAGCCGGAGGAATTCGTCGAACAGGCGTTTACGCTGACGACGGCCGGTGCGGCCCGAAACAAACAGACACTGTGGACCTATGACGGCCAGGGGACCATCGACGTTCCGGCCGGTACGATCGACGCCTGCAGGGTATCCGGCGTCGGACATGAGCCGTCGCTGTTCGTGCCGACGGTGCCGGGTTCCGACTTCGAGATCTATTTTGCAATCGGCACCGGCATACCGGCCTACATCGAATACAAGGACGATACCGTGTTTCCGCAGGATCCTGTCATGGAAATGCGATTGATCGAGGCGTCCATAGATGGCGTGCCGGTTCATGGCCCGACGCCATAGTCCGGCGGCGTGCATCATTGTGCTTGCGTTGTCGCTCGCGGCCTGTAAGGGCGGCACCAGCAGCGTCATCCCGTTCCAGCCCGACGACGGCCGCGACATTCTGCCGGAAGGCGAACTGATCAGTTGCTTCAACCCGGACCTGTTCCAGACCGGAACGACCTGGACCGCGACCTGGTTCGTTCGCCGCTACGAGCCGACCTTCGGCTTCTACGACGTCACGTTCGGGATCACCGAGACCCGTGAGGTACTCGGCGCGGTGGCGTTCAATGGTGAGGACGATGCGATCCAGGTCAGGGTCTCGTCGGTCGGTGATGGCAGCCTCGGAGTGGGCAGCACCACTGAACCTCAAAACTTCACTGGCGAGTTCATGGCCTACTACGCGATTGATCTCGTAGCAGGCGAGGTCCGCTACCTCGGCGCCGAACGTGACTTCGGCGCGGGCGACGGCTACGAGCCGTGGGAGCTTGCCGATCCTTATGAAGTCCTCGCGTTCGATCTCGAACCGGAAGAATTCGTCGAACAGATATTCACGCTGACGACGGACGGGGTGGCCCGCGACAAGCAGACACTGTGGACCTATGACGGCCAGGGAACTATCGACGTCTCGGCTGGGACGATCAACGCCTGCCAAGTGTCCGGCGTCGGGCACGAGCCGTCACTGTTCGTGCCGACGGTGCCGGGCTCCGGTTTCGAGATCTTCTTCGCGCTCGGCACCGGCATACCGGCCTATATCGAATACATGGACGACACGAATTTTCCCATGGATCCCGTCATGAGCATGCATCTGGTCGAGGCGACGATCAACGGGGAGGCGGTCCATTGACGGGAGGAAAGGGCGGGCAGGTCGTATGCGATGGAAAAGAGGCTGTATCGACTGCCTGGGTGGCATTTGCCGTTCTCCTGTGCCCGTGGTCGGTAGCGGCCGAGGAGGTATCTCACCTGTCGCTTGACACCCTGGTCGTGTCCGACCGCACCGACACCGATATCACTGCGACGATGATCGGCCCGAAGATCCTCGAGCGCGGCAGTAATTTCAATCTCGCCGACGCGATCATGAAAGAACCGGACATCACAGTGACGCGGCGGTCGCGTGTTGGCGATTACTCGGACAATCTGTCTATTCGCGGTTTCTCGGGCAACCGGATACTGCTGAACATCAATGACCGCCCGGTGAATACCGCCGGCGTCGGTGGTGGTTATTACATCGACTGGAATCTGATTCAGCTCGATAACGTCGAGCGTATCGAGATCACCCGTGGTGGCAGCTCGGTGCGTTACGCGAACACGCTCGGTGGCATCATCAACGTGATCACGAGGACGCCAACGGAAACGCCGGAGTTTTCATTCGCGGCGAACTACGGGAGCGGCGCAATCGACAATATGTCGACGCTGCGCGTCGCGCATGCCTACAAGAGCGGTCCGGTCGGCTATTTGGTCGGAGCGAGCTACCAGCGCGCTGACGCATTTCTGTGGAACAACGACTTCGAAGGCAAGAACGCGAATGTTCAGACCTCGGTCGATATGCCCGCATTCGGCATGCTGAGTTTCGGATTCCAGTATGCGAACTCGGTCGTTGGGCTAATCCGTAATAATCGCAACGTCGATCAGCTCTTCGGCGATCCGGAAGATCCGACCGAACCCGGATACAACGAGCCGATCAACCCCGCCTATCCGCCGGTCACCGGCGTCTATCTGTTCCCGACGATCGGGCATTCGTTCATCCCCGGTACCGGGTCATACGTCGACAAGACCCGAAAATACTACGATGTCGGATACATGCAACCCATCGGCGACGGGGTGCTGACCGCAAAGGTGTACTGGAACGACGAGATGACCACCGACAGGAACTTCGCGTCCTGCGACCTGATCTGGTGGAACGGCAACGATCCCTGCGACCGAATCCTCGACGGCGCCCTGGTTCTGGAGCAGACCACGAACTCTGATCGTTCCCGCGGCGCGCGTCTCGAGTATTTACATCGGATCGGCCGGCACCGGCTGCTCGCCGGTATCGATGCGCATGACGTGCGCTTCGGCAACAAGCACTACGGCTATTTCGATACCTACTACAACAATCCGGCGGGGCCATTCTTCCCGTTCGATTATCCCGGCTACACCCCATCGACCGCCGGGGAGAACCGCGGATTGTTCTTCGAGGACAGCTGGCAGATGACCGACCGTTTTCTGCTTTCGGCCGGATTCCGCTACGATACGGTCAAGCTGCTAATACTTCCCGGTTCCGATGGCATACCTCCTGGGAGATTGCCGCCGGGTGGGGCGGATGAATGGGGCTTCTTGCCGAAGGTGACCGGCACGTTCTTGCTCGGCTCACGCAATACTCTGACATTATCCGCCTATGAGGCCATGCGCGCGCCAGCACAGACCGAAATGTACTGGTGGGCGAACGCCACTGATCCGGCAGCTCGCGGTCGCATGTTGACTTCGGAGCATAGCCGCGCGCTTGAGGCGACCTGGCAGCATCGCCTCGAGCGCGGCCAGCTGCGTCTGTCCGCCTGGTATTACAGCGTTGACGACTACCTGATGCTGCGCTTCGATCCCGGATTCTTCGGCGCCTACAACATAGACAAGGCGACATTTGCCGGAGTGACCGTCGACGGCCGGATGAATCTGAATCCATGGCTGAACCTCAGCGCTTCGTTCGCGTTCCAGCAGACCCGCAAGGACGGCGATATATTCGATCCGGACAATGCGATCGAGGGCATCAACTATATACCGGAATGGAAGGCCTTCGCTGGTGCCGAGATCAGGCTGCCGCGTGGCGCCCGGTGGGACCTCAACCTGATATATACCGGCGAACGTGAGGGCATGTATGCCTACGGCGGCTTCGGCCGTCCGGTTGTCCAGGCCCCGGTCCGGATCGGCGATTATCTGCTGTTAGGAAGCGAACTCAAGTTCCCGCTCGACGAGCATATCATGGTCGGGTTGTTCGTCGAGAACCTCTTCGACGTGAGTTACGAGGAGCAATTCGGATACCCGATGCCGGGACGGATATTCGGCGTCGATTTCAGGGCGACGTTCTAGTAAACAGTTGTACATAACCAGGAGAATGATCGTGATGAAGTTAATCAGGAGAGCGATAACGGCGTTGTGCGCGGCAGGGATGATCTGCGTCTCGAGCGCGCATGCGCATGATGTCTGGGTGCTGATGCCCAAGTTTCATCTGAGTCCGGGTGATTCGTCTCATGTGTATGTCGGCTACGGGTTCATCTTCCCGATTGACGAATTCATCTTCGAGGACTGGCTGGAAAAGATCATGCTGGTGGCGCCGGACGGAAAAGAATCGGAGGTTGGCAAGGCCAGAAACGGATACGCGATGCAGCCGATTGATAAACCTGGCGCCTACGTGCTGCATGCCGAGCTGAATAACTGGTATTACACTACGACGGCCGAAGGCACGCGCTATACGCCGAAAACCGGTCTTGAAGGGGTCATTCGCTGCACCTATCACTCCCGTGACGCCAAGGCAATCTTCAACGTAGGGGATAGTACAGGAGGCTTCAAACAACAGGCCATGCAACCTCTGGAAATCATGCCGCTAACGAATCCCGCCAATCTGAAGGTCGGGGATTTCATGGAGATCCAGGTACTGAAGGACGGCAAGCCCTACAAAAAATGGGATGCCTCGGTCAGTGCAACCTACAGCGGATTCTCGTTCGAGGGCGCGGATGCGTTCCGGGTTAACCTGGATCATGACGGCAAGGCCTCGATCAGGATCACCCATACCGGCATCTGGATGATCAAGGCAGGCGCATCGGATAAATATCATGACCCCGATGTCTGCGATGACCGCCGGTATGACACCTCGCTGACTTTTGGCATCCGCTGATCCGCCGGTTTATCCCGTGGTAAGATTCGGCACAGAGGATTACATATCGAGCTGACCAGAAGGTAGGAGATCGGGATGCCGCCTCGCGCAGACTGGGAACCGCAGGCAATGCCGGATGACACAATCGGCGATGACATAGACATCGCAATCATCCCACGCGCGACGGATCTCGGCCCAGGCCTCGCCGTCTATCGCGCGCTGCCCGCGCCAGAGCGGCGCATGGTCGGTCCGTTCATCTTCTTCGATCGTATCGGTCCCGCGGTATTGAAGGCGGGTACCGGTCTCGATGTGCGGCCGCACCCGCATATCGGACTCGCGACGGTGACCTATCTTTTTTCCGGCGAAATCCTGCATCGTGACAGCCTCGGCTATGTGCAGCCGATCCGGCCCGGTGCGGTCAACTGGATGACCACCGGGCGCGGCATCGTCCATTCCGAGCGCACGCCGCCCGAACTCAGGTCGGTCGATTCACCGCTGTCCGGCATCCAGACCTGGCTCGCGCTGCCAAAGTCGCATGAAGAGACGGCGCCAAGTTTCTATCATTACGGTAAAGACGAGTTACCGGTGCTCGAGGCCGAGGGCAAGCGCGTGCGGCTGATCCTCGGTTCACTGTACGGCGCGGTCTCTCCGGTCAGCACGCTGTCTGAAGCGTTTTATGCCGATGTCGATCTCGCCGCGGGCGCCAGCCTATCGTTGCCGGTCGAACATGCAGAGCGCGCGATGTTCGTACTCGAAGGCACGGTTGAGGTGGCGCCGGGACGCAGCCGGTTCGGGGCCGGCCGTCTCGTCGTGTTCCGTCCCGGCGCGGTGATTGGTTTGACGGCAACCGCTGCGCCGGCGCGCCTGATGCTGCTCGGCGGCGAACCGATGGACGGCCCGCGCCATATCTGGTGGAATTTCGTGTCGAGTTCGCGCGAGCGCCTGGAGCAGGCAAAGGCCGACTGGAAGTCCGGGCGATTTGCGAAGGTGCCCGGCGAGACCGAATTCATTCCGCTGCCGGAGAGGTAAAGCGGGCGTGGCCGGCCGTATCGCAATCATCCAGGGGCATCCCGATCCCGCGGGTGATCGCTATTGTCACGCGCTCGCGACGGCCTATTCCGAAGGCGCGGCAGCGGCCGGCCATGAGCTTCGCATGATCAAGATCACGGAACTCGACTTCCCGATGCTGCGCAGCGCGAAGGACTGGTCCAGCAACGATCCACCATCCGCGATCTGCGAGGCGCAGCAGATCATCGCCTGGGCCAGTCACCTCGTGATCATCTATCCATTATGGCTGGGCTCGATGCCCGCGCTGCTCAAGGGTTTCCTCGAGCAGACGATGCGGCCGGGATTTGCATTAGCAAAATCCGGTCCCGGGATGATGGATAAAAAGCTGCTGTCCGGCAAGAGCGCCCGTATCATCGTGACGATGGGAATGCCGGCGCTGTTTTATCGCTGGTATTTCCGCGCCCACAGCTTGAAGAGTCTCGAGCGCAATATCCTGCGCTTTTGTGGCATCACGCCGATCCGCGAAAGCCTGATCGGTCTCGTCGAGTCGCCGAATGCGGCGAAACGCGAACGCTGGCTCGACAAGATGCGCGCTTACGGGCGCGCAGGCAGTTGACGCATAGGGGTACGGCATGAGTGCAACAATGCCGGCGCTGTTCCTCGGTCACGGCAATCCGATGAACGCGCTGGAAGATAACGACTGGACTCGCTCCTGGGCCACGCTCGGCGCGTCATTGCCAAGGCCGAAGGCGGTGCTCGCGATTTCGGCGCACTGGTATGTGCCGGGCGTGTCGGTCACCGCGATGCCCGCGCCACGCACGATCCATGATTTCAGCGGGTTTCCCCGCGAACTGTTCGAGTTTTCCTATCCGGCGCCGGGAGATCCGGCGCTCGCGAAACGCATCGAGCGCCTGCTCGCGCCCGATCCGGTCGGTCTCGACCAGCGCTGGGGGCTCGATCACGGGGCCTGGTCGGTGCTGTGTCATGTGTTTCCGCGGGCCGATGTGCCGGTCGTCCAGCTCAGCCTCGACCGCACCGCGCCGCCGCAGGTCCACTATGAACTCGGCAGGCGCCTCGCGCCGCTGCGCGACGCGGGCGTGCTGATCGTCGGCAGCGGCAATCTCGTGCATAATCTGCGTGCCTACGACTGGAATCGTCGCACCGCAGGACCGACGGAGTGGGCCGGACGCTTCGAGCGCCTCGCCCGCGATCTGCTGCTACGCGGCGATCATGCCACCCTGGTCAATTACGAGGCCCTCGGCGCCGACGCCGGACTTGCGGCGCCGACGCCGGAACATTACCTGCCCCTGCTGTATTTGATGGCCGTGCAAAGAACAGGCGAGTCGCTGGCGTTTCCGGTCGACGGCTTTGACGGCGGCACGGTTTCGATGCTCGGGATCCGGGTCGGCTGAGCACTGCCGGGAGGGATCCCCTGCGTCTTCGGGTCGGGACAGGCGGTATCAACGGATGTGAAGGAGCACACAATGCAGATCATGAAATCCGGGGCAGGGCGCTGGCGGGGTCGGCATCCCGCTGTGGCGCTGCTGATGCTGATGGTAGTGGCATCAGGCTGCGCGACCGATCGAGATTCGACCCATGGCGGCGTTCACGGTCGCATGGCGATGAGCGCAAATGCGCCACAAGGCGCGCCCGCATCCGCCCGGAATCATGCCCGCGCGCCCGGCGAGACGCCGGCGATCGCGGTCGAACATATTTCGGATCTCTCCGGTATCCTGCCGTTACTTGCGCAACGCAGGGTGGTTTATGTCGGAGAAACCCACGACCAGTATGCGCATCACCTGACCCAGCTCGAGATCATCCGCCGTCTGCACGAGCACGATCAACGCATCGCGATCGGCATGGAGTTCTTCCAGCGGCCGTACCAGGAGGCATTAGACCGCTATGTCGCGGGCGAAATCGACGAGCGGGAGATGCTGCGCGCGACCGACTATTACAACCGCTGGTCTTTCGACTACCGCCTCTACGCGCCGATCCTGCGCTATGCGCGCGACCACGGCGTGCCGCTGGTCGCGCTGAACGCGTCGACGGAACTGGTCAGAAAGGTGCGTGCATCCGGCCTCGAAGGGCTCAGCGACGAGGACCAGGCCTTGCTGCCTGCCGGGATCGATCGCTCGGACCAAGCGCACGAACGCAGGCTGCAGGCCATCCTCGAACAGCACCCGCATGGCGCTAATGACGTCGAGCGGTTCAAGGAGGTCCAGGTGTTGTGGGACGAATCGATGGCGGCGTCGGCGGCGGACTGGCTGAAGGCGCACCCGGACCACCGCATGGTCGTGCTGGCCGGCAGCGGACATATCGCTTACGGCGGCGGGATTCCCGATCGGGTCAATCGCCGGGTACCGGTCACGAGCGCGATCGTCCTCAACGACTGGAAGGGTGAGATCACGCCGGGGCTCGCCGATTATCTGCTGATGCCCGACGAGCGGGCGTTGTCGCCGGCGGGTTTGATCGGTGCGCTCATTGATACCGATGAAGCGGGGCTGATGGTCAGTTCCTGTTCCACCGGCAGCGCCTGCGAGGAAATCGGACTGCAGCGCGGCGATCGATTACTGTCGATCGATGGCGTCGGGCTTGCCGCGATGTCCGACCTGCGCGTTATGATGTGGGACAGGCTGCCCGGCGACACGGTGACCCTGACGGTACGGCGCGAGCGACGCAATGCGCGCGTCGACACGCAGGAGCACGCGGTTCGTCTGCGCTGAGATCAGCCGGCGTCAGCGTTTGTGCTCGGACTTTTCCGTGAGGGCGGCGGCCGCCTTTGCCTTCCGCTCCTTCGCGAAGCGCCACTTGATTGCGAAGTAGGCGATGAAAACGCCCAAAAAGCCGGCGACCCACATGATCTCGA
>CAYTGL010000041.1:0-21969 GCA_964437335.1 uncultured Chromatiales bacterium
CAACTACAAAAGACAAACCGCGTAATAGGTTACGAAAATTCAAGTGCCATTCGTGGCGCACCGGCCCTGCATTGATCATGTACTTCGATGATTTCCGGTTGCTCTTCCAAGGATTCCTGTTGTTGGCGTTGATTGGTCTGGGCGCCGAACCGTTGCTGGCGTTTCTCTTAGGACGACCTGTCCCAACTCCCCGCCGACTCCTTGGCGAACTCCGTAGCGCCGTCGTCGATTGGCTCTCGTACAACCATCGCGAAATTCGCCATCCGGGAATTTTTCAATCGCCCGGCGGACGCCTCTCTGCACGGGCCACGATGTTCTTCGGCGTCCTGCTCGCTTTGGCAGTCGGCGTCATTCATCTGTCGGTCTACTTGCAGGCCGACTACAGCGCACTGCTGGCGGAGAGGCCGGACGCGCAGTTGCCGGATCTGTTGGAACCAAAACCGGTCGGCCCATTGGAACCCTACCAGCAGGCGATGCTCGACCGTCTACCGCCGGACGAGCGAGCCGAGCACCTCAAACAGCTTCAGTGGCGAGAGAACCCTGTGATCGAGGGCCTGTCCCGACCACCCGGCCCCGGCATCAAGACGTTTTTTCTGCCCGGCAGCGACGCTACGTCTCAACAAGACTTCAACGACCTTTCGATCCGTACCTCCCTGATCGCAATGGCCTGCATAACGGGTCCTATCTGGCTCCAAGCGTTAACGCTTGCGCCTGGAATGCTGCTGACTCCCCTTTACTTATTCGCTTGTCTGTTGCCTGCCGTCGCCAGAGCCTATGGCGCCCTGCCGCCGTCGAGGACTCAGGAGCAGTCCGCTGACGAACTCTCCAGCGATGATTGGAACCGGTTCGTGGACGGGCTTCGTAGTTCGCCCGACCCGATCGAACGGGGCAGCTTGTTTCTCGGCCTCAATGCCGACGACTACTCGCCGGTGATCGTGCCCCGCCGCGTGTTCGACGAGCACGCCCACGTTCTCGGCGATTCGGGTTCGGGAAAGACGGCGCTGGGGCTAGCGCCGATAATCTCGCAAATGATTCGGGCGCGGGATTGCTCAGTCGTCGTCATTGACCTCAAAGGGGACGACCATGCGCTGTTCGAGAACTGCCGCTTGGAAGCGGAACAGGCTGGGCTGCCGTTTCGCTGGTTCAGCAATGAATTGGGCCAGGCGACCTACGTTTTCAACCCGCTGTTACAGCACCACCTGCGCGAGTTGTCGCTTTACCAGCGGACCGACCTATTGACGGCTTCGCTCGGACTCCAATACGGAACCGACTACGGGCGCGGATATTTTTCGGATGCCAATGCCGAACTCCTCTATCATGCGCTCCGGGCGCGACCGGAGCTTCAATCCTTCGTGGAACTAGCGGCGGTTCTCAAGCAGCGGGAACCGTTTCGTACTGTCAGCGCTCAACTCAAGACAGCCGGGTCCCACTTGGCCGCGATCGTTACCAGGCTTGGCGCCACCGAAGCGCTGAACGCCGTCCCGGCCGGCGCTGTGGATAGCGAATTGTTCGCCCACGCGATCGACATGCGACAGCCGTTCGAGGAGCCGCAGGTCGTCTACTTTCACCTGGCATCCGCCTTGGGGACGGCGACCACGGCCGAGATCGCCCGCATGGCGATGTTCTCCCTGCTCTCCGCCGCGAAGTTCGTAAGCCGCGACCGCCGGCAGGTCTATCTCATCGTCGATGAATTCCAACGCATCGTGTCGAACAACCTGGAACTCTTCCTGCAAACCGCCCGCAGCATGAAGATCGGCGTCATTCTCGCCAATCAGTCCCTCGGCGACCTCAAGAAGCCGGACGCGGATATCGTTTCCACGGTCCGTACTAACACCCGCTTCCGGCAATTGTTCGCCGTCGGCGAGATGCACGATCTCCAGGAGGCGATACTCACATCGGGCGAGACGCTGATCCACAGTCGAAGCTGGAGCGAGAATGTGGGCATGGCATACGGCGCGCTCTTCGGCGGCCTATGGTCGCGGAGCTTCTCGGAAACAACCGCGCCGCGACTTCGCATCAACGACTTGCTCCTGGCGTCGGACCATCCGCTCCAAAGCGTGGTCCAGGTCCGCCGCGGCGATGGCTACGCACAATACAGCGGGATGCCGTTCGTCATGACCTCCGCCTATCACATTCCGGCCGACGAATACGAACGCCGCCGCCGGGCGGCCTGGCCGGAAAACGTCCCCGGCACGTTTACCCCGACCTTGGCCACTACCGATCCGGTCGCCTTCGAGCAGCGTGCCGCGGTGGGCGGTCAGCCGGGAGGCTCCCATTCCCTGCAAGAATTCCTGCGAAGCCTCGACGGAACCTACGAAATGCAGAAGGCTGCGCGTTACCCGTCGCCCGAATCAAGCACCGAAGATTCACCGTGAGGATTGAACCATGCGCCGACGTAATCCGCTCGGTCAATTCCAATTGAACCGACTCCTCCTGGTCGCACTTATCGCGGTCGCCTTGTTTCTCGTGTGGGACCGTTGGCAAACGGCCCGGCGGATGCGCGATCCAAAGCATCTTGCCCAACTGGCGAACTCACTGGAGCGCGATTCCGATGCAGCCCGCTATGCGCAAATGATGCTGGAGACGAGAGCGCTGGCGAAGCAGGAATTCCTGGAACTCCAGGCCATGACCAAAAAGGCGCAAGAGACACTTGAGAAACTTCAGCCCTCCGTCGCCCGGCTGCACGCGCTCCTTGAACAACTACGAACCACTTCCAAAGGGAAGGGGATTGCCGCCGATCGTTCGTCGCTGGAACAATTTCACGCGGCTACCGCCGAATTCTCGGTAACTCCTGAGAGCGTGGCCGAGTATCGGCAATCGCTTGATATTCTCGGGGGACCAATCGAGGCGGCAATCGGCGGGCAGTCGTTCGACAAGCCGCCCGAGCCGGAGTTTCGGGCGAAGGTCCAGGCCCTATGCGAAGGTGTCGCCCGTGACGAGGCTCTTGTGGCGGAGACCGAGAAGAAGGTGCAGGCGATTCTTGCCGCTGCTCCGTCGTCTGAATCAGGGGCGTTGATGCTGGCCGAAGCGCTAGAACAACTTGAACGAGAATGGGCCGCCCTTGACGCCGCCACCGAGAGGAATGCGCGTGAGGCAGTTCGTGCCGAGAACCGCGAGAGGCTGGCGGCCGAGCGGACCGAGCAGGAGCGCGCGACGCTTCAAGCCGAAAGGGAGAACAAGCGTAAGGTTCATGAAGAGCAGCTACGGGCCGATCAGTTGGCCGCTGAGGCCGAAGCACGACGGATCGCAGAAGCGGCTGAGGAGGCGAAGCGAGAGGAAGAGCGGCGGATCGCGGAGCGCGAGTACCGGACGGCCCTTCCCGAAATCGAAAAGTACCTCTCAGCGTTCATCACGCCCGGCCATCAGCAGTTCACTCGCGGTAAGTGGGTCTACACTGAAGAGAAGAAGCCCCTCTCGTACAGCGCGTTGAAAGGCTATCACGCTCTTCGACTCGACCAGACAGGGCAGATGTATTTCGCGACCCATGCCGCCACCAAGAACAACGACCGCCCGGGCGGACCGTTCTCAGGCTACCTCGGTGGTCAAGTTCCGCCCGAAATGGTTCCCGACATCGTGAAGGCCCAGAACCTGATGATCAAGTACGCCGACAAGCTGATCGAGGACGGCAAGCTCCTGCCCTAGCCGGATGCGCGAGCGCATAAAAATACCCGCCTTATGTTTTACCGCCCGGCAGGAGTGAGGTCGGGCCGTCGTATGTTTGGGTTGCCGACGGCGTGGCAAGCGTGCCTCCATTATACCGTAGCTGGGGAGGGAAGGAACTCGCCCGTTCTCGGGTTTTGACGGGAATTCTTCCCATCGGGCCACTTGTCGTGACGCTCTTGGCCGACCTCCCGGCCCGGGGGCTTGCAGAGGCTGGGCCGCTCCGCGCGCCAAGCGAGGCGCTTGTCACGGGAGCCGGCGTGTTCCAGCCGCAGCTTCTCCTGCCCCGGCCGCGCGTCGGCGCTTCCTCCCGTGAAATCCGCGTGGTCCACCGGCCCCGGTGAGTGGACCACGCGGACTTTCACCGAAGGAGGAAGCAATCATGACCGTCACGAACCGTTTTCCGTTGGGCCTGATTCTCGCCACGCCCGGCGTCCTGGAGCAACTTTCTGCCGTCGATTTCCAGACGGCGATCGAACGCCACGTCCGAGGAGATTGGGGAGAGTGCTGCCCCGAAGACCGCGAAGCGAATGATCAGGCGCTCTACGAAAGCGCGCGGCTATTCTCCGTCTACGTCTCCGAGACCGGCGTCCGCTTCTGGGTGATTACCGAAGCCGACCGCTCCGTGACCACGGTGCTGTTGCCGGACGAATATTGAGGCGCGCCATTCGACCAAAGTCGCAGTCGGCGACTTTGGTCTGGTGCAGTGTTGGACTATTCCGGTTCAAGAAGTATCGCCATGACCTGACGTTCCATGTCGAGACAAATCACGACATGCCGGACGGTCAGGCGTTGCTCCGCTGGCGCCATTGGTTCGATGTTTCGGTACGACGTATGGACGAGCATTGAACTAACCGCATACGAGATTGCTTCGTCGCTACGTGATGTTGACGACAAACTCTCCGCTGCGTGCAACGCAGACGCCGTTTTTGACTACAAACGCTTCCACCCAATGCATCCCACGATACTTGGTCGATTCCGTCCGACTCCTTCCCGACTTCCCACTGTCGTAAAAATCTCCGCGAAGCTGATTCGCCCGGTAGGCTTCCTCACCCGTATTCACGACCTGCCAGTAAACCGTGTAAGGCTTCGGCACGGTGGTTTCCACTTCAAAGTCGAGGTCGATCTCCTTCGGCAGCGGCGTCGAGTTGCTCTGGAACGCGGTCGGCCGAAATCCTCTCCGCCGATACCTCGCCCGGACCGAAGCCGAGTAGCGGGAAGGTTGCACTTGCCATCGCGGCTGCTCGCGATGATCTACGTCGAATCTCAGCAGCGCACGACTGACTCGGCTGAACATCGACTCCGCGGGTTGATAGGCTCTGGGCAACGGGCCTCGATACGCTGCGGCGACTCGCTTGCCAGGAGCATCGCCGAAGGATCTTCGCAGCAGTCGATCGAGTTCTTGTTCTGAAGCCGTATTCAGCAGGTCATCCAAGTCTTCCCGCACCCAATCGAGCCACTCGAAGAATGCGTCGGCTTTGAGACTGCCTTCGTCGTTCCAGCGGTCAGCGAAGTTTTCTCCTGGATTCGCGGGATTCTCGATTGTCCATCGTCCGTCAACACAACGAATAACGCCCGTGTCCTGGTAACGCTGAATCTTGTCAAGGATGTTCGCCAATGCGCTGAACACGTCGTTCTCTTGTTGGTACGCCAGAGCCGCGAGCGTCGTAATGATGATCGAAATGGGCCTGTCGGCTTCGTTGGGGCGCCCCGAGAATCGGACATCCCGATGCCGCTTCAAGAGCTGCACGGCCCGCTGTAGCGGCGTGCGAACGAGCTGATCTGGAACGTCGTCTACGCTCGCAAACACCTGCGGATGCTGACGTGCCAATTCCTGTTTGCGGAGGGCGGCGATACGAATGAACGCCTGGCGTTGCCGATCGGCGAACCAGTCGGCGAACCCGTTCGGGTTACTGTGGCCCCAGACATGCGGTCCGCCAGGATTGTCCCTATTCGTAATCCCGATGGCTTGGTTCCCATACTTTGGAGCCAGATTCTCTGAAGTGACCGGGTGCGGTACGCACGGCAAAGTGTCCAAGTGAAAGCCGACTCCATCCTGCTCCGCATAGATCAGCGTCCAGCAACGTCGGCCCTCCGGTTGCAGCATTTCACGGTAGATTCCATGCTCCTTGAGACGGTCTCCAACCATCTGCTTGACGGCCTTTGCGCTCGACTTGTGGATGGACGAACCGAGTTCACAAGCGAGATCGATGTCGTAGTCTGCATCACGCCCCTTCCGGAATGGGCGGACTACCGTACCCAGCCGGAACGACCCCTGCACGTAAATTGACGGCACGCCGGTTGTTCCGGGGTAGTCACCGTCTTCAAGCCAGTTGCCTACGGACGTGTAGCGATCGACTGCTTCCTTGTACTTCCCCGGAGGAATGTCCAGGTCTTCGGCGATGCTTCGCAGAAGAGTATCGCAGATCAGAATGCGATTGTCCGTCAACAGTGCCGCTCGTGCGCTCATTTGATCTCCAGCGAGAATGTAAATCCGCCGTTTGCGCGATTCTGGTCGTATACCCTGAACGGCAAATCGGCTTTGGGCATCCACACCCTCCCAACCTCAACGGCGGCCGATACCGGCATCGCCGGAAACAGGTGCAGTTCCACTCCTTCGCCATGCGCCGCTTTGATTTCATTAAGAACTTGTCGCAGCGTCCTGCGAAACTCCCGAAGCTGACACTCGCTCTGGAGGTAGTCGTTTCCGGGGTCTGCGTGCGTGACCGTCCAGATTGCCGCGTCATTCCCGAGCACAGCCACGATGCGCTCAGGAACAATGTCCGCGCTCAAAGCGAGAACAAGGGCGACGACTTTTCCGCTTGGGGTTTCAGGCCGAAGGACGTGATACTCGAACGTCGTCGGCTCGCTTCTCCACTTCCAGTCTGCGGGCTCACGGTGGAGTTGATACACATCGGATGCGGGAATATCGGAAAGCAGTCTTCCCAGCTCGATCAACAGCGGCATCGGAGCCAACGCAAACACCGATAGGTGTGAGATGGCTCCAGTTGCGAATTGTGGTTTCAGTTGAGACGCGAACTGACGGCGAAGTTGCTCGGCCTCTATCTGCCAGTACATCCCTTCGCCATCTGCAAAACTGCTGCCCTTGAGACCGATCTCGAATGCGACGGAGGATGCAGGGTAGCGCGTCGGGACCATCGCATTTGCGGCTTTCTGCCAGGACAAATGCGAGTCGTGATGTCCGATCTTGGCGCCATACAGCAAAACGTGCGAGCTACGCTCCTGATCAATCGACGCCAGCAATTCCATCCGCTGCTCGTGCCGCCGCTTCATTTCTTGGAGCCGCTCAACCGGATGACCTTCTACGTCAACTTTGTCAACGAGCCGGTGATGCGCGTCGCAGAGCAACATGAGGTTGGATAGATCCCGCTTCAGTTCATTGGAGAGCATCGAGTGACCGCGCGGACCTTCCTGCTTATCTGCGACAATGTGCGCGATATAGGCGGAGTTGAACTCCCACTGCGTGACGCCGTCACGATACAGCGGTCGGTTGCAGCCGTCGTACTGGCAGCGCCCGGCGGCTTTGCCCCAGAGGCACAGCTTCACCCAGTCGGGAATGTAACTGACAGACATTCCGCCTCCTCTTTGGCGCGACTTCCCGCCGCTCCATGCGAACCGTACCCGCTAGTGCTTCGTGTCCTTTGGGGGGCACGGATCGTTCCCGTAACTGTCCTTGTCGCGGATTTGCCCGTTGGGACGGTGGATCACCAGCTCGCTTTGATTGGCCTTCGCCACTCTCCGCCCCGCATCCGAGGCCGCTTGCTGAGTGCGGTGATTGGACAGGGGTTTGCTGGCCCCTTCGGTTTTCACCGCCCAGCTCTTGCCGCTTGGTACAACATGCACGTTTTTCTTGGCCATATTCTGTATCTCCAGAAATATCAATGGTTTACGGTCGCCGGCCATCTTGCCCCGAACTTCCCGATTGTTCCTCTTGTTGAATTGTTCGATCATCGAACATCAAAGTCAAGTCCTTGCACATAAAGACCGACCATGAAACAATGGATTGACTGAAGCGGAGGACCCTCCTTCCCCAGTGAGGCCCGCTCCCAGTGGGCTGCGGGGCCACAGTAAGGGAGATCATGCCATGACCATCGACCAACAAACTCTGGCCACCAGGCTCAAAGAGGCCCGAACCGCCGCCCAACTGACCCAGGAACAGGTGGCCCAGGCATTGGACCTGCCTCGGACGGCCGTCGTGCAGATCGAGGCGGGCAACCGTTCCGTCAGCACCCTCGAACTCGCCCGCCTGGCCGAACTCTACGGACGGCCGATCGCCAGCTTCTTCGATCTCGCACCTCTGGTTGACGAGGACGACGTGCTGGTCGCCCTTTTTCGCGCCGCCGAAGTTGCCGGGGAGGAGCAGCCGTGGCAGGGCGAGGTCTCGCGATATCTGGCCATCTGCCGGGCCGGCGTCGAACTGGAACGACTCCTCGACCGGCCTCCCCACGTCGGGCCGCCGACCTACAACCTTCCGCAACCGCGCAAAACGATGGAAGCCGTCGAACAAGGAGGCTTCGTCGCCGAGCAGGAACGCCGCCGTCTGGGGTTGGGACACAACCCGGTTCACGACATGTCGGACCTCATCAACAGTCAGAATGTCTGGGCGTCCGGCGCCGAACTGCCCGACCACATGTCCGGCCTGTTCCTCAAGCATTCGTCGATCGGTCTGTGCATCCTGGTCAACTTCGGTCACTCCCGAGCACGCAAACGCTTTTCCTATGCTCACGAGTACGCACATGCGTTGCTCGACCGGCGCAACACGGCCACGGTCTCCCTGGAAGGAAACCGCTCCGACCTGGGCGAAGTCCGGGCCAACGCTTTTGCCGCGGCCTTTCTGTTGCCCCGCACCGGCGTCTGGTCTTTTCTGAATGCGCGGTTCAAGGCCGGCCCGAGCGTCGTTGACCAGACCGTTTACGACCCCGCCGCCGAGCAGAACGCGGAGCAGGTTCGCGCCCAACGCCGGGCGGCGCCTCGTTCCCAGTCCCTGACCTACGAGGACGTGGCCGCCCTGGCCCACTACTTCGGCGTGAGCTACCAGGCCGCGCTCTTCCGGCTCAAGAGCTTGATCATCGTCAACGAAGCCGAGTTCACGGAACTGCGTGACAAGGAGCACTACGGAAAGGACTACCTGCAAATGTTGCAGGTTCTCGACGACCTTGAAGGTCGCGACGCGCGGACTCCCGACCGCGAGATCGTCAGTCAGGTTCTGCACCTAGCGTTGGAAGCGTACCGGCGAGAGGAAGTCTCCCAGGGGAAACTCCGCGACCTCAGTTCACTGCTCGGAGTCCCGGCGAAGGATTTGCTCGCCCTTGCTGAAGCTGCATAGGAAATGGTGTCCTTCACGGATGTGCGTTGATGCCCGAAACGATCGTCATCACGGATACGAGCGTCCTTATCAACTTTCTGGTCCTCGACCGGGTGGAGTTGCTGGCTCGTCTGCCGGATCATCGTTTCGTCGTCACCGATCACGTACGTGCGGAAGTCACCGAACATTATCACGACCAGTTGCAGCGATTGGACGAAGCTTTCGCCGCCGGCGCGCTGGAGGAGATTCGCGTCACGGAACTGGAGGAAGTCCGGCTCTTCGCACAGCTCACCGCGACCGGACTCGGCGTCGGTGAGTGCTCCGCCATCGCGGTCGCGGTGCATCGTAAGCTGACCCTGGCGATCGACGATAGGCGGGCGGTCAAGAAGTTGGAGAAGCTGGGCCTCAACGTCCCGGTCCTGTCCACGGAGTCCCTGGTCGTACTGCTCATTCAACAGACCGTGCTGACGGTCACGGAAGCCGACGCGATGAAGCGCGACTGGGAGCAGAACCACCGTTTTCGGTTGGCGTTCGACAGTTTTGCAGAACGGATTCCGCCGGCATAGCGTCAATTCCCGGCCTCGTGGCTGCGGTCAACAGTGGTAAACCGAAGCAGGTTGACGAAGTATTACTATCGAATACTGCAACCAATTTGCATTGAAGCGGAACAGCAAAGCATTCGCCAAGCCCTCGGGAATCCGAACAACAAAGCCTGTCGGCGAGAGGGTGACTGCAAACAATTCGACGGATCGGGGCGGCAAGGGCTTCGTCCTCCTCTCCTCCATCGGGGCCAAGGGCCTGACGGCCTCAGCGGGGCGAGCCCCGACGGATGAGAGGACGACGAAGCCTCAGCAACGATGCGGGGGAAGTGTACTCCGCGGGCGAGCGGGACTAATGCGACGGCGAAACGCTGCTCATCGGCTGAAATTGCGGAAGTGAGTTGTTCAGCGGGACAACATCGATGCGGACCGGGAAACGAGTCGCAGAGGCAAGGTGGCGCCATTACCTCTGCTGTTGTCCAGGCGGAGTAGTTCTCCCCGCATCGGACTTCGCATTCAACCTTCGCCGTTGGCGGATTCCTGTCCCAGACCGAAAATCCAGGAGTGAGCCTGATCGGCCACTTTGGCCACCAGCGGCAGGTCATCGCGCCCGAAGCTGGTCGAATCCTTCCATTCGTCGCCGTCCTTGTAGAGACGGCTGACCGTGACGTTGTGCCGCGTGCCGTTCTGAGTCTCGTTCTCCCAGATCGCCGCTCGGATGCGGCCCAGGCGAACCTCGTGAACGGGACGGGTCTTTTCAGCTTTCTTTGTCATGATGGATTCCTCCAAAACCTAGAATCAAGAAACATCAGCACCCCCCGGACCACCCGGAGGCGTTTCGCATTGCACCACACTCGGGACACCACCCGACGTAGTTCTCGCTCGAATTTTCCGGCATGAGCTGGATCTGCGTCCAACCGGTATGCACGGCTTCGTCGTAGCAAGCCGGGCTGTCGCAGTCGCAGTCGTGGCAGAACAAATTGAACGGCACGTCATCAGACAGGTAGACCGGATATTCCATGAGCGCCCTGCCTTTCACGCCGCCAGGGCGAACAACAGTCCAATCTTCTGGTCCAGCTCGGCCCGGTCGCCAGCGTATTTGACCGACTGGCTCAGCCGGGTGAGCGCATCGACGATCGCGAAGATCGTGAATGCGCCCTGCGACTGCGCGATCTTCAAGGCTTCCTTGATCAGCCCCTTCGGCAGATCGTGTCGAGCCAATTCCTTGCCGGCCGACTCGGCATCCTCGCCGAGACGCTCCGTCATCGCCTTCTTGAGCACCGTGGCGAAGCTGTCGCGACGGGAATCGCGACGGGCGACGAGGTGCTCGACCAGGCGACGGATCTCGTTCAGCCCGTCCTTGACGTTAGCCGTATGTTTACGGCTGAACTCGACCACCTCGACTGCATCCCAAACGATGTGATTCTGGCACACCTTTTGAAACCAGAACGTCTGCACCCCGAGCGAGCGCCGACCGACTTCGCTATTCCAGACGAAGAAGCCGGGAGCGAACGCATCGCCGCCGATGTCCACCCAACCGAGCGGATCGATCAGGAACGCGAACATATCCTGCTCGCCGCAATACAGCCCCGTGCTACGGCCATCCATCGCCGTCTGCGGCGGGTGGAAATCGGGAGCCGCCTCGCGGACGGCATCGAGCAGGTCGGCGTTCCATAGGCGGGTGTAAGCCACGCCATGAACCGAACGCGCCAGACTATCGGTCGTCAGCAGTTGCAGCGGCTTCTCCGAATGCGGCAACGTCTCTTCAAGAGCGCGGCTCGCGGTCTTGTGGGACAGCCGATTGATCGTGTCCTTGTTAACGCCTGCCATCCGGCAGAGTTGCGTAAACGACCAATCGTTGAGCTTTACGTCGGGATTGTCCCCGAGGATCAGCGTCATGTCATGAGTCAGCCGTACATCCTCGGGCTTCTGCCAAACATCGTTCGACCGATTTCGCTGCTGACGACAATGATCGTGCAGCGAGTCCAGCGAATCGAAGCGTTCGTCCTCCGTGCGTCGAAACAACTCCTGATGCGCAGCAATGAGATTTGCCATCGAACCACCTCCAACACTAAAGGCGAGGGATACTGCCCGGCCACACGGCCGAGTCACGCGATGTCCCCAGTGGGGCCAACCCGCGACTCGGCCGCGAAGTCCTGGAGGGAGATGGGAGAGTGAATTGAAACCTGTTGGCACCACCAGCCCCCCGGTGACGTTCGCAAATGTCGCCGGGAGACGGTGTTCATCTTCCGTTGATTTCCGATTCTAAGAGAGCACTAACCAGGTGAGTTCTCTACCACAGCACTCGGGAAAAGGCACGGAAACCGCCCAAAAAGATCAGCAATTACAACTGCTTGCGCCATCGCTTGCATTTCTGCATGCAGCAGTGCTTGAGCCAGCGCGTAAATCACCCGACAGTACAAGTCGGAGATGCTATCCGATGGGAAGCAAGACCTCGCCAGTACCATTCCAGACCGCCTTCAAACCAGCCTCACGCGCCCCGAACGTGGCTGGTCTGCGTCAATCCCTGGGCCTGACACGGAAACTGTTTTCTCGGCTCACCGGCTATTCCGAGCGAGCGATCGCCGAGTGGGAGTCTGGCAAAGAACAGAGCGATTCGTCACGCCAGCGGCTCACCGAAATTCACCGCTTGAGGCAGGCGCTGGCCGAAGTCATACCGCAAGAGCACATAGGGCGTTGGCTTTTGGAGCCGAACGAGGCGCTAGGGGGATTCAAACCGCTCGAAGTCATCGAGAGAGGCGAGATCGATCGCATTTGGCGATTGCTCTACTCCTGCCTGCCAGGTTCCAAGCCGGAAGCCGCATAGGCGACGCAACCGAGCGCTGCAAGGGGAGGGAAAGTACCTGCTTTTGGCCTCAGTCGCTTTCCCACTTGCTGGTTGCCTTGAGAAGACGCAGATAGACGCGACGATTCGTGCTCTCGCGCGCCAAGTCGCCACTTGGCGGTGACTGTCTGCGACAATGCCGCTCTCCAAACTCGACCACGACATCCCGAGCAACCTGCCAATCTTCCTTCAAGTGCGACAACTTCCTTCGGCGGGTTCGTCGCTCTATCGAACGCATGATTTATCATGCAGCCCCACGGCATATCAAGCAATTGCCCGATAACGCTACTTATCGGGAGTTGGAAATCGTCAATAAAATCAAGCAGTTGCATCGTGCTGCCGGACGAATTGGAATGTGCAATAGAACCGCCGTGCGTATAGCATGGGCTTTCTATAAGCGTATGGCTGCAAATCTCAACGACAGAGGTGTATGGTTTACCGATAGTCGTCGCTTGCCTTGGCCTATAGAACCTCGATCCACCCAATGAGCTTCGCGTCGTATCCGCGATTCTCGACCAGCACGCCTCGTTGGATCAGTTCCCGCTGGATCATTGGTTCCAGTATTTCTGTCAGCAGGTCAATCTGTGGTGTATCGTCCGATGACGCTGGTTTGAGTTGGAACAAACGATCAGCCTGCTTCTCCCATGACGGAATCCGTTGACCGTCTGAATCAATCGCCAGCGTGAGCACTTGGTTTCGTGTCTTGCCACGTTCCCCTTGTGTCGTTACATGCCAGATGGAGAGAACACCAGTGCGACCGTCGCTACCGTGAACTCGAATTCCGATTTGATCGTCCGGTAGATCTCGGAACTGCTGCATGTACTGGACTACGATCGGATGATCTAAGCCGAGCAAGTCGATGTTCTCGGACGCGATAGACGCATCCCGGTCTGTCGTGAACCGTAATGATTCGCCATTGCCCGGCGTCGAGATGACGAACACACCATCTGCTTCGGTGCGGAAGTCCTTCCCGTCGTCTTCGGCTGCGGCGCGAACGAAGCAGACGATCTCATCCATGCCTTCGGATGTGTCCGAGAACGGCTGGTAATCGTCGAGCGAGAACCCATCAAGGTCTTGGAATAATTCGTAAACCACGTTTCTCGCCTCAGATGCATTCGAGAGCGCCTGTTCCAGTTCAAGGCGAGTCCGCTTGAGTTCGGGGTCGGAAATTGCTTGTGCGTACAAGCTCTCATAACTCAGCCGCTCGGAAAGTTGCCCGAGAATCTGCGACCGCAGGTCTTCGGCGACTTGGCCGTGCTCATCGACCTTGCCCAAAGTTTTGGCGATCTCTTGCAGCTTGTCATCGAGGAGGAGAAATATCTTGCCTTCGATGGTGTCCGACAAGACAAGGTTGTAAACCTGAGCCGTATGCCGCTGTCCGTAGCGATGGATGCGACCGATCCGCTGTTCCAAGTCCATCGGGTTCCACGGCAGATCGAAATTGAACAGTACACGGGCGTGTTGTAGGTTAATGCCCTCACGACCGGCTGCGGTGCAGATCATGACTCGTGGGCCATTGGGCTGCTTGAATCGCTTCTCGGCCGCCAGTTTGCTGCCATGATCGCCGCCTTTCAGGACCACCACGCCTTGGCCGGGATAGGCTCGCTCAATTTCCTCCCCCAGCATTTCGACGCTACCTAGGTACGTGGCGAAGATGACGACGCGTTCCTTTGGATCTTGTTGCCAAAGTGTGCCCAAGGCGCTCACAAGCTTTTGGACTTTCGTCTCGCTTTCACGCGGAAACTTTTGAAGGAGAGCACGAATTCGTTGTCGTTCCTCCGGTAAGGCAAGTTCGACAGCGATAATAGCCGAGTCTTCCGAAGCGATTGTTACCGTCTCAGATGAATATTCGCTCGAAAGAACGGCCAAATCGTCATCGTCCATCTTCTTGACGATTCGCCGCTTGAGGTCGGCTAGAATCCGTTCAGCCTCAATCTGACCGAGGCGGTCCTCCGGCAGATGGAACTCACGCAAGATCAACTGGCGAGCTTCCGCAAAGGCGGAATCGCGGGCGTCGATGTCGAGCTTGGCATCGTGCATCAAGCCTTCCTGCACGGTCAAGGCAATCAGACGGCGGCGCAACGTGCGATGCACTGCGGCAAAGCTGGAAGCAGCGATCTTCTGGAAAATCGTCATGACGAATCCAAGTGCCCGCCCCTTGTTGCCCTGTTGTTTGGCGAGGGCAAATCCGTCCATCAGGTAGACGTTCAACTCGTTGTAAAATTCCCGCTCAACTTCCGACATCACGAACGACTCGGTATGGACCCAGCGGCGAGCAAACAACGTCGAACCGTCCGGGCGGCAGGCATCCGCCTTGGTGCGGCGGAAGATAATCGAATTCAGCCGATGGCGGTTCTCCAGCATGTCCTCCGGGTTGGAAAACATGGTCGGATCGAGCAATTTCATCAACATGTAGAACCGAAAGTGATCTCCCTGGTGGGGCGTGGCTGAAAGCAGAATCAAGTCTCGGCCGTGATCTTTCAATGCTTCTGCCAGCTTGTAGTTTTCCGTCCTCTTCGTCTTGCCGCCTGACCGATACGCTGTGAGATGCTGCGCCTCGTCGAACACCACCAAGTCCCACATCGGAGCATCCATCAACCGCTTGACTCGCGCCCGCCGCTTGAGTGTATCGACGCTGGCAATCAAGCGGTCGTGCTTGGCAAAGGCGTTCGACTTTCGGTCGGTCACGTCCCCTTGACTGCCAAAGACCTCGAAATCGAGATTGAAGACCTCGTTCAATTCCCGATGCCAGTTGTTGACCAAACCGGCGGGCACCACCATCAGCGCCCGGTTCAATTCTCCCCGGCTGGCCAGTTCCCGCAGAATCAACGCCGTTTCAATGGTCTTTCCCAAACCAACTTCATCGGCGATCAGATAGCGCCGGGGTGATGCCGTGGCAATACGATGGGTGAGGACGACCTGATGCGGCAATAGGTCGATTTTGGCCGAGGTCAATGCCGCCGCACTTTCGATGAGTGGCAGAGCGTGGGCTTGATAGGCCAGCCATGCCCTCCGGTTCCGGCGTTCTCCCGATCCAACATTGCGGACAATCTGCTCAGCCCGGCTCAGGATCGGCATCAACGAGACAAGCGGCACCTGCCGTTCACCGGCACCGAAGAACGCACGCACGAAGCCGTTGGTCGCTGTGCCAACGATGACGCCCTCGCCAAATTCGGCGTGGCGAATACGTTGTCCGGGTTCTAAGGTCTGCTGGGCCGTCATGCCAAAATCGCTTCTCAGGAAATCCGTGGATGATAAAGGCCAAGTTTGTTTCCCTTGGCGTCGTGAATCTCTTTCAGGTCGTGCTGTGCTCCATTGAAAAGGCAATGGCTCAGCGGAATCTGGTGCTTTTTGTGCTCGCCACCGCAATGCCAATGCCACGCATCTTCACTTGTGCGGTACTGAAGCCGGTTAGGTTCTACGATCCAGAAGATCAAAGCGGCCTGGCTCCCACCATCGGCCACTTCCCGCTGGTAATCAACGATGGCTGGGTATATCTTCTGCTCCAACCATGCCGTTGCTTCCTCTGGCGGCAAGGCGTCGATGCAGCCTTCCAATCCAGCGACAATCAACGCGACTTCATTGATGAGCGGAAGGTCATCTTCAGGCCAACCGGCTGCATAAAGCTGCCTGAACCGTCGCAGGCTGATGACCTGTTGCGGCTGACAGAGCTTGTTCAACTCGTCGGCATCCCATAGCAACGAAATGCCACGGCGAGTCCAAAGATCGTCATTGACGAGTGGCGATTGCATTATTTCCGCTCCTGTCTCATCGCGGCTCCTCCGTTGGTTTTAGCCCCAGTAGCGTGCGAACCTTGTCGAGGTACAACCACATCGAGTGGTCATCAATGAGGGACGGTGCCGCCATATACTCCGTGGCCGCATTGTTGTCTCGAAACAGTTCGGCTTCTTCCTCCTCACCCCGATACTCCATTGTCCTGGGCAAATCTCGAATACGATCATTATCGGCACTCTCCATTTTCAGTCTGGTTTGCAGTGCCTTAAACTCGGACTCGGTAAACGGTTTGATCTCTGCCTCGTCGTCCGCCGATGTAGGCACTTCATAGGGGTCGGCAGTACTGTACAGCACTTGTTTGACCTTGGACCGCTTCACGCCCTCATTGGTGAACCACACAAGGGATCCGCAAGCGACATGGCTCGGTGGCACTTTCGGCACGATGTCATCCCGATTGACAAACCGGGCGTACCGACCAACAAGCAGCGTGTCGAGGTAGTCGGCGAATTGCTGGCGTGCCACCATCGGCTGTCCGAAAGTGATGATTCCATCCAGATGCCGTTGTTCGACTTCCGCAAGGTCATAGGCGCATACGAGAGCGAGCGCCCCTCCGAGACTGTGCCCAGTTACCCACAAATGTGTCGTGTCTCTCTCTTTTAGAACCGTATCGACTTGCCACTTCATCGACTGGTAAGCGTTGTAAAAGCCCCGGTGGATCTGCCCATGTGGAGTGTTTGTTGCCGACCTGCCAAGATTGGCAATCCAGTCAGAAACTTCATTGAAGTCTGTTCCCCGGAAGGCAACGACCGTCACGTCTTCGCCAGTGATGACGTAACCAATCATCGAGCCTTGAACGACAGGCATGACTTTGGAGAAACCAAGTGCATGAAATCTTCGCTCCGCCTCGACCGGCGGCTCATAAGCAATCTCGCTAATGTCCGCCAAAGTTTCCGCGGCTGGCCAATTGGCCACGGCATCGGAGTACCATTTCAGCCGCAGACGTTCCAATGCCGTTTTGGGAATATCTTGAGGCGAACCATCGTGCTCTTCCTCATCCACGATGTCTGGGCCGGGAGGATTCTGAATGACCAGGAGGACGCCAACCACAACAGCGACCATCAATGCCGCTCCAATCCCAAAGATGATCCAGTTCGGCTTGACGACCCACAGCCGCCCACGCACGAAGCTGCCAAAAAACAGCAGCCCCCCGACGATCACTAAAATCAGCAGGTTGGAGGTCAACCACTTCATTCGTCGCCCTCCTCATCAAACAGCGAAAGCTGGGCATCGACTTGGGGCTTGTTCTTCGCCAACCAAGCCGAGTAAATCTGCTTGGCTCGCTGGGCAGCGACTTTCATGTCGGCGTCGCTGCCGTGTTTGGCAAACCAGCCAAGGAGATCGTTGATTGCTGGGTGCGGGACGAAGCTGCCGCTGTTGAGCGTGTCGCTGGCCTTGATACCGCTGTCGTCGTAGCAGGCGCCGATCAGGAACCAGGTCTGATCGAAGTCGCGCGACATCCCTTTGCGTGGTTTCCCCCGCCACTGCTGTGCCCATTCGAGCGGCGGTGTGATCGTGAAGATTTTCTTGGCTTCACTGCACCAGCCCCGTTCGAGGAACTCCGACGGAGAAACGCCCGTGCCTCGAAGATGCTTCTGCATCTGGTCACGTTGGAGGGTGTCACGATCGGCGAACAGACGCAGGAATTGCCGGGTGTATGGCTCGGCGAGCACGGGAGGTGCTTCGACGGTCGTGTCGCTTTCGTCGTCGAGAAGCTGGTTGATGCCGACGAGAGCGTCCTTGACGGTGAATTCGTCTTCCCGCCCTTTCTCGATGTACACCTTGCCGTAGTGCCGAGAGTAGTATTCGAGAGCCTTGCCACGGCGGATCACTTGCAGGTCCGCCTCACCAAGACCTTCCTTCTGGTGCTGCTCGATGATCTCCTGAAGCTGGCGAACATCCCGCATAATCTGCCGCCGTAGCCGTGCCCAACTGATTGGCTCCGGTTCTTCAAGACGCTTGCGGCAGACGTGAACGATGTCAAACTCGATCTGTTGGGAGCCGAACGTTCCTGGCTTTGCTCCTTCCCCTTTTGTTTCATCACTCCGAATCGGATAGGCAGCTTCGAGATAGAATCCGGCTTGAAACAAACTTTCGAGGACTGCCACCCACGGCTCGTCTTCGCTGTGATGGAATGTGAAAGCAAGGACGCCCGCAGGCTTCAGAATCCGAAACGCCTCTCGCCAGCATTCGGTCAATAGCTTTTGATAGAACTCGTCGGCATCATTTGGGTTGCGTGCTCGGTTAGCGACTGCCTCCAATGCCTTGGGCGTGAACTCTGCCGAAAAAATCGCTGGATACTTTTCTTTCAACAGAAGCCGAAGCCAGACATGGAAGAAATCGGCAAGTTCGGAATAGTGAAGAAGGCCACCGAATGGCGGGTCAGTGATCACCAAGTCTTGTGACTCTGACTCAATCTGGATTAGCTGTGTAGCCGACGTGCATGTGAGCACTTGGAAATTGAGGACTGGATCGCCTGTTTGCACCTTCTCACTTTTGCCAGTTATTTTTTGGGCAAGATCGGCGCTACGTGCTTCCAGACCAGAGTTTGACACAAGTTCCCAAGGATTTGCCGTCCATGCTGCGCCAGCCGTAATCCATTCTCGGAACGTATCATAGTTACCAGCACCTACGCTCCCGAAGAGAGAGCCTTCTACCATGTTTGTCTTCGGATAGTAATTATTGTTACTGAAATGGGGGATCATTTTGTCATAGGATGCCTGCCAGATGCTCAACATACAGTGATAGCGAAGCAATTGTGGAAGCGTGCCAATAGCGAGTTCGGCAGCGTCATCGTCTTCATGCCTCTTGATGGCACGCATCAACTGCGTGAGTGCGAGCAACTGGCGAAAGTTGAACATCGTCCACCAGTGTGTGTGTCCGTGATTGGGTATTCCTCCATTATTCATGTGTGTCATGAAACCGTAGGGAAGCTCGCTTGCTGGCAAGAATGCTGACAATTCAGCAGTGCTTCGTTCGCACCATTCCTGCATCGCACTGTCGAAGGAACGGGAAAGTGGAATGTCAAAGAAGCGACCACCATAAGGAATGCCAGAGGAATCACACTTTTTGCAGTACCCTTGGATGGCATACATTGCTACAGGACCAGTCTTCTTCGTCGCTTTGATTGAAGTGAGGACATCCTGCTCTCGCCCGCACGTTGATTCCTGACATTTGAACTTTGACTTGCCGGGGACGGTGCCTCCCTCTTTGCCTGTTGCGAAGATTTCCGTCGAGTCTGGGCATTCGATCTGGTCAGGCAGCTTTCCCCGAACTTCGATCAGCTTGAGTATCTTCACCCGTTCCTCATTCCAAGCGGCGGTTGCCTCTGCTGTATCGGTCACACTGCCGCCAAACCAGTTGCCGCCAGCATCCTTGCCCGATGCCCCTTTGAGCCAATCGGGATGAATCAGCAGCGTCAGATCGATCTTTTTGTTCTTTGCTTTTCCCAACGATGACGATTGCCCATCGTTCGCAGCCTTCTGGTCTTGGCGTTCATGACCGCAATGCGGACAAGTGTAGTGTCCCTTGTCATCCATCACGGCATAGGGAGTTTCGGTATCCGCCACGACCAGCATCGCTGTGGGTGCCATCCGAGCGTCCTTCTGCTCTATATCGAACACCTTGCCGCAGGATTGGCATTCCTTACCCGTCCATGCCTTGACCGTTAGCGTCTTTATGGCGACAACCGGCGAAGACATGATCGGCGTGCGGTGATTGCACTCGGATGCCTGACACGGACCGTGCTTCGCCCAGAACGTGTATATGACCTCCGGCCCTTCGTACTCGTACTCCGGCCGCTGTTCCGCTGTCAGGCTAAGCGGATCGAAGTCATCCCCCATCACCTTGCCGGTCGGCTTGTGCGTCCACTTCCCCTTGTGCCCACGAGGACAGTCACAGGCGTAGAAGGGCGTGATCTGCGGCTTGACCTCGGCTTCGATGGCGTCGAGGAGCTTTTGGACCTCGTTGGGATCGACTTGAGTCAGTTCGTTCTTCACCACCAGCCAAGCGACCGGGTTGAGGTCGTTGCCGTACATCTGCATCCCAAGCCGGGCGCCCTCCACGATGGTCGTGCCACCTCCCATGAAGATGTCTGCGACCTTCAGCTTACGGAATGCTTCGTTCTTCTGGTGGTTGCCGTAGTAAGAATCCCAAATCAGCTTGGCGGCTTCGGCAGGATCGTCGGGAGCCTTCGTCGCCGCAGCGATCAGCATCGCCCGGAAGACACTCGACCGCCGACGTGCCCACCATTTCGACATCTGGTAGATCGGCTTCCCAGCGTTCCCCTCAATGGCGGCGACGTGGTTGATCGGCAGGATCGGGAAATCGACTTCGAGACAGGTCTTGGGGCGGTTCGGATCGGAGAAGTCCACGGACTCCAAGTGCAGTTCCCGCCCGGCACCCACCGCCTCGGCGACTGCTTCTCGAAGTTCTTCCACTTTTGTCTTCTTCTTGATCTTGGCCATAGCCGCAGTAATCCTCACCCATTTTGCAGTGCATCACATCGTTGCGTGATACCTCGGACAATCATCGACGTTTCTTTCTTCTCTTCTTTTTCGCCTGTCTAATTCGCTTACGGAGATGTCTTGGATCGCCGAGATTCCTTTGACGACCTTCGTCGTGCCGTTTCCTCTCTCGCTCCTTCCGTTCGTACTCAGCCTTCAGCGACGACACTTCTTCTTTGTGTTTGCGTTCAGCATCATTTTTCTGGCGCACGGCTGCCTTAAGACGCTCTTCCGCTCTCCGAGCTGCCGTCCAACCCAACTGTTCAACAAACAGAGGCTTCTCATTATCAGGGGTTCTCTGGAATGCCTTTAGGATGGACTCACGGTCAGACTGTTGGTCTTTTACAGACTTGTCTGTCGCCTTAACGTAATTATCCATTTCGCGAGCGAGAGTCGCATTTGCTTCCGAGATGGCGGGCTTGAAGTATTGCCGATAGGCAGACTCATCAACTACTGAGATTCCCGCCGAGTAGAAGGTTGTCGTGATCCCACGAAAAACAGCTTCTGCATCAATTACGTCGCCGCTCATGTAGGCAAGGTGGTTGTGCAGAGTCTCTGGATACCATGTGATGAGGCCATCGGTGTTCTGGTACAGGTAATCGAGAAGACGACTCGTGCTAACAAAGAAAGCCCGCTTGATTGAGGCATCGCCTCGAAACCCGTTCTTCCGCACGCACCGGAGAATATGCAATGCCTCTCCCTCAGCCTTCGCCTGAACGTCACCCGCTCGGTCTGTCCCTGCTCTGACTCGTTCTTCGAGAATCTGGCCAGAAAGCTCGTCGATACTGCCATCCTCAGCGGGGTCAACATCAGAGGGGGAGATTACCTCGATACCGTGGGACTGGATGGCATCCTGCAATCCTGCTCCCACTTCGTATCCAATCGTACCGAGGAACTCGGACATGCTTCGCCATTGGCCTGCGACATGTCCCTCAACAAAGGCATCAACGAATGGATTTTCCGAATAGTCGGGGCGTCGTGTGACTTCCAGCAACGCTTGACGCTCTTCCCCATCCAGAACATCTTTCAGTTGATGTTGCATCCAGCCCAATGCCCGATCCACCTCCGATACAAGCTTGGGAGTTGTCACAGCCTGAATGCCCAGTGCTTTGAATTTGGCGATAAGCCCCGAGATAAACGAGTGTTGGACCGAATGGCGCGCCAAAAACGGCATGAGGATATTCGAGTCCAGGAGCCATAACGTCCCCTGGGCGAGTTTTCGCCTGATTTCTTGCCCGGAAGGGTCTATTCCAAACATGTGGTACGCGAAGAAGCCTTGAGCCAGATGAGCAAGGTAGTTCT
>CAYTGL010000042.1:0-21297 GCA_964437335.1 uncultured Chromatiales bacterium
GGCGAAGGCTCGCATTCCCCGCGAAAGGGGCGCACCTGGAATCCGTTAGAGTCAGGAAAATTGAAAAAGAAGGCGGCTAAGTACGACCTGGGGCGGGCATGCCAACAGGCGCGTCTGGGGCCTGATGCATTAATCGCCCAGGTCGAGCTGGTCGGCGAGCGATTGATTGGCTCGATACCACGCCACGCAGTTCTTGACCCCAAGGGAGAGTGGCGTTTGAGGTTCCCAATCCAGCAGCCGCCTGGCTTTTTCGATTTTTGCCCAGGTATCGGGTACATCGGCGGAATGGGCAGGAAGCCGATCGATTACGGGCGTGACCCCCAGCTCACGAGAGATCTCGGCGATCAGGTCATTGAGCGGCAGGGGACCGTCGCTGCCCAAATTGATGATTTCGTACCCAAGCGGTCGGAGGGCGGCGACGGTCCCACGGGCAATGTCGTCGACATAGGTAAAATCCCTGCGCTGTTGGCCGTCGCCGTAGACCGTGAGGGGTTGGCCCGTGGCTAGCCAGCGAATGAAGCGAAAGACGCTCATGTCGGGGCGGCCGGCCGGCCCGTAAACGGTGAAGTACCGCAAAACGGTAACGTCGATGCCATGCAAATGATGGTAGGTGTAGGCCAGCGATTCGGCGGCCAACTTGGACGCGGCGTAAGGGCTCAACGGGCGCACGATGGTCTCGTCTTCGGAAAATGGAACGTCGCTGGCGCCGTACACGCTGGAGGTGGAGGCCAGAACGAACTTTTTGACGCCCGCCCGGCGCGTGAGCTCAAGCAGGTGAAGTGTACCCAAAGTGTTTGTTTCGTAGTAGATAAGCGGGTCGACGACGGAAGGGCGAACGCCAGCCCTGGCCGCCAGGTTCAACACGCCAGCGAATGGGCTTTCGCCACGGAAGACAGCGGCGAGTTGCTGGGGATCCGTAATATCCGCTTCGACGAACGTGAATTGGGGGCGATTCTCCAAGTGCTTGAGACGTAACCGTTTCAGCCTTGGATCGTAAGCGTTGTTGCAGTTGTCGATGCCGACGACCGCGTGGCCTCTTTCCAGCAGCAATCGAACCACCTGGCTACCAATGAAACCGCCGCAACCCGTAACCAAGTAACGGTTCGAAGTCATTCTGGAATTGTCCCAAATTTGAGGAATCGAAACCCGCGCTTTAAGCGAATTTTAACGGATGGTTCATCGGGGGGGGGTGAAGCATCCCAGCGGAAGGCGTGCTGGTGATTACCTGGCTGCCGTGGTGGCCACCGGATTTTTTTGTGATCGCCAATTTTGCCCAAAGGGCATAAATCTGATGATACTCCTCGCTACTGGGTTGATTGTTACATACCCACTAGTTAGCATTTTACTATACACCACCCAACAGGATGGATGGCACCCCACCGGCAGAGCCGAGGGAAAGCCCTCCACGGACGAAGGGCTTTGAGCGGCTTTTGTGGGGAAAAAACTCGTAGAAACCAAGCTCAAACCTGGCCGGAAGCTCATAAACAATTTCCTGCCAAGACGTTTCAACGGACGGATCGACTCCATTGGAAGCTTTTTCGATCGACGGACTATTGACCTTAGGTGGACTGACCGTGGGCTGCATCGTGGGGATTACCCGCATGGAAAACGAGAAAATTTCGGGGACAGTTTCCTGGCGGATCGTTGACTTGATGATTCTGCCAATTAAATTGATTTTAAGGACCAGCCAAGACCTAACTCTGGCCGGTCCTCCCCAGGGCAGCCTCTCAGAAGTTCACACCTGGAAACGCATACCTACGCAATCTTGGTTGGCAGTTGGCGAGAGCAACGTTCTCACCGAAGCCTCTTGATTATCTCGCATTGAGAAACGGTTTTGATAGGGCACTTTGCCTGTGCACGTACTCGGAACGCGGACACAGGCCAACGGAAGGGGTAAACATGCCGATCTTGGCGCAACATGACAGCCCGAGCTTGTATCCGGACTGCCTGCTGTTTGAACCTCCGCAAGACGAAGAGCAAGGTCGTTGCTGGTGGGTATTGCGAACGAAGCCGAAGCAAGAGAAAGCTCTGGCTCGGCAGTTGAGTCGCCTGCCCATTCCTTTCTATCTGCCCCTGCACGAAAAGCTCGTCGTAAGCTCCGGACGCAAGTTCAAGTCGTTTTGCCCGCTGTTTCCCTCGTACATGTTCCTGTTTGGAAATCTCGAGGAGAAATTGCAGTGCTGGCAGACGAACCGTCTGGTGCATGTGATTGAAGTTCGCGATAGCCAGCGGCTGACGCGTGAATTGCTGCAGTTGAAGCGGCTTCTCGACACCGGGGCACCCGTGACGACGGAGAGTCGGCTAGAGGCTGGAATCGAAGTGCGAATTCGCAACGGCATATTCAAAGGTTTGGAAGGCACGATCACGTCGCGCCAAGGGAAGACTCTGCTGCGAGTCAGTGTCGAGTTTCTTCACGCGACGATCACGCTCCAGGAAGGGGAAGTGGAGCCAATGGATTATGAAAAGCTGGCCCGAAGAGGCAACTCCAGGTCGGCAGTTTGAGTATCGAGTTCTTGAGACGGTTTTTTCGAAATTTCATACCCATACAGAGCAATCGGAATCCTTCAACGGTCAGGATTTTTTTCCTGACGTCTGATAGATCGCGAACAGAATGTAAGCGGAGAAGGATTCTCCCGGGCCCTTGGCAAGAGGGTTCCGCGGCCTGGAAGCCAATCCCACCCACTGGGCCAGTTTAGAGCCAAACGTAGATCGTTTGCGCTAGCAATGCGCATGCGTCTTGGTATTGGCCATGCCAATGTGAATTCGGTTTGTAACCGGCGGGAACGGAGTGCGCGCCGTCAACGTGGAAGTTTTGCTGGCAGGTTGACGCGAACAGCGCAACCCACGGGAACGGAGTACGCGCCGAGCCAGAGGGGCTCGTTACTTAACGCCTATCCGAGAACCCTGTTTCCCCTTCACCCCACCCCTCTCCCGCGAGGGGCGAGGGAGTCATTGGATAGGCTCTTAGGCGAGGAAATGGTTTTAGGATGAACACGCACATCGACAAGCGCTTGATCAATGGGGTGAGTTGTGAGTGAAGCATCGGCCAAGGGGTCAGGAGGGACATTTGGCGGGGTGCCCGATGCCTCGCTTCCGCGTTCCGCCGTTCGCAACGCCAAGAACGGCGGGCTGGCGTGGGGCTTGCGCGGGGGCCTGGCTTTTGTCGTCTTGGCAGGATTATTTGTTTGGGTCTATGGCCCGGACCTGATTGAACTCGTTTCGGTTTGGCAATCCAACGAAGATTATTCGCACGGCTTCTTGGTTGGTCCGATCGCTCTGTTGTTTTTGTATGTTCGCCGCGACAAATTCCCAGGATTCGCCGATTCACCGGGATGGGGGGGCGTGCTGTTGCTGGTAGCGGCCCTGGGCATCCGCTTCTTAGGTCAGCGATTCTTTCTGACGCCACTTGCTGGCTGGTCGCTGATCGCCTGGCTGGGTGGAACAGGGTGGGTGATGGGTGGCAGACGATTCTTCTATTGGATTCTGCCATCGCTGATTTTTTTGATCTTCATGGTGCCGATGCCTTTTCAGGCAGAGCACATGTTGAGTTGGCCGCTGCAACGAGTATCCACCGAAATCAGCACTTGGATTCTGCAGCTATTTGGACAACCGGCGATTGCCCAGGGCAATACGATCCTGATGGGATCGAAGCAGTTGGAAGTTGCGGAAGCTTGTTCGGGCCTGCGGATGTTCATTGGGGTAAGCGCGCTGGCCGTGGCTTACGGAGTGATCGCCCGACAGTCGCTCGTGAACAAAATCGTACTCCTGCTGAGCGTACTACCAGTGGCCATTCTGGCAAACTCACTGCGAGTGGCTGGCACAGGGTTGGCATTGAGTTTTGTCTCAACGCCGGATGCCCAAAAGGTAGTGCACGACGTGGCCGGATGGCTGGTGATTCCCTTGGCTGCCCTGATGATGGCCCTGATCTTGGCTTACTGGAACAGGCTGTTCATCGTGGTAAAGAGCGTGGACGAAAGGGAATTGCTACGACAAAAGGCCCGTGTGGATGGGATGAGCCCCTCATCTCGCTGAATCGTCCTGGTATCTACGACTGAGACTTCCCCCCGATGAATGACATTCCTCAAGGCACAGGCCCCACCGTTCCCTCGCCAACACCGGCGATGCGACCTGTTCCAAGCTCACCCCGGCGATCACCACGAGAAGTATATCGCGAGCGGGTGATTGCCGCGGAAAGCAACGGCCAAGCCACCGGCATTAAGATATCCCCCGCATTCTTCTGGAGCGTGCTGCGAAAGCGTTGGAAAGTGGCAGTGCCAGCGGGACTCGTTCTGGCGGGCGGCCTGGTGATTGTGGCGTGGTGCATGTTCGTGCCTACATACAAGGCCGAGTCGTGGTTGTTGATTCTTAACCGCCGCGTTCCTGTATTCGACGCGAAGTTGCCCTACGACGAGGGTTCGGAGTTTGTACAAACCCAAATCGAGTTACTCCGCAGTCCCATTGTGTTCAATAAGGTTTTGGCCCGCAAAGAGGTGATGGAAATCGATGAAGTCAGGCAACAGCTGGATCCGAAGACCTGGCTGATTGAGCGGCTTAAGATTGGTCAGATCGGGCGATCGGAGCTTTATCGGTTGACGGTGGAAAGCAGCAACCCGAAGGACGCCGTAACCATCAGCAACGCGATCGTGGAGTCGTATTTCGATGTCTACCAAACGCAGAGCGACCAGCAGACGCAAGACTTGCTCAAGCTACTGACCACAGAACATGGCCGGCAGGTTTCGGAAGTTCGCGACCTTGAAGATGAACTCAAGTCGCTCACGCGTGTTCTGGTAGGTGACGCGGAAGCCGTGGCGGCTGAAGGAGCGGGGCAGAGGTTAATCGATCTGTTTCCGCAATACAACAAGTTGCGGGATCGCTTGACCGAGGTTGAATTTGATCGCAAACGTTTGGATACCGATTTGAAAATGCTGGAAGCGATCGACGGTCCCGAGTCGGTGCCAGCATCTCTCCTGGAAGAGGAGATCGCTGCCAACCCCGAGTTGAACCGCATGAAGGCGGAACTGCAGGCGTTGCGGAACAGCCTGGTGACGGTCAAACCCGAGAGTTCCTTTTACGCCAAATGGGAGCAGGACATTGCGGTTTTGGAGCAACAAGTTTCCCAAGTGGAAGGCCGACTGGGGCAGGATCTCGGCAAGCAAAAGTTAGACCTGGTCAAACGCTCGCGCCAAAGCGAGATCAACAAGAAAAAACAGGAGATGGAAACCCTTTTGGCCCAAGAGAAAGCAGTACGCGATGAACTGACGCATGAACGTGACCGGATGGAAACGAAGTCGGGCAAGCGCTTGGATCGCGAATTCAAGATGGGCGAGTTGGAACGATCCAAGGAAGTTGCCCAGAAGATGGCCGATCGAATTTTTTGGCTCCAGGTTGAGTACCTGCCGACGCAGCGTCCGCCGCGAGTCAAGTTGATGCAACAAGCCGAAGTGAACCCCAAGCCACTGGAAGCCTTTCCGTTCAAGAAAGCCGGCGCCATGGGACTTGCCGGCTTCATGCTGCCGTTTGGCATTTGCGTGTTGTGGGAACTATTCTCGCAACGCGTTTTTGGAAGTCAGCAACTCACGACGGAAACCCACTTGCCTGTGATTGGCGAGGTTGCGGTACTGCCATCCCGGCCTGCCTTACCGCTATCGCGCGCCATGCGGCGGTACGAGCGAGATCGGTTGATCTACGAAGAAAGCGTGGAGTCACTCCGTACTGCTCTCACGATTGGGGAAGATTTGCACGATGTGCAGGCCGTCACCATCACCAGTGCCATTTCGGGAGAAGGGAAGACCTCGCTGGCCGCGCAATTAGCCGTTAGTTGGGCGCGCGGAGGTGGTGAAAAGGTATTGCTGATTGATGCTGATATGCGAGATCCAGAACTGCACGATCTCTTCAATATCGAAAGGTCACCCGGCTTGACCGAAGTCTTGAGCGCCAAGTCGGAGTTGAAGCAATCGATTGTCCACTGGGAGCACGGAATTGACGTGCTGCCGGCTGGGTTGGCGGTCGAGAACCCTCATCGCCTGGTGTCCGGGGGGCAATTCTTGGCTCTGATCGAATCGCTCCGTGATCAATACACGCGGATCATCATCGATTTGCCCCCCGTGCTTGCGGCGGGGGAATCACTGCAGATCGCCAAACAATCCGATGGAGTCTTGCTCTGTGTGATGCAAGACGTCAGTCGGGCACCCCAGGTGAAACTGGCCCACGAGCGGCTCTTGCAAACGGGTGCTCGCGCGCTGGGCGCCGTACTCAATGGTACATCATCTGCCGGCTATGCCTATCGCTACGGCGAATATGCCAATCATCAGTCGTGATGCGAACCTAAGCGACAGATCGTTCCGAACGGATTACTAAAGAACAGATTATGGCTAGAAAGAAGCAACACAAGAATCGACCCGTGGTACGGTCGACGCAACCGGGCTCGGAGCAGCCCATGGACTCGGCGAAAGCCGGTGGGTCCGTCAAGGCCGCTTCGACGGCCGCGTCTACCGTTACTCCAGCGCCTCGCAAGCGGTCTCGATTTCACGCCGGAGTACTGATTAACTGGCGACTTGTGGTGACCACGGTCCTGCTCCTGATCGTGATCATCCCCAGTGTCTACGCTTGGCATGGCTATCAGGTTCAGCAACATGCCGATGACTTCTTGCAGCAAGCCAGTCGAGCAGAAGAGGAAGGGGATTTCAGCAAGGCAGCCGAGTGGCTGTTCCGCTATCTTCAATTCCGGCCGGACGACGCCGAGTGCCGAGCCCGAACCGCCCTGGTCTTCGACCAAGCGGCAACCACGCCCAACCAGAAGGTTCGATCCGCTGAATTGCTTGCCGTGGCACTGGGTCTTCTGCCCGATCGGGATGACCTCCGTCAACGCTATGCCGAAGTGCTGCTTGAGCTTGGCCGGAGTGAAGACGCCCTGGCGGAAGCACAAGCTCTCTTGGTCAAAGACGCGGAGAATGTTCGCGCCGAACGGGTAGCTGGAATGGCCACGACCCGTCTGTGGCGGAACCAGAAGCGTCCTTTGGATACAGCGGTCGCCACCGTGATGTCCGCATACAAAAGAAATACCGCGGATGTTGAATTGGCAGCCGCTTTGGCGGAGCTTCTTCGGGAGCGAGAGGAGCCGGACGAGGCGAACCTCATCATGAATGGGCTCATCCATTTTCACCAAGAGCGAGGCGAACCCGAGGCCCTGGCAAAAGCCTTACTTGCTCGTTATGCATACCGTCAGCGTTACGGGATCGAGGGAGACGACGAAGATCTCGCCGAAGCGCGACGTATTCAACCCAAGAATATCGACGCCCTGATGTTGGCTGCCGTGGCTTCGCGGCAATCTCAGGATCTCGAAAAGGCAGCACGGTTATTTCGGGAGGGAATCGAGATTGCGCCGACGGATCGACGGTGCTACTTGGGACTGGCCACAACGCTGCGCGCCAGTGAAAAACTTTTGGAGAGCATTTCAGTTCTTCATGAAGGCATCGCGGCCGCTGGTAAAGACGATCTGGAATTGCACCTGTTGTTGTTACGAACACAGTTGGATGAAGCCACGCGCCAACGCACGGTAGCAGCGATCCAGCCCATTCAAGATCAGATCGACGCGACGCAAAAGCTCTACGCTGCATGGTCGACGAAGCTGTCGCCCACGGCCAGAAGCCGAGTAGCGGAAGTCTTGAATATCGGACAGGCCGAGTTGTACCTGTTGACAGGAGAACCTGGCAAGGCAGTCCCACTGCTGCAACGCTCGGCGAGCGCTGCGCAACGGACGGACGACGTGCAGCAGGACAAACGTGAGATCGGGAGGCGATTGATCCTGTTGGGGCAAGCCTATGCGGCTTTGGGTCAGTGGGATTTGTCGGCCTCGGCCTTCGAAAGCACCACCAACGTCCTCGGCCCCGAATCACTTGGCGCGGCAACAGCCCATGCCACCGCGCTCTGGACCGCTGGCCGATTGGAACAGGCTTCACTCGTACTGCAACGAGCCCTGAATAGTGCCAAAGAACCACCTGAATCGGTCCTACTGCTCTTGGCTCGAATCGAACTTACCCAACTCGTGAGACGAGCATCCACCGAGGACTGGAAAACCTTCGACGCCACGATTACCGCGCTCGAAGCGACGCAAGACGTAACGATTCGCGGCGAGGTCTTACTACTGAAAGTTCAGGCGGCCAGGCGGCGAGGTCAAACGGAAGACGCCAAACGCCTGTTGGAGGAGGCGATCTCCGTTGCTCCCGCAGTGGCGTTGCCAGCGGCGGTACTACTCTACCAAAGTTGGGACAACGCCGCGGATGCCGATGCCGCCCTGTTGGCTTATCGGATGCGGCCCGACTCGGATCGTCTTCGTGCTGACTTGCTTCAGGCGGAATTGCTTATTCGCCGACAGCAAACCGACGCGGCCAGAGACTTCTTGACAGAACAAGTAAAGCAGCGTCCCGAACACCGAGATCAGCTGGAGCAGCGACTGATCCGGCTAGAGATGACGGAAGGCGAACTTGGAACGGTTGCTGCAATGTTGAAGTCCCGACTTCAACGTGAGCCGAGCAACATCTCCTCGCTCCAGCAATTGGGGGAACTGGCCCTGCAGCGAGGCGACCTCGCCGAATTGCGTAGGTGTGAAACGGAACTGAAGCAGATTGAAGGTTCTGCTGGAGGTTTGTGGCGGTTTTTCGCCGTGATGCGGATCGCGGAAGAGCTAGGGGAAGCGTCTGATTGGGCTCAACATCCCGATGCAGTCGTGGCTCGTCGCCTTTGTCGCGATTTGGACAGCTTGCGGCCCCACTGGCCGGCGACGCATCTTGCGTTGGGGCGCGTGGCATTCCGCGACGGCCAACTCGAAAGAGCGGCCGACGAGTTCGCTCAAGCGATTCGACTGGGCAGCGACAACCTGCTGGTCTATGACTGGTTGATTCGTCTGCTCTACAGTCAAAACCGCAGCAGTGAAGCTTTTGAATACATCAACCGGTTACGGGAAGCTGCCCTCTATCAGAATTCAAATCTGGCCTCAATCGCTCCGGACATCGTGGCCAGGTCGGGCAAACTTGATGTGGCAATTCGCTTGGCCCGGCTTGGCATCAACCAACAAAATTCCGATTCGCACGATGCCGCGTATGCGCATACCTGGCTGGGTGTGCTGCTCACCTTGGAGGCAAATGAGAAATCGGGAGAGGAACAGAAGACGCTGCTCGCCGAAGCGGAATCGCTGTTCCAAGAGGCGGTTCGACTGGTCGCCGACCAACCTCGCGTCGACCAGTCCAAAATCTGGGGACAGGTGTTCTGGTTCTACGCCCGAACCGGAAAAAAGGATTTGGCTCACGACGCTCTGCAACACGTAGCGGACGCTGCGGGAGAATCGCGGCTGCACCGGTCTTTGGCATTGGCCCAGGGCTATACGGCGCTACGCGAGGTCGATGAGGCCGAGAAACACTTCGACGAAGCGGCCCAGATCGCACCCAAAGATCTCAGCGTCCTGGAAGCCCGTGCCCGCTTTTTGCACCAGGTTCGTCCTCTCAAAGCGGAAGTCGCCTGGCGGGAAATCCTGAAGCTGGAGCCCAACCACGCCACAGCGGCCCAAACTTTAGCGACGCTGCTTGTGGCTTTGGGGGGAGAAGATCGTTTCACGGAAGCCGTGGCGATTCTGAGTCATCTCAGTGGAAAGGCAGATCGCCGACTGGAGGCAATTCTGCGAATTCGCCGAGGCGGAAACGACAATCTTCGCGTGGCCCGACGACTGTTGGAAGATCTGATATCGACTGCCGCGGCCGAAACGTCCGCGGACAGGGCAATTTTAGCTGGCGTACTGGAACGGCAAGGCAACATTGCTGCCTCTAAGAAACAGTGGCAGGACTTGCTTGCTAAAGACAAGCCGCCGTTGGATTTCGTTGCACAATATATTGCGTTCTTGCTGCGAAACAAGCTGACAGACGAGTGTGCGCCCTGGATCGAGGTGCTAAAGCAAGAATCGCCAGATGACATTTCCACCGTGCAGTTGGAATGTCGCTGGATGAAAGCTGCCTCTCAAACGGAAATGGCCATCGCTCAGGTCGTGGAGGATTTCAAAGACAAACAACTTGCGAGCCTTGCGGATGCAGAAGATGAACTGGAGAAGGCCCGAGTACTTTCGACGGTGGCACAACTTTATGCGTCGCTCGATTTGACAGGCTCTGCCCGCCAGGCGTTTGAACGCCTGGCGGAAGTTTGGCCGCGTGACGCTTCGATCCGCGCATTTGCAGCTTGGCTCGTTCAACAAGACCAGCATGACGAGGCGATTCAGATCGCCCTCAAATCCGCTCAGACCGGGGACCCGGGGATTTCTGCCACTTCAACGCTCGCAAATCTGCTCATTCAGTGTTCGGTGGTAGGAAAGGAATATCCCGTCGCTGAACAAACGGTTCAGCGGTCGATCGAGGAAACCGGTGAGCCGGTTCGACTCCTGTTTGACCTGGCGACGCTGAAACAAATGCAAGGCAAACGCGAGGAAGCGGAGCGGCTCTACCGTTCTATTTTGGAAAAGTCTCCTCGCTTCGTGCCGGCCATGAACAATCTGGCGCTCCTCTTGTCGGAAAATCCAGACCAGCAGCGTCAGAGCCAAGAGTTGATGAAGTCCGCGTTGGCCATGGCAGGCCACGTGTCCGAGCTGCAGGATTCCTATGCGTGGATATTGGTAAATGCGGGTGAGTGGGATCAGGCAGCACAGTTACTTCGCCAGCTAATCGACCAGAATGGCGGTAACTCCCGTTTCTATTTCCATCTGGCGGGCGCCGAGCATCGCTCGGGCCGCACCAAAGAAGCCCGAGCAGCGTTGCAGGAAGCCCTGCGGCGAGATCTGCAGTCGGAGCTGCTCATGCCCTCGGAGCGAGATCTGCTGGAGCAGATGCGGCAGGAGTTCTCGCTCGAAGGTCCGCCGGCGCCAATTCAACCTCAAAGGTCTTGAGAACCACTTAGCATGAAGTCCCTGACAACAAGCCTGGCCGTAGCACTGATTGCAGGTTTGACCCTGGGTAGCGAATGGCTTTCGTCGCAATGGATGGGTCGTCACCAGCAACAGCACCTGCTTGACCGGGCATCGACGCAAATGGCCGAACTGCCCCAGCATTTCGGCAACTGGCAAATGCGTTCCGAAGAGTCGCTGAGCGACAGTGCGGTAAAGGTGCTGGAATGTCCTGCTTACTTCAACCGCCAGTATGTGAATTCGGAAACAGGTGAAGCGGTGCACGCGATGCTGCTGGTTGGGCCGGCGGGACCGATGGTCGCCCATCGACCGGAGATCTGTTTCAACGGCCAATACACTTTGTTGAGTGAACCACGCCCGGTTGTCGTTCGCAAGGACGACCGGGGAATCGATGAGTTCTTCGTCTCTCGGTTTCAGGCAAAGAGCCTGCTGGGGGAGCATGTTTCTACCTATTACGCGTGGCTTCGTGACACCCATTGGGAAGCGCCTCAAAATGTTCGTCTCGCGCTGGGCGGCGAACCAATGCTGTACAAGCTACAGGTGGTTTGTGCAGCAGAATCCGGATCGGAACCACTCGCTGGTTCAACCGAGAAATCGCCTACGGCTCCCCAAGATGCTGCGACACGATTCTTAAAAGATCTCTTGCCCGTTCTCCAGCCTCATCTCGTCCACGCCCAATCCGTACCGTGACTCGCGCGCCATCCGTACTGGCCTCGCCGAGGCTGCCGCTCAAACTGCACGTAAATTGAGGAAGTTGCACGATGTCTGTTGCTGACGAAGCCCACGCCTTGCTTGTTTCTGAAGATGATGCCCTACCCCCAGGTCTTGCCGTCTCCGGATACTTTCGCTGGAAGGGCGTGCTCGATCGGCTCTTGGCGGCCGGGTTGCTCTTGCCTGGCATTTTGATGATTGGCATTCTGGTCGTGGTTGTGCGCGTGGCGTCACCGGGGCCGGGCATCTTTACTCAGGTCCGTGTGGGAAAAAACGGTCGCAAATTCACCATGTATAAGATTCGCACGATGCGAGTCGATGCGGAGTCCAAGACCGGAGCGGTGTGGTGCCAGTGCAATGATCCTCGAGTCACTCGCCTGGGCAAAGTACTTCGCAAACTCCATTTGGACGAACTGCCGCAGTTATTCAACGTGTTACTCGGCCAAATGTCATTAGTCGGTCCTCGGCCCGAGCGTCCCTCCTTTGTGATCGTGCTCGACCAAGAGATCCCGGGGTACTCCACCCGTTTAACGGTGGCTCCTGGAATCACGGGCATGGCTCAAATCAATCTCCCCCCCGATACCGATGTGACGAGCGTTCGCCGCAAACTTGTGCTTGACCAGGAATATATCGAGTCAGGCTCGCTGCTCATGGATCTGCGGATTCTGCTGTGCACCTCGCTGCGGATCATTGGAATCCCGGGAATCGCGGCGGCCAAACTCACATTCCTCTGCCGAACCGTTGAACTGCCGGTCGAAATCGACGCCACAGCGCAGGGATCGTTCGACGGTCCCGCCACCCCAGGCTCCATCTTGCGGCAGGATCAGGCAGCCACGGAATGGACCACTTTACGTGGAATCCCCCACTCTACAATCCTAGCTGCCGCCGAGTCCGAAATGAACGGTAGTGAAGGTTCGGCAACGACATCCGATATTCGGGTGCGAAGACCTCGTTAGATTCGGCGATCAAAGAAGCGAATTGGTAGCCGAAGCGAACATGGAGTCACTAACCTTGATCAATGCGTTCACGATCGATGTCGAAGACTACTTCCAAGTCAGCGCCTTTGCCGATCGTGTTGCCATCTCCGACTGGGATGCTTACGAGTGCCGAGTTGAGCAAAACACCTTCTTGCTCCTCGACTTGCTAGATGAATTCAATGTCCGCGGAACCTTCTTCGTGTTGGGCTGGATCGCTGACCGGTTTCCCGAACTGGTGAGAGAAATCGACCGTCGCGGGCATGAAATCGGTACGCATAGTTATCACCACCGCTTAGTTTATCAGCAAACAGCGGAAGAGTTTCGGGCCGACCTCCAACGCGGCATCGGTGCCCTGAGCCGATTGACGTCGCAGGAAATCGTTTGCTACCGCGCCCCGAGCTTTTCGATCACAAGACAATCGCAGTGGGCACTCAAGATTTTGGTGGAAGAAGGCATTCGTTACGATTCAAGTATCTTTCCGATCGTCCATGATCGCTATGGAATCCCCGATGCGGCCCCCTTTCCGCATGTGATGTCTATCTCCAAGGCCGGTGGCGCACTGGGTGAGCTCTTCGAATTCCCTATGTCAGTTCATCGTGCGTGGAAGTTTAATCTGCCGATCAGCGGCGGCGGCTATTTTCGACTCTATCCATACAAAATGACGGCACGCTACTTGGCGCGGATCAACAAATGCCATCAGCAGCCGTTCGTCTTCTATATCCATCCTTGGGAAATCGACCCGCGACAGCCGAGGTTGCCAGGCAGTCTCCGGACTCGATTCCGTCACTATCAGAATTTAAATTCGACGTTAGGCAAACTCCGCAGGCTGCTGAAGCAGTTTCGTTTCAGCACGTTGACCGAAGCTTGGCAAGCATCGCCGGCCTGCCAGGCGCTGAGCCCCGCTGCTTAGTAGCCGCCAATCATTTACTTCCCAGATTGTCCCTGACTATTTCATATTCGCTCTGAAACCGTCATTCCCGCGCAGGCGGGAATCCAGTTGCGGCGGAGACGGCTCTGCAATCCTCATCGGCTTGGATACGAACGGCATGCTGGGAAGTTATTCTTCGACGGCTGCATAGAAGCTGACGACCGCTTTCGTCTCACTCTACTCGGTTCATGAATCGACCACGAATACTACATGTGGTACACCGCTTCCCCTATCCGCCGGATAAGGGAGATCGGATCCGAGTGTTTCATATGTTGAAACACCTAAGCACCACAGCCGAAGTGTGGCTCGTTGCGATGGCCGATGAGCCGGTTTCCAATGAGCAGGCCGAATTCGTGCGGCAGATGGTGCATCGGCTGGAAATTGTTCCCCAAGGTCGCAGGTCCCGTTTGGCGGGCGCCGGCAGCGCCCTACTGCAGCGCCGGTCGCTAAGCGAGGGGGTCTTTCGCTCCCGGAAAGTACGGCACACGATCCAGAGTTGGTGCAAAGAGGCTGCCTTCGACGCCGCCTTGTTCTCTGCCTCCAGCCTGGGCGCTTATGCTGAGCTTCCAGAATTGCGAAACACACGTAAAGTCGTCGACTTCATGGACGTTGATAGTGCCAAATGGAAACAATACGCTGACAGTGCGCTCCCGCCCCGCGCCTGGCTATACCGTAGAGAGCATCGTTACGTGCGTCATTTGGAACAGCACGTGCTCAAGAACGTTGATGCCGTCGTTTTCGTCAGCGAGGACGAGGCCAACCTGTTCCATGCTGTCTGTACCCGCGAAAAAACGCCCACCGGTTTGTTGAAGCGAGTTCATGCGGTGGGGAATGGCGTGGACTGCGACTATTTCATGCCCGCTGAGTCACACACGCGGCCGTCGATCTGCTTTTTGGGGGCGATGGACTACCAGCCTAACATCGATGCTGTGGTCTGGTTCGCTCATGAAGTGTGGCCCCGGTTGCGGAAGACGTACCCAGAACTCATATTCAACATCGTCGGACGAAATCCCGCTCGACTCGTGCGCAATCTTGATTCGCGAGGCGAAATCCACATCACCGGGCGTGTCGATGACGTCCGTCCTTGGGTAGCCCAGGCAACGACGGTGATCGCCCCGCTACGGATCGCTCGGGGAGTGCAAAACAAAGTGTTGGAGGCCCTGGCGATGGGGCGGGCCGTGGTGGCCTCGCCCGAAGCCCTGGTTGGGCTCCAGACAACTCCAGAAGTGAACGTGCTGCAGGCAACCACACCAGATGACTGGTTCCATCAAATCCGACGAATCATTGATGAACCGGAACTAGCCTACAGGTTGGGTCTGGACGGGCGAGCGTACGTTGAACACCATCACTCCTGGTCCGCCAGGTTGCAGACGTTAACACCACTGCTGGGAATGGAAACCTCGCGAGAAGGAATGCCGGTTCTCCACTAATGGGGCTACTCTTTACCTATGCAATGACCTACGGCGGATCCGCCGTCGCGATCTTCCGACCATTCTATGGATTATTGATCTATATCTGTTTTGCGATAATTAGACCCGCGGCCCTTTGGCACTGGTCGGTTCCGGCTGGCAACTATAGCCGAATCATCGCCATCGCGCTCCTAATCGGCTGGGCGCTGCAAGGTTTCGGAAATTTCCGTTTCGGCGGCGCTAAATGGATCGTAGGATCGCTGGCTGCCTACTGGGTTTGGGCCTGCATCAGTGCTCTGTTTTGCGAAGATACGAATGTTGCATTGGCATTTCTGGAATCGCAAGCCAAGATTGTATTACCCGTCGTGGTGGGGGCCACGCTGATCGAAAACCGCAGGCAGCTGCAGCAACTCGCTTGGACGATCACGTTGAGCCTCGGCTATGTCGCCTACGACCTCAACATGAGCTATTTCGGCGGCTTCAACCGCCTTCAAATGGACGGTTTCGGCGGCATGGACAACAACTGCATGGCCATCTCGCTCGTCACCGGCGTAGGACTCGCCTTTTTTTTGGGATTTGGCGCCACAAAGCTGCTCGGCAAGCTCATCGCGTTCGCTTGCGCGGCGTTCATGACGCACGCGGTTTTCTTCTCGTTCTCCCGCGGCGGCATGCTGGCGCTCTGCATTGTCGCAATCACCACGTTCTGGCTGATACCCAAATCTCCTCAAGCTCTGGCACTTTTTGCTCTGGGCGCCATCACTGCAAGCATGATGGCCGGACCAGAAGTAATATCGCGTTTCACCATGACATTCGCAGACGCCGAAACCCGCGACGAATCGGCGGATAGTCGCTTGGTGCTTTGGAATGCCTGCCTCACCATGATGGCAGAACGGCCAGTGTTCGGGTTCGGACCCGATCACTTCACCCTGAACACGCACATTTACTCGCCATACAACAAAGGCAAGGAAGCCCACACCCTTTGGTTGCAAATTGGAGCCGAACTAGGCATCGTAGGGCTCGCTCTCTTGCTGACGTACTATTTGGCCACGATCCACGGCCTTCGCCGATTTCTCAAGCAGAATCGCCGTGTCCATCACCGGAACGCCTTTGTCATGCATGTGCCGCGAATGGTGATTACGTCATTGGTTGGCTTCATCATCGCGGCTCAATTTGTCAGCCTCGAAGGTCTCGAAATCCCCTATTACGTGGCCCTGCTCGGGGCGGCCGCGCTCAAACTCAATTCGCAAGATGTGCTTGCCGGTCGAACCGACTCCCTCCCGCGCCGGACCCACTCCGTCGGACTATCACACTTGCCAGCATCGGCCTACGCATGAGCACCACCACGGAAAATGTTCTCAATGCAAACGAAAGTGCGCTGCCAGGCGTCGACCAATTTGAATCGTCTGATCCGCGAATCGAAATCATCATCGAGGCGCGAAGCGGCTGGCAACTTATCGATTGGAAAGAATTCCTCGAGTACCGCGATTTGCTCCGGTTTCTCGTGTGGCGCAGCATCAAAGTCCAATATGCCCAAAGCACGCTGGGAATCGGCTGGGCGATTATTCAGCCCGTGTTCTCCATGATTATTTTCACCATTGTGTTCGGCCATCTTGCCAGCATCAGTTCCGATGGGGCGCCGTATGCCGTCTTTTCCCTTGCGGCACTCGTGCCGTGGACTTACTTCGCCAACGCCCTCACCGAGGGCGCCAATAGCCTGGTCAGCAATACCAACATGCTCAGCAAGGTCTATTTTCCGCGCATGATGCTTCCCCTCTCCGCGGTATTCGCGAAACTGGTCGATTTTTGCATTTCGCTGTCCATTCTCGCTCTCCTCATGATGTATTATGGGATCGTGCCAAACGTGGGCATCCTGCTCTTTCCGTTGCTGGTCGGTCTTATGATCCTCACGGCCGCGGGGCTAGGCATGTGGCTCACGGCTCTGGCCATTCAGTATCGTGATATCAAATTTGCCATGAGCTTCATTGTGCAAATCCTCATGTACTGTTCGCCCGTCGTTTATCCGGCCAGTCTCATCCCCGAAACCTGGACCTACGGCGGATTCGTGTTCCATCCGCGGTTGTACTATGCCGTCAATCCCATGGTTGGTGTCATCGAAGGCTTCCGCTCCGCCCTGCTCGGCGCCAACCCCATGCCCTGGAGCCTGCTCGCGGTGGGCGCCGTTTCCGCGCTCGCCATTGCCACCACGGGCTGCCTATACTTCCGCCGCAAAGAACGCCTGTTCGCCGACGTGGCTTAAAGCCAACTTCCTTTGCAAACTATTTCCAGCCCTCGACTCCCGCTGTACACTTACTCCATTAACTTTGTTCTCTATATTGTTTGAGCAAAATGGGCTGGGGACTTCCTGGTATACTGCGTTACCTTCCTTCGCCGACGATCGTTCCAGTCGATCATTTGGGAAAGACGTTCGCCCAACTCGCCCCGAACGCGTCGGTGCTAGATGTCGGCGCCGGAGGCCGGCGCGTGGTCGATAATGTAACCGCGTTCGATGCAGTTGCGATGAAGGGAGTCGACGTCGTAGGTGACATTCACCAGATGCCCTTTGACGACAATAGTTTTGATTGCGTCGTATGCACGGGAACTTTGGAGCACGTTGCCGATCCTTGGAAGGCGATCCGCGAAATTCGTCGAGTGCTCAAGCCGGGTGGAATCGTGCATGTGGATGTTCCATTTATGCAAGCGTACCACGCCGATCCGACAGACTACTGGCGATTCACCATCGACGGGTTGTGTCTGCTCTGTGGTGACTTCACCAAACTTGAAGCTGGAGTTCATATCGGCCCGACATGTGCAGTTGTGTGGAGCGTCCGCGAGTGGGCGAACAGCCTTTCCCACAATCGCTATCTTTCCAACATGTTTCTGATTCCCGTTGCCCTCCTAACAGCGCCATTTAAATACATCGATTACATTGCAGTCAGGTGCCAAAGGGCACACCGTGTTGCGTCCGCCGTTTACTTCCGCGGTCAGAAAATTGTCAATGAATTGCCAGTCATAGATGGGGGCGGATCCGGATCGCCATAATTGATGCCGCCAGCGATCATTTCCGTCGAAAACCTTTCCAAGCCCTACTGCCTTGGCCGCGCGGATTTAGTGTTCCATCTACGGTTGTACTCTGCCGCCAATCCCATGGTTGGCGTCATCGAAGGCTTCTGCTCGGCCCTGTTCGGCGCCAACCTCATGCCCTGGAACCTCATCGCCGTCGGCACTGCCTCGGCCACCGTCATCGCCGTCACCGGCTGCCTGTACTTCCGCCGCAAGGAACGCCTATTCGCGGATGTCGCCTGAGCTGAACTATGAATACATCCATAAAAACACACTATCAAGATGAACAGGTCGCGCGCGATTACGACCAAGAACGGTTTAAAAGTCTTACAGGACGAACGTTTGACCGCCTGGAAAAACGAACGCTAAGCCGCGTTCTCCGGCGGATTCGCAAAACGATTTCGCAACCGCGCACGCTGGATGTTCCCTGCGGTACCGGCCGAATTACGCAACTTTGGCTTCAAGAGGGGCTCCAGGTTGTCGGAGGCGACATTTCCGAAGCTATGATCTCGGTCGCCAGGGAAAGATGTGCGCCGTTCACTAATCGTATCCAGTTCCGTCAGCTGGATCTCGACGCGCTCGACCTTCCCAATGCATCGTTCGATCTCGTTTCATGCATTCGGTTGTTCCATCATCTGCGGACCGAGGAACGCTCTCCAATCCTCAAAGAACTGGCCAGGGTCACCTCACGTTACGTTGTCGTCAATGTTTCGTACTCCTCCAGCTTCTATCGGTTCCGCCGTATCGTCAAACGCTGCCTTCGGCAGGGTGTCTCAAAAACGAGCTCTACCTGGAAGGAAATCCAAAGCGAAGCCGATAGTGCTGGCTTGCGAATCGCAGGTTGCCGCATGGTCTTGCCGTTTGCAAGCGAGGATATGATTCTGCTCCTCGAGAAAAAGCAATGACCGTCACAGACGACGAAATTAAGCATTGGCTGCTTAGCCAGTCAAGCGAGTTTTACGGTCGCGCCGGCCAGCCGGCTGAAGTGGCCATCGCAAAAAGCGGAACCGCCCTCTCGGCCTCTGTCGCCTTTCCCAACCAAACGGTTCAGGTAGTTGTCAAGCGCATGCCGTCCAGCACGCATCACACTTCCCCAGTAGACCTGGCCCACATCCACACAAGCCTGGTATCCAACAATCGTTGTTTCGCCATCTGTCTGCCAAAAGTCCTCGGTTACCACGAAGCAAATCGTTGGGTTGCTCTGGAGTTCGTCTCCGGACCAACACTTCAAAAAGTCCTCCAAAGGGCCATCACCGGTGCTCCGGAAAATGGATACGAATGTGCAGCGCTGCTCAAGGCCTGCGGAGCAAGCCTTCGCGAACTCAACAGCATCCATGCGCACGCCGTTGGGATATCACCAGCCGCCAGGTCCAATGCTTCCTTCGCCCAAGGTGGTCGCAATATCCTCGCAGACCCGCTGGTGCGCTCCTATGCTCGCCGCATCGTGCCCGCCTACGAAAGACTCTTGGGAAGACTCTCCAGCGAATTCTGGTTGCGAGTCGGCAATCAACTCCTCTTGCAAGACGCGCAACCCAAAAACGTGATCATCGGAGCCCACAACCGGATTTGCTTTATCGACCTCGATTACAAAGCAGGACCTGCCGCCCTGTGTGCTGCCCACTTTCTTACCAGCCTCGATCGAATTGGCATGCGGTATCTGCGACCGGGCGTCCAAACAAAAGTCCGCGATTGGAAGCACGCATTCACTCAATCCTACCTGAACGGCTCAAGTCCCGAGTCCGCGGAAGATCTTGCCTTCTTCTACCCTTGGACCTTAATCGAGCGCATGCGCGACCATGTCCAAAAGCGACGATGGCTGTCCCCCTACCTGGCCTTTCGCTACGCGGCACCGTTAAAAAAGTTTCTTAGCACTGCCCACAGTGCCCGTCGGCTTAACACTCCGCAACTGTTCCAACACGCGTTCCTGCGATCCACATGACAAGCCCCATCATCTCTGTCGAGAACCTTTCCAAGGCCTACCGCCTCGGCGCCAAGGAAGAGGCCCCGGACACCCTCGTGGCCGCCGCCACCACGGTCCTTAAGGCCCCCTTTCGCAATTGGAGCCGACTCCGAAAGCTCGATACCTCCGCCCAGGCCGGCGACCAAGATGACATCCTCTGGGCACTCCGCGATGTTAGCTTCGAGGTGCAGCAGGGCGAGGTGGTCGGCATCATTGGCCGCAACGGGGCGGGCAAGAGCACCCTGCTGAAAATCCTCTCCCGCATCACCGAGCCCACCTCCGGCCGCATCGTCCTCCGCGGTCGCGTCTCCAGCCTGCTGGAGGTCGGCACCGGCTTTCATCCCGAACTCACCGGCCGCGACAACATCTACATGAACGGCACGATCCTCGGCATGAAAAAGCGAGAGATCGACCGCAAGTTCGACGAAATCGTCGACTTCTCCGGCGTGGAAAAATTCCTCGATACCCCCGTCAAACGCTACTCCTCCGGCATGACCGTCCGCCTGGCCTTCGCCGTGGCAGCGCACCTGGAACCAGAAATTCTGATTGTGGACGAAGTGCTCGCGGTGGGCGACGCCGAGTTTCAGAAGAAGTGCTTGGGGAAGATGCAGGATGTCGCGCGCGGAGGGCGGACAGTGCTGTTCGTGAGCCACAATATGGCCGTCCTGCAATCTACTTGCAATCGAGGAGTTCTCCTGGTCCGCGGCGCGCTGTCATACGATGGAAAGGTTGCCGATGCAGCGGACAAATATTTAGGAGCTCTCGAGTCTTGCAGTGAGCAAGAGGTCGCACATCGTCTGGACCGGCAAGGGAAAGGCGAGGTAAGAGTTTCGCGTATATCTATTCGAAGTACACCTCCTCGCTCACGCAATTTATTGGTAATGGGACAGCCTGCGTGCTTCGAATTTGAGCTGAATATTGAGTCGAGTGACGTGGACTTACACTTCTTTATATGCGATCAGAAAGGCACTGTCCTGAGCTACCAAGACACCTGGGTCGGCGGACCCGACGATGATCTATCACGGCCCTCCAGGAAAGTATTGCAATGCGACATTGATGAGGTTCCATTGAGGTCTGGACGATATTATTTGAATGTTGGGGTTATGCGCAACCGAGAACTTCAAGACTTTGTCGAAGCTGGCGCATGGTTTGTTGTAGAGAATGGGGAGTACCGCGGCCGCTGCTTGCCCTATCCTAATTCACCAGGGATGCTATGCATTAATCACCGTTGGAGCTGTATGGATAGCAAGGCTGTCTAATATACCCGCCTCGGCTGTAACTTGAACTTGTTCGGGTCCATGCATTAAAATTCC
>CAYTGL010000043.1:0-21280 GCA_964437335.1 uncultured Chromatiales bacterium
ATTCAGGCGCCACGACGCCCTGCCAGGCGCTGCACGTTTCGGGCGCCATTCACAGACTTCGGCGTCAATGCCGACAGCGACACCGACGGCGACGGTGACAGCGACGGCAACGACTTTCTCATCTGGCAGCGCAACCTGGGCAGCGGCGGCAAGGCGCCGCTGAGCGTGCCCGAGCCGGCCGCCCTTGCGCTGATCCTGACCGCCGCCCTCGCGAGTCTCGGAGCGAATCGCCAACGGTTGCCGAGTTTCTCCGAGACTCGAATCCCCTGAACGCTGAACCTCGCTCACGCCAACCCCCGGCTTGCGCCGGGGGCTATTTCCCCTCCTAAACCCTGAACCCTGAACCGTCGTCGAAGCGAGCCGCTTCGACGACGACCGCTGCCCCCTTGAACCCGCACCGAGGAGCCGCTCATGAACCCGTCATCTGCTAACTCTTGTCCTCATTGCCGCCGCCTTCGCACGGAGCTCGACGCAACCGCCAATAACTTGGACGCGACGCCGTGCGGGAGGGCGATCCGCACGGGCCGGGTCACCGCTTGTCCCACGGCACGTCGGGCACGCCGGCCGCGGCGTTGGCGGCGCGCGCCAGCACGAAGAGCAGGTCGCTCGCGCGGTTGATGTACTTGAACGCCGTTTCGCGGACGGCGCTGGTGTGCGACAGCGAAACCATCTCGCGCTCGGCCCGGCGGGCGGCGCCGCGCGCCACGTGTAGCGCCGCGGCGGTCGGCGCGCCGCCGGGGAGAATGAACTGCTTCAGCGGCGGCAGGGCGGCTTCGAAGCGGTCGATCGTCTGCTCGAGCCACTGGACCTCCGCGTCGGCCAGCAGATCGATGCCGCGGGGGGCGGCGTCGGGGCTGGCCAGCTCGGCGCCGAGGGTGAACAGCTCGTGCTGTAACAGGGCGACGACGGCGTCGATGTCCGCGGGCAATTCCGCGGCGCGGGCGAGGCCGAGGGCGGCGTTCAACTCGTCGACGGCGCCGTAGGCGGCGATGCGGAGGTCGTCCTTGGCGACGCGGGCGCCGCCGATCAGGCCGGTCATGCCGGAGTCGCCGGTGCGGGTGTAGATCTTCATCGAGGGGTGACCTTTCCGGGCGATTAATCGCGACGGGGCGGCCCGCCCAAGTCTTCGCAGGGCGTGGTGGAATTGCCCGGCTTTCTGGTTCGCGCCGCGCCCTGCGGCAGACCTTGGGCGAGTCACCCGTCCCTGGCGGATTGCTGGCTGAGGCTCCGCGTGCGGCTCGATTGTAGCGGATGCGGCAGTCGTCCGGAGGGACCACGCCCTGGCCGCCGCCTGTGCGGGTTGTTGCGACCTGGACGGGGCAAAAGCGGATCGCTGCCAAAGCAGCGCCGGCGGGGGAGCGGGGCGGTAACCTAGATTTCAGTATCGTTAAGGAACCGCTTGCCGCCGCCGCCGCGCCCCCATGCTGGCGATGTCGCGGGCGTTTCCCCGCTCGACCCACAGACCTTTGGTAGGAAATTCGCCGCGCCGCGTCCCCGGCGCGGGCTCTGGGCTGACCTTCCCATCGCGTGCAGCCTGGAACGCCGAATTCGCCGACGCCATCAGCTGCGAGTACCTCGATGGGCTTCCTGAAGAAGTTCTTCCGCAACGTGTATCACGAGAACGCGGCGCCCCCGCCGGGCAGCGCGTTCGAAGCGCTCAGCGAGGATCAGCTCGAGACGCATCTGGGCGTGGCCCAGTACGGGGCCTTCACGCTGAGCGACGCGGTGCGGCCCTCCTACTCGCTGGACGTCGTGCCCTCGGCCGGCTTTCGCCACGACAGCTATCGGGACGAGAACGCAAAACAAGACATTCCGGTATTGATGGCGGCCGCGTCGCGAGAGCAGCTCTTCGAAACGTTCATGGAGCTGCTCGACCCGCTGGGCCCCGTGGTGGACGTCGTGCTGGAGTCCAGCCACGACTACGCGGCCACGGGCCACCAGGATCTGTACCGCGAACACATTGACATGCCGATCCTGCAGAGCGTGCTGTGGGACTTCGAGGAACTGCTGGTGAACGACGGCTGCACGGGCATCGCGGTGCTGAACCCGACGTTGCCGCAGGAAGTGCAGTTCGACGAGCACAAGCTACTGATCATGTACGGCCGCGATCTCCGCTCCTACGAGCGGATCCTGCGCGACTGCGGCGTGCCCTGCCGCGACGAGATGCGGTTCATCACCGAAGCCGAGCACGTGCACTCGACCAACGACGATTACATCGCGCAGTTCGAGCAGCTCAAGATGCGGCTGGGGATGGAGAGCGATTACTGAGAATGCGGAATGCGGAATGGGGAATGGGGAATGTGAAGGACGTCCCCCGGATCCGCGCATTCACGTGATTTCTTCGCGTTCGGCGCGGCCATTCTGCTAGCACGCTTCGCACCGCGGCGATTCGCCCTTGCCGCCGAAGCCGGCATGGGGGATGATCCGCCGCCCATGCGTGCCGCCGCGTCCAAGTTGCCGATCGTTCTGCGCGCCGGCTGCGTCTGCAGCCTGGGCGGCGCGCTGGTCGCGGTCGGCTGCCAGCCGGTGCAGGTGATCCATCCGCCGGGCACGATGGCGCCCCTTGCTCCTCAGCCGTTGTTTGCGGCGCCGCCGGCCGGCAGCACCGCGGGCGTTGTCGTCGATCCCTTCGCCCATGACCCGACCGCGGCGCCGTACACCGAGTCGCCGGTGACCGACTTTGGCGCCGGCGGGCCCAATCAAATTCACGTGCCCGTGGCCAATCGCGACTGGGCGTGGGAGCAGATCGTCGACGTGGTGGACGACTACTTCCGCATCGAGCGCGAGCGGCAGGTGCAACTCGTGGGCGACGTGCTGACCGAGGGCCGCATCGAGACGTGGCCGACGATCGGCGCCACGATTCTCGAGCCGCACCGCCACGATTCGGTCGGTCGGTACAATCGCTGGGAAAGCACGTTCCAAACGATCCGCCGTCACGCCGTGATTCGCGTGATTCCGGATGCTCGGGGCTATTTGATTGACGTGCAGGTCGAGAAGGACCTGGAAGATCTCCCGCATCCGGAGCGTTCGACGGCCGGCGGGGCCGTCTTTCGCAATGACTCATCGTTGCCCAGTCGCGACGAAGGGGTCATCGCCACAAGCCTGGCGGGACACTGGATCCTGCTGGGCCGCGACCCGGCGCTCGAGCAGCGAATGCTGGCAGAGATCCAGGCGCGGCTGAGCGTGCCGCCGACGTCGGTAGCCGGACCGTGACCTTCACCCTCTTTGCGCGGCCGACCATCGTCCCGTAAGCCGTGCTCGCGCCATCAACCTCGAGTACGCTAACGGCAGAATGCTGCTTGCCGCTAACGCCCAGGCCGGCGGTTCCGGAACGGGTTCGCTGAGCTTGGAAACCAAGGCAAGCTCGTACATCGGTGCTGGACGGCCGCTTTCTTGGCGCGCTAGATAAATGCCGCCCTGCTCGTCGACGGCTATGCCATCACCGTAGTCGTAGAACTCCGTGCCGTACTGGACGGTCCACTTCTCCGCTCCGTTTGCATCGTACTTGCTCACGAACAAATCGAGGATTCCTCGAAACGGTTCTCCCACGCTGCCGGTCGTGCCGCCCGAAACGTACACGTGCCGGCATCATCCAGAGCAACGTCCGATCCAAAGGTATATCGGACCGTGCCTTGCCGCCGCGACCATAACACCGTGCCGGAGCTGTCCAGCTTCGACACGAATGCATGGGATTGCGCGTCGGTAATGAAATCTTGTCCCGTCACGTAAACATTTCCCAATCCATCCGTCGCCAGACTGCGTGTCTCGTCAGCTTCGCCTTGCCACGTCCATTGCCGATTGCCGGCAGAATCGTACTTGGTGACGTACGCATCATCATTTTCAGTCCCATAACCTCCGACAAAGACATTGCCCAGGGCGTCGGCGGCCACCGACGTGACATAATCCGCGTACGGCGATCCGAAACTGCGCGACCACTGGAGGGCGCCGCTCTCGTCGTACTTGTTCAGCAACACGTCGCCGCCCCACGCGCGTCGATCGCTTCCGACCAGGTACACATTGCCGAGTCCGTCGAGTGAGATCGCCGGGGCGTAAGCGCCCGTCGCGCTCAACTGCGTGAGCCAATCCAAGTTCCCCTCGGCATCAAACCTCGCTAGGTAGGCAGAGCCATAAGGGCTCGGCTGTTGTCCGGGCAGCGTTCCTAGGGTGAATCCCGCAACGTACGCATTGCCGGCCTCGTCGGCGGCGACGCCCGAGGCAACGTCAAAGCTGCTCGTACTCAACTCGCGCACCCAGAGGGGTTTACCGGCGCGATCGAATTTTGAGATAAACGCGTTGGAGTCGACGGGCTCGGGTCGGAAACCGCCGACCACGATGAGGTCGCCGCGGCCGTCGATGGCAATATCATATCCGCCGCCGGGGCCGCTCACTCCAATCTCGCTCGTCCACTCAAATGAGGCGGGGACGGCCAACGCCAAGTCTGACGTAGAGCATGCGATGACGGCCAATTGCAAGACGGCCATGGGTAACAACGGGGGCGTGCGACTCATGAGCGCTCCTTGACGACAACGGTTGACCGGCGACGACGCCGCAGCGAAACGTTGCCCAATTGAACAGAATTGCGCCCCTCGAGTCTCAATCTAGACAACCACCCGCAGATCGTCCAATTCTTGTCATATCGGGCCCAAAAACTGCGCCCAACGTCTGTCCCAAGCCCGAATCGCCTCCAAAGCACTACGCGGTCCTACCCAAATTGAACACCTCGCGAACCGTCACGACATTCGGCCGCCTTCTCCGCCGTCGCACGCGACGTCTCGGGCGACGGAAGGGGACTTCCCGCATGCCCAGGCGTGAACCCCGCAGGTGTGGGTGGGAAGACCTCGTCAGCTCGCACTCGCATTCCTAAGTTGTTCACGCTGCCCAACTTGTGGCCTGCCCAGCCGTTGTGCGAGGATTCTATGTAAGAATTCGCCCGAGCGCGCAAAGTTCTTTACAGGAGGCGGCGCCTCTTAACAGCGGGTTCAAACGCCCTTGCTTGCAACTTGCAAATGGATCAATCCACCGGCATCACGACGGCACAAGCACGCGAACTGAGCGTGCTGTGGACCAAGGCGCACCCGATCGTCTCCACCTACTTTCGCGCCTGCCTGTGCGACTTTCACCGTGCCGAAGACCTGCTTCAAGAGACGGCGGCGGCCGTTGCGGAAAGCTTCACCAATTATGACGCCACGCGCCCGTTCACCGGATGGGTGCTGGGCATCGCACGACATAAGCTGCTGCAGTACTACCGCACCCATGCCAAGGATCGACATCTGTTCGACGATCAGGCCGTTCGCACCTTGGCCGACGTCTGCGCGGAGATGGAGCCGGAAATCTCGGCGATGCACACGGCGCTCGAGCACTGCATCGACCGTGTGCACGGCCGGCCACGAAAGTTGCTCGAAATGCGCTACGTGCGCGAGCTGACCCCGCGCGCGATCGCCGAGAAGACCGGCATGAACGCCAACGCGGTGTCGGTCATGCTGCACCGGGCGCGCAAAGCGCTGCGCGACTGTATCGACCGCCAACTGTCGTCGCAGTCCGGTGCTCGCTCGACCTAGGATCCTCACGATGCGGGACGTCGCAGAACTACTCAGCGCCTATTTCGACGACAGCCTGCAAGTGGGCGAGCTCGAGCAACTGCGCGCCTGGATCGCGGCGTCGCCGGATCACATGCGGCGATTCGTCCGCGAGGCGGTCGTCCACAGCCGGCTGCGCGACGTGCTGCTCGAGCGAGACATGCAGAGCGTGTTTTTCGCAGAGGCATTTGACGATGCGGTCGATCCGCGGCGCATTGCCAGCTTGCTGGACGAAGAGGAAGAGATCGCTTTGAGACGGGATCGGCAGGCGCCCGACGACGCTCCCACGGTGCGACCGGACGGCCCCGCCAACGATCAATCGCTCGACCGCCGTCTGCTGCGGATCGACGAACCTCGCACTCACCATTGGATGGTATACGCGGGCATCACCGCCGCGGCGGTGCTGCTCGTTTTGGTGACCCGGCCGGCGCCGCCGCTGCAGCCGCCAGGCCGATCCGCGCCTCGTCCGGCGGCAGTCAATGCGGCCGCACAAGCAATCGCCTCCGTCGCCGATTCCTTTAATTCCGTTCTCCGCTGCGGCTCGCGGACGTTGGCCGAGGGCGACGCATTGATTCCCGGCATCGTCGCGCTCGAGCGCGGCGTTGCCGAATTGACGTTCGCCTCGGGCGTGACCGCCGTGATCGAGGCGCCCGCGGAGCTGGAGCTGCTCACCGCGGATCGAGCGAAGCTCATTCGCGGCCAGGCAGTGGTCCGCGTTCCGGAGCACGCGCTCGGCTTCACGCTGCACTGCGATGCGGCATCATTCGTCGACTTGGGCACGGAATTCGGCGTCGAGGTCGCCAGCGATGGCGCGGCCCGAGTTCACATCCTCGACGGCGAAGTCGCTTTGGTTGTAGGCAAGGGCGGCCCCAGCCGCACGTTGCAGCGCGGCCTGGCGAGCGAGGTGGGCGGGGATGGATCCGTGAGGGAAATCGCGTTCGACGACGCCCGCTTTGTGCGGCGCGTCCCGCAATCCGCCTACGAATTGGCCGTGCTCAAGAGCCGACCCCTTGCCTACTGGCGTCTCGACGAACATACCGGCAACTCGACGCCGGGGAGCGGCAAGCTGGCGCTCGCGGCGCTCGTCAATTCGGGCATCGAGCCCAGCGAAATCGATCGAGCCCGAGAGGTTGGCGACGGTCCGGCACGGGCATTTGTTTTTTCGGGGGAGCACAACGGCCTCGACGTCGCGGCCGAATCGCTGGGGCTGGCGAGCAACTGGACCTGCGAAGCCTGGGTGCAGCCCGGCGATGCGATCGACGGACCTCAACGTATTTTTTCGACTTTCGACCGTCCGCGGAGCGGGCTGGCCCTCGGCATCGTCGATGGCCGTTGGAACAACTTCGGCGGCGCTGGGCGGCATGTGCTGCTCACGGTCTACGGCGAGTACGACTGCGTGTCGACCGCCCCCCTGGTCGAAGGCCGGTGGGTTCACGTCGCTGCGACGATTGACGGCGCCGGGGCGCCGACGCTTTACGTCGACGGCGCGGCCGTCGGCGTGCGGTACCGGAGCATCGGCGCAGGCGCGGCAGACGGCGCGGGCCGTACGACATGGCTTGACGAGTGCCCCACTCCAATCGGCCGGGCCACGACCGGCACGGCCAAGATTGGACGCAACCCGGCTGGTTCCGACGGCGACATCAGCCCCGAGCGCTGGCAGGGGTGGCTCAGTCACGTGGCAATTTACGACCGCGTGCTGAGCGCGGGGGAAATTCAAAACCATTTTGCGGCGACGAAGGAAACGACGTCCCAACGACCAACGGAGTAAGAAATGCAGCGAAGCACGAATCGCCGCCGCGCGGCAAAGGCCAGGCCGGGGGGCAGATGGCCTGCGGCGCGCGGCGGCGGTTTTGCGATCGCGCTGAATCAGCGCGGATTCCACGGGCAGGAGCGCGACCGCTTCCGCCATAAAAACAATCACACCTTTGATACTCAAAAGGAGCTTACGATGAACCCGCAGCTACGCATCATCCGCCTGCTGATTGGCGCCGTGGCGGCCTTCGCAATGGCTGGAAGCTTCGCCAGCGCCCAGACGCCGGCGGGGTTGATCACCAGTTTCGAGCCGCCTGGCCCCACGGAAGTGACCAACCCGCTGGGGTACTACACGGGCTGGGTGTTGGGCCAGGACTTCTGGAACGGCGGTTCCCGCGGCCCACGCGTGCAAACCGCGGCGGAGATCGCCGACGAGCTGACCGCCGCGGGCCTGAACCCCGGCGTGACGACGCGCAGCGGCGATCAGGCGCTGCTGGTCGCCAAGCTCGATACGGCGACCGAGAGCACTGGCTACTTCGTGCGCAACCCGTTCTTCGGACTCGAAACGACGGAGAAAGTCACGATGGATTTCTGGGTTCGCCCGTTGACCTCCGGGTTAGGCGCCGACCCCGCGGGCACGCCCGCGGGCAACGACAAGACCATCGGCGAACGCCAGGGCAATAACTTCTATGGCGTCATGGATGAGGGCGAAGTGCGCGCCGCGGCGATCCGCTTCGGCATCGTCGTCGAGCCGGGCAATCCCGATCCGTACACGAACGCGTCAGTCCGTACGATCGACTTCGCGAGCGCCAGCGTCGGCGACGCCGTGTGGGTGCCCTCGGGCCTCACCTGGACGGCCGACACGTGGTACAATTTCACCTTCAAATTGGACTACGGCACGAAGACCTACGACCTGTTCCTCGACGGAACGAAGGTCAACGCCGATCCGATCCGCTTCTACAACGAATCCTCTCAGGCCGCCACGCGGTTCTTCGTGTCGCGCGGCACGAATCAGGCGGGCTCGATTCTGGACGACGTGAACATCTTTGCGACGCCCGAGACGCCGATCCTGGCCGGCGACTTCGACCAGGACGGCGACGTCGACGGCAACGACTTTCTCGTGTGGCAGCAGGACGTCAGCGTCGGCAGCCTGGAGGACTGGAAAGCGAACTTCGGCACGACCAGCGGCGGAGGCGGAGTCGCGGGCGTTCCGGAACCGGGCAGCGTGGTGCTCGCTTTGGCTGCGATAGTTGTCGGCATGGGCCGTCGCAGGCGCGCGTAGGTGAACCTGCACGCCCTGGGGGCTCCCAAGATTGCGAATGCTGCGCGTTGAGCCGGCGACCGTTGCGGCGCACGCGCCGAGAACGCTACGATGCAGCCGGCCGGGCGATCCGGCCGGCTGCATCTTCTTCGATATCTCGGGAATGCCCATGGCCAACGACGCTTCGCGCCGCGTGTTTCTCCAAGGCCTCGGCTCTGCCGCGGCCGCAATGACGGCGAGCGCGGCGGCGCTCGCTCAAGAGATTTCCATCCAGGGCTTTGAAGCCCAGGCGGCCAGCGCCGCGGCATCGGCGGGCTGGACGCCCGTCTCTGATCGGAAGATTCGCGTCGGCCTCGTCGGCTACGGCGTGTGCAAGTTCGCGGCGGCGTTCGGGTTTCAGGATCATCCGAATGCCGAGGTCGTTGCCGTCAGCGACCTCATTCCGCAGCGCTGCGCGGAGCTGGCTCAGGTCACGCGCTGTGCGCGAACCTACCCGTCGCTCGAAGAGTTGGTGAAGGACGACGACGTTGAGGCCGTCTTCGTGGCGACCGATGCGCCCAGTCACGCGCGGCACGCCATCCTCTGCCTGGAGCGCGGCAAGCATGTCGCCTCGGCGGTGCCGGCGTGCTTCGGCAATATCGAGGAGGCCGAGCGGCTTTTCGCCGCTGTGAGGAACGCGGCGCCGCTGAAGTACATGATGTTCGAGACGTCGTATTATCACGCCGACTTGCATGCGATGCGGCAGCTCTACCGCGCCGGCGCACTCGGGAAAATCATGTACGCCGAGGGCGAATACTACCACTACATGGAGCAGCCGATCGATTCGTACCAGGGCTGGCGCGTGGGATTGCCGCCGCAGTGGTATCCCACGCACTCCAACGCCTATGCGATCGGCGTGACCGGCGGCAGCTTCACCGAGGTCTCGTGCCTGGGGATGCCGAGCACGATCGAGCATCTGCGGCCCGAGAACAATCCGTATCGCAATCCCTTCGGCACGGAGATCGCGATGCTTAGAACCAGCGATGGCGGCGCGGCGCGGATGGCCGTAAGCTGGGACACGCCCGGCGCCGGCGGCGAGATGGGCCGCGTGCGCGGCGAGCGGGGAAGCTTCTACGGTCGGTATGAGGGGATCGAGACCGCGCTGCCCAACGTCGAGCGCCCGCCGTTGCCGGCGAATGTCGATCCCGGCGGGCACGGCGGCTCGCACGGCTATCTGACGAACGAGTTCCTGCTCGCAATCCTCGAAGACCGGCAGCCGCTGGTCGACGTCGCCCAGGCGCTCAATATGACGGTCGCGGGAATCGTGTCGCACCAGTCGGCGCTCGCGGACGGCGAGTTGCTCAAGATTCCGCAGTATCGCTTGTGAGTGCGCCGGGCGGCAGGCGACAATACGATCGACCGCCCACCTTCTCGTTGAGTCCCGCGATCATGTTGCGATCACCGACTTGTGCGCTCCTGGCGGCCTTGGCGGCAATCTGCTGTTCGCCGGCAGCCTGCGCCGCGGACGGCTCGCCGGCGGCCGACGTCATCTGGATCGAAGGCGAAGACGCTCAGGAAAACCAGGCCTCGCGGCATCCGTGGTACGACGACGTCAAGAAGGATGCACTCTCCGGCGGGCAGTGGCTCTCGCACTTCGACGAGGACCGTGAGGGGCAGGCGGAGTATGAATTCACGGTCGAGGAAGCCGACGAGTTTGTCCTGTGGGTCCGGGCCAATCCGGTTGCGGCGCGGCTGTCGTACCGATGGGACGACGCGGGCGAGTGGCAGGCGGTCGACTTCCGCGGCGACTTGCGCAACCAGATCAACATCGCCAGCGACAACAAGCCCGATCTGCGGTTCATCGCGTGGGTGAAGATCGGCGCATTCCCGTTGGACGCCGGGACGCATTCCATCGCGTTCCGCTTTCACAGCGATCCGCAGCACCACGGCGGCATCGACTGCCTGGTTTTCACGCGCATCCCATTCACGCCCAGCGGCGCGACCAAACCGGCGAACACCAGTGCGCCGGCGAAGCCCGACGAGTGGTTTCCGGTGATCATGGACGTCGATCCGCTGGACCCCGCCTCGGTCATCGACATGAGCGCGCTGGTTGAGGCGCCGGCCGGTCAGCACGGGTTTCTGAAACGCGACGGCGCCGCACTGCGGTTCGAGAACGCTCCGCGGCCGACCAAGTTCTGGGGCGCCGGTTCGCCGGTGCAAGGCGCGACGCCGGAGGAGATGGACCAGGCCGCCCGCTGGTTTCGCAAGCATGGCATCAACATGGTGCGGCAGCACACGCTGATCGACGCCGTCGGGCTGCTCGATGAGCGTGGGCAGTTCGACGCATCGCGGCTCGACCGCTACGACCGCTGGTTCGCGGCGCTCAAAGAGCAGGGAATCTACTCGACTTGGTCGGTCGTGTACCCGCATCACGGAGCGTTTCTGCAGCCCCACGACGTCGACGCCGAGTTGTTCGCGGAGCTCGACTCGCTGGACGAAGCGCACGATGGCAGCCGGGGACCGATCGTCGTCAACGATTACATTAATCTCGACCGGCGGCTGCAGGACGCCGCGTGGAAATACTTTGCGGCGCTGCTGGACCACGTGAATCCCTACACGGGGCTGGCCTACAAAGACGATCCGGCGCTCGCCGTGCTTGAGGTGCAGAACGAAAGCAATGTGTTCTTTTTCACGCTGAACACGCTGCTCGACCCGCAGCGGGCGCCGCTGCTGTCGCGATCGATGCGGCAGCGCTTTTTCGAATTCGCGCGGGCGAAGTACGGCGCGCCGGACGCCGCTGCGAGCGCGTGGGGCGGGCTCCGAGACGACGACCGCTGGGAAGGCGGCGAACTGGCGCTCATGGGCGCCCATCACTGGGGCAGCGACGGGCCGCTGTACGAGTACGCGGGGCAAGAACGCCGCTGCGGCGATTACATCGAATTTCTCGCGTCGATTCAGCGCGAGTACTACGAGCGCCGCATCAAGCAAATGCGCGACGTGGGCTTCAAGGGCGTCACGGTGACGACGGCGTGGCGCTCCGGCGGGCCCGCGGCCGATCTCGCCAACCTTTACTGCGACGCGGCGGGCGACAGCATTGACCGGCACAACTACTTCGGCGGCGGCGAGGGCGGGCATCGCATTGTCGAAGGCGCCGTCGACGCGGCGACGCATCTCGACCAGCCGGGCCACGGGCTGCTCGCGGTCGGCATGTTCCAGGCGCACGATCGGCCGTTCGCCTACAGCGAATGGTCGCACATGCCGCCCAACCCGTGGAAGGCGGAAGCAGCGCCGCTGGTGGCTTTCTACGGCATGGGGCTGCAGGGATGGGACGCTGTGTACCACTTCAGCATGGGCGACCGCCGCATGGGCGACGGCTGGCCGGGTCAGACCAAGTACGCCACGCACACCCCACATTACATGGGGCAGTTTCCGGCGCTGGCGTTTGCCGTGCACAAAGGCCACATTGCCGAGGGCGACGTCGTGGCGCTGCGCCGCGTGTCGCAGGCGGAGGTGTTCGCGGGGCGCGACGTGCTGGGCCAGTCGCTGTCCGGCGGGGGGCACGACGCGAAGGAACTGGTGGGCAAACTGTCGACGCCCCCCGCCGCGTTGGCGGTCGGCCGCGTGACGATCGACTTTGCCGACGGCCCGTCGGAGCTGCGCGACTTCACAACGTGGCACGATCGCGCAGCCCGCACGATCCACTCCACGACGGGGGAGCTCGCGTGGAACTACCGGGACCGCATCGTCGAGGTGCGGTCGCCGAAAACGCAGGCGGTGATCGGCTTCGCCGGCGGCAAGGCGATTCAGTTGCCGGACGTGCGCGTCGAGACGGCGACGCCCTTTGTCTCGCTGATCTTCACACCGCTGGACGACGCGGAGCTCCGCTCGTCGAAGCACATCCTCATCACGGCGATGGCCCGCGACAAACAGACGGGCAGCCAGTTCAACGACGATTGGTCGCAACTGCTTGCCGAAGGCGGCCCGCCGCTGCTCATGGAGCCGGTGCAGGCGACAATTCGCGTGGCAGGCGCGCGGCCGCGACAAGTCAGGCCGCTCGACTTGTACGGCGTGCCGCGGGAGGAGTCGATCGACGTCGGCGCCGACGGTTCGTTTGCGATCGACGGGACGGCGCGCACGTATTACTACGAGGTTCTTCGCTGAGCGTCGCTCCGCGCCGGACAACCCTTGGTCCAAACAGGCTTGAACTCCATGCACATGCATCGATTCGTTCGCTATCTGGCAGTCGCGTACGTCGTGGTCGCGGCGCCGCCGCTTGCCGCGGAGGAGCCTTCGACATCTGGAAATCCGATCTTCGCCGGCTGGTACGCCGATCCCGAGGGCGTCATCTTCGGCGACGCGTACTGGATCTACCCCACCTATTCCGCGCCATACGACGAGCAGACGTTTTTCGACTGCTTCTCGTCGCAAGACCTCGTCACGTGGACGAAGCACGAGCGGGTGCTGACGGCCGACGACGTCCCGTGGGCCCGCCGGGCGATGTGGGCGCCGTCGGTCGTCGAGAAGGGCGGCAAGTACTACTTCTTCTTCGGAGCCAACGACATTCAGAACGACGACGCTGTGGGCGGCATCGGCGTGGCGGTGGCGGACAGTCCGGCAGGGCCGTTCAAGGACTACCTGGGCAAGCCGCTGGTGGACAAGTTCCACAACGGCGCCCAGCCGATCGACCAGTTCGTGTTTCAGGACGCAGACGGCGCGTACTATCTGATTTACGGCGGCTGGCGGCACTGCAACATCGCCCGGCTGAATAACGACTTAACCGGTTTCACGCCGCACGACGACGGGACGATCTTCCGCGAGATCACGCCGGAAGGCTACGTCGAGGGCCCGTTCATGTTCATCCGCGACGGCAAGTACTACTTCATGTGGTCCGAGGGCGGCTGGACGGGGCCGAACTACAGCGTGGCCTATGCCATCGCCGATTCGCCGTTCGGGCCGTTCGAGCGGATCGCGAAGGTGCTGAAACAGGACCCCCAGATCGCCACCGGCGCGGGGCACCACTCGGTGCTCCACGTGCCGGGGACGGACGGGTACTACGCCGTGTACCATCGCCGTCCGCGGGGCGAGCGGGACGGCAACTCGCGGGTCACCTGCATCGACCGGATGGAGTTCGACGACCGCGGCTTCATCCAGCCGATCCGCATCACGCACGAAGGCGTGCCGACACGGCCGCTGGAGTGAGGGGGCGCCCGCGATCGAGTCAGTCCCCTAGCCCGTCCCTTCGAGGGAGGGGGAGGGGAAGTCCGCAGGGATGCCCAGCGGAACGGCTGCGGCGCTGGCGCTCGACGGTTCGCGCCACACGGGCAAGCGCAGCGTGAACGCCGTGCCTTTGCCCACCGTGCTTTCCACACGGATGCGGCCGCGGTGGGCTTCGACGATTTCGCGGCAGGCCGAAAGGCCCACGCCGGTGCCACCCTTGCCGGTGGCGTCGGGGCCGGTCTTGGTCGTATAGTAGCGGTCGAAGATCTTGGGCAGGTGCTCGCGGGGAATCCCGACGCCGGAATCGCGAATCGTGAGATCGACCAGCCCGGCCGCCTCGTCGTGGGCGATACGAACCGTGAGCTCGCCGCCCGTGGGCATCGCTTGCCGCGCGTTGGTGGCCAGGTTGAGCAGCACCTGCTGAATCTGGTTGCCGATGGCGCGCACCGGCGGCGCCGGCGCGAACTCGCGACGCACGGCGACGCGGAACTTTTGCATCTCGCGTTCCAGCAGCACCATCGTTTCCTCAACCAGCGCGGCCAGCTCCACCGGCGCGAAATCGGCACTGCGGTTGCGGGCCATCCCCAGCACGCTGTTGGTGATCCGCTCGGCGCGCTGGGCCGCGGCAAGGATGCGGCCCAAGGCCTTGTCGCGCGTGGGCTCGTCTTTGTGCCGCAGGCCGAGCTTGGCGTAGTTGATGATCGTCATCAGCACGTTGTTGAACTCGTGGGTTGTCGTGCCCACGAGCTCACCGAGCGCGGCCATCCGCTGGGCCTGCATCAGCTCGGCCCGCAGGGCTGCTAGCTCGTCGTGATCGGTCGCCGCCGCCTCGGCCATGGCTCGTCCCCCAAGGGCAACGCGGCTTGCCAATTCGCCGCCGCCTCGCGCGTTTGTCCGACTGGCACATCCTAACTGCCGGCAGGGCAACGCGTTGCCGCTGCGCATGGTGGTATCGTCCAAGTTCGCTGGGCGACTGGAACCGTTCGCACTACAATCCGCCGCCCGGGAGGTTCGCCCCCGGGGGTTTTGATTTCTCGGAACACATTCGAGGTCGGCGTCATGCAAGCCCCGGCGATGCTAGCGGAAGCGCTCCAGCTCCTGCGACAACACGACTACACAATTCGCGAGGAATACCTCGACGGCGCCGGCGGCGGGCACTGCTCGTTCGCGGGCAGGAAGTGGCTGCTGTTGGATGTCACGCAATCGACGCACGAGCAACTGACCGACGCGATGGATGCGCTGCGGTGCGAGCCGCAGGCGCGCACGGGGCGGCTGTCGCCGGAGCTGGCAGCGCTGCTTGCGCCGAAGCGGGCGGCGTGAGCGGCGGGATGCTCGATGCCGGATGCGGAATGGAGGAGGATGCGGCAGAACATGCGCCTCCGGCAGACACCGCTCGTGGGAAGATACAAGGAGGGGTTGGCCGTACTCGGCGCTCCATCACCTTTGGGGTGTGTTCGCTTTGATGGGTTCCCGCTGCACGGCGAACCCATCCTCGCCTGCTACTGCTGGGAATCAGCGTGGTGAGTTAGGCGTAGGCATCTCCGGCAGCCGGTAGCAGAACGCCCAGTAGCGAGATTCGCTCCAGGCGTTTTTTACTGGGAACGGGTGGCCGGGGTAGAGTGGGCGGTCGTCGGGGACGTGTTCGATGCGGATCGCGAGCCGCTGGCGGCCGCGGGTGAGGCGGCTGGGGAGAAGGAATTCTTCTTCGCGCCAGCGGCGGTTGCTGGTGATGACGTTGTGTTCGGTCGGGGCCAGCTCGGCGGGGGAGAAGTTGCCGCCTTGCGGGCGGCTGTGGACGCAGGTGTTGCTGCCGGCGGCGTACCACTCGCCGACGGATTCCCAGGGGGCGTCGGCGCCGGCGGGGCGGACGGAGACTTTGGCGCGCTGATTGGGATATTGGTAGTCGAACTTGCGGCGGAGCAGCACACCGTGGTTGGCGGGGTCGAGCTGCATCGTGAATTCGGTCGCGCCGCGCATGATGCGGACGTTGCCGGTTTCGGCCGGATAGAACTCGCGGGCGCCGGCGGCGTGGGCGTCTTTCTCATGCCACCAGGCGGGCTCGTCGCGGTCGGGGCCCCATTCGTAGCGGCTGACTAGCTCGTAGGGTTCTTCCGCCGTGGGCGAAGCGTAGTCGTGCCGCTTGGCGTCCGCGGGGTCGCAGACGTCGAGTTGGTCGGTCTCGACCAACGTGGGCGAGGGGCTGCCGTACCAGTAGGCGACGCCGCTGTAGTGCTCGGCAGAGGTATTGCCGCCGCCGTGTTCCAGGCCGATGACGGCGCGATTGCCGAAGGGGAAGAGGTCGGCGATGAGGAAGCGGTAGGCGGAGTTGACGAGGTCTTTCTCGGAGCCGACCTGGTCCGCTTCCTTGCCGACCGGATGGCCGGCGAGCGGGATGGTCATGTTGCGGCCGCCCCAGTAGTCGCCGCCGCCGCCCCATTCTTCGGTGCCGGTGCCCATGGCTTGCGGGGTGGACTGCCGTCGAAGAAGAACCGCGGGTCGCCTTCGAGCGTGCGGAGGTTGCCGTTGCGGGAGAAGACCCAGGTCATGCCAACGAAGTTGCCGCTCCAGGGGCCGCCGCCTTCTTCGCGGGCGGTGTCGAGGAAGAGCACGTCGGCGCCGGGGGTGGGTGCGGGGCGATCGGCGTAGGTGGCGTGGAAGTAGCCGACGTGGTTGGGCGAGTCGTCGTAGGGGACGGTGCGGATTTCGTAGCGGACGTTGGAGATCGGCGTCTCACCGCGGTTTTGCAGTTCGATCCGCGCCTTGCGGAAGAAGGGCATCGGCCAGTAGCAGGACAAATAGACTTTGTCCTCTGAATAGCGGACGACCAACGGCAGGCCGCGGACGAGATACTCGCGGCCGTCGTCGTTGTGAAGCTGGCCGGCGCCGAAGTAGAGGTCGATTGGCGCGTCGACGGACGGATGCCAGCGGTCGTCCCAGACGATGCGGAGCCGGCACTTGCCGAAGGCTTCGGCCTGATCGCGGGGGACGGCGAACTTCAAGGCGCGAATCATGGCCGGCGCTTGCTTCGGGCAGTCGAGTTGTCGCCACTCGTTGGCCGCCAGGTCAATCGTCCCGGTCGTCTTGGCGACGCCGTCGCCGACGGGGGCAATGTCTTCGCCGGCGCGGTTCAACAATTCCAGCGCCCGCGGATCGGGCGGCTGGCGATCCCACGAAACAACGGGACGCGATAAGTGTTCCGCGCCGCGCGGCACTTGGTGATAGATGTAGTAGCCCGTTCCATAGAACGTGCGCGAGTATGCCAGACGCAGCGAGTCGGCGAACGGGATCGGGCGCCACATGAGATCGGCGCCCTTGGTCGTGGGCCAGGTCCAGGTGAGCGGGTGGGGGAAGATGTCTTGCGGCAGGAACGTGCTTTCGGTGAGCCGCTCGTTGGCGCCGACGGGGTCGTCGGTGGCGCTTTCCTTGACGATCAAATCGTTGCCGTCGACTTCGTAGTGCCACGGACTGCCGTGGTGGTGATTCGTGCGGACGAAATACAGCACCCCCGGTCCGGCGGCGTCGAGGGTCACGTTGAAGTCGTCGGCCTGCTGGTACAGGAAGTGGCTCGCATCGGCGTCGCGATTGCCGCCCGTGCGATCGTAGGTGCTGCGCATGTACGCCCGCACGCCGATGCGATGGTAGGGCAGGCGATCCCACATGAGATAGGCGTCGTCGCCGATCGGCACGACGGGCAGCGTTTCGGCGTGCTGCGTCGTCGCATCGGCGCGATCGTCCGCCGTCGCGGCGTGGAATGGCGTCAACAAAACGCCGCTCAATATCGGCGGGAGGATCATGGGCAACATGCGATTCATCGTTCTCCCTCTCACAGCCAATAGATATTGAACAGAACGTTCATGCCCATTTGACAAGGGACAAGTTAACCGATTTGAAAATTTGAAAAGCCTACCGGGGGGAATGGCGTCAAATTAGCCTTCAACGCCTTGTGTTGCCAGGAGTCGCCTCATGACGGAGCGTGGCGTCGTCGGACGCTGATCTTGCTTGGGCCGGCGTTTTTGAGCGCAGGGTTCCAAGTTGCCGAACACGGAGCGGAACAACGCTCTTTTTTGTCGCGAAACACTCGTTTTGGCGACAAAAGTCGTCTTTCTGGGAGTTGCGCCGTCACTCCTGGCCGGATCGCCTTGGCGCGATTGGGTTTGCGGCGCCGGGCCACGGCGAAACATCTTGTCGTCTCCTTGGCAACATCAGTTCCCTGTTCGGCGACATAACGGGTTGAGAAGGCGCGCGGCGCGAGTTGCGAGTCGTTCCCGCCTCCAATCTCCCGTCTCCAGCCTCATTTCCTGTCGGGCCAATAAAAAACGCGAGCCGTGGGCGGTTCCTCGCGGTGCGGAACCTCCCACGGCTCGTGGTTTGCCACGATGCCTGTTGGTGTATTACATTTGTATACTATCGCGTGGAACGGCCGAAAGCAAGAGCAATGGTTCAACTTCGCATGTGTGCCATGGCGTGGCGCCAGTGCGACGAGGGTACTCGCTCGGCACTTCAGCACTTGCGACACGCCAATGGCGCCCTACGCCGTTAACCTTCCCGACCAAGGGAATTAACCACGGATTTCACGGATCGAACGATGTATGCACCTGAGGTCGGTGGCCAAGAGACACGGCCTGAGCATTCTCGAAGCAATGTGCTTCGGATGCCCAAGCGTCGCACGCGCATCGGCGGCATCCCCGAAGTCATCAGAGACGGCGTCACGGGATCTCTCGTACCCGCGGGCGACGCGGCGGCAGTGGCCGAGGCGGCGGAAGCGCTGATCCAAGACGAGCGGCGACGCCGCACAATCGGCGCGGCCGCTCAGCAGGATGCGAGTCGATTTTCAGCGGATGCGATCGTGCCCCAGTACGAAGCCTTGTATCGGCGGCTGTGCATCGAACGCAAAACTCGGGTCATCTATTGATCACTGCGCAGCTAGTGAGCCGGGCTGGCTATCGGCCATCGGCTCTCGGCCAGACGAAGATGACGGCCCACGTTCTGGCCGATAGCTGAGAGCCGACAACCATGCAGTCTACGGATCATTGACGGCGCCGACTTCAATAGGAAAGGAGGTCGATCCGCGCCCGCTCGAGTCCAGTGCCGCAGGGAATCGACTTGTGGCTGCTGTCCGCTTCGTGTCGAGGATCGGCCAACCGTGCCGCTGCCCCGTGCACTCAACGGCGAAGGACTTGGCGTTTTCTCGCCAGCGTTGCAGCGGCGAGGAGTGCGAGGGCGCCCGCGGCGGGCTCGGGGACGACCGCGGCGGCTCCGCCGGCGGCGCCGAGTCCGAACTGGTCCTTCCAGGCAGCGATGAGCGACGGATCGGATTGCTGGATCAGCAGGAAGTCGTTGCCGTCGACGTCGCCGTCCAGGTCCAGATCGGCCGACATCGGCACGTCCTCCAAGTCGTCGTTGACGATCCGCAGATTGTCGATGTACACGTTGCCGATCCCCGCCGCGTAGCCTTCGTTCAGCTTGCTGCGCGCGCTGGCGTCGGTCAGAAACGAAATGATGTTGATCCCCGGCGCGAATTCGAAGCTCCCCGTGTTGATGATCCAGAAGTGCTCCGACTCGCCGTCGTTCCAGGTCACCGGCGAATCCGAGACCAGGAGCGTGTACTTGGGCGGATCCTCGAACGACGTTCCCGTCCCGTCGATCACGTACTTGACGCGGATCGGCCGGTCGGGGCCGTACAGGTCGTCGTCCGAGTCCGGCGGGTCGGCGTAGGTGGTCGGCGCGCCCACCAGGAACCGGCCCCCCTCGTCGGACAGTTGCTCGACGAGCGACTCGTTCTCGGGGGCCAGCCGCGTGGCGCGGAACGAGTTCCAGATCGTCACGTCCGAGCCGCTCGTCGTCGACACGCTCCGCCGCGTCTCGTCGCCGTGGCCGATCCGCACGCCCAGGTACGTCCAGTAGGCCATGGGGTCCGGGCTCTCGATGTAGAGGTCGAATTCAATCGTGCCGTTGCGGAACGTCGACGGATCGTCCTCGAACTCGTCGAACCAGGTCACGGCCATCTGGGTGGTGCTATCCGGATTGTGCAGCACGAGGCTCTGGTTCCCGGGAATGCCGAACGGATCGGGAAACATTCCACCGGTCACGACCGCCGTGGCCGGGTCGAGCAGGGGGTCCGGCGCCGTCGAACTTCGAGCGTAGTTGTCGACCGTGTTGGGCAGTGTATCGGGAACGTCGTCGTCGAACGTCTCGAACAGGACGACCTTGGCGCCGAAAGCCGAGCCTGAAAGAACGACAAAACTAAGCAGCCAGGCGATCGCACGTCCGGCAGCTGCCGGACGCGCGATCCTGGAGTTGATGCAAAACATGGTCGCCTCTTGTCCGTTGCGAGCACCACGAGGAATACGGGAGCGGACGTTGTCGAACGCTCATTCACACGGCGTCCTCACCGCATGGTTGCCTGGGCCGACGCCTCAACGCCCCCGCGACGCCGGCCGTGGCCATGCCGGCCAGACCGATCGCGCCTGGTTCGGGAACGGCGCCCACGACCTCGACGCGATAGCCGGAAACGCCCGGTCCCAGTGAATTAAACTTGGGGTCGGCAGGCAGGCCGCCAAGGGGCGTCGATTCAAAATCTTCGGAGAGGATCGTGTTCCCCCCTGAGATGAAGACGACGTTGTCGATGAAGAAAGGCGCACTGTAGTTGCCGTTAACCGCCGCGAAGGCTCCGCCGATGGCAATCGTGTCGAACGTCGTGTTGCCCGATCCGAAGGGGGGAGGCAGTTGAAACTGCGAACGCCAGGGAAGATCGGCCGTCAGTCCCGAGCCAAAGTCGATCTCGATGACATCCGTCACGCCGCTGTCGGCAAACGGCGTGACCTCGACTCGATAAGTTTTGGCAGTTCCGTCGATGGTATATTTAACGTGGTGTGCCGTACTATGCTCGAACGGGTGAACCGCGGGCGCCGTCGCGTTGTTGTAGTAGTATCGCCCGGCCTCGCTCTGGACGCGGAACGAGTCGAAAATCGCGGTGTCGCCGCCCGAGCCGCTTGGCAACGCGCCGTCCCGCGTGCCGATGCGAAGATTCACGTAGGTCCAAAACTTGTCGGGGACGCCCCCGGGGTCGTCGTTCTCCATGTACAGGTCGAACTCGAACGTCCCGTCCGTGAAGTCGTCGCCGAGATCCCACCAGACGAACGGCCAGCGGTTAGGGTCCGTGTCGCCGCCGGCGAAATTGTCGAGCACCAGGCTCTGGTTGCCCGATGGGCTGAATGGGTCGTACAAGTGCGCTGCATGCGCCGCGCCGCTAACGGCGAGTAGCGCAAGCACCCCTCCAAAGAAGTAATAGGCCGGACGAAAGTTCAACGCCATTAGTCTCTCCCATGATGCAAAGGAACCACATCGCCTACATTTCAGATTCGCTGTCGTGCGCCAGCGTCGATAGTGCTTCAAGACCTAGTTAGACAGGCTCGGCCGGCGGCGGAACGGCGTCCGAGGAGCGTTGCAGCGGCGAGGAGTGCGAGGGCGCCCGCGGCGGGCTCGGGGACGACCG
>CAYTGL010000044.1:0-20088 GCA_964437335.1 uncultured Chromatiales bacterium
CTTGGTCCGCCTGCTGAAGTGAAAAGTCGGGAAGTTATTTTGCGTTGAATCCTAAGTCAATTTGTCAATCGTTCCAATCGCCGGGAAACTACGACGAATTCTTCGCGGTACAGCCCTTTCCGGAGTTGGCGCAAACCTATCTCAAAACCGAGATCCAACCCTTTGTTTCTTCAGACGATCTCGATTCGCACAATGATCGTAGCTCATAGGGACAAGAACTGCGGGCAAACGGATCGGCGAATAGCCGCCACCAGATTTCGTCTATGAAAAAAGCTTGCCGTATTGTTGGGCCAGTATGTGATACGTGTGGAATTCCTTGACATAGTCATATCCGTTTCTGCCCTGTCTATTACGTTCTTGCTCGGTAGAATTCGCCATCTCCAAAATGGCATTACAGAGCAATTGAGAATCTCCAGCAGGAACCGTAATTCCTGCGTCCGCGTCGCCGACAGGATCGTTAAATGCACTCGATGAAAAGACGACAGGTTTCATAGAGGACATGTATTCGAACAGCTTGTTGAGGGAGATGCCGTATTTTGAATAAAGCTCGGAGTCATGCACTCCGCAGTATAAAACGTCCGACTTTGCAAAAACGAGTCTCAAAACGTCTCGCCGCACGTATGGTTGAAAGACGATGTTTTTGGTTCCCCGTACCTTCGATGCGAGGCGTTCCTTCTCTGAGCCCTCTCCAATGATGAGAAAAACAAACCTGTCGTCACGCCTATTCAAGGCAATTGCCGCATCGACAAAACAGTCCATCGCATTGGATATTCCAATCGAGCCTGCATAGGTAACTAGGAACTTCGTGGTGAGCATGCCGATTATCCGGTCGATTTCGGGAGGCAGCTCCGTTTCGCGGTTGAATTCGGTTGGCAATTCAACGCCATTGGGTATGTAGTGATACTTGTTTTCGTCCAACCCGGCAGAGCGCATATATGCGATTGCATTGGGAAGCAGACTTACCGTTGCATGAGCTCGCTTGTAGCCGAAGCGCTCAATTCGTGAAAACAACAGAATCAGAGGATGCATCCGAGAGTGTCGCCCAATCGTCGTCAATGTGAGAGGCCATAAATCTCTCACTTCAAAGATCAGCTTCGCCCTGAAACGCTTGCTGTAATACCAGCCTATCAAAACCGAAAACAAGGATGGCGAGGATGCGACGATAACGTCTGGCTTGTTGGGGAACGGTTTCCGCAGGATGGTCTTAAACGCAAAGAGGATTTGGCTAATAATTCGGCCAACGCCTTTGTTATTTGAGTAGCGATTCAGCTTGACCCAGCAGTAGTCGATGCCGTCAATCGTCTCGTAATTGTAATAGTGTTCTGAAGGAGGAAGGTAAATTAGGTGATGGGAGTAGCTGCCGGATACAACTTTTGTGTCGATGCCTTGCTCGGATAGATGTCTAGCCAAATAATACCATCGATAATGCATGCCATACCGCGGTGCACCAACATACTGATTAACTATCCAAACAGTTGGTTTGTGCTCATCGCGCCTCACGTCAAGTAGCTCCCGACGAAGTGATCAAGGCGCCGACGATACGTTCACTGGCTTTGCCACCGCCGTAGTCGAGCGCCTCCCAGTTTAGGGCAAACTGGAAGCCAAAGTACGATTGAAGAATGTGATCTGGGTCGGCGCCTGCTAGTACATTGAAGCGGTAGTCGACTAACTCTACCCACTCTGTTTCGTCCCTTAATGTCAGGCACGGTTTCCGGAAAAAGAACGCTTCCTTCTGCAATCCGCCACTGTCAGTTACTACGAGTCGGCAATTGTCCAATAACCATATCATGCTCAGATATCCAATTGGTTCGATTGCGACGATCGGGGCCAAATCTAGTCGGGCATCGCATATCGCTTTTCTAGTGCGAGGGTGCAGTGGCAAAACGACGGCACGATGGCGTGCTATTTCCTTCAGTGCATTGACGATTCCTGACAGCCGTTTAGGGTCATCGGTGTTTTCAGCGCGGTGCAACGTGCATAGCACAAACTCATGTTCATCAACGTGTAAATCCAAGGGCCGCTTGGCCAGTTGTTTATAGAAAGTCGCGCCGTCGAGCATAACGTCTCCGCTAAGAAGTAGGCGCGCGCCCGATTTCCAGTTGCCAAATCCTTCCTTGCGTAGATTCACTACAGCGTTGGGCGTTGGGCAGAACAGCAAGGAGCTTATGCGGTCGGTCAGAATGCGATTGACTTCCTCAGGCATTGACATATTGAAACTACGCAAGCCGGCCTCTACGTGAGCGATTGGGATCAGCATTTTACTTGCTGCAATTGCTCCGGCCAGCGTTGAATTCGTATCACCATAAACCAAGACCCACTCTGGCCGTTCCGCCGAAAGTACTTCTGCAATCCGACCGATCATCTGCCCAGTCATTTCGCCATGCGACATTCCTCCAATTCCCAAATGATGATCTGGTCGGGGGATCTGCAATTCGTCAAAGAATACGCCGCTCATGTTCGCATCATAATGCTGACCTGTGTGCACGATCACCTCATCGAGAGCGTGCCCCAATTCGCGACAGCGCTCGATCTCGCGGCTAATAGTCCCTGCTTTGATGAACTGAGGGCGCGCGCCGAGAATTGTCACGATTTTCACTTTTGTGCCCTTTCTGGCGCTTATCTACGGCATCATTTTGCGGGCGATCTTGGGAGGATTTCGGTTTGATGTTTTAGTGGACTGCACTTTAGGGAAGTTTCTATCGTTTCGTTTTGCGTCCTATCGAGCCGACTTGCTGCTAGGCCGCGAGACTGAGCAGGTCGACGATGCGCGCGTGATATTTTGCTCCGTCGGCGCCGCGGGGTAGGTCCGTCAAAAAATGTTTTTCCAGCATTTGACGCACGATGCGGCGTCGGCGGTCGGCATGCGAAGGACGACGAGCCGGATTGTCCCAGCTCCGGTCGCGACGGTCCACAAGTTCGTCCGCGGGCATGTCCCAGCACGCCAGTTCGACCATCGTATAGAGCTACGTATTCAGATGCCAGCAGCCGACATTGGACCACACATTGCGGACCTGTTGCTGGCCAGCTCCCCACACCTCCTTGACGTCGTGGAAGTGCTCCTCAATGGCCCAGCGGTTGGCCACCGTTTCCAGAATCTCCTGCACGTCCATCTGGACGTCCGTACTGAAATAGGCCGCCCAGTTGCCGCGTTCGTATTCCAGCAACACGAGGCGGATCGCTCCCCCCGTCACCTTCGACGTGGCCAAGAAGCTTTTGTAGCGACGCGTGACCTCGACGCCCCGACAGGTATAGGCGAAGGGCCAACGCGCCCCACAGCGAGTGCTTCATCAACAGCGCCAAACAGACCCAGTTGTGCCCGTAGAGCCAAGGCCCATCCGCCGGGCCGGCGGTGGGATTGTGATGCACGTTGGCGGCTTCGACATGACGGCCGTAGCGCTTGGTCGGACTGTCGTCGATGGCCAGCTTCCAAGAGCCTTCCGGACCAGGATCAAAGCGATCGACCAGGCACATCAAGAGCGGCAACATCAGCGACGCGGCCTGCTTTCCCACCGAGACCAAGAGGTCATAAAAGCGATCCCAATCGTCGGCCACCCCGGCGGCGCGAAACCAGCGGCTGGCGGTGCGACGCGACGTGGCCAGCAGGGCCCCGGCCAGAACAATCGGGAGCCGGAAGCCGTTGCGCGCGTCGAGCAACGCGGCCATGGCCTGGGCCAGTCCGGCGATCTGTCCCACCAGCGGCACTTTGGCCGACTTCGTCCGCTTGCGCCTCGGATTGCGCCTGTGCAGCCGAACTCGCTTATCATGTCGCGAAGGTTGGGATTGCTTACCGTGCCGAGCTTGCGGCGCCTTACCAGAACGTTTACGCTTGGCCATCCTTGGCTCTCCGGGAAAGAGGTGTGCGGTACAACCACCAACCCCCGAAGGGCCTTTTTCTTGCAATATCAGTTTATGCGAATCCTCAGACGTTCGCCTAAAGTGCAGTTAGTGGAAATGAGGGGATTATTTAGGACTGATATCGCACTTGCTCTGTCTTGTCGCCGCAGCCTGTCGTACGAATGACACGTTGATCACGGAAACTGATATGGAGATGGCCCCCAATAGTTGGACAGATTCTGGGGTTGAATAAGCTGGGGGAGCGGCCCACGACGCCGTGATCTTTGGAGCAGCGTGACAATGCTAGTACCGGTCGCAGCCGTAGCGAAAAATGGCATTCAGAAGCGAACTATGGCTGCACAACTGCTCCAAACCCTTCCATTCTATCGCGAAGAATGTTGATTGACTTCTGCATAGCGCGCTTCATGAATCGTCGGGAGGAATAGATGTAAGGCACGTGGTCTGATCCACTGTATAATTGCTCGTCCATAGGAAACTCCCGGACTGCCTGCGCACAACTCCTAAACACGACACGCGGGTTCGCGAGCATTGTCCTTAATAGTGTGTCTAGTTTGCAGAAATCATCAGGATCCGCTTCAATCTTTCTGAATCTCCGATCGAACGTCAATAGTGAGTAACTATGCATAAAGAGGTTCAACAGGGAAATCCCGCTATCAAGAGCCGCCTGAGCATACCGTTCTAGCTCTGTCAGTGTACACACATCTAAGTCAGTCTTAGTCAACCTTGACGTTAGTCGTCGGCTGATGGAACAGAGTGGGAATTGGACTGCTTGGTGAAACACTGTAACGGGGAACTCAAGTATGCCGTTCTTGTCAATGATTTGGTTTCTTGACCACAGAATCTCAGAGTTCGGGTGGGAACAATTCATGCTAGAATCTGCCCGAATTCCGACAGCGGCCAATGCACGAATTGTGTCGCTGTTGATCGAATATCCGCCACTTCGATGGGCAACGGGACGTGTTCCTGTCCACTTGTATAGGAGCTCAATTCCCCTATCGAGAACCTCGACTTGATCTGAATACTCCAATTTCGCCATGAAATCTTGTTGTTGTGGATAGAAGCGGCGTCTTGCTTTCAGGTCTCGCAATTCTCGCGAGTCGCGTCGGTCATCTCGCCAAGCAGGATGGGTGTGAAGTTGGACGTCCTGGCCAAGGTCAAGCAAGTCCGTACATACTTTTTCAATTGGGGGTTCTCCCCATAGAGAGTACTCGTAAACGTCGACGAAAAATGTGGCCTGAACACCGTAATGATTGAACAATCGGGCCTGCTTCAAGACACCCCAATCGCCGGAGCTGTTTTCAACTTTGCCCAAGACCATCTGGTCGAAGGGCCTACTGCCATGGACGCCCTCCACGTCAACCGTTGGCATGACTATTAGTCGATTTGTTAACGACACTCCTTTTCTCCCAGTACGACTATGCTTGTTCTAGATGTCTTTGGAAGCACATACTTGGAGAATCGTTCTAAGATCGACGGCAACCGTTGCGAAAGCAGGATTGGCGTTGTCAGTCCGCAGGCGGCATTCAGTACGAAGCGGCTGGCTGGCGCCTCTGCGATTGAAGTCCAATGTCCTAGTCGCCTACGTACTGTCTCTCGTTGATTGGGGTCACGAGAGGCTAAGAGCTGGTTAAGGCTATGGATCAAAGAAACTGGGCGGGTGAGTAAGTGGTACGTGCGGTTGTGCATGTACGCAATATGGGAGATTCGGAATTGCGTTTCGACAAGCATCATCGCGTCTAATTCGGAAAAGTATTTCGGTCCCAAAGCGCTTGACATCAGAAAAATGCCACTCGGCTTTGTGACTCTTCTAATCTCATGGAGAGCCCGGATGCGGGCGTCCGCGTCGAGGTAATACAGTACTTCCGAGGCTATAACCAAGTCGAATTGTTCGTCGGCGAAATCGAGATTGGGCAAACTGCCAACCTGGTATTTAACATTGGGATAAAGTTCGCCGATAGCATTGACCAATTCAGGAAGAAAGTCGATTCCAGTCGCATTGCGAAATTCTAGCTCTCGTCGGAATAGGTCAGTCATATGCCCTGTTCCACAACCGATATCTAGCAGTGCATTCCTCTTGCGTGGAATCCCTAAATCCCGAGCCAACTCAACAATAAGCCGATGGCGATGGCGTTGATACCCACCCAGTCCATAGTAAGCAGCCGGGCTGTTCAAGCCGTGTTGATGAAGTTTGCTCGCAAACCAATCGAGTGTGCCCCATTGACACGACTTCTGGCCGGCCTTTTTGTTGCCTTTTGAAGTCATAACCATTCTGAAAAGTCGCGGCGGACGAGTTTGGATAGGGTCACAATGTCCGGCTGGTAGTATGCTGCGAGATCGCGTCGCGTCGAATTGGAGATAGTCGCGCTGCCCGTATTGAGGCCAAGCAAGCGTCGATATACCGGCATCGCGATATTCTTGATAGTCGGCCATCTATGCGAAAAGACGCGTCTACCAATCGCGTTAATCGCATCCCTCGTCGAGAATATGGTGCTGGTAAACCGAACACTTCGAACGCTTCCAGCAGCAAGGTCTCTGCGGTCAAGATCGATTCCTTTTGTGTCTCGCGACGTTTCTATGTGGCCCAAAAGCGAGACCAAGAAAGCGCGCGGATCTCTCACGACGTCCTCGTACCGCAGAACGCAGATTTGGTCATTCGCGAACTTGCTGAAGTAGGGCTGCAGGAGTTTTCCGTAAAGCCCCCTTTCTAAGAATTCGGGAAACCGATTAATCGCGTCATCAAAGTCCATGCAGGTTGGAATTTCCAAACGCCGATTGGATCGCAGGTAGTCGGAGAATGCGCGATCTATCGGATTGCGTAGCACAACGAAGAGCCGAGCACTCGGCACGAGAGCTGCTATTCTCTCAGCGCATAGTTCGGCGTATTCTGGATACATGTATGAAACAGAGAATTCAACACTGCATTTGCCCGATTGCCCTTCGGGCATTTCGTTCATATACCAGTCAAGTCCACGGTTGAAGTGTTCTGAAAAGAAATGAAGGCCCTGTACAGGTTTGCGAATTTCAGAGTGCTGGTTTAGCGCGGAGTGAAGCCAAGAGCTTGCACAACGTCGGCACCCAATTCCAATTGCTGATGGCAATCTATTCTGGTCAATCACTACAGTACTGCTCGATACGCTTTGAGAAGTTCTTTCTCTGCGACATCCCAATTGTACTTTCTAAGTACTGCTGTGTGCCCGTTGGCTCCCATCATTCGCGCCTCCTCCGGGCAACTCAACAAGCGAGTGATGGCGCGGGAGATTGAATCCGGATTGGTCGGGTCGACACACAGACCGCACTGATTGCCTTGCACAATTTTGTGCCAAAGCGGAAAGTTGGAGGCAATTACAGGCAAGCTGGAACCCATATACTCAAACATTTTATTGGGTTGGGCATCAAGATGATTTGGCGCTGGCAGAAAGGTGACTATTCCCGCAACGCTCCTCGCACGGACTGCGGCCGCTTCTTCGCGACTCACTTGCCCCAGCTCGTTCACACGTGACCAACCGGCCCGTTTTACCAAGGTGTTTCGGAGTCGCGGGTCGTTGCATGTACCTGCCAAGTTTAGCTGGGCTTTTTCTATTCGTTCCATCGCGTCAATCATTTCGATGGCGCCGCGAATTCGACTTATGACCCCAATGTACGCCAATTCATGTTTTCTGGCGCCGACGTGGCACGACAAATGACCGTCAACTTCAGCCAGCGAAGGGTAATTGCAGACTTCGAAACACTGGGAATTGATTTCACGAAACTTATCACAGATCGCCGGGGTTGCTGCGATGATTGCGTCGAACTCAGAGCAAGTCCTTTTTTCAAAGAAGCTAGCCACATTGGCAAGCACTAGGCCCGTAAGCCGTCCCAAATATGGCTTCGTCAAGAGTTGCCGCGGTAAGTCCTCATGTGCGTCAAAAATGACGGTGCTACCGCCGCGTTTTAGTTTCACACCAACAGGGATCAATTCGGGATCGTGGATATGATAAAGCGAGGCATTCAACCTAACTGCCTGTTCGTATACTCGCTGCGGCGCTTTCAGTAGCCGCTGCATCCGATTGTGAAATCGGCCAACATCGTGGATCTTAATTTGCCCTGTTAGTTCACATCCTTGTCCGTCGGCAACAACTATGGAGACATCATACCCGGCGGTCGCCAGGGAACGGCATTCCTTCAAGTAGATGCGGTTGTCGTATCGCGGATGCGCGGAGGTTAAGTGGACGACCGCCGTCATGTCATACCATCCAAAAGCATGCCCATTGCTCCACACAATCTCAAGATGCCTGATGCGCCTTGAGGCTGCGATTCTACGCTAAAGGTTGTCGCGTAGAGGTGAGTAGTCTTTCTCGTCGACTTCCGTCCAGCCCAATCGGCAAAGCTCGCTTTGCTCTTCGTCCGGCGAGATTTCCCGATTGGAGCAAGTATAGAAATCCAAGTAGCGCGAGTCCCCCATGTCCCACCAATGCCCGCTCTATCGGAGACTGCGATAGCTTGAAACCAATGGCCAGCGCCGCGAGCACCGGAATAGCTATGCCCAACTGGCCTTTCATTCCGTTCAGTATGCGCGCAATTAGCGAGGTAATGTATGTGGCGACAAGCATTCCAGCAAAACCTGCATCTGCGTAGCCTGAAGCCCACAAGTTGGCATTCGCATTTGTTTCCGGGTTTCCCGTCGCATATCTTCCAATTAGGAATGACTTACTCACAGCGTATGGCGAATCCGCAAACCAACGGAGAACACTGTCAGAGTAGAAATACTTCGGGTTTGACGAGAAGAAGTCGTAATATCCGACTGTGATCGCACCAGGAACTGTTAGTTCCCGCCGTACAAGCATTCCAGAGACGACATATGTGCCCAACCATTGCACCTCGAAGACGGCTACAATGTTTAGGAGCGAAAGACACGCCAGCAATACATGCATGAAGTGCTTCGGTGCTGATTTGAGTAGAAAAAGTGCTGTAAATAAGGCAGGTGGAAAAAACAATGCAGCCTTACTTCCAATCGTAATAAAGGCTAGCAAGTAAATGATAACACCGAGTATCCAAAGCGAATGGATGCGCCTTACCGCCCCAACGGCTATCATGGCAAGACCGGCGACAGTTGTGCCGATGCTGATAACATAGGCACTGACGTTTCGAGTTCCAACTACCTGTCGTCCTGCGAGTCTGCGGTCATAAACGTCATACAGGTTTGCGTTCAAATCGAAGTGATCAAAGAGGTACAATCGGAGCGCAATAGTAGCGAGTCCAAGGAATACTATGAGCCCTATCGCGAAATGGGGGCCAATCCTCGGTGGTCGCATGACAATTGGCTTTTGATATTTCGTTAGCGCGCATAGCAGTAAGAAATTGCCAGCGACGACGAGCGGAAGGAAATACGATTCGCCCTCGGTTAGGGAGTCAAGATGAAAAGTGAGGAACGACAAGGGGATAACCAAATGCACGTACAGCACAAAACATAGTACCGCAGATGGAGTCAGTGCTATCGGAACGAAACTTGCGCACAAAGTTACCAGGCCAAGGGAAAAGGCGTGCTGCAAGAAATCAAGCTGAGTGGATCTTAAGCCGGCATAAGAATATCGCGGAGAGACCACCTCCACGTAGGCGTATTCGAGCGTCAGGCAGTATGCAGCTGCCAGTAGGAGCAACAAAGCACGCGTGCTGTAGCCAGCGCCGGCATGGACGCTGGTAGGTTGATATTCTCTTGCCATGCTTACTTCAAAGAGTCCTAGCCCAGCTGCATCCCGGCCGCAACATGACGGAGATGGGCGTAATATGCTAGATAGAGAACGCTAAGACCAATAGACGCTATCCACAAGAATGTTTCGAAACTGAGTCCCATTGCGCTCGACGCTACGATTGATGATGCTGCAAAACTGAGGAGTGAAAGCTGCCAGAAAAGGCCGGCTAGTTGTTTCTCAAACACGCTCTCGATTGTAGCAACGGTTGCCACGACAAATCTAACGGCAAAGAGGAGCGTTAGAATCCGGGCATATTCGCCCGCTATTCGCCATTCTTCCCCAAGCAGGTAGGCAAATACATGCTCGACAGAGAAAAGCAAAATAGCAAAAGCGGGAACCCCAATTAGCAACAGATGTTTTGTCGTACGATTCAGTGTGTGAATCGCTGACCCGGAACTCTGGCGCTCACTGACTGCCTCCTGAAAGAAGACGCTCGAAACAGATGAACCGATCAACGCAGAGGGAGCTCCGAGAATTCGTTGAGTGATCGAGTAGAAGCCGAGCGTTGTGGTCGAATAGAGGGAGGCTACGAGGAGGCTCGTCAGGTTTCTCGACAAGGAATTCGCGAGGGAAGAGGCGATAGAATATTTCGGAAATGCGGAGTACTTTCTTGCGAAGATTGTTATCTCTTCTAGTCGAATGCGTTTCAGGTCGTCTGCTGTGAACGTGTTCTTCACAAGGCGCAAATTGCCGACGCAACCTCCGATAACATGTCCTACGAGTAGACCTGAAGGTCCGGATAGAGACAGGCCTAGTATTAGCTGCGCGCTCGTTAGGACGATCGACTTCAGCACGTTAGACCGGGCAATGTCGTGGTAGTTCTTTGTCCGGCTATTCAGATAGAGAAGCACTTTATTGAGGCTGAATAGAAGCACCGAAACCGGGAGGAGATACAGCCATACTCCGATCTCGTCATTGCTAAGCCAACTGCAAATAGATTTATTGAAGAAGTAAACCGCAATTAGGAGGATTACACAAACAATGATTGCAATTCCGGAAGCCAAGGCGGCGACCGCTAAAGCTTGGTCCTTTGATTCTGGAAGCATAATAGCCTGCTCGTACCGCGCGTTGGCAATTGTGCCAAAAATCGCGGCCAATGATACGAAGATCGCGAGTACGCCGAAGTCGCTTGGAACGTACAGTCTCGTAAGCACTGGAGTGAAGGCTATAGGGATAGCCTGAGCTATCGTCGCGCCGGTTAACAATGTAAGTATATTTCTTCCGTATTCGCGGTTTGCGGTTGAGCAGCCCATTGTTGTGTTATGCGAGAACTTGGGAGCTTTGAGAGTCCATCGCTCTGATAAAGTGGAACTCTTCTTTCAATGTGTGCTCAGCCGGCCGACAGTGGCATTGCGCGCGAGTGTGGCACTTCCTACGAAAACGTAACTTCGTGTGCTAATTGCGGTTCGAATTCATCCGTAGCGCAGCAAGACGCTCGGTGAGACAGCTTAGTGCGTTGGGAACCCAGGTCGGGGTGCGCGAAGGGTACACTCACGAACGGCTTTCCCGCTTCGGGGTTTCGCGGCAGCGTGTCAGATCGTGTCTTTAAGCCCAGTCTGCTGACTTGGAGAGAACTCTGGACTTTAGGTCAATCAAGGTGATTCGGGTCACGGCATTGCTAGGGCGAAATGGGATCCAGCCCTAATTTGTGACTTCTTCGCCGAGGGAGAATTCGAATTGGTAGCGAGGAGAATTTCGGCGGAAGCTGAGTCAGGGTTGGGGGTGTTGAGAGAGGCGGTATCCCAACGTCCTCGCTAGTCGGCGAATTGCGGTGTGTCCGGATGACGCGGGGAGGCGTCTGAAGTTCGGCGTCGACTACGCAAGTCGCAGTGGAAACGCCATCAATCGCGCCGTCCGTGCCGGTGCGAGCCTTGCCCAAATCATGTTCGGCGGCACGAAGTGAGCGACGCTAAAGGTCAGTTCTCGCGAGAATTCTTGAAAGTACCAAATTCTTGTGTTCCCACGGATAGTTCTTTTGGGAGCGTTGCTTCTTCATTCAGGTCGATGCAACTCACAGTAAATGTGCCGTCACATTCGTTTAGTCGATATCGCAGCTCGGATTCGGGGCAAGTGGCCAATCCTTCTTCCGAGAACTGTAGTCGATGGCCATGCCGACTCATCCAACCCACCTGTTTCGCCGGGACGCCAGCGAATAAGGCATAGCTGGGCACGTCCTCCTTTACGACTGCGCCAGCGGCAACGAAACTGTATCGACCTAACGTAATTCCACATACGATTGTCGCATTCGCTCCTACCGTTGCCCCTCGGCAGATGTGAGTTTTTTCATATACGCCATGCCGACTTATTTGGCTGCGCGGGTTGTTGACATTTGTGAGAACGCACGAGGGCCCCAGAAATGCATCGTCCTCGATCGTCGTGCCGGTGTATACGGATACGTTGTTTTGAATCTTGACGTTCCGGCCGATTTTAACACGGGGTGCGATGAAGACATTCTGACCTAGACTAGTCCGCTCGCCAATTTGGCATTCACCGCTCACATGTGAGAAGTGCCAGACCTTCACTCCAGCTTCAATACTTGCGCCAATGTCAACCACTGCAGTTGGATGGGAAAAAAAGTCTCCTTCGGTCGACTCATCAGTGGTAGGCGAGGCAAACTCGCCACCGCAGTCGAGACTTCGCTGCGCCGCATTCAAAACCCGCAATACGCGCAAACCTTCCGCACCGTCGGTAAGCGGTGCCCTGCGCGAGTCACAGCACGACAGGAAATGCTCGCATTCGCTTTGAAGCGGCTCGCCCTCGGGAACCTGAACCGCCTCGCCGTCACATTTTCCAACCACGGGCACATTGCCTTCGGTCCATGCCAGGTAATTGCGATAGAGGACTAGTTTCTCGTTCCACGGTTTCGTGTCGTTAAATACGGCCATCCCGTCGGAACCGACCACGGTTAGCTTTTGTTCCTTGAACGGATTAAGCCAACTGACATAGACATGGGCGCGGAGACCGTTTTTGAATTTGAGGTGCGTCAGCGTGGTGTCGGCGACGCCTTTCGTCAGGTACGCTTCGCCGTAGCACGCGACCTCGCTCGGCAATGTCCCGGCCAGACGAAGGATCACCGAAATGTCATGCGGAGCAAAGCTCCAGAGTGCGTTTTCTTCCTGTCGGACCTTTCCCAGGTTCAATCGATTTGAGGTGATGTACTGGAGACGCCCCAATTGGCCCGATGTGACAAGATCGACAAGCGATTGGACGTGCGGATGATAGTTAAGCAAGTGCCCCACCATGAGGATGCAGCCACTTGAGGTCGCAATGTCAATGAGTTCGCGAGCTTCGTCGGCGTCGAGGCAGAGCGGCTTTTCGACGAAAATGTCTTTGCCGGCTGCGAGCGCTTGTTTCGCCAATCGGTAATGGGTTGTCGCGGGCGTCGCGATCGCGACGCGGGTGATCTCGTTGTTGGCAAGGACCATCTCGAACGAGTCAATACGATTGACGTTTGCGAAGTCGGCTCCATAACTTTCTAGTGTGACTGGATTGGCATCACAAAGAGTATGAAGCACTCCCAACGCATTGAAATTGCGCGCCAGATTCTTGCCCCAGTACCCGGCGCCGACGAGCGCGACGTTCTTCAACTTGTCAGCCATTTAATCAGGGCCCCGTTTTTTCTTTTCATTTGCGTAGCGTGAATCGACCTTGGCGTCGTTAGCGGGAGGTGCTCAAGACGCTTCTCTTGACTGCGTCGATGATTTGGTCCTGATCGCTCTGCTCCAGGAAGGGATGCATCGGGAGGGAAAGCACCTCTCTTGATGCTCGTTCGGCTTCCGGGAAGTCGCCCCAGTCGTACTGGAGGTCTTGGAACACGGGCTGCTCATGCAGGCACTTGGGATAATAGACCGCCGTTGGGATTTCCTGCTCCTTGAGACGTGCCGCCACGCGGTCGCGGTCAGGCACGCGAATTGTGTACTGGGCGTAAACGTGCGTATTGCCATCGGCAACGCGCGGGGTTTTGCATACGTCCGAAAGGAGTTCGGTAAAACGCGCGCCGATGCTGCGTCGCGCTTGTACCTCGTCGTGAAAGTGCGGCAATTTTGCCAGGAGCACCGCGGCTTGCAGCGTATCGAAGCGACCATTTGTGCCAACAAGCGTGTGGTGGTGCCGTCGCGTCCCGCCGTGGGTACGGATGGCGGCCATCGTCTGGGCGAGTTCAGTGTCGTCGGTAAACAGAGCGCCGCCGTCGCCGTAGCATCCCAAAGGCTTGGCGGGAAAAAAGCTGGTGCTGCCGACGAGAGTGGACCCGCAGCTCTTCGTCTGCTGTTGCGTGGCGCCGAAACTCTGAGCGCCGTCCTCGATGACGGCAATCTGGCGTCGTCGAGCGATTTCGTTGAGGCGACCTAAATCCGGCATTTGGCCAAACAGGCTGACCGGTAAAATCGCCTTCGTCTTGTCGGTGAGTGCCGCTTCGACCAAATCGACGTTGATATTGAATGTCTCCGGCTCGATATCGACGAAAACGGGCGTCGCGCCGACGAGCCGAATGACTTCTGCGCTGCTGATCCAAGTGAAGGGGACGGTGACGACTTCGTCGCCGGGGCCAACCTCCAGAGCGCGTAACGCGATTTCAAGACTCATTGTGCCGCTGGCGACAGTCAGGCAGTGTTTTGTGCCAACATACTCAGCAAGCCGCTCTTCGAGTTCGCCGACCTCCGGCCCCATGATAAATCGCCCGTGTTGGAAGACGGTCCGCATTTGCCTCTCAATGTCGTGTTGATACGCGGCGTATTGACGCTGGAGATCGATGAAATGCATGGCTAATATAATGCGCCGAGTGAATTGGCTAGTTCGTTTACCGTCATACGCACCGTCCGGGGGCGACCGTCAACGTGTCGCTCGACTTCCCCTACTTGGGCGGCTGGCACGACCTGTGCATGTGCTATCGGGGCAACGGTTGGAAAACCGAGGAACGTGCCATCGCGGGCTCCGCGGACAGCGGCGGCCGGCGATCAAATGCTCGTTGAGATCATGATCCGCAAGAAACTTGAGGCGCATCAAGTCGTTTGCCGGCTTTTTTCATTTCTTAACGACCGCAAACGCTCGACGACCGCGCCCTCAGCGCGGCGGCTCGCCGCTCGCTGCTCGTCCCACAGACGTTGCTGTTTTTGCAGGTACTCGTCCACGCGCTCAGGGTGTCCCAGGTAATAAGTGATGGCGCCGTAGACAGGGCAATCGCATCTAATCATGCCGCAATCCCCGTGAGAATTGCTTCGAGGGTCTGATTATTCCACCCTGCGCGAAGTCGTTTGCCGCGGAGAGTCTCTTTTAAGGTCGTGTCCTGTTTGAGAATCGAGAGGGCGAGGCGACGAAAACCGCTGGCGATTTCTTGCCCGTTTCCCTTGCGAATCCGGCTCCGATCCTTCTGAAAAAGTTACATCGAGCGACCAATGCAGGGAATTCTCGACGCCCCAGTGACTGCGAACGTGCCCGGCCAGCGTCCGCACTTTGGCCGGCAAGCTGCTGAGGAAATAGGACACCTCGTGACTTTCCTTGCCGCCCGCTTTGCGACAGCGGTAGACCATGCCCACCGAGCCGATGTCGATCCACTGGCTGCGCAACTGCGGCGGGGCCTTCACGACGTAGTATTCGCGGCGTTCCACGCGGCCATGGCCTTGTTCGCTCGTCGCGTGCCGCTTCACGCCTTGCCAGTCGTTGTCGCCCAGCTCGGTAAACAGGGCTTGCAACTGGTCATGCAACGTCGGCTGATTGGCCTTCACTTGCAGCACGTAGTCGGCGCCGCGACTGCGGATGGCGCGGGCCGTCTCCTTCTGGCAGTGCATGGCATCGAGAGTCACGACGGCCCCCTCGATGGCCAGCATCTCCAGCAGCCGCGGCACGGCCGTGATCTCGTTCGATTTCTCTTCGGTGGCCAGTTGACCGAGCGAGAGTCGCAGCTCGCTGGCCCAGGCATTGACCACATGCAAGGCCTCTCGGCCAACCGCTTTGTCGAAGGACTTCCGCAGCGTTTTGCCGTCGATGGCGATGGTTTGACCGCGCAGGTCCAGTTGCAAGCTGGCAATCCAATTGGCCAGGCAGGCGTAGAACTGGCCCGTATCGAGCGCCGCGAACACCCGGCCGAACGTGTCGTGCGAAGGCACGCCGTTCTCCAACCGCAGGAACGTGCGGAACCAGGCGAGCTTCTCATTGCCGAACCGCTCGACGTCGGCCCACGTATCGGCGCCACACAGCGCGATGGCCACCAGGTCGCTCAAATGATGCCGCTTCGTGCGCTCCACGCGCGGGTCCTTCAGGTCCTCGAAGTGTGTAAGAACGACAGGGGTTTTTGTAAGCGCCACGCGCCGACCTCCATGCTGGAAATGCTATCGCCGGGCCGCTCCACGCGACCCGCTGGACTTCCAACATTACGACGCAACAATCCTTCTCGTTCTCGTTAGATGCGATTGCCCTGGGCCAATCCCCGGCGCACATCTGTCGCTGGGCACAGCTCGCTGCGCCTAGGCTTGCATCCTACTCTGGGCGATTCAAGCCGCTGAACGGGCACTCAGTCCATCAGTATGCGAGACGCCCTATCGGCCCACAGATGATCGCGAGCGACGTGACGCTCTGGCGAGATCGTCGAAGAGAACCACCGGCCCGTCGGTAGCATCCGGCACGTTACCGAGCGCTCTGATCAGCGCCCGAAGTAGTGCGGTGTATCGACGACCAGAAACCGCCGAGTTCAGCGATTTCGTACCGCTCCGTCGCCGCGCGGAAATGCCCCGATCGGCCCGCTTAACGGTCTCGCGGCCTAGACTCCGGAACGCGTTGATTACTCAGTACGGCCCAATGAAGCCATGCCGGCTTCCAGGAATTGCTCAAGCACCGTCCAAACCGCGAACGCGCCTTCCGCAGTTTCTGAAGAAATTTTTCCAACATTCTCGCCGCCGGTTTTCACGGTTTTCCGCGCCGTTTTCGTGCGGTTTGCGGTGCTCTCCAATTTGTCTATTTGACCCCTATTGCCTGAAGAGGATGCACTCGCACTCGCGTCGCGTTGAACGGGTCGCCCGGTCGCCGCGTACGAGCCTCCATGCGCCTGCGATTGGGGCGATCGCCCCGCAGCGTCAGTCCGTCAGCGCGTCCCGCCCGTCATGCCTAACGCTCCACCCCGGAAAGGAAGACCCATGTCTCTGTCGACCGATTCGCCCCCGCCTGCCGATGCTGGCGAGGCTCCTGCCACTCCGGATCAATCCGGCGAGCAATCGCCCCCCGACTTCGACGATCTGGCCCACAAGGTCGCCGATGCCTTCGCGGCGAAGGCCGTCGCGGCCCAGCCTGCTTTGCCCAGCCTTGAAGATTACGAAGCCCTCCTGGAGGCGCAGCGCCAGTCCGCTCGCCGCGAAGCCGAACAGGCCGCCACGCGCCCGCGCCCGGCCGATCGGCCCTACTGGGTCCCCGCCGGCGATGATTACGACCTGCTGCCCAGCGATCTCCAGCAGGCCCTCGTCCAGGTCATCAACCCGGTTTACGAGCAGCTCGTCCTGAAGGCCGCGCCCGGCCTCGCCCAGTCGACCGGGCTCACCATCGTTCATCTCATGTGGCTCGAAACGCTCGAACACATCGAGCTCGCCCGCCTCGGCTACGCCTTCGAAACCCTCGGCCAGATCTTCAAAGACGAGCGGCATGCCGTGATGGAGCGCAACCTCCGCACCGTCACGACCAAGCTGAAAGCCTCGCGGCTGCTCGCCGACTACGAGCGCAACCAGGCCGCCCTGCTGCAGTCGGCGGCGCCGGAACCCCGCTATTCCCTCTCCAATCCGCCTTATTCCGGTTGGCCCTTTCTCGCCCCCGACGATCCGCGCGAGCTGGAGGCGGGCGAAACGCTGGACGTCCGCCCCGACGATCAGCCCACCTACCATGCCGACGGCAGCGTCTCCTGGCCGGATGGAGCGAGGAAGCGGCCCGGCAACCGTTGGGAATTCGTCGCCCCCCACCCCTTGGCGCCCGGCAGCAACTTCCGCCTGCCCAGCCGCGAGGAGATCGAGCGTAACTTGGCCGCCGCAGCTCCGCCGCCCGCCCAACTTCCCGCCGTTTGTTCCGACGTGGCGGCCCGCTACGGTCCCGAGTTCGCCGCCATGTATCCCGGCCTGCACCTCACCGGCGGCAGGCTGCTGCCCGACGGCGATCGGAAGTTCCCCGGCGGCTGGCTGTTGTACCCCGATGGCCGGCTGGAATGTCCGGAGGGCCACGTGTATTTTCCGGTCAACTGGTCGCCCCCAGAGGATCCGGAGGACGAAGAGGACCCGGAGGACCTCGACGCGCCCGAAGCTCAAGCCGACGCCGAACTCACGAGCCAGCGGCTGTCGAGAGCCCAGGAGGAGCCAGCCACATGACTCGCCCTGTGGAAAAAGCGGTCCCTGTTGACCAACGTCTCGCCGCAGCCGTGCGGCTGATTGCTGCGCGACGCGACCTGTTCGCGCATCAGGGCGCCGTCGTCGAAACCTACCGCCGCCGCCGAGACGGACGCCGCGGACCCTACTACTCGTTGCGTTACCGCGAAGCAGGTCGCCAATGTTCCCTCTATCTGGGGGCGTCGGCCGCGACGGCCGTCGACATCCGTCGTCAGCTTGCCGAGCTGCAGTCACCGCGAATCGCTCACAAGCAACATGTTCAACTGAAACGCCTCCAGCGGTGCCTTCCGCGCCCACAAACGCGCGTGGTCTCACGACCTGGCCGCCATCGGCCGCACGCTCCAAGGCAACGAAATCCGCCGCTTGCCGCCCGTTGTTCCGGACTGCCTGCGAAAGACGCGAAATGTCGCGAAAGCGGCAGTGCAACAAATCCAAGTTTCCAGCAGCCCCATTCATCCCAAATTCATCAACGTCCGTGCAGCGTCTCACCCCAGCATCCCCACAGCGCCTTGTTTTCGCGCCCTTTCGCGGGCAATCTCCCCTGCCCGGCTCAAATCGCTTCCACCAGGTCCGGATGAATCTCCACCGTCGCCCCCACCCCCAGCGTGCTCACGCCCAGCCACAGTTTGTGCTTGCCGCCGCCGTCCAGCACCACGCCGTCGATGCCCCGCAGCGGCCCACTCTTCACCCGCACCCGCGTCCCCACGGCCAGGTGGGCGTACAGCTCCACCGTTTGCGGGCAGTGCTCCAGGGCCAGGGCCAGCGCGGCCAGCTCCCGCCGCAGGCCGTCCTGCTCGGCCTCCTTCACCGTCACGAAGCGGACGATCCGCTCGGTTTTCAGCGCCGCCAGCCGCTCGCCCTCGCCGTCGGCCAGGAAGAAATAGGACGCGAACAGCGGATACAGATTCCGCCGCCGCCGCCCGCCAGACGAGGTCTCCCGCAGCACCATCGGCAGGAAATACGACAGCCGCCGCTCCCGCAGATCCGCCGCGAGCGCCTTCTCCTGCCGCGGTTTCGTGTACGCCACCGCCCACGGCGCGGCCCAGTCCAGGTCGCTCAGCCGCTTCTCGCCACTCGAGGCGGAGTAGGCAATCGCCGGATTCTTAGAGAGCTGAAGCATGAGAGAAATGAGGCTGGAGGCTAGAGACTGTAGGCGTCAGAAGTCAGAAATCAGGAACCGCGATGCAGCGCCACAAATTGATCGAAATCTTGATCCGCGGAAATCCGCCCAATCCGCGTTCATCCGCGTCCCATTCCCCTCCAAGATCGTGTCGAGCTGGCCATCTCGCATCCCCTCCGACCTTCAGCCTCCGGTCTCCAGTCTCCAGCCTTACTCCACTCCCGCGCGGACTCCGTCCCCCTCGGTGCACCGCGCGAGTTTTTCACAACTCGCACCAGCACATCGTGCGGAAATTTCAAAGCCCCGACTCGCCGCGTCGACCGCGGCGAGTTGAAGTCACTATTGTCCTACGACGGACGACGGCATGTCCGCCAGCCCCTCTCGCAGAGAGCCGACAGCGGAGAGCCGATGGCCAATCCGAAAATGTATCCAAGCCTAGCACGCCCAAGCACTTCGGACGCGCGTCGTACTCATCCCAAACCCGTCAATCCTACTGGAACGCAATGGCGGAAGTTTCACAAGCATGTCGTCCGGATTTCCGCATACGGCGGCCGGCATGCGTAAGAGAGGCCGAGTTGATGACGACCCGCGGCAGGAGCACGCGATCATTCTTGCTTCGTGTGCGGCTCCGAATAGCGAAACTGCTTGAGAAGCCTTGCCGTTGTGCGTGACTGGAAGGATGAAAGGCGGGATTCGCCCGCAGCGTCAAGCGTCGCTTCGACCCGAGACGCCGCCACGAACAGAGTTCATCTTACCGCTGGCGGCCAACGTATCCAGAGTTTTGCCGCCCGAGACGAACCGACGATCACGAACCCATGTCAGCAAAACCGTAACAGAACGCGCCGCTCCCTGCACTCGTCGCCCCATCTCCCCCTTCCGTCATAACCCGCCGCGGAACGGGGACCTGGCCTTGCCTCGCCGTCGTTGCCCTCCGGCGCGCATCCAGCAATCCGCATCCCGTATCCACGAACCCCCGGCTTGCCAGGATGATGCAAGTGCTATCGGGCCCCGTAGGGGCCAAGTCGTGTAG
>CAYTGL010000045.1:0-19867 GCA_964437335.1 uncultured Chromatiales bacterium
TCGACTCGCATGACCGCACCAGGCATCTCCGGCATCGCGCCGTTCTTCATCGTCAGGAACGTTCCAGTGTCGTTGTCGTTCTACCGCGACCGGCTCGGGTTTGCCATCACGTTCCAGGGACCCGAGCCCGACGACATCTTCTTCGGCATCGTCCAGCGGGGCGCCGCGATGATTATGCTCAAGGACGTCGGCGTCGATCGGTGGAGGCGACGCGACAGCTCGCCAGTCGCGCGCGGCGGCGTGTGCGTGGCGGCGGGGTGCCGGACCCCGATCTGGCCCGTCAGCGCGAGGTCGTCGACGCGTTCATGGCGGCGCTGCGCGCGGGCGACGTCGAGGGGCTCCTTGCCGTCCTCGATCCGGATCTCGTGGTCCGGGCGGACATGACCGGCACGCTGACCGAGATTCGCGGCGCGGCGCAGTGGGCGAAGGGGGCTGTCGCCTACGGACACCTCGTCGAGCTCACGCAGCCCGCGCTCGTGGACGGCGGGGTTGGCGTTGTCGTCGCGCCGGGTGGGAGGTTGGTGCGGGCGCTCCGGTTCACGGTTGTGGGCGGCAAGATCACCGAGATCGATATCGTCGGCAATCCGACGCGGCTGGGAGAAGCTGACGTGACGATGGTCGATTGAGGTCAGGGTTCCTCGCTGGCCGACCTCCCGCGTGACGGCCACACCTCCTGCTCCAACGCCTCGAGCTGGACGCGATGGTCCCCGAGCGTCGAGTAGAACAGCCGGCGATCGGCACGGTGCTCCTCGACGATCGCCTCCCTCATGACGCGGATCTCCCGGATGTGGTCGTCCATGCGATCGAGCACCAACTGGAGCTTGTGGTCCCAAAGCTCAACGGCCGCGTCCAGCCTTGCGTTCAACGCATCCCATTGGTCCTCGAGCCGATCCATGCGAGCCTCCATCCGGTTCAGGCAGTCGCCAAACTCGACGAATCCGTCGCGACCGTCACATCCAGGCGCGCCAGTCGTTCATCCAATGCCCTCACGTCGTCCGGCATCCTACCATCGTCGATCAGCCTTTGAACCAAGCGCCGCCTTGAACAGGCCAACCGTCACGACAATGCCGGCGAGCACCACGAGGACGACGGCCAGGATGGAACCAAGCACGAGCGCGGCAATGAGGAACGCGATGAACAGCGACGCGGCCAGCAGCGCCGACAGCACAGCCTTGACGCGGCCGAACCGGCGCGGTGCGCCGGGCTCAGGCGGGTCGGCCTGATTCGACGAGATCACGATCTCGAAGCCGCGGCGATGCTTCTCCACGTCGCCTACGTCGACCCGGTCGGTTTCACCGGCACGACCTGGTCGAACGCCAGGCCGCTCGAGCCGCCTCCTCGTCCTGTCTGTTTGCGAATGCCGAGCCAGGTCAGAACGCGACCGTCGTACCAGCGCGTCCGCTGAAAGGCCAGCCGCACGGCCGCGCCAGCACGGCTGACCTCTTCCTCGTGCACGAAGTAAGGTTGCGGCGGCAAGAGGTCGAGGCCTTCGCGCAGCAGGGACGTCTGCGGCTCCACCTTCTGCGGCACGCCCGGGTCGTTCTCCAGGATGCGCGGCAGCGATGCGCGCTGCAGTTGAATCTGCCGCGTCTGGCCGTCGATGTGCACCGGCACGAACGGTACCCAGTGCTCGGGAACCGTGTTCACAATCTGATAACGAACCGGGGCCTTGAACTCGACGTCCGGGGCGGTGGACGGATTGGAGGCGAGCATCAGTTGCTGCAGCTTCGAGCGGAGCTCGTAGCCGGTTTCGGCGCCCGCCTGGCCCTTCCCGGTGGCGAGCGGCACGCGCTGCTCGACGCCCCACACCATGTTCGCAATCTCGTCGCGCAGCAGGAAGATCTCCTCGAGGGGCTTGCTCTCCTGCACCTTCGGCGCAACCGGCAGCAGCACCATCGACAGGTCGGCCGGCACGTCCTCGGATCCGCGGATCGCGAGCGTGTACATGTTCCAGCGTTGCCACGCTTCGTCGGAGCCGCGGCCGGCCGCTTCGACCCAGGTGTGCTCGCCGAAGACGTTGCTCACCATCAGGCCCCGCACGGCGGTCAGCCCGCCCACCGGCAGCGTGACCGGGAGCACGAACCAGTCGTTGGCGAAGATCAGCAGGAAGTCGAGCAGCAACAGCTTGTTGAGATCGGGCGTATCCGGCTTGACGAAGCCGAGGTTCGTCTTCCACGACTCGAAGGTCCACCAGCGCGGGTGAGGCATGCCGCCAAAGGTCACCATCGACGGCACGAACGTGCGCGTGATCGGCTGCTCGGCCTCGGCCGGCGTCTCGCCCTCGAGCGCCGGTTGTGCCTGATCGATGTCGAGGCTGAACCAGTCGAGGTGCCCGTGGTGGTACTCCTCGGCGTGGAGCACCTTCTCGCCGTCGCGCCACGGCGCGGAGCACGCAAACTGATGCTCGAGGTACGGCGGCTTCCAGGACGCGTTGCTCCCTTCGATCGGTTGCGTAAAGAGCCGCTCGAACCAGTCGACGAAGCGGGTGGCGGCTATGTCGATGGCGTCACGCTTGCCCTGTGTATTGGCCTCGGCAATGCCGTCGTGCGCAGTGTGTCCGACGTCGTCTTTCAGGTACGCGTACAGCTCGTAGCCGTCCATCCGCCGTTCGGCCACCGAGAGAAACTGCTGCCACACGCGGCTGTGCGCCGTGATGTGCGCGTCGGCGGCGGCATCAGGGTCCGGCTTGCTGATCCCGTACTTGTCGATGTACGCGTCCTTCAGATCGGCAGCAATCGGTTCGACCAACCGGATCCACTGGCGGCCCATGAGCAGGCGGATGTCGAGCGCCATCTTCTTGCCGGCCCGCGTGAACGCGAGTGGCCGGTTCTCGACGGTCACTTCGAGCGGCGCGTCCTCGTCGAGCGCCACCGCGGGCTCGTCGCCCGCCTTGTACTTGGTGAGCCTCGTCGTCTCGAACAAGGCCTTCGCCAGCACCGGCGATCCCGCATCGTCTCCGATGAACTCGCCCATCTGCCACTGCTTCGAGATCATCCACAGGGCGTCGGCGACCTCGGCTTTGAGTGCCCGGTCGAAATTCACCGTCCGCGGCCGTCCTTCGAGCCGGTTCCACTGCGTGACGGTTGGAAGATACTCGGCGATCTTCGTGAACCTAGCCATCGATCACCGCCGTCTTCGAGAGCGCCGCGTAGTTCATGAACATCGTCACCGGGTGATAGGTCAACGTGGCCACCGTGGCGGGCAGGAAGCGTGCGTAGTCGAGCCCGTCGAGCTGGTCGGGCTCCACTGCGCGCAGCCGCGCGAGGTCGAGCGCCTCGTGCAGCGAGGCCACCACTTCGTCCCACGTCCAGACGTCTCGCATGGTCGAGGACGTCACGAGCAGCATCGACTGCGGCGCCTCACAGTTGGGCCTGTCGTAATGGAACGTGAGGGCTGTCGTCTCCTGCCTGGCGGGAATCGTCTCCGTCCACTCGTCCACGAGCAGCCCCACGACAGGATTGGCGGGATTGAATGCCGGCGCGAACGCTGTATAGAGCAGCGTGTCGCTCTCGACGACGTGTGATGAAGGGTATTCGACCGCAAGCCAATGGTCGTCAGCTCGATAGGGCAGTTGAAAGGGCGTGAGATCCATGGGCGGCCGCGCCTTGACGGCCTCCGCCAGCATCACGAGGTTCTCCCACGCGGCCAGCTTCTCGCGGACGCGCGCTGCACCGTAGAGCCATTCGTCGACGGGGAAGTCCCGGTCGAGCGTGGCCGTCTGATGGCTCAGCAACTGAGCCTGGTCGCCGATGCAGTTCTGGAGCTCGAGCGCCCGATCGGTGCTCAACCGGAACTCGGGGATCGGCTTGAAGCCCTCGCCGAACAGAAGCACTGCGGCCTGCCTCATGGCGTCGAGCTTGTCCTCGGGCGTCGCACCGACAGCGCCGTCCAGCAAGTCCTGAACAGCCAGCGAGCTCTTCGTGCCGAGTGCGTGCAGCCGTTGCGCCTGCTTCAGCATGTCTTCGACCAGGATCACGAACATACGGTCGTCATCGTCAAAGCTGAGCGGCTCCTTGTCGAACGTATCGATGCCAGCGAGCAGGGCAATGGCCGCGTTGCGCAACGACGCAAGGGTCGTGAACGGCGACGATAGGAAGGCCGCCAGTTCCGTGCGCCTGGCATCGAAGGCCGTCTTCTTGCCCAGGACGATGGTCTCCAGGTCTGCTGCGTCGGTGAAGGTGGTCGCAAACGACGTGCTGATCAGCGCCTCGGCCCGTTGCAGCACCGCGATCTTGTCGTCCTCCGTGCCTGCCGCGGGTAGATCTGTCGTGATAAGCGCCTGATAACGAGCATCGAAGTCAGCCCAGCGCGTCAGGTACCCGTTCACGCGGCGGCGATAGGCGGCGTCGATCGCACGCTTGCGCTCGTGGACGAAGCCGGCACCGGCGCCGTTCAGCCCGAACAGGCTGAGCGTGCCCATGTGCTGCACGAACTGATCGGATCGGGTATCGATGGCGGCCACGACGGCCGCCAGGTTCGTCACGCCCACGGCGACGTCTTCGAAATCGATGAGCGGATCGAACACCCCGATGACGTCACTCTGGAGATTGGTGAGCGCCGTGTCGTGGATCGCCTTGGCCGTAGTGATTCGATCCGGGTGAACCCCGGCCGACGTGTTCTGCGTGGTCGATCCTTCATTCGGCAGCTCGATGTCGCTCGCTTCGAGCGGCCGTGCGGCCAGCGTGAGCGCTCGCAGATCGGCCAGAAGCGCGCCGAGCTCGAAGAAGGTGAAGTCGCCAGCCTGGGCCGTCGTGTAATCGAGCGCGAGCTCGAGATCGAGGCGCCGCGGCGTGCTGCGGAAGAACCGCAGGATGTGATCGTCGAGGGCGCTCAGGCTCCTGGCGCTCTCGGCGTCGTGCAGGTAGAGCAGATCGATGGGCTCCAGGCCGAGATCCTGCTGCGTGATCCGCAGAGGCGTCCAGGGATTGGGCGGCTGCCCCTCCGCGACAGGAACACGGAAGCGCAGCGTGCACGCGACCGTATTCGCAGGAGGGAACAGGTCGCGAAGCCATGCCGCGAGCGCGGGCTCCGCCTTTGCGCGTGGCGTGGAGCCGGCTGCCGGCAGGACGCCTGAGGGGAGGTGGATGCCGAAGCGATGCGTCAGTGCCCTGCCGCTCGCCGGCGACTGGATCACGTCGGGCATCTGCGGAAAGCTGCCCTTGCTGTAGGCGTCCAGGGCGCCGGCCGCGCGGTCGTAGTTGCCCTGCACCGCCTGGTGCACGCTCTCGGCAAGCGCAAGGTCGGCGACGGCATCGCGGAGGTTCATCAGCCGTTGCACCTCTGCATCGATCGCGGCCCGTTGGCCGTCGGTGGGCTGCCGCAACTGACCCACGCCCGTGCCAATCGGAAAGCCGAACGGGTACGAGGCCTGGTTGGTCTTCTTGATGTGATCGAGCAGGGCCAGGCCGTTGACCACGTTCCTTGCCTCGACCTTCGTCACCGCCCTGGCGTCTGCGAACTCGCCGGCCTCCTCCGCAAAGCGCGTGGCTTCGAGTGCGTTCTTCGCAACCCGTCCGGCCTTGATGGCGGTGAGGTTCAAGCGGTTCGACACCAGCGGAAAGACCTTGCGCAGCTCGTAGATGAAGATGTCGAGATCTTCGGTGGTGTTGTCGTGCAGGCCGCGTTCGAGCCGGTACCCGAGCAGCTCGGCCAGCCCTTGCCCCTGCTGCATGCCCTCGATGATCGACAGCGCCAGGCGGACGCGCTCCGACGAGAGATTGACTTTGTACTGATCGCGGTCGGCCGGGGATGCCGTCGAGATGTAGGCGTTCCGCAGCACGGCCGCAGTGAGCGCGTGCGCCGTCGACGGCGCATGCTGATAGCCCCCGTTCCCGCTGTCGGTGGCGATGAGGACCGTGTCGTCGGGATTGAAGGTCTCCTGCTGCAGTTCGTCGAGCTCGGCAGGCTGCAGCACGCGATTGTCCGGCTTCAGGTTCTCGACCCATCCGAATGCGCCAAGGTAGATGCCGCGGCTGGTCTCACCCTCGGGACCGCTGCCGCGCATCAACTGCAGCTGCGCATTGACCAGGCTGAGGAGCCACGCATCGAGGCGATAGTGAACGCAGTCGAGGTGTTCGACGAAGCAGCGTTCGAGGCGTGCGGTGGGAACGTCCTCGAGAAGCTCCAGCGCCGAGATCACTTCGGCGAGGTGGCTGATCGAGTCGTCTGCCACACCGTCGCGCAGGAGCCCCGCGATGTGATCGACGACCAGGCCCTGCGGGGCAATGCGCGGCTCCTCGCGGTAGATCATGTCCCAGCGGCTCTCGGCCAGCGTGGTGCCGACCTGCACGCCGATGAACCTGGCGTCGAGCCGGCTGACTTCGGCCTCTGCCGCCGTGAGGATCCCGGCGCGCTCGTGCAGCCGGATGCTGGCGTTGCCGAACTCCAGGTTCACGGCATGCCGCAGCATGTCGTAGAGGAGCGTGCCCGGCGTCTTGTTCCCGGTGAACCCCTCCTCGCGGCGAATCGCGCCATGGTTGTCCTTCGCATTCCGAATCAGCCACTCGATGTAGTTCTCGCCGGCGTCGGTATAGCTGCGAATGCGGCGCTCTTCGGACAGCGGCTGGTCGTCGATCACCGGCTTGGTGACGTCTTCCTGTTCGGCGAGGAACGAGCGCGTCAGGATCGGGATGTCGGGATCGATGGCGGGGTTGTGCACGTAACCGAGACGCTGCAGCAACTGCATCCCGCGCGCCTTGTAGGCCTGATCCATGTTGTCGATATCGTCACCGAGCACGTTCTGCATGTAGAGCAGATTCTTGAGGTGAGCGAAGCTCTGCGCGATGCGTCGATCGAACTCCACGGATCCCGCGTGAAGCCCCAGCGCCTGCAGCAGGATCTTGTGGGCGTCGCCGCTCTTGCCGACGTGCGCCACCTGCCCGGTGAGCGACTGCCAGTCGGCGCGCATCACCTTGAACGATTCGTACAAGACCCGCAGCATCTGCCACCACTCGTGGAGATGACGCGGCACGGGAGATTGCCCGCCGGTGAGCCACTCGAGGTTCTTCAGGTTCGAGATCGGCAGGATGCCGTAGGGCTGCTTGCCAATGCGGATGGCGGGAATGGCGCCGCGGCCTTTCACATGGTTCACGAGGTGGAATCGCAGCAGCTCTCTCTGGCGAGGCGTGGCCAGCGGCGGTGTCATGCTCTCGAGATAGAAGCCGAGCGTGGCGTTCCAGACGGCCGTATGCATGGCCTCGGCTTCGATCTGATCGCGCGCGGAGTAGTGCTCCGCGGTCGGTAGTGCCGACGCGTCCAGATCGATCCCGAGCAATGTGCCAAGCCGCCGGCCGTCGCGCGCGAGGCGGGGATCGGTTGGATCCTCTGGCACGGTGTCCGGGAAGTAGCGGTCGAAGGCTTCGTCCGGGTCTTCGAGCTCAGACTGGCCCGACTCGGCCTCCTCGGTGTTGTTGGTCGGCGTCCCCTGCGGCAGGAGCCCGAATCCCGCGTCACCGAACTGGTGATGCCGCAGCAGCTCTTCGAGCGACTGACGGGCCGTCTCACTGTTGGCGCCCATGATGATGCCGAGCACCATGAGCCGCGTGAACCCTGTTCGTGCCTGTTCGGCCGTGAGATCGACGCGGAACCCGAGCCCCATTGCCACCGCTTCGTCGAAGTCGAACATCCAGCGCGTCTCGGATCGGCGGGCGAGGTACTCGACGTACTTCGTGGCTTTCTCTTCGTCGGGGAGGTCGACGAAGTCCGGCCCGTACTCGTCGACGAGCACCGCTTCGAGATCGTTGCTCGTGTCGGGCCCGAGAATGAGCGGGTTGGGCACGCGCTCGCCGATCTGGTTGACCACGGGTGCGGCGTCGTTGCCCTGGTAACCGAGCAGCACGAACCGTTCGGGGAAGGTGCGGACCTTGGCGGCCTGCGACCACGCGTCGATCTTGGTGCCGACGGCAGGGTCGAACACGAGGAACACCACCTTCACGGCCGCGTCCGCCGGTACCTCGTCGGTGTATTCGTCGATGTTCTGGGGCACGAACGTCGTCACCAGCGTCCGGGCGGCGTCGGCGCTGCCACCGGTGGCTGCCGTCAATGCCGTAAAGGCCGTGTCGATCGCGGCCTGGTCCCCTGCCGCGCGCGTTACCGCCTCCCAGTAGGCCGCGAGCGCGTCCTGCGCCGCAGCGGGGGGAGGCGCGTCGGTGGGAATCACCAGAAGGCGATCCTGTACGTTGTCCCGCGAGGGAACTGCAGCTTCGTTGGTCGGCCGATAGGCGGTGGTGATCCAGTACGCGCGGCCGGCGTTGAAGAGGCCCATCAACGCGCGCCACGCGCCCCTGCGCTTGTCGTTCACGAACGCTGTCACGCCGTCGTTGCCGGCGGTGCCTGCCTTCCAGAGCGACGTCCAATAGGTTCTCGCGCGCGCAACTTCGCTCGCCGACAGCACGTCGTCGAACGTGTCGATCGAGCACTCGTCGGGGAAGATCCGCACCCACAGCTGATGCTGGTCGGCGCCGTCGCGTCCGCGAATCACCTTGAATCGCGTCTCCAGCCGAACCGGGAAGAGGAGGATCGGGTGGGTACTCGGCAGCCGCGACAGGTTCTCGCGAGGGTCGGCAAACGGCCTGAACGTCTCGAACAGACGATCGCGGCCCGCGATCTGTTCGCGAAGGTGCGATTGCTCCGACACGATCGACCGTTCGATCTCCTGCTGTTCGCGCGCGAGTGAGGCAAGCTCGTCGCTCTGCGGCCCCTTGCCGCGCACGACGCGCGCCATGGCGATGTCGAGGGTCTTGACCCTCTCGCGAGCCATGAAGACCCGCAGCCTCGCCGTCTCCACGGCCGTCGTGGCGTCCGTGATGCGCGCCTGGAGGTCTGTGAACTCCGACATCGTCTCGCTCGTGTCAATCCCTGGGAAGCATTTCCGAGGCGTGTACCGCCACCAGAACAGGAACCTGGTAAAGGATGTAGGCCAGCTCGGCAGAGCTCATGTCCTTGCTCCAGGTGACATTGCCGTCTTCGTTGTGCTGCTCGGTCTTCTCGGGATCGTCGGGCTCGAGCGGCTGGTTGGCGGTAATGGTCTCCGTCGCAGCGGTGAGCTGAATGTACGAGCCTTCGGTCACCTCCGGCGTGATGTCCTGCCAGCGCAGGTCGTTCCACACCTCGACGCGGTTCTGGGCGTCGAGGCCGGGCTCGTCCCCGACGTCGAGCCCGAAGCGCGGCTCGCCCGGGCGTTCCTTGATGACGAAGAACCAGCCAGGGTCGTGCCACGCGATGCCTTCGTCGGCGCACGTCTGCTCGACGGGTACGTCTGCCTTGCCAGTGCCGCCCTGCGCTTCGCACACCGTGAGGTCGAAGCCGAAGAAGTGAATGTCTGGAGGCACCTTCGCTTCGTAGAGAGGTGTCTTGAGAATCGTGCGCGGCGGGTTGGCCTGCTCGGCGTCGCTCAACGGCCGCAGGTCGCGCTCCTTCGTGGGGTCGATGCTGGCGGTGTCGGCCGGGTTGAGAATCACCTGGCCGGCGGAGTTCCTCCACGCGGCCCGCTGTGCGTAGATCACGGCGTTGGGATACCGCTTGAGCAGCTCGCCGCGAATCACGAGCACGGCTTCCTCTTCGTTCTCGCCGGGCACCTCACGGTGATCGTGATCGCCCAGCTTCGAGAACTTCGACCACAGGTGGATCGGCGGAATGTCTCGGAGCTTCTCCTTCAACGCCTCGGGGCTGAGATGGGCATCGTCGTGATAGGCGCGCGCCTCCCAGAACTGGCGGAAGTAGCTGCCGCGTTGATCGGTGGGGTATTCGCGCCACAGCAGCTCGCGCGCGAACTCGTGGTTGAGGCCCACCATGTACGACTCGATGAACGGCTGGTTGGTTTCGATGAGCGAGATGCTGTTCTGCGCGATGTGCTGGATGTTGGGCAGGAAGAGCTCCGACGACTTGTCGACGAGCGGCTTGTACATCGGCAGATCGATTTCGGGATACGCCATCGCCTCGACAAAACGCTCTTCGAGCTGATCCTTGATGCGCGCAGGTATCGTGACGCCGGCCCACGTCCAGCGCGGAATCGTGACGTCCGGGTCGAGGGCGGTGAAGATGCCCGTGACGGTCGCCTTGATGTCGAGCATCGGCTTCACCACGGGAACGCTGGCCGCGAGCGACTGCTGGACGAGCGTGGCCACGTCCTTGAGGGCGGTCTTGAACCGCGCCGCCTCCTCGCTGTCGGCGCCGCCGAAGGTGGGCCGCACGATCACGCCGTCGATCGACACCTTGAAGTCGGAGCTTTGCGGCCACGTGTCGATCGATTCCGGTGTCTGGTTCTCGGGCAGGATCGACGTCGATCCCGCGAGGCGGCGCTGCCACTCCGTGAACCGCTGAAACAGATAGAAGCCCGCTGCGATGACGATGGCGCCGATGATGACGGCGATGGTAATGGGCGCCACCAGCAGGAGGATCAGCAGGATGAGCACGGCCAGGATGAGCGGCAGCCACCTCAGCCACGGGTATCGCCCGAGAAGATCCGCCAGCCAGGGCGGGATGTCGGTGGGCGTCACCTGTCCGGCGGCCTCTTCGTGTCCGTTGAGCGATGGCGGCGACTCGCGCGGCGGCGCGGCGCTGACCTCGCCGGAGTTGAGCCGCGACACGATGTTGGCGGGCGTGATCTGATCGGTGAAGGGAAGCCGCTTGACGAGCGGCCCCCGCGGCCTGAGCTGCTTGCGCATGCCCGTCGAGAGCGCGGCCACCGGCAGCCGGCTTCCTGCGATATTGGCGCGCACGGTCACGCGGCGCGCAGGCGTGCCGGCCTCGACCGTGGTGGTGGCGGCCGCCATCACACGGGCATGTAGAGGGGCCGACACGGTGAGGAACGAGTCCGGTCTCGTGGTACTGCTCGGTTCGAGGTAGGTCGCGTACCAGTGTGCGGATGCCGTCTTGGCGAGCTGCGCGAACCTGATCTTCTTGTTCGACTCGAGCACGTCGCCCACCTGCTCCCAGGCGGCGGCCATGTAGTCTTCCTGGTTGTCCTGCACCACGCCAGTACCGAATCCGGCCGCAGCCCTCCAGCGCGGATCGAGGTTGAGCTCGTGCACCCAGTTGTCGTTGGGCGTGACATCGTTGCCGTCGGCGTCCTCGAGCAACCGCTTGGTGAGCGAGTGCCAGCGGCCGTACAGCGGCGCGGTGATCAGCGGATCGGGGTTCTGCCCGATGTCGTACTCGGTGTCCGGATCCGATGCGGTGTCGACCTCGGTGATGTTGGCGTCCGCATTCGCCTGCGCCGCACTCTTGTCTTCGTAGTCGGCGGTCAGGTTGATGAACGCGGCCACATCGCTCTGGAACGGATGTGGGTATGGCCGCGCGCCATTGAGCGTGGCCCAGTTGCGATACTTCTTCACGACCTCCAGTTCTTCTTCGGTGTAGGACGCATCGGGAATGCGGAGGACGCCGCCCAGCTTGAGAATGCCGCCCAGGACCTCCCCCGGCGGAGCAGCCGGCGCGTCCACGATGCCCTCGATGTTGGCGCCCGGGCGTTGCACGTCCATGTCGCGCTGGCCGACGCGGCTGTCGATTGGCTGAGGTTTGAGCAGTCGTACGAGATACTCGAAGTCGCCGATCGAACCGGTGCGGAAGGACCAGCGATGGTAGAACGGGATCTCGGTCGGCACCGCCGCATCGGTCCACGCGGGAGTGTTCGCGGCAGCGGCGCCCGCAGGATCCCGGCCGAGTCCGGCCAGGCGGCCGCTCTCGAACGAAGGCACAAGGAACGCGTGATACGAAGTGTTCGCCTCGAGCCGGCGCGGGCTGATGATCCGCGAGTACCCCAGGTCGGCATCCGAATCGAGCGTCTGGCTCACCTGCGCCTGAATCGCGGCGGCGTCGGTGGAGTTGAACGACGAGCCAATCAGGTTCCTGTTGATGTGCACGTGCGCCCACGCCCACAACTGGGCTGGTGGCGGCAGCTTCATCGTTCCGCCGGGAGTGATGTAAGGCAGCGGACGGTCCTTGACGTTCCGGCCGTCCTTGAACTCGCCATCCTTCAGGACGAGGAGCATCATCCATGGCAGCAGGCGATGCCCCGACGGCGCGACGGGCGAATAACGCCACGGCAGGTCTTCGTCGTAGAAGTCGATGTAGGCGAGGTAGTTGGGCTCGAAGTTGGTGATGAAGTTGTTGGGCTCGGTCTTGATGACGGCGCGCGGATCGAGGCCGGCAATGTCGCCCGGGCCGTAGATCTGGACGTCGCGATGAATCGGCGGCCGGACCTCGTCGCTGCCGTCCAGCTTCTGTCCCGTCAGCACGAGATCGACGGCAACGGTGGCACGCTGGCCAGCGGCGCCGCTGATCTGGTTGGCCAGCCCCTGTCGCATCCAGGGCAGGAACGTGTAGGTGGCGATGTCGCTCATGCGGCCAGGTCGAGCTCGGTGTTCGGAATCACGTGGACGGCAAGGGTCGGATCCGCAGCGACCTTCTGGTTCATGAACTGCGTGGCTTTCGCGTAGCTCGTGAACGTCACGGTCGAATCGACCGACTGGTTGTTGTCGGTGAACGCCACCGAATAGCCCTGTGGCTGGACGGTGATCACCTCGGCGAATGGCTTGAGGCGGGTCTGATACTGGTTCGACAGTACCGACTGCTTGACGGCGCTGCCGCCGAGGAAGTGCGAGAACAGGAAGCCGTAGAGCACCGAGAAGCCGGTGCGGAAGTACAAGAAGAAGGGACGCGCGAACCGCCGGAAGTGATTGTCGATGATGATCGACTCGTAGCGGATGACGCGTTTCACGGCCTGGCTCGTCTTCCTCTGTTCGCCCTGCGCCCGAATCTCGACACCGCTGTCTTCGGGTGAAAAGCCCGGGCTCGAGAGGCGATCGGAATCGCCGAGGTCGACGAACTGGCCCGTGGCAAAGGGCTCCTGCAGCGTCTTCTGGGCGCCGCCGCCGCCCACCGTGGCCGCAAGCGAGAACCGGTTGGCGTCGGCCGGACGCTGGTTGCCGACCTTGTCGAGGCCGAGGTTCAGCGGGATGCGCCGCTGGCTGATCTTGAGCGTGCCCACCGGGTGGAGCACGAGGCGATCGGCCTCCTGGTCGCCGAGCTGGCGCAGCGACACCGCGATGCTGCTACCCTTCGGCACATCGGCCCGCCAGTTCGTTAGCGCGCCCAGTTCCTGCTCGAGGAGCGGGAACACGTCGATCGGATCGAGCTTGGTGTTCTGGGCCTTGCCCCACGTGGCCTCGAAGGGGACCGAGATGCTGAAGAACAGCAGGCTGATGCTGCCCTTGCCTTCGATGTGCCACGGTGTGGGGCCTTCGAGCAGTCCGCTGAAGCCAACGCTGAAGAGCCCGACGCCAAACACCTTGACCGAGAGCGACACCGACAGCCCGAAGCTGAAGAAGAACGGATCGAACTGGAAGAGCGCATCGAAGCCGAGGTGACCCTCGATCTTGAACTCGCTGAGACCGAAGAAGAGCTCGGCCCTGGCGCCGAACTGCACCGAGTTGGACGTGACGGCAAAGTAGCCTTCGATCCGTATCCGTGCCCACGACTCGTTGAGCAGGCTGATGGCCACACGCGGCGGGCTCGGGAAAGGCAGCGGCGGCGGGTTGTATCGCGGGTGGAAGCCGCCAACGCTCACCACGAAGTTGGCAGGGTCGCCCCACCGCACGAGCAGGCCCATGCCGCCTTCGATGGTGATGAAGAGCACCCGGCTGTCGTAGAGCTCGGCGTAGAACCACAGCAGCTTGTTGGCCGGTTCGAGCCGCCCGATGAAGTTCACCTGAAGGCGCAGGATGTCGGCGTCCTCGTGCGGCAGCACCACCTTGATCACGCCGAGGATGGTGATGTTGACCGAGGGGATCTCGAGGATCAGGCCGAGGCTCACGCTCATGAGCGTGGGCGTGCCCCAGCCGATCTTCGCCATCGGGCCGAGCAGGAACGCATCCTTCAGCGGAGGGAAGAACGTGCGCAGGTCGCTGATGATCCGAGGCGCGTTGGCAATGATGTCCTGTGGGAACATCACGCTCTCGATGGCGTTGGTCCGCACGCCCTGGGCCAGCGGCTCGATCTTCACCGTCCGGTGAATCCCGATGATGCCGCCGACGCCGATGAGCGTGAAGCCGAACCCGAGCTGGATCCCGGTGCCGAACTCCACCGTGATGATGATCAGCATCGAGAAGCCCTTGCTGCCGTCGGGCAATCTCGTTGTGATCAGCGCGATCGCGCGCAGCGCCAGCCACTCGGCAAACACGAGCTCGAGCGCGCCCGCGTACTCTTCCCGGTCGGTGTCGAAGAGCACGTAGCCGCCGCCCTTGACCGGGCCGGCGTCGACCGACAGCCCCGCACCGATGGGCGGCTTGAACCCGATGTCGAATCTGAGCGGCCCGAGGTTGCCCTCGTTCCTGTCGGGTGGAATGCTGAGGATGGCCTTGACGCCGATCTGTTCCACGACCGCCGCGATCGGGCCGATCTGCAGGCCGATGTTGGCGCTCACGCCAATCGGGAACGTGGCGCCGTCGATGCCGACGCTGAGGGTAAGCGCATCGATCGTGACCGGGCCGAGATCGACATGGGCTGGCAGCTGGATCTCGAGCGTGGCGCTGCCGACGAAGAACAACCCTTCCGTCGACGACACGCCGAAGCCCAGGTTGAAGTCCGACTCCATGTTGAGGCCCGACAGGATCTGCTGCAGGAACCCGTCGGCCTGCGAGAAGTCGATCTTGAGCTTGCCGTCCTTGATCTCGCCGCCGACGAACGCATCCGCACTGGCGGGGCCGGAGGCGAAGTTGAAGCCGGCCTTGGCCTCGACGATGAGCGTGCCGACCTGGAGGCGGGAGCCTTGCGGGTCGCCGAAGATCAGCCAGGGTGTCTTGTCGGCTTTGCCGGCGGTGAAGCGAATGCCGTATTCGCCCGTGGCCATTGCCGACGGCGGTGTGAACGTGAGCCGCCCGTTTGGCTGGACCAGAAGCGATGTCGACGCCGCGATGTCGCCGGAGGTGAGCGCTTCGAGCTGCCAGTCCCCGCCCTGGTTGAACGGGACGGCCTTGTCGATATCGATGGTCTCGGCAAATCGAATCTCGACGCCGCGCGGGTTGACGTCGGTGCGTGCCTGTGCCTCGAACACCACCGCGTCGAGGACATGGGGCGAGATCGAGTCGTCTACGATCGCCGGGAAGCCGGCCTTGGTGAGCATCAACTGCGCCTTGCGCAGGAGCGCTGAGCCGTCGAACCCGCCGTCGCCCCACCCGTACATCGTCCGAAGCTGATCGAGCGGCCTTGTGACAAACGCGCTCGCCTTGTCGACGTGGAGGCGGTACTCGTTGAACTCGGGCAGCGCCGGATTGGTGGTGCCCGCGTTGCGAAGGGTGACCTCGAGCGCGCCGACGAACTCGAGCACTTCGGCCATCGCCGGTGCGCCTTCGAGGTTGCGTGCGACCAGGTAGTCGATCAGGCGGCGGGGCAGGTTGTCGGCAAACTGGTTCAGCGTCGCGGCGGGGATGCCCGTGGCGCCCGACATGCCCCGGATCGCCGTGGCCAGGTTCGCGATGCCTTCAACGGTGCTGACGGCCGTCTTGGTGAGGTTGACGCCGGTGTTGAATACCGACGGATAGTTGTCGGCATCGAGGCTCGTGAGAAGCTGCGACACGAGGCCCGGCATCTGCTTCGTGGCGGCCACCAGGCTGCTGACGGCACTGGTGAATGCCGATGTGCTGGCGCCGGGCGGCAGCTGCAGTCCGAGCGACGCGAGCAGGACGTGCGCGTTGCCGTCCTTCAGATCCTGTTCGAGCGGGCCCAGCAGTCGCCCCAGCCCGAGGGCAAGCGCTTCGAGACTGCCGATGTCGTCTTCGTTGGTGGCCACGGCGGCGACTCAGGAAGCAGCCTCGATGGTGTCGACCGGGAGCGCGTCGAGCAGCCCGCGCTGCAGCAGCAGCCGGGCCAGGTGCTCGAGGGATTCGCCTTCGGCGGCGAGCGCATACACGTCGTCTCGGTAGTGGTTCATGTCGGCGACGAGGGCGCGGCTCCCGTGCTTCGTCAGCACGTCCTCCATGGCGTGCAGCAGGGCCTCTCGCGTGACGTCGTTGATCTCGAACGGAACCCGGTAGTGCCCGACGCGGCCGGCCCGAGCGAGCGCAGCCACGTAGGCCGGTCCCTGGTGCCGGTGCCAGGTCACGGTCACCGGCCGGCGGTGGTTGACCAGCTCGAGCACTTCGCGGTGATGGCGTTCGTAGAGCGCGGTCAGCACGCTGTCGCGGTTGGCATCTCTCAGCAGCTCGAAGTAATGCGGCGCGGCCGGCGGCCGCTGGACCTTGCGGTTGACGAAGGGCGTGTTGTTGTGGAGGCCCACGCGTCCGTCGCTGACGGAGAGATGCAGCTGGAATCCGTTGTCGCCGAGGGCGGTGAGCACGTTGTCGATGTTGTTGGCGAAGGTGATGTCCACCGAGTTGGTGGTTTCGTCGCCGCCCCAGAGCAGCGCGACGATCTCGTCGGACGCGTTGAGAATCACCGAGCCCGAGTCGCCGTTGTTCGAGAACGCGAGCTTGCAGGTGCCGGCGTCGTCCACCTCATAGGTTTCCGTGTCGACCGGGATCACCAGCACCTGGCCGGTCATGATCTCGATCGTCCCGCCGTCCGGATCGGTGCCTTCGGCCGCCGTGTCGCCGATATGCACGACCGTTCCCGTGGTGAAGCCGGAGCGGGCGCCGATCTTCCTGACGGTCTGGCCGACGGTGGCTGCGGCGGTGCCGCTCACCGACAGCACCTCGCTCGTGGCGTCGTTGGCGATCGACAGCGTGACGCCTTCGTCCTCCGGCCTGATCCTGGCAATGGCGCAATCCACCGAGGTGTCGGTTGGCGGCCTGAGGTCTCGAATGCCGATCAGCGAGTCGCCGATCACGTTGTCGCTGCCGCATTCGCAGCAGCAGCACTTGCTGGGGCTTCCCAGCTGCGGCTGTGCCGTGGGCCTGCTGGTGGTGACCGTGACATTGGTGTTGTCGTAGAGGACGTGCTTGTTGGTGAGGAGGATCCGCGAATCGTCCACGTCCAACGTTCCGAACCAGCCGAGCGTGCCGTAGGTGGTCGCGTCGGTCGAGATCGCGATGCCGGCGCGAAGCGGGCGGTGCCTTGTCAGGGTGCGCCGCTCGGTGCCGCAGACTCCCGGGCGGGCCTTCACGCGGTAGGGCCGGATGACGTCAGTCGGGATGCCTTGAATCTCGGGCGGAATCATGTCGGCCGGGGCGAGCGCGGCCGCGCTCTTCTTCTCGGTGACGAACACCCGGTAGGCGATCTCGCCGGTGAACCGCCCGCCGGTTTCCTTGAGCCCGATGCCCACGGCCAGCGTGTTGGGCTTCTGCAGCAGTTCGCGCCGGGCGAGGTCGAGGTTCGCGAGAAGCGTGTCCTGTTCCTTCGCGAATTCGTCTTCGGTCATGGCCGTGCCCCTACATCTTCAGGTCGAGCTCGTATCCTGTCGGGCTCATCCGGATGCCGATGTCGCGCGTCTCGGTGGACCCTGGCGGTGTCGTACGGACGGTAAGCGTGATCTCCTTGATGGGCGGGTCGCTGCGCAGCACGCCGCGCCCGACGTCGACCGACTCGACGCAGTCGTGCTTTTCCATCCACGCCTTGAGCGTCTGGAAGTTGCGCTCCGCGTCGCCGCTCGGGTCGAGCCTGGCGAGCTCCGGATCGAGCGTGGCCTTGAGGGCCGCGCGATCGTTCTTCTGGAGCGCTTCGCAGAAATCCTGCGCCGCCATGGGCCCCTCCCCTGGTCGAGATGCGCGCCGGCTCTCGCTGGCCGGGCGTGTTGCCGTCGTGTTGTCCGGCGCACGATCGGCGGACCGATCACCGCTGCCGATGCAACCGGGAGATATCGCAACCAGCTCTACGGTGAATGCCAGGGTGACGAGGATGATGCGGATGAGCTTTGCCGCCAGCATAATGCGCATCGACCTCATCAACCGGGACAGGTCGTTATACATCAGTGCCAGTTCGTCAACGATTGGATTCTGAAGAATCGATGAACGGCTGAGCTGAACGATCTTCCAGCCCACGACGCGTTGGACGATGAGAAACGACCTCAGCGCGTGGGCGGTGAAGGGGACTGATCGATGGAGCGAGCTGACCGATGACCCGGCACAAGGTGGCATTCGGTGCGCTGGTGCTCGTTCAGGCGGCGCACTCTGTCGAGGAGCGTGACCACCACGGGGACTGGAAGACGCCAGTCGAGGGGCTGATCGAAGCCAAGCCGCACTGGCCATCCTATCTCACCGCGCAGTCCGTGAATATGCAGGCGCTCGTCAACTGTCTTAATCCGGCAGGCCCGAGGCCGAGTCGCTTGCCCGTGATAAAGGAATCGGACGGCTCATCGAGTGACGGCGGCCGGATACCATAGCTGAACGTGGCCGGCAGGGACTGTCGACGACGTTGACGTCTGCGACGGCGACGCGCGATACACCTTCGCGATGAGGGGCCGTTTCTGCGTCTCGAGGAACGCCGTCACCTTCGGCGCTGTGGCGACGAACGACTTGGCGAGCTCCGGATAGGGCGCTGCTCCGATGACGACCAGCAAGGCGGCGTTGTGCCGAATGACGGCGGCAAGCTCGTTGGGCTTGTAGCGGATCCGCGCATCGTGAGTGATCGCCACCCAGCCCCGCCGAGCGGTCTCGGCAAGCCACTCTTCGTCAGGAGCGTCCGGAGAGAAATGGTCGGCGTGCCGCTCTACGACGAGCCCCGCATCCCGCAGGATGCGCGGAAACGCCTTCCCCAAGTCGCGATCGGTGAAGAAGACAACGTTCAAGCCGCCCGCTCGTACACCACGGCCTGTTCGACGTCCTCTTTCGTCAGCCCGTAGTCGGCTGCCACGTCTTCCGCCGACTCGCCGGCATCGATTCTGCCGGCGATCGCCGCCGTCGAGATGCCCTGCTGGATGACGACCGGACGTCCGAACGCGATGCGCGGATCGATGGCGATCGGCATGGCGCCGCTTGGCGCTTCCCCAACCACGAATGGGTGCAGGCGAATGGGCAGCCTGGCATCATCCCAGGTGACCCGCTTGAGATGGGCGGTCAGCACCTGATGCATCGCCAGCTGGCCGGAGGCGGACAGGTTGATCAGCTCGCCGTAGCGGTGCAGGAAGAGCCGCCCAGCCTCTGAGCGCAGCTCCGGCCGCAGCAGCAGACGCTCGATGCGGAGCTCCTGCTCGGCGTAGGCCACGGCCTTCCGCACGTTGTCGACCGATACGCCATGCTCGGTCCGCAACGCCCGGAGGACATGCGCTTCCACGAGGTTCCAGAACGACAGCATGGGAGGCTGCGCTTGGGCCGGCCGGATGATCGGCCGGAAGACACCCTCTCCCTGCGCGGTGGGATAGGGGCGTCCCAGCGTCCACGAGCGCAGCGTCGCGGCCGGCAGCTTCAAGTACCTGGCGGCTTCGCTCAAGGGGTACGCGGGCTGTTCGCGAGGGTCGATGATGGCGGTGTGCCTCCCGGGCGACATGAGGCCATTCTACGTCCGAGCCACAGGTGTCCGCACGCGTGAGACGGGAGCGCGCGTTTGGTGCTGTGACCGCGTATGACGCGGCCATCGCGTAAGATTCTCTCCTATCAACCCGATGACTGCCGCAGATGTTCGTGCGGGTCGCGCGGAGAAGGACCGGTGGGCTGCTACCAGACGCGCTCTAGCCGGCAGTGAGGATCAGCCCTGAGAGCTCACGGAACCGGTAGACATCGCGCTGTGGCACGACGCTACCTCGATCGTTGGTCTGTCGGCGGAGTCGACGTCGAGTTGACCGTCTCGGATCGATTCACAAGAACCCTCGCCCGCTGCTGGCCTCGCACCGCCCGCATCGAGCTGAGCGCCCGCGCGCTGCGTATGCGCGCGCGGCTTCCCGAGCTACTGTGCCACGAAGCTGCGCACATTGCCGTTCACACCCTGCACGGCCCCGATT